>NZ_QJUE01000002.1:0-600000 GCF_003208055.1 Prochlorococcus marinus XMU1408
TGGAGGAAAAGGTGGGCAAGGAGTCATACGAATTGCAAAGGACCTATGAATTGGGTTCCTGCACTGGAATGCAACTACATCTTCTCCAGAAGGAAGGTTTTTTCTTACTTGAGCAGGAGTTTTACAATTAAACACTCTTGTAGGTAATTCCAACCCTTTTATCGAACCTCCCAAATAGTATTTTTTCCTTTCCATAGAAATCATTCTGACCGCAGGATGTTCTAAAGAAGTTGTTCCATAACAAGATTTGGCCTCTATTATCTTGTTGGGTTCCCATTTGTCTTGTATTTCAAAAATTGCTAGATCTTGACCGTTATATCTAAGTAAAGCTGTATCTCCAGGATTTATATCCTCTCTATCTGTATCCATGACAATGGGTAGGCCAAAAAGCAAACCTGATTCGATTCGATTCTCTTGAACAACTGAGTTGTAATTTGCTTCGCTCATGAACCCTCTCAAAGGAGAAAAAGCACCAATGAGCAAAAGTTCAATATCACAAGCATTTCTATCTGAACAACTTAAAACTTGAAATGAACTTTTTTTTACCTCGTTTTTTTCCTTATCTGATGCCATTAGGTTTATTAGCTCTCCGCCATAAGGTTTTATCAAACCTTCAGAATTTTTATTAGAATTTTTTTTGATAATCATTTTCCCTTGAAGTAACCCGGCAAATTCTCCCAGACAAAGGGCCCATATTTGTAATTTTGTTTTCTTCGAATTCAGCAAAGAAAAAAGGGTGGGGGCAATACCCCCCACCCTTTTTTCTTTTGTTGATGATGAATATTCTTTATTTAGGCTTTGCGACCATAAAAGATACCCTTGATTTGAACATCAACAGGATCTTTTGATCCAAGATCGTTGTCTGAAGGCTGGACAGCAACAAATTGGCCACCAAATTCCTCAGTGTCGGCATCAACAGATTCGACAGTAAGTGTTATTTGACCTTTACCGCCAAGATCATCTTTAACATTTTCTCTTGCAAGATCCTCATCATCACCACCAAGAGCAATGAGAGCCTGTGCATATTCAACACCAGTTGATTTTGCGCGACTCTTTGGATCAAGAAAGTCTGCAGATCTATAACTTGGTGTAGTTGTTGGACCAGAGAACTCAGCTCCTGGCTCAATTGATTTTCCTTTCTTTGATTCAGCAACCATTTCTTTTACAGAAAAGGCAAAAGGAAATTCCTCTCCATTTGGAGCTAGAACTGTAATAAGAGAGAAGTCAATACCACCTTTTTCAGTGAATTTTCCTCCAGAAAGATCTCCATAAACTTCATCCAGGCTTGTGTTAAAGCGAGGGCTAATGATTTTTGCAATTGCAAAATCAGATTTATTTCGCTTGTTACCTGGAAGTTTTACTGAAACTTCTGTTGGCTGAAGGCATAAGCTTTTGAACTGACCATCAGCATTAATAGAACCCGATGAACCAGCAGGTAAAACAGTGCAAGCATCTGCTTGGCCAGTATTTACAACGTTGCCAAATCGAGCATTACCTTGTTCGCGCCCTTTTAAAGCTGCAGATGCGCTAGATGGGAGAGTTGTAAAGGTGAGACAAAAAGCCAGCATCAAAGCCAGCAGAGGACGAAATCGCATGAGAGGGCTAGATGACTGCGGTCGAAACCGCCCAATTAATTCAGTTGGGATATTACAGGTGTCAAATACTTCTTATCACAAGCATTTTGCAGCTCTATACAACCCGTAGCTTTTGCTTGGTCAGCCATGAGGTACTTATTTCCTTCAAAACCCTTTTGTAGCAAGCATTTACGGCATTAAGGCCCTGATTCTTGAAAAAAAACTAATACAAAAAATATTTAAAATTTAAGTTTTAAAATCTTGAATTTCATCTAAAAGTTGATGGGATATTGAAAGTTTTGTTGATAAAGGCAAGTTTTTAGCCATTTTTTTTGGACCTAATAAAAAACCACTGTTGAAGTTTTTATCAAATCCCTGCCCATCTCTATCAATTGGATTGGCCATGAGAAGATCACACCCTTTTGAAATTCTTTTTTTCTCTCCCTTTTCTTTGATTTCCATATCACTTCCTGACTCAGCAGCAAAACCAAGGAAAATTTGATTTTCTAATTTCCTGCCAGTTAGATCTTTAATTAAGTCAGGGGTTAGTTCAATATCATCAAAAATCGAATTTAGAAAAAGTTCTTTAGAGATTTTCTTTTTTGTTGGAATCTTTTTTTTGAAATCTGATACTGCTGCAGCCATAACGATAACTTGTGCAAAGGATTTTAAATGTTCGATTTTTTCTCTCATCTCAATTGAGTTTCTGACTGAATAGGTATTGAGACCTTCAAGAAGTTCTCTTGATACGCTTATTGGCCCATGTACTAGATCAACCTCTGCTCCTCTTAACTTTGCAGCTTGAGCTATCAAAATACCCATTCGCCCACTGCTTCGATTTGTTAGTTGTCTAGCCCCATCAAGATCCTCGACGGTCGGTCCAGCTGATACAAGAAACCTTATATTTTTTAGATCTTTGGTAAGAAATTTATTTTGTGCACGGAAAATAAAGGCACTTTCAGCGGCTAATTCAATAACATCTAAACTAATCATTTTTCCATCACCAATTCTGTCGCAAGCTAAAAGTCCCTCGCTTGGTTCTAGGGTAATTACTTGGTCTATTTCCTTTAAGTTCTTCCAGTTATTTTTGACTGCTTGATTTGACCACATTGAAGTGTTCATTGCCGCAGCAACAACGATCTGCGATTCTGCTGCTAGGAGAGTGCTTGCTAAAAGTCCCTCTGCATTTCCATTGATAAATTTTGATAAAGATGTTGCACTCATTGGTGTAACGAGAACTAAATCTGCCCATTCAGCTAAAGCAATATGCAAAGGTTTTGTTTGGTAGTCCTGCCACTGATCTCTATCTTGGTAGCATTTATTTCTGCTTAAAGTAGATAAAGATAAGGGGCTAACTAATTTGGCTGCACTTTGAGTTATTACGCACTTCACTTCTGCCCCAGCTTTAATTAATCGACTAACTAAAATTGGAGTCTTTACAGCTGCAATACTTCCTGTAACTGCAACTAATATTTTTTTTCCAGATACAGAAGTCGGATTATTCATGATCAGTAGATTTTATATCAAGTAGGCCTTTAAAAAGATTTTTTCAAATTTTAAATAATATGGATTTTTTCTATATTAATGAAAATATGAGTTATTATTTACGTTCGATTTTGATTGAAAATATTTTCTTTGCTTTATATTATCTTTCATTTATTATTATGTTGGTTGATAAATATAAAGTAATTTTTTTATCTTTTTCTTATGCCTCAAAGAATGCAGAAAACAATTTTATATAAATCATCTGCAAAGATTATAGATAGGTTAGCGAATTGGGCTGCTAATCCTTGGAGAAGGTATTCATTATTAGTGATAATTTTTTTGTTTGGTTTTTTGATAGGAAGCTCTTTAGGTATGATTAATGGTGTACTTGCATTGATGGATCCAGTTGGAGCATTTATTACATTAATATTTTTGGAGATACTTATCAAAGCTAGATTCTTTTTCCTAGAATCAAAAAAACCAATAATACTTATTAGAATATTTGATATGTTTAGGATTGGAATGGTTTATGGTCTTTTTTCAGAGGGCTTGAAACTTTTATAGATATATTTAATTATTTTTATTTAACCCTAGCAAATACAACAATGCCATTCTTGTAGGTATGCCATTTTCGACTTGTTTGCTAATAAGGTTGATTGAATTATCTTCTACTAACTGACTACTAATTTCAATACCTCTATTTACTGGTCCTGGATGAAGAACAGGAACTTTTTTTTCACACCATTTTAAGCTTTGATGAGTTATGCCGTATGTTTCATGGTAAGTTTCAAGATCTGTAAGCATATTTTGCTTCATTCTCTCTTTCTGTAATCGAAGCGTCATAACTGCATCAGCATTTTTTAATGCATGTTTTAGTGATCTTTCTATTGAAATAGAACCTCGCTTATTAATTGGATCAATTTTTTGCCCTGGCGGAGGATTTAAAACAAAGTCAATGAATTCATTAGGTAGAAGGCTAGAAGGGCCGCAAAGTGTTACGTCTGCTCCACACGCAGTCAAGGACCAAAGATTTGACCTGGCGACTCGAGAATGAAGAATATCTCCAACTATTGTTATTCTTTTATTAATAAGACTATTCGTTGATGGTTCGCTTGGATTAAAAAAAGTGGCAAGAGTATATAAATCCAATAGCCCTTGACTTGGATGACTGTGATATCCATCTCCTGCATTAAGAATTGATGTATTAATATTATTTTTGTCTACATAATTAGCTAAATCTGCGGGGACATTTGTTGACTCATGCCTAATTATTAAAATATCAGCCCCCATCGAGATATAAGTGAGAATAGTGTCTAGAGGAGTCTCTCCTTTGCTTAAAGAACTTGCTGAGACAGAAAAATTTTGAACATCGGCAGAAAGCCTCTTCGCAGCAAGTTCAAAACTTGTTCTTGTTCTTGTACTTGGCTCAAAAAATAAGTTTGTAATTAAACGTCCTTGAAGCGCGGGAAGTTTTCTAGAACTTGATTTATGTACATCTTTAAATCTTGTAGTTAGTTCTAAAACTGTTTGGTAATCATCTAAAGAAAATGTAGACAGATCAAGAATGTGATTATGTTTCCAATTATTCATAATCCCTCATGTGAGGAAGGGTACCAACATTTATTTGTTGGAGGAATTTTATCTCCTTTAACCCTTTTACTAACACTTCTACTACTTTCAAGATACCAGCGCCAAGGTATATCTTTAGCTTTAGATATACCAATTCTTGTTGTTTGAACAATATTGCCCATTTTTTTGAAATCTTTTCTGTTTGTAAACCAAAAATTATTTTCTGGTGATAAGAGTAAATTGTCATGTTTTCTATTTAATCCAAATCTTTTCGCTAATAAGCCAGGTCCAGCGGCAATACGCTCATCTTCGTCTCTAATTGCTATCGATCTAAGGAGAACACCATTGGCCCAATTTTTCTTTCCAGTGACAACATTTACGCAATGATAAATTCCGTATGAAATATATATATATAAATTACCAGGTTCACCAAATAGGGTTTCATTCCTTTTCGTTTTCCCCGAGAAGCCATGGCATGAATCTTCTTCTTGTGAATAGGCTTCAGTTTCAACAATTACACCAGAAAGATTTTTGTTTTTTGAAACACGTTTATTTAAATAGCAGCCTATTAAATCAGGTGCTACCAAATGGGATGGCCTAGAGAAGAATTCTTTTGTAAGAATTGCGATTGCCTTACTGTTTATTCAGAACCTATATTACTAAATAATTATTTCTTTCAATTTTCCTGTTGGCCTAATTTCAATCCTTAGGATTTTGGAAAAAGGTCTTTATACTATTGATTTAGGTTCTTGAAAATTTTCTAACTAAACCAAACTATGAGTAAAATTTCTAAATCAGATGTTCAGAAGGTTGCTCAGTTAGCTCGCTTAGAACTCCCAGATGATCAGATTGAAACTTATACATCTCAACTTGAAGAGATTCTTTCTTATGTTGATCAATTGCAAGAAATAGATACTAAAAACATTCCACCAACCACTAGAGCTGTAGAAGTAGTTAATGCTATGCGAGATGATTTAGTCGAAGTTAATTGCTCAAGGGAGGATATCCTTAATCAAGCACCTCAAAGAGAAGGTGATTTTTTTAGAGTTCCAAAAATACTTTAAATTGATTAGTAATTAATTTTTATTTTCTGTTCTAATAGTTGTTTGGTGTATTAATTTAATATATTTTTTTCTCCAATTATTTATAGGTAATATTCTTGCGATAGATCTCATTTTGCTCCTTCTTTTTTTATGACTTCTAATTCCAACTAGTACATCATAAAGAAAATTTAGACTATCTTTTTTAGTTTCAAAAATCCCCATCCTTTGAGGAGATCCCTTGTGGTCTAAAAGTGGTTTTGTTGTTTCATACGCTGGTTTATATTCAAACCAAGGAATAGAGGGCCATAAATGATGAACTAAATGATAATTCTGCCCCATTATTAATAGATTCATTAATTTACTAGGATAAACCCTTGCATTTTTCCATCTATTTCTTGATTGAAAAGGTCTATGTGGAAGATAATCAAAAAATATTCCTAAAGTCACTCCAACCATTAATGCAGGTCCAAACCATAGATTATAAATAACATTCATAAAATTATATTTAATCCCTGCAATGACAATGCATATGAATATTCCTCTCTCAATTCCCCATTGCATAAGTTCAAACTTTCTCCAAAGTTTTCTCTCAAAGAAAAAATATTCATGATAAAAAAATCTTGGGGCAATTAACCAAACAGGACCAAATGTGCTAACTATATGATCAGGGTCATTATTAGGGTCATTAACATATTTGTGATGCTCGAGATGAACTCTTGTGAAAACGGGGAAACTAAAACCTAACAATATTGCTGCTCCATGCCCCATGAACTGATTGATCCATTTATTGGGATGGGCAGCATTGTGGCATGCGTCATGGATAACTGTTCCCTCCATATGAAGAGCTAGAAAAGATAATGCAACTAAGATTGGTAAAGGCCAATTCCCTTGATACCACTGCCATATGCTTATTATTGCTAGACAATATCCGCCTAAGAAAAGCCCTAAAGTTACGTTTAAAGGCTTAGGGGGATCTAGATATTCCTGGATTTCATTTTGCCAGTCGCGTAATGATTTCAGCTTTTTGGTTGTTTCATTTTTGTCAGACCTCGGTAAGCACTGGGTCATTGCTTGATGTGAATGAGATTAGGTTAAACCTGTACAGCTTAAGTAATAAATGCCCACCGGGAGACTTGAACTCCCACGACCGAAGTCACTGGTACCTAAAACCAGCGCGTCTACCAATTCCGCCAGGTGGGCCAAAGGCTTTCACCGATTGTCAATTAATTCTAGCAGCTCATTGATTGCTATTTAAAGACTATTTTTGATTCGTGATGGTAAAAAGATTAATGTGTTTTTAATATTTATCAATTAAGAATTTGGAATCTTCTTTGTTTTACTCACCATTTTTAGTTTTTAGGTAAGCCTCTATCAAGGCTTCACAAATACATATTGAAAAAAAATGTTTATTTCTATTTTTGGTTACATATTACTTTTTGTTGGATTTTTGATATTGGTTTTACCATTAATTCTTGTCGAATTAAGTAGACCCCGAGATTGGTTAATAAGCGGTCTTTTTTTATTTTTAGGTTTATTTCTTTTGGTGGAGAATGATCTTTTGAGAGGTTCAATAAATTTATTAATTATTTCTATGGTATTTTTGTACGGGAAAATGATGTCAGAAATCATTCAAAACAGATGGAACCATCTTAGCGTAGAAGAAAAAAAACGGATAGGATCTTTCGATAGATGGTTTGAATCTTTTAAACAACTTGGTCAAATTTTTTCTCAACTTGGAAATAGCTTTTTAAATTTGTTTAAAAGCTCTATTAATCAATCTGAAAAACCTCTAAAGGAAAAGAAATGGGTTCATCCTAAATTGAAAGAGGAAATCAATAAGAAAGAAGCTGATTAATCTGATTTTCCTGATACCAATAACATTAGAAATCTAAAATTAACTCAAAAATGAATAGACTTCTTGATATGGTTATAGTGCCTAAGGCACTAAGATGATTATTGAATATTTCTCCAAGTGAATAAGGTCAATAAAGGTTCTCAAAAGGATCGTTCCACTTACAAAGAGACTCTCAACCTTTTGCAAACTGAATTTGGTATGAGAGCAAATGCAACTCTTAGAGAACCTGAGTTGCAAGCTTTTTGGACTGAAAAAAAGATAGATTTTGAGCTGGGTTTGAAAAATGCAGGAGAGACTTTTACTTTGCATGATGGCCCTCCATATGCAAATGGAACTCTTCATATGGGCCATGCACTTAACAAAGTATTAAAGGACATAATAAATAAATACAAAATAATGGAAGGTAAAAAAGTTTGTTACGTTCCCGGATGGGATTGCCATGGATTACCTATTGAATTGAAAGTCCTTCAAGCCTTAGATAAATCTCAACGAGCTGCTTTAACGCCTATTAAGCTGAGAAAAAAAGCTGCTGCTTATGCAAAAAAGCAAGTATCTAATCAAATGGATGGTTTTAAAAGATGGGGAATATGGGGTGATTGGGATAATCCTTATTTAACTTTAGATAAACAATTTGAATCCTCACAGATTAAATTGTTTGGAGAAATGGTGTTCAAAGGATACATATATCGAGGTCTAAAACCAGTTCATTGGAGTCCAAGTTCTCAAACTGCATTGGCTGAAGCGGAATTGGAATATCCCAATGGTCATGTAAGTCAAAGTGTTTACGTAGGATTTAAGGTTAATCAAATACCAAAAATTTTAGCCCAAGAAATATCTAACCAGGCTCCAGATTTATTTGACTCTGAAGGGATTTTAAAAGAAGTTAAACTCTTAATTTGGACTACTACTCCTTGGACACTCCCTGCAAATGAGGCTATATCGGTTAATAAAAAATTAGATTATGTAATTGCTGAAAGACCTGATAAGTCATTTGCAATTATGGCAAATGATCTTTTAGAAAAAGTATCTAATACTTTGGGAATTGACTTTAAAAAAAGATTATTAATTAAAGGATCTTTGCTAGATGGAGTTATATATAATCACCCATTATATGATAAAAAAAGCCCTGTAGTTTTAGGAGGAGATTACATAACAATTGATTCAGGAACGGGATTAGTCCATACTGCGCCAGGACATGGTGTAGATGATTTTAATACTGGAAAAAAATATAACTTACCGATTTCTTGCCCAGTTGATGAAAAAGGATTTCTCACAAATGAAGCTGGTAAATTTAAAGGACTAAATGTATTAAAAGACGCTAATAAAATAATAATTGATGATTTAATTAATGAAGAAGCTTTGATTAAAGAAATTCCATACGAACATAGGTATCCATATGATTGGAGAACTAAGAAACCAACAATTTTCAGAGCTACAGAACAGTGGTTTGCTTCTGTTGAAGGATTTAGAGAAAAGGCACTATCAGCAATAAAAGATGTTACTTGGCTTCCTTTATCAGGAAAAAATAGAATTGACTCTATGGTAAGAGAAAGAGGCGATTGGTGTATTTCTCGTCAAAGGACTTGGGGTTTACCAATACCAGTATTTTATGAAAAGAATGGTAAGGATATTCTGCTAAATAAAGAAACTATTTCTCATATTGCAGATTTATTTTTAACTCATGGAGCAGATATTTGGTGGGAATATGAGGTATCTAAGCTTTTGCCTCCTTCTTATGTTAATGAAGCAGACAGATGGCAGAAAGGAACAGATACTATGGATGTTTGGTTTGACTCTGGATCTAGTTGGTCCTCAGTTATTTCTAAGAAAAATAATTTTAATTACCCAGCAGATTTATATTTGGAAGGATCTGATCAGCATCGTGGTTGGTTTCAATCTTCGCTATTAACATCAGTTGCAGTTAATGAACACGCACCTTTTAAAAAGGTTCTTACACATGGTTTCGCTCTCGATGAGAATGGTAGAAAAATGAGCAAATCTTTAGGAAATATTATTGATCCTTTAGTAATAATTAATGGTGGTTCAAATAAAAAGTTAGATCCTGCATATGGAGCTGATGTTTTGAGGCTATGGGTTAGTTCAGTTGATTATTCTGCGGATGTCCCTATTGGATCAAATATACTCAAGCAAATTTCTGATGTTTATCGTAAGATTAGGAATACTTCTAGATATTTATTAGGTAATATCTATGATTTTGACAAAAATAATGACGCCATTGATATTTCTGAATTGCCTTTGTTAGATAAATGGATGTTGAACAGAACAGCAGAGGTAATAGATGAAATTACTGATGCCTTTTCTAATTTTGAATTTTCGAAGTTTTTTCAAACTATCCAAAATTTTTGCGTAGTAGATTTATCAAATTTTTACTTAGATATCGCAAAAGATAGATTATATGTCAGCTCTAAAAGTGATTTTAGAAGGAGAAGCTGTCAAACAGTTTTGTCCTTAGTGATTGAGACAATATCTGGTTTAATTGCACCTGTTTTATGTCATATGGCAGAAGATATTTGGCAGAACATTCCCTATAGTTTAGAAGAAATATCAGTCTTTAAAAGAGGATGGCCTAAAGCACCTGAAATTTGGAGAAATAACAGTCTTAATGAACATGTTGTTGAACTTCGTAAACTCCGAACAGTTATTAATCGTATGTTGGAGAGTTGCAGAAATAAGCAAGAATTAGGTTCCTCTTTAGAAGCATCAGTTAGAGTTGATATCACTGATGAAAAAGTTCGAACCGCGATTGAATGGTTATCTGGATGCGAATCTAATAATGTTGATGTCCTTAGAGATTGGTTCCTTGTATCATCTTTACAAATTGGAGGTGAACCTTGGGCTGAGGTTTTAGTTAGCGAAGAAAGTGATATTGCTTCAGTCGATATTGCAAAAGCTAGAGGGTTCAAATGTGAAAGGTGCTGGCATTATGAAATTGAAATGAGTAATAATAAAATACACACAAACATCTGTAAGCGATGTGAAAAAGTAGTAATTGCTATTTAAATATTTTCTAAATTGAATATTAGATAAATCTTTTCTAGAATTTACCTGCAAATCGCCCATTTTTTGGTAATTGTACAATTAACCATTGAAATAAACCTGTTAAATATAATATTAAAGCTAAATATCCAAAAAATGTTGAAAGAACAGTAGTCCAATTTCCATCTAAAATAAATCTTATAATTATTTTTGTTGTAATAAATGAGTCGTATGGGATTTCTCTCCATGTGTCGCAATAGATTCCATTAATAGAATTTAAACACCTCCAACTAAATATATGTAGAATAGTATTTAATATACCCCAAAAAGATAAAGTCAATCTCCAAATTCTTGTAGTTAATGAAATGGGCCTGTAAATATACATTTCTTCAATTTCTTCATTTAGATCAACCCAAAACCAAATAGAACCAACCATTAAGATGGGTGAAATCAATGAAAGTAATTGACCTACTTGACTTTCACTACTAAGGAACAAAAGATTAATCGCGTAAAGACTAGAAACTTTCCAGTAAATTGATAGTAGTCGGTCAATAGCGCTTGAATTTGTGATTTTTGCCCAAATCAATAAGAACAATGGTAGTCCAAATGCGAAAGTAGCCGCAATTCGATATGAGAGCCAAACTAGAATTTGGAATTGAGGTTCAGTCAAGAAAAAAATCTCATTCATATTTATTATCAACCTTAATGTATTCTTTTCATGCTTATTCTTAATTATTAAATAGTTTTCTCCATATTTAGAAAAAGTCTGTAATCTGATGATCAAATTCCTTCAAAAGTTTTGTTGATCATTAGTAGTCCATCAAACAAAAAAATAATAATAAACTAGATTAATAAGTTTATTATAAATTGATTTCTTGTTTATATTTCCTTCTGAAACTTTGAATTAACTTGCTAATATAAAAATCTGATTTATCAATATCAGGCTTCATTCTGTGAGACAGCATGTAAATCCTTTAAGTCAATTTTTCCAACTACCTTTATCATTGCCTAGTAAGTCTATTCTTTTTAGGGATTCGCATTACCCAATTCATTTAGATATAGGATCTGCTAAAGGTGAATTCCTAATTGAATTAGCTTTAAAATATCCAAAGTGGAATTTTCTTGGGCTTGAGATAAGAGAACCTCTTGTTGCTTTGTCTGAAATAAAAAGAAAAAAATTAGAATTGCAAAACTTAAAATTCCTCTTTTGCAATGTGAATGTAAGTTTAGACGAATGGCTATCTGATTTGAATCATGGTCAATTGAAAAGAGTTTCAATTCAATTTCCTGACCCATGGTTTAAGAGAAAGCACTTTAAAAGAAGAGTTGTTCAGACAAGCTTGATCAATTCTATAGCTAGATCAATGAGTAAGGATGGAGAATTATTTATTCAAAGTGATATATTTAAGCTTATTAAAACTATGACTGATGTTATTGATAATAGTAGCTATTTTGATAGAAAGAAGTTAAATGGATTGCAATGGCTTGATAAGAATCCTTACGCTGTATGTACAGATAGGGAATTATTCGTTCTCAAGAAAAATTTGCCAATTTATAGAGCTATTTACATTAGAAATAGAAGATTATCTATCGATTAATCAAATTGATAATTTCTACTATTAAATATTCTATTAAATAAAAAATTTTGTATATAATTAGTAAATTAGTTGTATGAAAACAATCAATTATGAATGATACAACAAATACAGATAAAGAGCTTAGTTTCTTGGAGAAATGTTTTTTGGTTTTTCTTAGTATTATTCTAGTTATTTCTTTATTCTTTTTCCGTAGTGGGTTTAGGGCTAATGCAATTTTGGATGAATTGGCAAAAAACTCTCTTTTACCCGAAGTGGCCTTGTCAAATGGCAGACCTACAGTTTTTGAATTTTATGCAGATTGGTGTGAAGCTTGTAAGGAAATGGCTCCTGCAATGATTGATGCGAAAAAACAAAATCCAAACAAATTAGATGTTGTATTACTAAATGTTGATAATCCTAGGTGGGTTGATTGGATTGATAAATATGATGTAAATGGTATACCTAAATTAATTTTCTTTGATGATAAAGGCGAACTTAAGGGCGTTTCTTTGGGTGTAAGAAAATTTAGTGAACTTAATGAGATCTTTTTTGCTTTAATAAATAATTCAGAATTACCTTCTTTTTCTAAATTATCAAATTCAAGTAATTTAACTTCTGAAACTTATTTAGAACAAAGAAATGTTAATAAGATTCTTAACTCTGTAAATCCAAGAGATCACAATTAGGTTAACCAATTTAAGGCTCTTGATACGACAGGATATTCTTGTGAAAAAATATTTTTACATTCTTCTGCAATATTCATATGCTCTTTTTGTGTTCCATGCCCAGTTCTTAGATTTATATAATGAATCCAGGAACGACAAGAACCTGTCATGTAAATTCTGGTAGGTGTAGCTAGTGGCAGTACAAACCTAGCACATTCTTTTGCTATACCAGCTTCTAGCATTTCTTCATAAAGTTGCTTATTTAGATTGAATTGGTGTTTGATTTTTTTATTAAATTCACTAACAAGTTTTTCAGATAAGTCTGAAATAGAATTTTGCCGATTTTTATTATCTTGCCTCCTTAATTCAGGTATAGGAATTTCTCCTAATTGTCTACTATCTGCATAACGTTGTGAGAATTCTTGAAAAGTAAATGACCGATGTCTTAATATTTGTGCAGCAATCCCTCGAGTAGTTTCTATTTGTAAAGTCATATAAGCTTGTTCAAATACACTCCAATGTTCATTTTTTATGCAATATCCAATTAACTTAGTGAAGTCATTATTATCTTGATTCTTTGGATTACTAACCCTGGCAATATATGCCATGCTTTTTTCAGCATCTGGTGTAGAGGTTATTAATTTAACAAGACTCATATTTAAACTTTAGCGAGAGTAACTTTCTCGGGTTGATGCTGATATTTACCTTTCCTATCACTGTAAGTTGTTTCACAAGGGTCACCTTCGAAAAAAAGTAATTGACAAATTCCTTCATCAGCATAAATCCTGCAATCAGCACCAGAGCTATTACTGAATTCAAGGGTAAGATGTCCCTCCCAGCTTGCCTCTGCAGGGGTTGTATTTACTATTATTCCTAAACGTGCGTAGGTGCTTTTCCCAAGGCAAATAACAGTAATATTAGGTGGAACCTTCATTTTTTCTAATGCAACTCCAAGGCCATAAGAGTGAGCAGGCAAAATAAAATATTTACCATCATTATCTTCTTTTAAATCTGTCGGTTCTAAATTTGCGGGATTAAATTTTTTTGGATTCATCACTGTTCCTGGAACATGCCTGAAAATCAAAAACTCTTTTGAAGAAAGACGCAAATCGTATCCATATGATGAGCAACCAAAACTTAAAACAGGGGATTTTTTGGATTCTGGTTCAAGATGTCTTATTAGCTTTTCTTGAAATGGTTCAAGCATTCCTAATGAAGCTTGCTCTGAAATCCAGCGATCGTTTTTTAACATTTAATTGCAGCGTAATTCCGTGATTTGATCAGCCATTTCCATTACTTTAGGAGGAATAGATGGTCCTGTAAGAATAATATCTGTAGATGAAGGACGATTATTGATCATAGAAATTAAATCATTTTCTTCAATGAAACCAAGGCTAATTGCCATTCCTATTTCATCAAGTACAATTTTATCTAAATTTTTTTCAATTAAACGTTTCTTACAAAATTCCCATAGCTCTTTAATGGCTTTTTCTTCATATTTTTTTTTGAAAGATAAATCTTCTGCCAAGGATTGCTCAGGTAAGCATGTTTCAATAGCTGGTCTTAGCCATTCCAGACGCCCGCATAGATTTATGGCTCCATTTGGTCCTTGATTAACTCCACCTTTCAAAAATTGAGATACTAAAACGTTGCTTCCTAATCCTGCAGATCTTAGAGCCTCACTAAGAACAATAGAAAAACTGCCTCTAAAAGTAGAAGTGTGGATTTGAACTTGTCCTTGCGTTGTGACTAGCTGTAAAGGATTGCCATTGGGGACAGGCCGAAGCGAAGGCTCGTTAGGCGTTGATAAACCTCTTTGTTGAGCATTAATGCTGATTTGTGCATTCATCTCAATTTTGACCTTGTTGTCACTTTATTAATCTAGCGGGAGAAAAAATCTAATCAACCAAATAAACACTATCTGTGGTGTCTGAAATAATAAAATCAAAATTTTTATTGCTTTTGAATAAATTAAAGCGGCCATAAGAAAAGATGAAAACAAATGAAACTTTTGATACTTTTTAAGAGAGTTTCAAACTTGAAGGCTTTAAAAGATAGAATTTTAGAGTAAGTAATTATTTAGTTGGTGACTTAGGGCTAAAAAAGTCGCCATGGCTACATATCGTTTTTTCTTAAGTAATTAATGTTCTTTGAACAATAAATTAAATATGGTCACTTCATATCGTGGCTTTACCCGTTTCAACCAACAGAGAAATAGCCAGATGGCTGTTAATTCATCATCTTCTTTGCCTCCAAACAAAACACTTTTGGATGTAATTAAATCTCTTGATGGAGTCTCTACTGAGATCGTTGATAGGTCAAAAACAATTTTTTTTCCTGGCGATCCTGCTGAAAGGGTTTATTTGATAAGGCGAGGAGCAGTTAGATTGAGTAGAGTTTATGAAACGGGCGAAGAAATAACGGTTTCTTTATTGAGAGAAAATAGTCTTTTTGGCGTTCTATCTCTATTGACAGGGCATAGATCTGATCGTTTTTATCATGCCATTGCTTTTACACGTGTAGAGCTTGTTGCGGCTCCAGCTGCTTCAGTGAAAAATGCAATTGAGCAAGATGCTTCAGTGGGATTACTTTTGCTTCAAGGTTTATCAAGTCGAGTACTTCAAACTGAAACGATGATAGAAACCTTGACACACAGAGATATGTCTTCTCGTCTTGCAAGCTTTTTACTTGTTTTGTGCAGAGACTTTGGTGTCCCTGGGGAGCAAGGAGTAACAATTGATTTAAGACTTTCTCATCAAGCTATTGCTGAAGCTATAGGTTCAACAAGAGTTACTATTACGCGATTACTTGGTGAGTTGAAAAGTTCCTCATTATTAGCAATTGATAGAAAAAAAATAACTATATTTGATCCAATTGCTTTAGCAAAAAGATTTAATTGAAGCCCATTGCATACTAATGTTTAGGGGACTTGATTTAATTCTTCCTCTTTCTTTCTGTGACTGGTTGGCTTTTAATTTTCTCACTATTGATCCTAGGTGGGATACTTTCTACTTTGGGAGATCGTTTAGGAACAAGAGTTGGAAAAGCACGTTTAAGTATTTTTAAGTTAAGGCCTAAAAGTACAGCTGTTTTAATAACTGTTTTTACTGGAAGTATTATTAGTGCTATTTCATTCGCAATTATGGTTGCTTTTAATGGTCAGTTAAGGGTTGGATTATTTGAATTAGAGGATATTCAAGCAAAGATTTCGGAAAGGGAGTTGGAATTAAAAAAATTAGAAAAAAATTTATATGCTTTAAGAAGTGGAGATGTGGTAATAAGTAGTGGACAATCGCTTTTAACTAAGACTATACAGATAGATAAAAATGATGATATAAAAAAAGAGATTGAAACTATACTTCAGCAAGCAAACTTATATGCATTCAATTTAGCGAAAACTAATCAATCAAAGTATCGTAGAATACTTTTAGTAAGGAAAGATCATATTGAAAAACTTGAAAAAATAATTTCTGATAATAGGAGTTGGGTAGTCAGTATAAAATCAGCAGGAAATATACTTAGAGGTGAAAACTATGTGTATGCTTTCCCTGAGATTACATTAAATAAAAATATTACTAAAAAAGGAGAAGTTATTGCTAAAGAATATATATATTTAGCTCAATCTAATTCAGATTCGATAAGAAAAAAGATTAAACTTTTACTTGCTTCTACTTTAGCAGAGGTTAAGAGGCGAGGGTCTTTAAGCTCTGAGTTGAAAATCAATGCTAATCAGATTAACAATTTAGGCAAAAACTTAGTTAGTAGAAAATATGGAGATTTCCAAATTATTGCGAAAGCTTTAGACAATAGTCAAAGTGCAGATAAGGTTGCAATATCATTAGAGTTACAAGCTTTAAAGAAAGTTTATAGAAAAGACACAAAATGAGTGTATTTGTATCTATAGATCCTGGAAAGAATAAGTGCGGCTTGATAATAGCTGATATCAAATCTGGAAATGTTATTGAAGCAGGAGTATCTTCATTAAATAGATTTTCTGACTTGGTTTCACTTTGGAATGAAAATTACCAGATTAGTAAAATAATCATTGGTAATGGAACAAATTGTAAGTATATAGAAAATGAATTAAAAATGAAAAATATTTTTAACTTTAACTATGTTAACGAAAGAGGATCAACAATAAGAGCAAGATTTAGATACTGGGAGATTTGGCCACCAAATTGTTTGATTCGCTGGCTTCCAAAAGAAATACTTTTTCCTCCTGAAAATCTTGATCCTATTGTGGCATTGATTTTGTTGGAAGATTTTTCAAAACATACGTTGACTTGGCCGAATACATTAGATATTAAAATTTGGACCTAACTGTAAAAATGTAATCTCCACCAGATTCAAGTTTATAATCTGCTTTAACTAAATAGCGTTCTAACGCATCTTTTATTAGAGCTCTCCCTAGAGGGGGTTCGACAAATAGTTGTCCCTGATTGAAAGCCCAAATAAAGTTCCATTCAAAATCTCCTGCACGTACTATGCCCTCTAATTTTTTTTGATTAAAGCATTGTTTATGAATCTGCAGATAGGCAGTAGTTGATGGCTTATGATACATTTTCTAAAGTTGTGAATTTTCTGGTTTATAAGAATTTAGTCGAGTAGTTATCTTTTCCCAATTATTCTGAGTGATTGACTCAATACAATTCATTACTTCCTTAATGATGAAATTTATTATTTCATATTCTTCTTTTGAAAATCTTCCTAAAACATGAGAAACAGTTTTAGACTTTCTTTCTTTTTGAATATCACTTGGTGCGCCTATTCCAATTTTTAGTCTCTTAAACTCTGTAGTACCAAGATGATTGATAATGCTTTTTAATCCATTATGACCTCCTGAACCTCCTTGAGAACGTACTCTTATTTTTCCTAAAGGAAGATCCATATCATCTACTAAAACTAACAATTGATCGTTTTCAAAATTAAACCAATCTTTTGCGGATCGCACTGATTTTCCGCTTTCGTTCATATATGTGTTAGGCATTAAAAGCCGCGTTTTATTAAGACCTGAGCCAATTTCGCAAGTTTTTCCATAGAGCTTTTTATTTTCACGAAAGGTGCAATTATTTTGTCTCGCTATTTCTTCTAGAACCATAAATCCTACGTTGTGACGAGTTTTCATATATTCATCCCCAGGATTACCTAAGCCAACTAATAATTTCAATTCATCAGAAACCATACCGATGCAAAAGAATCATTGTTGATTCTAGTAGTGAGATATAACTAATTTAGTTTTGGAGTAATTAATTTTCTTTGTCCACAATGTTTTCATTTGCAGACTCGTCTTCAGACATTGCATTTTTGATTTCACGCTCAAATTCTGTCGAGGCGCTTTGAAGACCTTTGAGTGTTTTTCCAATTGTTCGCCCAAGTTCAGGTAGACGTTTTGGACCAAAAATAACAAGTGCTAATCCAGCAATAACTGCTATTTCTGGCAAACCAACCCCAAAAATATTCATGGGCGAACCTTAACTAATCAGAATTTAATCAATTCAGCCATTCCAGTCGACTGAAAAGCCTTGCAAAAGAAGTGATTGGTTATAAATTTGGAGCATAATGACTAAAAAGACCAGTAGTAAAATGCCAATAAATGCCATTACTGGTGTTGCTCCCCAACCTGGTACAACCTTTCCTTGTCCAGAATTGCCGATAGATTTCAGCAAAGATCCAAGTGCTGTTTTTTGTCCCATGTCGTTTTTCTAAGCTCAGATTTGTATGAGTCAAGATATTGTATGAGAACTTGTCCAAAAGAAGAAGATACTGTAGAAACTTGTGATGGAATGTCCTAAAAAATAATGATAATTGGAAAAAATTTTCTGAAATAGTTCGAAAAAAGAAGTGATTTATGAAAAAAAAAAAAAAAAGTTAAGATTTTTGGGGATTTTAATTAGAAAAAAATCTGATCTTTTCATCGATACTCCTTGATTTCATTGGTTTTTGTTTGGATCTCTATGTAAAAATCTATTTTTCTATTTCCAAAAGTCTGTAACACCTTTGATTTTCTGATTGGAGTTATTGACTTTATAGGATAGGTTTATTCTCTAATTAGTTAGTTCGTATTCATGCTTGCCCTCAAGATTTCCGTCTATACGGTCGTCTTTTTCTTTGTCGGGATCTTTTTATTTGGTTTCTTGGCTAGTGATCCAACAAGGACACCAAATAGAAAAGATTTGGAAAGTCCTCAGGACTAATAATGACACGCTAATTACTGGACTAAGCAACCTCCTGTAATTGCTTTATTCAGTATCATTCCTTTCGTCGGCTTAACTGATTTGGCGGCGAAAGAAAAATATATGTATTTGCTAAGCCTTGGATTTCTGGGGTTAGTTAATTTTTTGTCGATATTCGATGCTGCTATTGGAAAAGAGAATTTTTATAGGATTTTAAATAAGGATGAAAATTACAATTTTTCTGTTGGCTCTCTAGCTATTACCTCTCAAAATTTAACTAAAGAAAATTTAAAACTAGAAAACAAAGAAAATATATTTTTGACCTTGAAGGTTTTATCTGATAAGCAATACGACTATGATCAAGATCTTTATCTGGCTGAGGGTAATGTTAAGGCTATAATTAATGGTGGAATTTTAAGATCTGATATATTAAGTTATGAAAAATCAACGGGGATCTTATTCGCAGAGGGTAATATTAGATTTATTAAAGGTGGACAATATTTTAGAGGTGAAGAATTTAGATTTAATTTATTAAAGAAAGAAGGAACTATTAAAGATTCATATGGAATATTAGATATTGAAAATGTATTAGATGATTTAACAATTCATTCAAATAGAGAAATAACAATTGAAAATAATAGATCTATAAACAAATTAAAATCAGAAGAAAAAACTACTTATAAGGATGGACTAGAGTTTAGTCTAGGAAATATAAAAGTACCGCAAAATAAAATCACTAGATCTAATAAATCAATAGGTGCAATTAATAACTGGAGATTTAAATCAGATTTAATAAGCATTAAAGAAAACGGTTGGAAATCTAATAAAATTATTTTTACAAATGATCCATTTGATCCACATCAAATTTCTTTTGAGGGAATAGATGTTATTGCAGAAGAAGATGATGAAAAATTAATTATTACATCTTCTAAAACTAATTTAATTCTCGAGAGGAGAACCAAAATCTATCTTGGTAAAAGAATATTTGGACGGGAGAAAAGTAAGAAAAATAAATTTCAATTAATCTTAGATTCTCAAGATCGAGATGGACTGGTTTTAATAAGAAAAAGTAATTCGACAGAAATTAATAATAATATACAATTTGAATTTCAGCCTCAGTTTTTAATCAATCGAGCTATTTTAGGCAAGACTAATAGTTATAGAAGCACTCAAAGTGAAGATAATAAAAGAATTAATTTTTTCGATTTATTTGGTTTGAATATGAAAATATATGGAAATTATAAAGATTGGAATTTCGAAAGTTTAAATGATTTTAGTACATTAAATACAAATAGGATTTTAAAAGGAATCAGACATTCTTCATCTATTAGAAAATATTTTAAAATGCCTGTTATGGATGATTCAAGTTTTAATATTTTTACTACTTATAGATCTAGAGCTTGGAATGGAACAATTGGTGAGACCGAAATCAAATCTGCATATGGAGGCTTTATTGAAAAGTCTCGCTATTTTAAAGTTGGTGAACTAAGAAATAACTTTAATCTGAAATTCGGAATAGCTAATTATGAAGCAGAGAAACTTAGTAACACTGAAATGATTAGTCTTTGGCGATCTAGCATTTTTTCTTCTTTAGATAGTGAATATGAAATGTGGAAGCCTGATCACAATAATCTTTCTCAAAATAATGAGATTAGTTTCTCTCCTGTTTTAATTAATCCTGAATTAGTTTTTAGAAGTAATATTAATTCAGCTTATTATAAGTATGAAGATGGTAGAGATCAGATTTTTATTAAGTTCAGCATTGGACCTGAGATTAGATTAGGTAAATTAGAGAGAAAATTTCTCGATTATACAAAACTATCTATTATGCCAGGTGTAAAAATTAAAGCTGGAAATAGTCCATTTAAATTTGATAATGCGATTGATTTGAAGACACTAAATATAAGTTTTATGCAGCAAGTATATGGCCCTTTGATTTTTGATATTGATTCAAATTTAAATATCGATAAGAATTCAAAAAATTATGGAGAATATTATGATACAAAATTAGGTCTTATATTGCATAAGAGAGCATATGAATTTGGAATTTATTATCACCCTAATAATGAGGCAGGTGCTTTATACTTTCGTTTAAATGGATTTAATTTTGATAATTCTGTTAAAGCAATTTTTTAGACTTATTGATTAAAATTATTCAGATAAGGTAAACTTTTAACTGTTTTCATAATTCTTTCTCCTTCATCTAGTAGTTGAGAAGTTGCATCCCATTTGCCTGAGTCAAGCATCTTGTATGCTCCTTCTTCAAGGCTCAGTTGTATAAGTTCTTTTTGATTAGTAATTGTCAGATCATTAAGATTGAAAAACCAAATTTGTTTAGGATTTTCATCAACTAAGTTTTGTAATTTAGTAATTTCTTTCTTTGATGCTGTTAGACAAGGTATCCCGAGTGCAAGGCAATTCCCAAAGAAAATTTCTGCGAAACTTTCTCCCACTATTAATCGTATCCCCCATCTCATAAGCGCTTGTGGTGCATGTTCACGACTTGAACCACAACCAAAGTTATCATTAACAATCAGTATATTTGCTCCTTTATTTTGACCAAGATCAAACGGGTGACTACCTTTGAGTTCTTTTCTGTCATCTGCAAATACTTGTTCTCCTAAAGCGGAAAAACTTACACATTTGAGAAATCTTGCAGGAATTATTCTATCGGTATCAATATCGTCGCCTTTAATGACAAAGCCGCGACCTTTGATTGATTTGATTTCACCTTTTGGAAAGTCTTGTTTCATCTAAAGATAAGTTTATTTGGGTTTTAGTCTTTGAGTAGTTTTCGGACATCAGTAATCTTCCCATTTATGGCAGCGGCTGCAACCATTGCTGGACTCATTAATAAAGTTCTACCATTGGCCGAGCCTTGCCTGCCTTTGAAATTTCTATTACTAGAACTAGCACTTATTTGTCTCCCCTCTAATTTGTCTGGGTTCATTGCAAGACACATAGAGCAACCTGGTTCTCTCCATTCAAAACCGGCCTTAAGGAATATCTTGTCAATTCCTTTTTGTTTAGCCTCTTTCGCAACTTTTTGAGAACCAGGAACAACAAATGCTCTAATCCCAGTAGCTACTGTATGACCTTTGACAATTTTAGATGCCTCTTGGAGATCACTTAATCTTCCATTGGTACAGCTACCTATAAAACAAACGTCAATGGATGTTCCTTCTATTGGTTTGTCTGGCGTTAGATCCATATATTTGCATGCGTCTTTAGCTATTTGTTGTTCATTTTGTGGAAGTAACTCAGGGTTAGGAATTTTTTCTTTGATTGAAATTCCTTGACCAGGAGTTATGCCCCAAGTAACTGTAGGTTCTATTGATGATCCATCTAATTGAATCTCATCATCGAATTTAGCTTCTGAATCACTAGCTAAACTTTTCCACCAGGTAATAGCTTTATCCCACTCGTGAGCTTTGGGAGAATATTTTTTCCCTTTTAGATATTGAAAAGTAATTTCATCTGGATTGATATAACCGCATCTAGCACCTCCCTCGATGGCCATATTGCATATAGTCATTCTTCCCTCCATTGAAAGTTTCTCTATAGCAGGACCAGCAAATTCATAAGCAAATCCAACCCCTCCTTTAACTCCAAGATGGCGAATTATGTGAAGAATGAGATCTTTTGCATAAACTCCCTTTTGCAATGAGCCATCTACCCAAATTCTTCTTACTTTTAATTTTTTCATTGCCAAACTTTGACTGGCTAAAACATCTCTTACCTGACTTGTTCCAATACCAAATGCAATTGCTCCAAATGCTCCATGGGTTGATGTATGTGAATCTCCGCAAGCAACCGTCATTCCAGGTTGGGTTAATCCTAATTCTGGTGCCATAACATGAACTACTCCTTGAGAATTGCTCCCAATTCCATGAAACTTAATTCCATGATGTGCGCAGTTTGCTTCTAAAGTAGAAAGCATTTCTTCAGCAAGAGGATCAGCAAAAGGACGCTGCTGGTTAGATGTTGGAACTATATGGTCAACAGTTGCAATTGTTAGATTAGGAAATTTGACTTTAAGATTTTTCTCATGAATGGCTGAAAAAGCTTGTGGGCTAGTTACTTCGTGAATTAAATGAAGGCCAACAAAAAGTTGCGTTGATCCTCCAGGTAGTTCTTTTACCCTATGGAAGTTCCAAACTTTGTCGTAGAGCGTTCCAGAACTCAATTTAAAAATCCAATAATAGTGACTTAGCTTTTCATGAGTATAGATAAACGTAATCTATCAAGAGCATTTATAACGCTTAATTTTTGAATATCTTCTCTTGTCTTATTAGATCCAAATTTTTCTTCCCAAGTTAAAAGTGTTTTTGGACCTTTAATACAAAAATTGACTAAACCAACTGGTTTGATTTTGGTTCCCCCAGTAGGACCTGCAATTCCACTAACTGATATGGCCCAATTGACTTTGAATTTTTTTTGTACACCTTTGGCCATTAATTCAACTACTTCCTTTGAGACTGCTCCATATGTATTAATTACTTCTTCAGGGACATCTAGTATCTCTTGCTTAATTAAATTACTGTATGCGATTACACCACCATAAAAAATTTTTGAAGACCCAGGAATTTTGGTGAGTGTAGAGCCTATACCACCTCCAGTACACGATTCTGCGACAGCAACTGTTTCCTCTCTTTGTAGTAGTAATTTAAATACTGATTCTTCAAGAGTATCATTATCTACTCCAAAACATTTTAATCCATTTAGTTGAATTAATTCTTTTTCAACAGGTGCTATAAATCTATTTGCTTGATCTAAATCCTCTCCTTTTGCTGTGATACGTACTTTTACTTCTCCAGTGCTAGCATAAGTTGCAATAGTAGGATTATTTTTTCTAAGTAAATGAGGAATTTTATCTGCCAATGTTGACTCACTAATGCCAGTAAAGTGCAAGACTTTACTAGAAATAGTTTTTTTTGAAGAATTATTATTAATTAACCATTTTGATCCTTCATTCAGCCACATTTCCTTTAATTCACTAGGCACTCCTGGGAAAGTTAGTATTGTAAAACCATCCTTAGGACTCCAGATAATACCTGGAGCTGTCCCATATTTATTATTTATAACTATGGATCCCTTTGGGACAAAAGATTGCTTTTTTTGACTTTCAGATAATTTTGGATACTTATTTTTTAATTTTGCTTTTAGATCAAGCAAAATCTCACTTCTTTGTTCCAGGGGTGTATTAAAAGATTTAGCAATTACCTGAGTTGTTATATCATCTGGAGTTGGTCCAAGCCCACCAGTTGTGATCAAGAACTCAGCTCGATTAGATGCTTCTATAATTGCTTCTTCCAGTCTTATAGTATTATCTCCAATTACAGTTTGTCGGAAATGAGATATGCCTAAAATTGCCAATTGATCTGCCAACCATCTGGCATTCGTATTGACAATATTTCCAAGAAGTAATTCACTTCCAATGCACAGAATCTCTGCACCGTAGTTATTTTTATTATCAGTAATATTTTCTTCAGATATTTTCACTGTATAAAGGAAATCTATTGCAAAGTTCAGATACTTTTTTGATTGATTTTTCCTTTATTTCATCATCATTAGGATTAAGAAGTCTATTCGCAATAATATTACCAACATCTTTAAATGCTTCGTCATCAAACCCTCTAGTAGTAAGGGCTGCTGAGCCTAGCCTTAGACCGCTAGTAACAAATGGGGATTCAGGGTCAAAAGGAACAGTGTTTTTGTTGGCTGTTATTTTAATGTCACTAACCAATTGATCAGCAATTTTACCTGTCATACCAATGCTTCTTAAATCAAGAAGAACTATGTGGTTGTCAGTTCCTTTGCTCACAATGGATATACCTCTTTTTTGAAGTTGATTAGCTAAAGCTTGTGCATTAGAAATTACTTTTTGACAATAAAGCTTGAATTCGGATTCTGAAGCTTCTTTGAATGCCACTGCCTTGGCAGCTATTACATGTTCTAACGGACCTCCTTGTGTGCCTGGGAATATTGCTTTATCAAGCTTTTTCCCTAGCTCTTCGTTTTTCGAGAGAATCAGTCCACCTCTAGGGCCTCTAAGGGTCTTATGGGTCGTAGTAGTAACTACGTCACAATATGGAATGGGGTTTGGGTGAAGTCCACTGGCAACTAAACCAGCAATATGAGCAATATCAGCTAGTAAGAAAGCATTGACTTCATCAGCAATTGATCTGAAAGCCTGAAAGTCAATTTTCCGTGGATAAGCTGAGAATCCACAAATTATTAGTTTAGGTTGATTTTCAATAGCTTTTTTTCTAATCGCGTCCATATCGAGCATTTCGGTTTCTTTATTAACTTCGTAGTGGCATGTCTTAAACCACTTACCACTAACATTTACGGGAGAGCCATGCGTGAGGTGACCACCGTGGGATAGGTCCATTCCCATAATCGTGTCACCTGGCTTTAGAAGGCTTAGGAAAACGGCAAAGTTTGCTTGAGCCCCACTATGCGGCTGGACATTTGCCCAGTTTGCATTAAAAAGTTTTTTTGCTCTTTCGATTGCTAGCTTTTCAATTTCATCGATATACTCACATCCTCCGTAATAACGTTTGCTTGGAAGACCTTCAGCATATTTGTTTGTTAGTACTGACCCTTGAGCCTCCATCACTGCATTGGAGGCAAAATTTTCACTTGCAATAAGTTCTAAATGAGTTTCTTGTCTTGATAATTCGTTTTTTATTAATTTTGCAACACTAGGATCACATTCCACCAAAGAAGATTTAATAGTCACTTTATACCTTTATTTATGTTGTGATAGTAAACATATGTTTAGTCTAATGAGGGAAAAATTTCTCTTATTTTCTGAATATATAAGGATTTACATATTTTTAAAACGCGCCTGGAGAGATTCGAACTCCCGACCCTCTGATCCGTAGTCAGATGCTCTAATCCGCTGAGCTACAGGCGCACAAAAAAACAATATCAGATTAACTCCCTAAGAATAGAAAAATATCTTTTATCTAGGCTTTAAAAATTCATTAAAATATGAATGTGAACCACAAGCAAGTTTTTCTGCCTTCATTTTTAGACAATAGCCAATCTCTATCTAAGGTCTTTATTAATGATAAAACTTTGATTTCATGTCCACTTCTAATGATTCATCTCAAATTCGTGAGCTAACGATTTCAATAGCTGATCGATTATTTATTAAAGTAGGAAATTGGAATCTTTATTTGGGTGATGCTGGCCTTGCTAAGGATTTAGCTATCGAATGTCAGGCTTATTTTTCACAAGGTTCAAATGTTGCAGCTAGAAAGGGTCTTGAAGCTATTCAAGTCAAACTTGGTGGCGGCGAAACTAGATTGCCGCTATCAAGATTAATTCCATCAAATCAACTTTTTGACCTTGAGGAAATTTTAGAACCATATTGCAGATAAAATTTGAGCAATTGCTTTAATATTCTTGTTAATCATCCAGGTTACTAATGCTCGAGAGGTTGTAAGACAGCGTATTGGTCGATTAGGTGAAAGACTTATTGGTAAAGTAGCCGATGCTGAAGCTCAGGTCGAAAAGGAATTAATGAAAGAAATGGAAATTGCTTTTCAGGAGTTTGGTATCGAAGCAAGAATTCTTTCAGTAAGTGGAGTTAAAACTGATCAATCTAATTGTTTAGAAATTCCACTGAAAGTTAGATCAGAAAAAGATGTATTACTTAAAGAGAAATAAATCTTTTTTTTAAAGACTTATTAATTTCAAAAATACCATCAATTTTAAGAATAATTGCTAGATAATTAAATATAAGAAGACTCATTCCAGATGATATTAAAATTTTGAAAAATAAAAAAATGAATCCATAAGGTAAATTAATTATATTAAAAATAAAAAATGAGTTGGTTCCACAAATAAAACCTATAAAAATAATTCTAAGATTTTGATAGAGTATTTTAACTAAGTTGAGATTATTCAATATTTTATTTAATTTTAATAATAAAAGTATACAAGCAAAAAAGTTAACGAATGTAGTTGAAAATACTAATCCATTTACACCTAGATTTAGAGGCGATAGATCGCCCCATGGACTTGGGCCTCCTATTAGAAACCAATCAAAGAAAAAATTTAGTACTATTGCTATAATTGATATTCTAAATGGTGTTTTTGCATCTTCTATTCCATAAAAAATTCTAACTAAAAGATCTCTTATTAGATAAAAAGGCATACCTATACCATAAGCAATTAAAAGTTGACTTACCACATCTATTGCATTCTGATTAAAGGAACCCCTTCCATATATTAATATTACTATTGGGGTAGAAAGTGAAACAAATATAGAGCCTAAAAATACCATCGAAGTTGAAGAAAGAAAGAATCCCTGATGGATTTTTTTGATCAGTTTTGGATGGTTTTCTCGAGACCTTAAACTAACAAAAACTGGTAATAATGGAATTAAAATTGTATTTGATATTATTCCAAGAGGAGCTTGTATGAGAAAGTTAGCGTAACTTAGAGCAGCTGCGGCACCTATAATTTTTGATGCGAAAAATAAATCAGTAAAAACATTAATTTGCATCATTCCTGAAGAAAGTGATGCAGGAGCAATCATTTTCCAGGCTCTTTTTAGTTCTGAATATTTTGTTTGTATTGAGAAACGTATAGAAAATATTCCTTTGTTGATTAGGAATGGTATTTGAATTAAATATTGAGAGAGAGCTCCAATAAATGTTGCCTTGGCTAGAATAACGCCTCCCTTAATATCTAATTCAGATAGGTCTGTTGTATTTCCTTTGTTTAGCCAAAAGTCGGCAATAGCAATGATAATTATTAAGCTTGAAATTAAAGGTGATATAGAGGGAATAAAAAACTCTTTTTTGGCATTAAGTGATCCAAATCCTAGGCCTATTAAACCTGATATAAATACGATTGGAGACATTATTTTTAATTGAGAGGATGCCATCTCTTTGACTTCAGCAGTTAAACTAGGCCCTACTAAATTGATAAAAAAGTCTGACGAAAAGAAAATAAAAACACTTACTAGTAATAATAATAGAGTTAATATAGTATTTATTGAAGTTATAAATAATTTACTCTCAACTTTATTTTTATCTGCTAAGAGAGTAACCATTGAGTTATGAAATGGTCCATTAACGCCTCCTAAGAGAACTAAGAAAAAGCCAGGTATAATATAAGCATAATTATATGCATCATATGAAGCGCTAATTCCAAAAGCACCAGCAATAACCAATTGTCTTGCCATGCCTCCAAATTTGCTGAATAAAGTTCCTAAAGTTACAATGAAAGCAATTTCTTTTATTGTTTTCGTCATGTTAAATCTGAAAATAGAGAGCTTTCATTTCTTGAATTATTTTGAGTTTTTTGTTCTATTGGATGTTAATTAAGTGATTGAAATTGGAAAAACCATTATTAAGTTTCCTCCTCTTAGAGAGGGAATTTTAATTAAGAGATATAAGAGATTTTTGGCTGATGTTGAGCTTGATGATGGAGAAATTGTTACTGCCCATTGTGCAAATACAGGTCCAATGAAAGGGGTTTTGTGGCCTGGGGGTCGAGTCAGGCTTAGGTATTCTCCTTCACCTAAACGTAAATTAGATTGGTCTTGGGAGCAAGCTGAGGTACCTAGTTATATCGAGAACAAAAAATGTTGGGCAGGTGTTAATACATCTTTGCCAAATAAGTTGATTAAGCATTTAATTGAGGCAAATGGTTTAGAGAAAGAATTGGGTGCAATATCCATAATCAAACCTGAAGTGGTTTATGGCAAAGGAGGTAAAAGTAGAATAGACCTATTGCTTGAGCCAGAAAATAGCAATTTAGATCTTAGGAAGATATATGTTGAGGTTAAAAATACGACTTGGTGCGATAAATCATTAGCATTGTTCCCAGATACAGTTACGACAAGAGGTCAAAAACATCTGAAGGAATTAATGGATGTTTGCCCTGATTCAAGAGCAGTTTTAATTCCCTGTATTAGTCGAAAAGATATGGAAATTTTTGCACCTGGTGATTCTGCTGACCCTCGATATGGAGAACTATTCAGAGATGCCTTAATTAAGGGTTTAGAGGTAATTCCTTGTTCTTTTGGCTTTTTTCATGATCGCATCTCATGGGAGGGGATTAAACCCTTTAGGGAATTCCAAAAATAAGGCTGGAATCACTAAATCTTAAAGGTTTTATTTATATTTGGACTAGATGGTATATCTTATAGTTCATGTGTCAAAACTTTTTTTTCAGAAGAATTAAGTAATAAGTTCTTTAATGAACACAAAAAAAAGTATCAACTAATACAATTCTTAGGTATTAAAGTTTTTTTTTGTATAAACACGTACATCTTTTGTATCTATGTTGCGTGCATATTCATAAATGTATAAATTTTGGATTAACCATCCATTTCTTTTTTCGCAGTAAGCATCATTTATGACCACTGCTTTGCAATCGCCTCCAAGGCGAACTACTTCTCGTCTTCAAGACGCAAGTCTTTTAAACGGGCCAATGCTTCTACTGAGAAGCATTAAAGGTTTTAGAAGAAGTCAGTCTTGGGCATGGCTTGCCTCTGTCCCATTGGCGCTTTTGGGATTAGGTGTATTCACTTTCTCTGCACGCGCCGAGGTCGCTCTTTCAGATTTAACTGGACCTCAGGCAGCTGCATTCTTAGCCGACAACCTTTGGTTATTTATTGCCACAATCCTCGTTATTTTTATGAACGCAGGATTCGCAATGGTTGAAGCTGGTATGTGCCGTCAAAAAAATGCGGTAAATATTTTAGCTAAAAACCTATTCGTTTTTGCTCTTGCTGTTACTGCCTATTGGGTAATTGGATATTCCCTTATGTATGGCGGTTCAGTCATTGATGGTTGGCTTTATTTCCAGGGCTTATTTGTTGATCCTGACCCTTCTGGCGCATTAGAGTGTGCTGCCGCTGGTGATACTGGTTGTCTTGTCCCAGCTGTAGATTTCCTTTTCCAATCTGCTTTTGCTGGTACTGCTGCAACTATCGTTTCTGGTTTGGTGGCTGAAAGAGTCAAATTTGGAGAATTTGTTGTTTTCTCTATTGTTCTAACTGCATTCATCTACCCAATTGCTGGTAGCTGGCAGTGGAATGGAGGTTGGCTTTCTGAACTTGGCTTTATTGATTTTGCTGGTTCATCTATTGTCCACTCAGTAGGAGGCTGGGCTGGTCTTGTTGGAGCGATGCTTCTTGGACCCCGTATTGGCAAATTTGTAGATGGCAAGGCCCAAGCTATGCCTGGTCATAATATGGCTATTGCCACTTTAGGAGCACTAATCTTATGGATTGGTTGGTATGGATTTAATCCTGGCTCCGAATTGGCTATGGATCAATATGTTGCTTATGTAGCAGTAACAACAACTCTGGCTGCAGCTGGCGGTGCAATTGCAGCTACAGTTTTATCTACAATTACTTCCGGAAAGCCTGATTTGACAATGATCATTAATGGCATTCTTGCTGGACTAGTAAGCATTACTGCTGGTTGTGGCAACATGACTTTCGCTGGCTCTTGGCTTGCTGGAGCAGTGGGTGGATTAATCGTAGTAGTTGCAGTAGCTGCTTTAGATTCTGCAGGTATTGATGATCCAGTAGGTGCGTTCTCAGTTCACGGTGTTTGTGGGGTTTGGGGAACTATTGTTATCGGCCTTTGGGGCGTTGATGGTATGGATCCAGGCGCTGCTGGAATTGGTCTTCTCAATGGAGGAGGTATAAACCAATTCTTTATTCAAGCATTAGGTGCAGCTGCTTATGGTATCTGGACTGTTGTTACATGCTGGATCGCTTGGCAAATTATTGGTGGCTTCTTCGGAGGTATCAGAGTTAGCGAAGCAGAGGAGATTCAGGGTCTTGATATTGGAGAGCATGGAATGGAGGCTTATCCTGACTTTGCTTCTAGCTAATTTCTTTGTTTGATTCTCTTACATTAAATTTAAAAAAGCCCGGAATTTATCCGGGCTTTTTAGTGTGGTTTAATATTGATGAGAATCCTATCAATTTTTTTTAACTTTGTAATTGAAATGGATACTCAAGCCTTCAAGCAAACTCTTCATAAATCTGATCGTTATAACCGCAGAGGATTTGGCTCTGCAAATAAGCGAGCTCAGGCACTTGCAGAGGCTTATCAAAGTGGATTAATTGGATCTATCAGAGAAAATGGAAATCTTTTAGAGCATGGAAGATTAAAAGTAAAACTTGCAGAAGCTTTTGGTTTTTGTTGGGGGGTAGAAAGATCAGTAGCAATGGCTTATGAGACGAGGAAGCATTATCCAAATGAAAGAATATGGATCACTAATGAAATTATTCATAACCCTTCTGTGAATGACCATTTAAGAAAAATGAATGTCCTGTTTATTTCTGAAGAAAAAGGTATAAAGGATTTTTCAGCTGTTAAAGATGGAGATGTAGTGATTCTTCCTGCATTTGGAGCAACAGTGCAAGATATGCAGCTTTTACACGATAGAGGTTGCCATATTATTGATACTACTTGTCCTTGGGTATCAAAAGTTTGGCACACAGTTGAAAAGCATAAAAAACATACATTCACATCAATTATTCATGGCAAATATAAACATGAAGAAACACTAGCTACTAGTTCTTTCGCAGGGACTTATCTAGTTCTATTTGACCTTGAGGAGGCAAAATATGTCGCTAATTACATTCTAGGAAAAGGAAATAGAGAAGATTTCTTAAGGCGTTTTTCAAAAGCATCATCTAAAGGTTTTGATCCAGATAAAGATTTGCAAAAAGTTGGAGTTGCTAATCAGACGACAATGTTAAAAAGCGAAACTGAGGAAATAGGAAGATTGTTTGAAAAAACTATGTTGAAGAAATATGGCCCAGCTCAATTGAACGAACATTTTTTAGCTATTAATACTATTTGTGATGCTACCGAAGAAAGGCAAGGAGCAATGTTTTCTCTTGTTGATGAACCTCTTGATCTTATGGTCGTAATTGGTGGATACAATTCTTCTAATACAACTCATCTTCAAGAAATTGCAGTTAGTAGAGGTATTCGTTCATTTCATATTGATACTCCAGAGCGAATTGGGGAGGAAACTAATACAATTACCCACATGCCACTTGAGGGAGAAGAATTGATAACAGAAGAAAGCTTTCTCCAAAAGGGAAATATTAGTGTAGGCATTACTTCGGGGGCTTCAACTCCTGACCGTGTAGTTGAACATGTCATTCAGAAGCTAATGAAATTAAGCGAAAAATTTTGATAAGAAAAAAACACAATTTTGCCCCAATCTCTCGTAGGATAGTTATTAGTTTTTAGTAGAAGATGGCTCAATCAAAAAATTCTAATCTTAATGATCCTGATTCTCAGAAGGTTGAAGTCGTTGTTCAGAGTCCAGAGGGTGAAGTTAATATTCTTGGAGAACTATCGATATTTGTACTCAGGATTAGTTTTAGTTTGTTGATGGTTCACCACGGTTTGGAAAAATTAAGTGATCCAGGAGGATTTGCAGAATTTGTAGTTGGTAAATACTTCAGCTTTCTTCCAGGTGATCCTGTGATATGGACATATATGGCTGCGGTAACCCAAATAGTTTGTCCTATTGGATTAGCAACAGGTGTTTTGGCAAGATTATCTTCCTTAGGTCTTTTATCAACTATGGTGTTTGCTTTGTATTTTCATTTTATAGATACTGGTTTAGAAGGATTTCCTTTTGCGGTAGTTGAAAATCACAATTACATATTTGAATTGTCAGCTATTTATGCAGCCATATCATTTTATTTCTTATGTGCTGGCCCTGGAAGATTATCACTTTTTAGAAAATCGAATAAAATAACTTACTATCCAAAAGGAACATAAAATATATCATCCCAAATTAAAAAATTAGTCTGTCAACCTAACAAATAACTTAAATTTATATCAATGTAAAAAGTGTCTTTTTCCTGTGAAAACCATTTTTATACCTAAGTCATTACATGCACTAATTGAGTCATTGTCTCTTATACTTCCGCCTGGTTGAATAATTGAGGTGATTCCATAATCTGCTGCCATCTTAACTGTGTCGTCGAAAGGGAAAAAACCGTCACTTGCTAAAACAGCCCCTTTTGATTTTATACCAGCAGCCTCTAAAGCAAGTTTTGCTGAGCCTATTCTATTCATTTGACCAGCTCCAATTCCTAAACTTTGTCCATTAGATGCAACTGCTATTGCATTTGATCGTATATGTTTAACAATTTTCCAAGCAAAAGATAAGTCATTTAATTCTATTTCGTTTGGAATTAAGTTTGTAACATTTTTCCATTCTTTTTTATCTACATCGGGTTCATCTGAATCCTGAATTAATAAACCACCAAGAATGCTTCTTATATGTTTTTTAGCCGCTTTTTGGATAGACTCAGCTTTTAATTCTAATAGCCTTAGATTTTTCTTTTTTGACAGTATTTCTTGGGCCTGATTATCAAAACATGGTGCAACAATACATTCAATAAATATATTTTCAAGTTCTTTCGCAGCAGCTTCGTCGACTGTGCAATTGATTGCAATAATTCCACCAAAAGCACTAACTCTATCGCCATCCAATGCTCTTTTTATAGCTAAGTAAGGAGTATCTCCAGTGGCGACGCCACAAGGATTTGTATGTTTAATTACTACTGCTGCTTTTTGGTATGAATCTATATTTGTAGTATTTTCATATCCAAATTCACGCAGAGTAGATAATGCAGCTTCCAGATCTAGGAGATTATTTGTACTTAATTCTTTGCCTTGTAATTGATTAGCCCCACTCCATCCTTTTTCAGGCTCTCCATACCATGAGGCTTTTTGATGTGGATTTTCTCCATACCTAAGTTTTTGTTTTAATGGTACGGCTTGCAACCATGAAGCTTTTTTTGAAGGGATTTTATTGGCAATCCATTTACTTATTGTGAGGTCGTAAATGGCAGTATGCTCAAAAGCCTTCTGTGAATAGATTTTCCGTAATTCATTAGTTATTGTTTTTAATCTATATGCATCAATTAAGTCTGGGTATTGATTTGGATTAGTTACAACAAGAACATCCTGATGGTTTTTTGCTGCTGCTCTAATCATTGCTGGACCTCCGATATCAATATTTTCGATAGCCTCTTCCCAGGAAACATTTTTTTTTGAAATTGTTTGTTCAAATGGATATAAGTTAACAACCACCAAATCTATGGGATTGATGTTTTGTTCATTTAAATCATTTAGATGAGATTTTTTATCTCTTCTAGCCAAAATTCCTCCATGGATTTTGGGATTAAGTGTTTTCACTCTTCCTTCTAGAATCTCTGGAAATCCTGTGTAATCAGCTACTCGGGTCACAGGTAGATTTTCACTCTCTATTAACTTTGCAGTCCCTCCACTTGAAATAATTTTGAAACCAAAGTCATTAACTAATGCTTTAGCTAATGGAATTAAGCCAGTTTTATCTGAGACACTCAGAAGTGCTATCGGTGACATCTTTATTCTTAAGGTCGATTCTTTTGAATAACCTACGCATTCAATTGAAATATTGCATTCATGATGACTGAACTAATCTCCTTAAATTCTGAATCCGCAACAAATAGATTAGTTTTACTTCATGGTTGGGGCGCTGACGCACAGGATTTATTGCCTGTTGGAAAATTATTAATTGAAGGGTTTAAAGATCGTTTTGAAATTCTTTCTCTCTCTGCTCCTCAGACGCATCCAAGCGGTATAGGAAGGCAATGGTATCCTTTGTATCCTCACGAATGGGATAAGGTCCCTAGTGCAGTATTAGATTTGGAAAAGCGTTTAAATACCATTTGCTTTGAAAAGATACCATTAAATAAAACATTGCTTTTAGGCTTTTCTCAAGGAGGAGCTATGGCGCTAGATATTGCTAAAAAAAATAAATTTGAAGGAGTTTTTGCACTTAGTTCTTATCCGCATCCTGAGTGGGAACCATTAAAAGATATGCCTCCTGTATTCCTTTGTCATGGGTCTATGGATCAGGTAGTTCCTAAAGAAGCTTCTCAAAAGAGCTTTAATCTCTTGAGAAAGAATGGAATTGAATCGGAATTATATTTATTTGAAGGGGGGCACGAAATAAACAAAGATCTAATTGATCATTGCAGAGGAATAATTAAACAAAAATTTCTAAGTTAGACAAAAGCGTATTCATACTCTTCGATTTCTTCCCAGTCATCTGCAGTAAGCTCTAATCCTGCGAAAATTTTATCTTCACCAAGAAATTCAACAATTATCCTTAAAGAAGGAAAAAGAAAGTGATTTTCCTCAGCGTACTGAGCGCTAAACAGACCTTTTTCTCCCCAGAAGAAGCGATCAGTAGTGTGCTCATTACGGCGTACATTTAGTATTGCTGGGGCAAATAAACCCTCTTCAGCAATAAATCGTCTAGCTGCAGTTACTGGTTTGTGTTGTCCAGTTCCTAAATGAAAAATAGGAACATGGGACATAACACGCTGACCCGCGAGTCTTCGTCTGCTAATTCTTTTACGCTTTTTTGACATGAAAAAACTACCTTTTTATTTGAGAGTGTGAGTTAGAAGTTTCGCTTTTTATTAGCTCTGGCTGAGGCTAGAGGCTTTTTTTTAGAAAATTAGAGTTGATACTGAAGTGGAAGGTTTTTTCTGAAATTAATTAAAAGTCGACTACAGAGGTTACCCATCAATCTCTGCCGTAGCCTAAAAGTCACTCTAAGTGCTCACTTTTGAATCAATTTTGAGATAACCTCCTAAGTAGTTGTCTAAAATCTTTATTAACATCTTAATACTTTTTTCAAATTTATCAAGTTTTTGAATGCTTCGTTTTTTATCTAGGATTTCATAATGAGCTCAATGAAGTATTCAGAAAGGTTTTTAAATTTTGTTCAACAGCAGTTGGTTGGCTTTCAAGCTGATCAAAAATTAGAACATGTTGTTGTTTATGTAGCAAGATCTGGAGATAGTGGTTCCCCTACGCTAGAAGTAGTAGGACAGTGGCCGAAGTCAGAAAAAGTATTACAACCAGTTGAAACTGATAAAGCCCTTCGTACACCATCATCCAACAGAAGATGGTATCCCTTGCAAGAAGGGTCAATATTGTTAGGTGTTATTCGTGCGGAGAGAATTCCCTCTGAAGAAGATTGGCCTGAGAATCTAGATCATCGCTTGCAATCAATGTCAATTTCTCTCGCAAACTCACTTGCTTCTGAACTTGATAGGAAAAGGTTGCTAGATCAATTAGATGATCAAAAAGAGCAGATTTCTTTAATGGTTCACCAGCTAAGGAATCCATTAGCAGCTTTAGGAACTTATGCAAAACTTCTATTGAGAAAAATAGGCCCTGAAAGTGAACATGAAAATCTTGTAAAAGGTCTTATGACTGAACAAGCACAAGTTAATAAGTACTTGACTGCACTTGATCAACTTAGTCAAGTCAAATTACCTCAATCTGATGATGGCTCAAATAGATTACTTTTGCCTCCTCTTTTACCTAATGAGACTTCTATAAGCGTGAAAAGCTTAATAGAGCCATTGATTGAGAGAGCCAAAGCCAGAGCTAATTTACAAGGAAGAAAATGGTTTAGTCCTTCGCAATGGCCAACTTGGATGGAATCAAGATCCATTTCAGAGGGTGTTATTGCTGAAATTGTGGCAAATCTTTTAGAAAACGCTTTTCGTTATAGCCCTCCTCAATCCCCCATTGGAATAGAAGTCACTGAAGAGGGAATCTGTATTTGGGATGAGGGCATACCAATAAATGAGGAAGAAAGAGAAAAGATTTTCAAGAAAGGTTTTAGAGGTGAAAGTGGTTCAAAAATGTCTGGAAGTGGGATAGGTCTTGCTCTAGCTAGAGATTTAGCTAGACAAGTAGGTGGAGATTTAAAATTAGTAGTTAATCCAAGCCTATTTAAAAAATCGTTACCTGAATCAGGTAACGCTTTTGTTTTTAATTTGGAAATAAAATAATACTTAAAATTAATAAATTAATCGTTTCTGTTATTACTAAGACTGCTCCATAGCTATCACCACTAAGTCCTTTTAAATATTTATTTAAAAAGTATGGGATTAATATTGAAGTAATTAAACCTGATAAAACACAATTTATCAAAAATAAGCTATTAGTTAAATTTATTTGATTTAAAAATAAAAAAAATGTTATTCCTAAGCAAATGATTATTAAAGAAGGTCTTATTTCATACGATATTCCTTTCCAGTATTTTTGATGAAAAGACTTTGATTCTTTCTTAAATATGTATTCATAATTTCCTATAGCAAAAATTTGTGAGATTCTTCCCCAGAAGGCAGCCAAAGGAAAGGCAAAAGGTGCATAAAAACCAAGTTTGATTATTGCTGATATTTGAAGGATTAAAATGACTACTAAACTTTGCACTCCTATTGCCCCAACTCTGCTATCTTTCATTGCCGCAATTCGTTTTAATGGCCCTGCACCAATACCATCTGCAGTATCCATTAAGCCATCAATATGAAGACCACCAGTAAGGACTATGCTAATTGCAATTGATATCAAGGCGATAGAACTAATCGGCCAATTAAAGTAATTCAATAAAAGCCAAAAAAATGATTGTAAAAAGCCAATGAAAATCCCTATCAAAGGAGCAAAACGTGCAATCCTTTTGAATTCAGGTTTAATTATTGGCCATTGAGGTAAAATCGTATAAAAAACCCATGCACCTGCAAGGTCATTTAGCCAGTTTTTAAAAATCAGAATTACAACCTCAACTGTTTCTTAGGTCTCAAATTAGTTATATAACTAATTTAAGTAATTGAATATTTAGGAATAATTGAAAAATCCCTTCTTTGATTTCCAAATAAAAAACAGATGTAATACGACATTAGCTCGTGTTGGTTCTTTTAAAACACCAAACGGAGTCGTAAATACTCCTAGGTTTATGCCAGTAGGGACTTTAGGAACAGTCAAGGGCGTTACATCTGAGCAGCTTAAGAAAACAGGAGCAGAGATGATTCTTGCAAATACTTTTCATCTTCATCTGCAACCTGGAGAAAAGATTGTTCAAGATGCAGGGGGACTACATGAATTTATGTGTTGGAATAAGCCAATACTTACTGACTCAGGAGGCTTTCAAGTCTTTAGTTTGGCAAAGTTAAATAAAATTGATGATGAAGGAGTTTCTTTTCAAAGTCCCAGAGATGGTAAACATATTTTTTTGAGTCCTGAAAAAGCTATTGAAATTCAAATGGCTTTAGGTTCAGATGTCGCCATGGCTTTTGATCAATGCCCCCCTTACCCTGCTAGTGAATCAGATGTTGAGGAGGCTTGTAAAAGGACTCATCACTGGTTGGAGAGATGTATAAATGCACATACCAAAAATGATCAAGCAGTTTTTGGAATAGTTCAAGGTGGGTGCTTCCCTCATTTGAGGAAATTAAGTGCAAAAATTGTCTCAGGATTCGATTTGCCTGGGATTGCTATCGGAGGAGTAAGCGTAGGTGAACCAATAAATCAAATGCACAAAATTGTCCGGGAAACCTGTCCTTTATTACCCCATGATCGACCTAGGTACTTAATGGGAATTGGAACCTTAAGAGAAATGGCAATAGCAGTAGCAAATGGTGTAGATCTGTTTGATTGTGTAATCCCCACGCGCTTGGGAAGACATGGGAGCGCATTAGTAAATGGGGAGACATGGAATTTAAGAAATTCTCGTTTTAAAGACGATTACAGACCGTTAGATTCATCATGTAACTGTGAAGCTTGTACTGGATATACAAGGGCATATATTCATCATTTAATTCGCAACAAAGAATTACTTGGTCTGACACTTTTGAGTCTGCATAATCTCACGCATTTGATCCGTTTTACAGGTGCTATGAGGCAAGCAATTATTGAAGGTTGTTTTTCAGAGGATTTCGCTCCGTGGCAGAGTGACTCTAAAGCGCGTCATACGTGGTAGCGTGCGTGCTTAATACGTCCATTATTTCTTAGGGATGGCACTGTTTAATCTCGACTTACTAGCTGAACTTCCGGTTGCTTACCAGGCTTTTGCACCAACAGTGGATGTACTTCCGCTTATACCTCTTTTCTTCTTTCTGCTTGTTTTTGTTTGGCAAGCGGCAGTTGGTTTTCGTTAAAAACGAAGTTTTTCTTCTGAACTTTTTAAAAAATTAAGTAATCGATTAAAGGTTCTTAATAAAATAAAACTTTTTCTCGAAATAAAAAATCGGGAAAAGTTTTATTTTTATTTTTATTTTTATTTTTATTTTTGAACTTGCTTATTTATATCCCTTTTCCCAGTGAAATGTCTTCACTTGGCATAGATACTGCTTTTTCAATTAAATCAGCTAGATGAAGCGCTCTTGATGCTTGAAGTCCTCCAACAGCAGGTTTCTCCTTGCCTCTAACGCATTGCAAAAAATGCTCCAGCTCTGCATACAACGGCTCGATAGAAGTTGTACTTACTTCTTCAATAAAACCATCGTTCCGATAAAGTAATTCACCATGATCTGCTGAATACCATTCATGAGCCTTTCTATGGATGTGAATATTGTGATTTAGGAAATCTGTTTCTATAAGACTTTGTTTGCAATGAGCGCTCAAACTTCTGATTTTTTTGTGACTCATTTTGCTCGCCGTCAGACTTGCAACGACCCCATTTTGAAATCCTAGTGTCGCGTTAACATAATCCATAGGACCATCTCCACTACATCCTCCAACTGCAGCAAGTCTGATCACTTTTGAATTTGCAAGTTCAATAACTAAATCAATATCGTGAATCATTAAGTCCAAAACAACTGAAACATCGTTAGCTCTCTCGGGATGAGGGCTATGCCTTCTTGCTTCAAGAACTACAACTTCTTCATTAGCAACTACTTTTGTTAATTCTCTAAAAGCAGGATTAAACCTTTCTATATGGCCAACTTGTAACAACTTTTTGGCATTATTTGATGCATTAATCAATGATGAGGCTTCGTCTTTATTTGCGGCTATAGGCTTTTCAATAAGAACATGTTTACCTGAACTTAGACATTCTAGACCTACTTTATGGTGAAATAATGTAGGTACAGCAATACAAACAGCTTCTACTTGATTTAATAAATCCTTGTAATTTTTATACCAAGTACAATTAAATTGCTCCATAGCCAATCTTCCTCGTTCTTCGTCTAAATCTGCTACTCCTATTAGCTCAGCATCTTTGAGAAGACTAAGTACTCTCGCGTGGTGCCACCCCATATTTCCAATTCCTATTACCCCAACTTTTACAGGAATAATATTTTCGTTGGTCTTGGAGATGGTTTTCATATTCAATTTATTATTAATTAATAGACCTGTTAATAAATTATTTAGGAAGGGTTATTTTAACTTTGTTTATTCTTGGCCCTTTCATGGAGATAACTTCAAATACAATTTCATTATGAACGAACGTTTCTCCTGTATTGGGAATTTCTTGGAGTTTTTCTAAAACAAATCCAGCAAGAGTGTAATGATCATCAGCCTCTGGCAATTCTAGTTTAAGTTCTCTATTTAGTTCTATTACTTCAATGTCTCCAGAAGTAATCCATATTTTTTTTAAGTCATCAATAGGTCTTAGTTCAGATTCTTTATTATCAAATTGAATCTCATCACCAACAATTTCACCTGTTAAGTCTGCTGATGTTATTAAGCCTTCAGTTCCTCCATATTCATCAACAACCAACAGTAATGGGTTCCCATTTTTTATGAGGGGTAATAATTCAGCCAAAGTAGAGGTTTCTAACACACGAACAACTGGTTCTATATAAGGTTCTAAAGAAGTGTTGGCTTGCATTTTCCCTTTGGCTATTGGATCAGCAAGTTGCCTTAAATCTAAAACTCCAAGAACACTATCAAGTGAATCATCAATTACTAAGTATCTTGCATGACGAGTTTTATGAACTTCTTCCATCATTTGAGTGAAGGAAACCTCTTTAGGAAGAGTAACCATCCCTGACCTGGGAACCATTACTTCTCTGACTTGTGTATCTCTTAAAGCAAAAACACCTTCAAGTATGTTTCTCTCATCAGGTTTTAATCCTGTTACGCCACCAGTCTCAATTAATTTTTCTAATTCTCCTGCAGAGAATGCAGCTGTAGTAAGACTTTCTGATTTGGTATTGAGTCCAAATAACCTAAGAATTAATAAAGCAACTCCTTCTAGTAAAGAAAGAAATGGTGACATCCATTTTATTGCTGCTTCAATAAGAGGAGATAATTTGAGGGCAAAAGTCTCTGGTTGATTGAGAACAAGTGCTTTTGGAAGAAGGCCAGATATAAGAGTTGCTAAAAGTACAAAAGTGATAAAGAGTCCTAGATCTAAAAAATAGTTAATTGAAGCTATGTTCCCCCACCATTGACTTGCAAAATTTTTGCAGATCCAACCAATTGAAATTAATGAAATAGTTATTCCTAACTCTGCTATTAAAAGGGTTCTTCTTAGCCTTTTCTGCAGACGAATTATGGAATTCGAACCAGGTAGTCCATCTTCAACTAGTCTTTGGACCTTAGTTGAACGAAGTCGCAAAATAGCAAATTGACCTGCATTGAAAAATGCTGGTATTACAAGCAATATACAAAGAAGTAATAAACTCATTAATAATTTTTCTATGGGGGTGGCGAGGATCGAACTCGCCTAAGGCGAATTATGAGTTCGCTGCATTCACCAGATTGCTACACCCCCAAAAAAGCAGAATTAAAAACTTTTTTTGATAATAGTTAATTTGTTTGCCTAAAGTAAATATATATCTAATCCCACCAAGATGTTTAATAATTAAACTTGCATATAAAGATATGACCCCATTGAATCCCTCATTAGATGAAATAAAAGAAAATCTTTTAACTTTGTTAGCTAAAAAAGCTTATAGGTTTGGCGATTTTTCTTTGGCTTCCGGTAAAAAAAGTTCTCATTACGTCAATTGCAAGCCAGTCTCTCTCTCAGGGCCAGGTTTATTGTCGATAAGTTCATTATTTCTAAAACAAATAAATGAAAGTGATAGTGGTGTGGCTGGCTTGACATTGGGTGCTGACCCTCTTGTTAGTGGCGTTGTAATGTTGGCAGCTCAATCAGGCATTGATTTGAGCGGTTTAATAGTAAGGAAAGAAGCTAAAGGTCATGGAACTGGAGCATGGTTAGAAGGGCCTTTGCCTCCTAAGGGCTCAGTGATTACGGTCCTAGAGGATGTTGTTACTACTGGTGGATCTTCTTTAAAAGCTGTTGATAAACTTAGAAATCAAGGGTATTTAGTTAACCAAGTACTAGCAATAGTCGATAGAGAAGAAGGAGGCTTGGATGCCATGTCTAAAGCTGATTTAAATTTAAATAGTCTTTTCTTTTTAAAAGAGATTATTGAGAGAGCTAAAAGCTTGTGATGACAGAGACAAAATCATTGATTTGGGATGAAACATTCCCTTCATTACTTCTAAAAGGGGAGGGGTGTGCAACTTTTTTACATGGTCAAACGACTGCAGATATTTACACTCAGAAACAACTAGAAAGTATCTTCTTGAGCTGTTGTTTATCAACTAAGGGAAGTTTGAAGGCTTTATTGGAAATTCGAATTTCCAATGATATGGCTGAAATAGTTATAATAGCAGGTGAAATTAATTCCATAATTAACGGATTTGAATCAGTTATATTTCCTGCCGATAAAGTAAATCTAGAAGTTTTAGACCCAATAAGAAGAATACAAAAAATAAATAACTATCAATCTTGGAAGAAATCAACTCCTTTATGGATAAGTAATAATGATTTAATTGAAAATGAAATTTATGATTATACTAGAGCAACAAAAGAAGAGTTGGAAATATGGAAAATAAGACAAGGAATACCTGGACTTGATAAAGAAATAAATGGAGAAACAAATCCCTATGAATTGGGTTTAGGAGATATTATAAATCTTGATAAAGGTTGTTATTTAGGCCAGGAAGCAATTGCAAGATTTTTTAGATCTAAATCTTTAAAACATCAACTTCGTTATTGGGAAGCTTATGGGGATGCTGATGATTTTGATATTGGTAAAAAAATTTTGAAAACTAATCATAAAAATGAATTGAATCAAAAAGTAGGATTTATTACATCTTCAATTAAAACTAACGATAATTTTCTTTGTGGACTTGCATTAATCAAAAATAATTTTATTAATAAGGATATTTATTTTTCCGAAAAAGAGGAATCTATGACTATAAAAAAGCCAATCTCGTTCACTCAGCCTTTTTGATATAGTATGATATTTTTTAATCTTGATCTATTAACCATTTTGCGATCATTAAAGTAGCAATACAATCATCACGATTATATTTAAAGATTGAGTTTAAATTTTTAGAGTAAATGTTATTTAATCTACGCGATTCTTTCCATTGCCTCCACCATAAAAGAGCTCTAGCCCCATCAATATTGGACTGTTCCCATTCGAATCCTATGAATTCTGCAATTGATTTAAGTCCATAATTCCTTACAGGAAGGAACCAGGATTCTCTAATTAATAAATGTATGTCAATAAATCTATTTTTTATCGCATCAATTTCATTAGGACTCGCCCCTTGCCTTAATCCTAGCTTTATTAGAGATATTGGCTCTGTTTCTCCGTAATGGAGTATTGGGAAACCTTCATGATGATTTAATTTTCTCTTAATTCTCTTCCATAGGTAATTTTCTGTATCCTTTTCAAGATTAAGCAATGGTGAATATTTGATTTTTTTTAAATCTATCTCTTTATATATATTGCTTGGTATTCGAATGAAACCGTGTAAAAAATCATGTTTAATATCTGGGTCAGATTCAATATCATAAATCAAAAAACCTTTTGCTTTTTTTAGGTTAGTAAGTTTTTTTGCTGAATTTAGCTTGATGGCCTTATTTGTTATTTGCGATTGTGATTGTAAAATAATTTTCTTAGAAATATCACCATGCTGTGTGCCAAATTTATCAAGCTTTTCCTTTAATTTATAATGCTTTATTTTTGCTAATTCCTCTATATTATTTATACCAATCTTGTTTAATAAAATTTCTCTTTTTGCTCCAATGCCACTAATTTCACTCAGATTCCCTTCTTTAATAGCGACAGTATCACAAACTTTTCTCCAAGAACATATTGTGCATTTCTTTCGATTCGAAGTTATTGGTGGAGGTATTTTGGATTGAATATCTCTCTCAAGATTTAATAATACATCTATTAATTCTGTGTTCATATTATCGGTTAATCTTATCTTTTCGACTTTTATAATATCATTATCTTTGTGGAGGATTAAACCTTTTTTAGGTTGATATTTTTGTAAATTATTTATCAATAAACTTGTCATAGAAAGTATTAATCTGTGCTCTCTTGTGACTTTTTTACCTTGCCTGGCTAAGACAGGTTGGTAAGAAAAATTTCCCCAAATACTATCTCCTGATGTCTTTCTTAATATGGGTAAATTTCCTTTGAGAATTCTATTTTTTATTAAAGGAAATTTAAGTCTGATTCCATAAGCTATATTTTTACCCTCTTCACAAGCTTTAATTCCTATCCCATAACTTTCTTGTGAGAGATTATGAAAGCAGTCGATTTGATGATTTAATTGAAGTGTGCTATGAGCTGTCCACAATTTTTTTTGTTTATCACCATAAATTTCAAGCCAAGCTTTTCTTCTGCATCGAATCCAACTCCTTAAAAGGTGATCGTTAATTGGTTTGGATTTATTCCATTTCATACTTAGAGAATAATCTGCATTTCTTTAAGAACAAAGTTTTTCCAGCATAAAGATGAAAAAGAAAAAGTTGAATTTAACTAAGGAGAAAATTTCTTTCGGAACAGATGGTTGGAGAGGGATATTAGGAGTTGATTTCACTTTGGAAAGATTGCTTAAAGTAGCTGCTGCTGCGGCTCAAGAGCTTGCTTATGTAAAGGAGAAAAAAAATAATAAAATAATTATTGGTTATGATCGACGTTTCCTTGCAGAGGAGATGGCTGAGGCGGTTGCCTCTGCGGTTAGGGGAATAGATTTGGTACCTTTGCTGGCATCTTCATCACTGCCAACTCCCTCTTGCAGCTGGGGGATAGTCGAGGAAAGTGCACTTGGCGCACTAGTCCTAACAGCAAGTCATAATCCATCAGAATGGTTGGGTTTGAAAATAAAAGGTCCTTTTGGTGGCTCAGTTGATAGCGCTTTCACCGATTCTGTTCAAAAAAGATTAGACGCTGGAGGGATATCAATTCCAATCGAAGGCGACACTGAGAGAATTGATTTTCGAAAACAACATCTAGTGGGGATTGCTCAGAAATTTGACATACCTTTTATTTCTAATGGTTTGAGAAAATTAGGTGTGAAAATATTTGTCGATCCAATGCATGGATCTGCTTCGGGCTGCATGTCTGAATTATTTGGCTCTGATAGTCATGAACTTATTTATGAAATAAGAACTGAAAGAGACCCATGTTTTGGTGGGAAACCTCCAGAGCCCATGGAAGCTTATCTATCGCAATTAATAGAAGAAGTTCAGCTTGCATCCCAGGAAGGTCAGTTATCGATGGGCTTGGTTTTTGATGGAGATGGAGATCGAATTGCTGCCATAGATGAAAAAGGTAGATATTGCAATACACAGTTAATAATGCCTGTTCTGATAGATCATTTAGCAAGAGTCAGAAATATGGCAGGCTGCGTTGTTAAAACTGTAAGTGGTTCGGACTTAATGAGATTGGTTGCGGAGGATTTGGGGAGAGAAGTGCTAGAAAAGCCAGTTGGATTTAAATATATCGCTGAAGAAATGCTTTCTAGACAAGTTCTCATTGGAGGAGAGGAGTCAGGGGGAGTTGGATTTGGACATCACCTGCCAGAACGCGATGCTTTGTTTACCGCTTTGCTTTTGATGGAGTCAATAGTTGCAGATAATAAATGTTTAGGAGAAAAAATAGATTCCCTTCATGCTCGTTTTGGTAAGAGTCATTTTGAACGTATTGATTTAACTCTCAAAGATATGGAAATGAGAAGGGACTTGGAAAATTTTTTGAAGCATAGGACCCCATCCTCAATTGGTCATAAATCAGTTTTAGAGGTTATTTCAACTGATGGAATAAAACTTGTATTTGATAAAAGTTATTGGCTGATGTTCCGTTTTTCTGGAACAGAGCCTCTTTTAAGAATTTATTGTGAAGCCCCATCAAGAGAAGAAGTTACTTCAACTTTGTATTATGCAAAGCAACTTATAGATAATAGTTTTGGATAATCTCCCTCTAGTAATTGCTAGTAGCAATGAAGGTAAAATTCGGGAATTTCAAAAACTTTTGGCCGATTTCCCATTCGATTTATTGACTCAACCTGTTGGTTTTGAGATTGAGGAAACAGGAAAGACTTTTATGGAAAATGCAAGAATCAAGGCAATTGCTGTTAGTAAAGCAACGGGCCAATTGTCTCTTGCAGATGACTCTGGACTAAGTGTTGAGGCTCTGGGAGGGGCTCCAGGTATTTATTCTGCTAGGTACGCAAAATCAGACAATGAAAGGATTGAAAAATTATTAGCCGAGTTAAAACCTTTTTCAAATAGAAAAGCCAAATTTGAGTGCGCATTATGTATAGCTAGTGGAGAAAATGTGTTGATAGAAGTGTCAGGTTTTTGCGAAGGCCTAATAACTTTTTTCCCAAAAGGGGAAAACGGGTTTGGTTATGATCCGATTTTTGAAGTGGCTAAATCAGGTGAGACTTTTGCAGAAATGGAGCACGAGAAAAAGAAGCAAATTGGTCATAGGGGGAGCGCTTTCAAATTGCTTAAACCTGAATTGAAAAAGCTATTGACTTCTATAAGAAAGTAGTTTTTAGTTTTCAACCCAGCTTCCGTGTAATCCATGGGGTATAGAAATAGGAACTTCAAGAACAGCTTTTTCAGTAAGATTTTTAGAATCAAGGATTATTAAATCAGTTCCAGATCTAATGCTATTCCAAACCAATACAGCAACCCACCCATTGTCTTCTTGAGATTTTGATTCTTGGGAAGGAATAAATATTGGCTCACTAACAAAACCTCTTGGGGCGGCACTCCAACTAATCTCTTTATTGCTTGCCAAGTCGATTTTTTTTATAGCTTGGAGTGGGCCATTACCTTCCTTTTGTTCTGCAGTTGCCATCCAACTGAAGCGTGCCCTTAGTCCTTCAAAATGAGGGTTGACCATTGCAAATTCACAACATTGATTGCTTATGGTTGAGCAGGTAAATGAATTATCTATTGGGTTGATTTCACTTCTTTTTAAAATTCCTTCTGGTAAAAGATCAAAATCTATTTCTCTGAAATTATCCTCTGGACCAATACTAGGAAAATCATCATAAAAAATACTTTCAATATTGATTTTTTCACCATCTTCCCAAGCATTTAGATGATGGAAAACAAAACCCTTTGGTGCATCAACTGATTTTGGAGGTTGACCAGCAAATTTCCCACAATCCCTTGGAATTAATAAGAATTTTGGAGTCCCATCAGATTTAGAAGCTAAACATTGTGCTGCTCCTTTTTGTCCAAGAAGGAATGGGAGAGGATTAAAATTTATCGCATTTTGGAGAAATATTGCCCAGTTTGGTGTGATGGCAAAATCATGCAAAAAAGCAAATCCATTAAAAGAATCTTTTCTATCGCTTAAAAGAGAGCCAATATTTTCCCCTTCATTAGAGAATTCCATCAATCTAATTGTGCTTTTAGGACCAGTAGATACTCCAAAAGTAACCATTCTTTGATCTTTGTGATGGCCAGGGTCGAATCGAGGATGAGCACTAAATGCTTCTCCTTTTTTTAAAACTCCTTTTAAATCAGATAAGCCATTGGTTTCTAGAGTATTTGGATTGAGTGAATATGGACTAGATGCTTCCCATAGCGCTAATAGGTCATTCCCGAGTTTTATTACGTGAGTATTGGCAATATTTTTGAGCCTTACATCAAAAGCATTAGCTAAGACGCCGCCTTCTTTTTGAGTTCCAAATACACCTCTATATAGAAATTTCTGGGATTTTTCCTCTTCTACCCATTCCTTTGTACGAACAAAACGATTAGTCAGGTTTATTTTCCCGTTTTCAAATTGAAAAGCAGCAATCATCCCATCTCCATCAAATGGATGGTGTACCCATCTTCCGCCTCTTTCAAGTCTTCCTGGCCCGTTTCGATAAAAGGTACCAGAAATTTGTTTAGGAATAGATCCTTTTACAAGTTTTAGTTCAGCATGATCTAATTCTTTTTCAACATTGCAATATGCACTTGACCAATCCTCTTTGCTGAAGATTGTTTGCTGTGGTGATGTTTCTCTTTTTAAATAACTAACAGCCACTATTTTCCTTAGATTAGAATTTGATTTTCGCTTAAAATTCTGATTTTTGCGAGCTCCAGCTCAAAAATATTTGTTTGAATATGTCGCTTTTAACCACCAGCTTGTTCAAGAACTCCTTTACTGCTGGGAATTTGACTTGATCTTCTTGGGTCAATTTCAGTAGCCATGCGAAGAGCTCTTGCAAAAGATTTGAAAGTAGCCTCTATTATGTGATGAGTATTATTTCCCGCAAGTTGTCTTATGTGGAGAGTTAAACCACCATTGCTGACAACAGCACCAAAGAATTCTTTAACCAACTCTGTATCGTAAGTTCCAACCTTTTGAGAAGGAATATCTAAATTAAAACTCAAATGTGGTCGCCCGGAGCAATCAACCACAGCTTGAATAAGAGCCTCATCAAGAGGAGCTAAAAAATGACCAAAGCGTTTTATTCCAGCTCGATCACCTAATGCCTTTGATAAGGCTTGTCCAATTGCAATTCCAACATCTTCATTCGTGTGATGATCGTCTATGTGAGTATCTCCATTTGCTTTTACCTCAATATCAAATAATCCATGACTAGATAATTGTTGGATCATATGGTCTAGAAAACCTATACCTGTATTTGCGATGCATTTGCCAGAACCATCAAGATTAATTTGGACAAAAACGTCTGTTTCCTTAGTTATCCGGCTAATTTCTCCTTCTCTGGTTTTCTTCATATTTAATTGGTAATTTGAATTGGCTTAAAATTACATACCGTTGATGCAATAACCTGCATCAACATAAACTGTTTGTCCTGATATACCACTCGAAAGATCGCTAAGCAAGAAAGCGGCAGTATTACCTACTTCGATTTGAGTAACAGTTCTCCTAAGCGGAGCTTTTTCCTCAACATTATGAATCATATCTAGAATTCCTCCAATAGCTGAACTGGCGAGAGTCCTTATTGGCCCAGCACTGATTGCATTAACTCGAACCTGGTTTTCAGGACCAAGTTCCTCCGAAAGATATCTAACTGATGCCTCCAAAGCTGCTTTAGCAACTCCCATTACGTTGTAATTAGGAATTGCTCTTTCTGCTCCTAAATAAGTCAAGGTGACTACGCCTGCACCTTTGCTAAAAAGAGGTTTTGCATATTTACATAGTGGGGCGAGTGAGTAAGCGCTAATTTCTAGGGCTCTTGAGAATCCCTCTGAAGAAGTTGCACTGTAATTTCCTACTAATTCTTCTTTCCCTGCAAAGGCTAAACAGTGAACTAAGCCGTCAAGCTGTCCCCATTGATTTTTAATGGTTTCAAAAACTTCTTCAATTTGAGAAGAGTTTTGAACATTAAGTGGCAAAAACAAGCTTGGATTTAAAGGAGAAGTAAGTTCTTTTACTTTCGCTTCAAATCTACCTTTTTCATCGGGCAAGTATGTAATTCCTAATTCGGCTCCAGCTGCTTTTAACTGTTGTGCAATGCCCCAGGCAATTGATCTGTTGTTTGCTATTCCTGTAACAAGGATTTTTTTGCCACTAAGATCGAGAAGCATCTTTCGGACTCATTTGGTTAGTATTACTAATTGTCCCCTATTTAGGGCTAAGACTCATAGTTAAATGAATATATACTTAAAAGTTCTGTAATCCATTACCCCCCAATTATAAGAATCATGGTTCGAACAGCCTCAACAATGCTTCCATTAGGAACTCCATTACCTGATTTTGAGTTGGGTGTGGTTTCAGGCTTGAACCTTTATCCGAATGATTCTTTAAAAGACCTTAGTCAAATTAGAAGTTTTGATTTAATAAAAAGACCATTGTTTTTGATGGTTATATGCGCTCATTGTCCATTTGTTAAACACGTAGAAAGTGGAATTACAACTTTGTTTAATTCTTTTGGTGAGCATGTTCAATTTTTGGCTATTTCTAGCAATAGCGTTATCACACATCCGCAAGACTCACCAGAATTCTTAGCCTCTCAAGCTAATAAACTTGGATGGAAGTTTCCATATTTATATGATGCTGATCAAAAATTAGCAAAAGCGCTTAAAGCGGCATGTACTCCCGATTTTTATATTTTTTGGCCTTCTCCAGATGGAGAATCAAAATTGAGATACAGGGGACAAATGGACGGAAGTCGACCTGGCAATGAAATACCTGTTTCTGGTGATGATATTCGTCTGGCACTCCGATCATTATTAAAGGGAGAAGATATTTCAGCTAATCAAAAACCTTCTATTGGTTGCAACATTAAATGGCATCCTGGTATGGAGCCTGAGTGGTTTGGATGAATTAATGAGTGTATTTTTAATTTTTCATCGTTGCAACTTAATTTAAATAGTTATGCAAATACCTCCTTTTAGCCTTGAAGCTCAAATTTCTGAAATAGGAGAAGAGATTGAAGAAGCTTTAATTAAAGTTTTTAGAAGCGGAAAATATATTGGTGGAGAGGAAGTAGCTTCATTTGAAAAAGCTTTTGCATTAGCTATAGAAACTTCTTACTCAGTTAGTTGTAATAGTGGAACAGATGCATTAATTCTTGCCTTAAGGTCGCTAAATATTGGTCAAGGTGATGAGGTGATCACCTCATCATTTAGTTTTTTTGCTACTGCAGAAGCAATTACCAGCGTTGGTGCTAGGCCTGTATTTGTAGATATTGATCCTGAAAACTACCTTATGGATCTTGGTCTAATTGAAAACGCAATAACTTCTAGAACAAAAGCTATTTTGCCTGTGCATTTGTTTGGTCATCCTCTAGATATGGATAAAGTAATGGCAATCGCTAAAGAAAATAATCTAAAGGTGGTAGAAGATTGTGCTCAGGCGGCTGGTGCCCATTGGCGAGGTAAACCCGTAGGAAGTTATGGAGATGTAGGTTGTTTTAGTTTTTTTCCTACTAAAAACTTAGGCGCAGCAGGAGATGGAGGAGCTATCACTACTAATGATTTTGATTTGGCAAAAATAATTAGGGAATTAGCTCTTCATGGAAGTCCAAAGAGATATTTCCATACAAATATTGGATATAATAGTAGACTTGATTCATTACAGGCTGCAATCTTAAATGTTAAATTAAACCGATTAAACAAATGGATAGAGCAAAGAAAGACAATAGCAATTAATTATATAAATAATCTATCAATGATAGAAGGAATTAAATTGCCATCTAATACTTTGATCAATAAATCTGGTCATTCTTGGAATCAATTTGTAATAAGAATAATCGACAATTCTTTTTTTGAAAATATAGAATCTGCATCAGAGAATGTTTGTAAAAATTCAAATAGAGATCTATTTAAAACTGAACTTTATAGACTTGGAGTTAATACAATTATTTATTATCCGATACCTATACATCTTCAACCAGCATATAAAGATTTAGGGTATCAAGAAGGTTCTCTTCCTATTACTGAAAAAATATGTAGCCAGGTAATTAGTTTACCAATTTTCCCTGAATTTAAATCTATTCAGCAATCATATGTTATTGATAAAATAAAAGAAATATTTAGAAAATAATCTAATTAATACTTGAATATAATTCTTTGAAGATTGATGTTTGATTTTTGTGGTTTATAATAGGGTTTGGATAGCCTTTTCTCTCCGCAGAAGTTATTTCGCCGGAAAGTAAATTAGGTGTTGAGACATGTGTTAACTCTGGTATCCATTTTCGGATATAGTTGCCATTTTCGTCGAATTTAGAAGCTTGTCTATAAGGATTAAATATTCTCATAGGTTTTGGATCCATTCCACTGCTAGCACTCCATTGCCACCCTCCGTTATTTGATGCTAAGTCACCATCAACTAAGCTTTTCATGAAGAAAAGTTCTCCCCATCTCCAATCAATTAAAAGGTCTTTTACTAGAAAAGAGGCAACAATCATTCTGCATCGATTATGCATCCATCCAGAATACTTAAGTTGTCTCATCGCAGCATCAATTATTGGGATACCAGTTAATCCGGTCTCCCAGGATTTAAACCACTCAGGTTTATTTTGCCATGGAAACTTTAACCATTTTTCTCTATATGGACCTTTCTCTAGCTCTGGAAAATTAATGAGAGCATTTTGATAAAACTCTCTCCAAGCAAGTTCTTTTATCCATGTATCAATAGAATTTATTTGGTATTCATTATTCGCCATTTTTTTTGATATTTGAGCCCCATTCCAAACCGCCCTACAACTTATTGTCCCTAAACTTAACGCCGCACTTAGAGTAGAAGTTGATTCTAAAGATGGAATATCTCTTGCTTGGCTATATGAATTTATACTTCCTGAATTTATGAAAAAGTTTAATTGATTTATTGACTCTGATTCTCCTGGTTTGCAAGGACAGAGGTTAGTATTCTTAAATCTATTTGAAATAAGTAAATCATAAATAGGTTTGCTTTCTTTGGAAATACAATAGTTTAAATCAGAGTTTTTAATTGATAATAATTCTCTCTCATTAAAACCTCTAATCTTTTCAGGCATTCTTGATATTTCTATTAGATTATTAGTTAATATTTTGGTCCTATTGATTATGTTAATCCATTTATGATAAAAAGGTCCATATACCTTGTAAGGGTCATTATTGTTCGTTTTGATATTACTTGGATTAACAATTAATTGATCTAAAAATGTAAATATTTTCCTTTTATCTTTTGATAACTGTTCTTTAATTTTTTTGTCTCTATTGATTTCATAAGGTTCAATATTTTCGTTCCAGTAAATACATTCAGCTTTAACTAAGTCCGCTAATTTAGAAATTAATTTAATAGGATCTCCATTCAATATTAATAACCTACTTCCTCTTCTTTCCCAATTCTTTTGAAGTTCTAAAAGGCTTTCGCCCAAAAACCAATTTTTCGCTTCAGATGTAGTTCTGCTGAGATTTAAAAGATTTGGATCTAAAACATAAACTCCAATTAAATTTTCTGAAGTTTTAGATGCTTCAGATAGGCCTATATTGTCTTCTATTCTTAAATCTCTTCTATGCCAAAATATTGATCGAAACTTAGTCATTTTTTATTCAAGACTTGGCATGCTCTGAACCATGCCGTAATAGTTTTCCCATCAAGTGATTCTTCTCCACTTGCAATAATTTCATTTAATTTTTTGGGCGCAATTTTTAATACTTCAATATCTTCATCTGCATCGCCTTCAGGCTTCTTTTCAAGTTTAGTTAAATCTCTTGCAAGGAAAAGATGAATTTTTTCATCTGAATATCCTGGACAGGGAAGCATTTCTCCCAGATCGTGCCATTCTTTTGCAGAGTAGCCACTTTCTTCTTGAACTTCTCTTTTAATTGATTCAAGTGGGCTTTCACCTGTTTCTAGAGTTCCAGCTGGAAACTCTAGAATTCTTCTTGAGCAAGCAAATCTGTATTGACGAAGAATAATTACATCTCCTGAATTTGTTATTGGGACTGCCAAGGCAGCGCCTGGATGACGAATAACCCCAAACTCGCCCTCCATTGAATTAGGTAAAAGAAACTTATTAATTTCAAAACGAATTTTTTTTGCATCAAGACAAGCTTTTGTCTCGATAATTTCTGAGGGTTCAGGTCCTGGAATAGACATACTTTTTTTTCTATTCATATAGGATGGCTGATTTTTTTAGAAAAGGTTGGTGATTTTTGTTACGAGTTTTATTCAGGCCAAATGTTTGGAGAATGGATTTGTTTCGGTTTCCCTTGAGCTTTTGATAAAACTTCTGCAAGCGGAATTAAAACAAAGTTTCTTTCACTTAATCTGGGATGAGGCAAAATTAGAGTTTCTGTATTTATCTGAAGTCCTCCCCAGGAAATGAAGTCAATATCTAAAGATCTTGGCCCCCAAAAAACTTTTGTATTTTCTCTTTCCCTCCCTGCGATTTTCTCTAAGTCTAAAAATTTTTTCATTAAACACATAGCTGCTTTTTTATTTGGGGTTACTGAGCTAAAATTCTTTCCCTCTACAACCAGTACTGTATTTATAAATTTTGGTTGATCAATTGGCCCCCCTAAAGGTTCAGTCTCAAATAAAGGCGCCCATTGAAAAGATAAAGACTTATCAATATTTTGAGAGTCGATTTTTGGACGATTTAAAGCAACATTCCACTCAAGTATGCTTTTTTCAATTTGCGGCCTCATGGCAGCTATTGTTTTTATGGGATCTCCAAGAATGCCAGGGATATTTGCGCCTATTGAGATGACTAGTTTCAATTTTGTTTTTTGTTTTGCATAAGTCATGCGAATATTAAAAGACTTTTAAAAATTTGCTTGATTTATCCAACCCTATGGTTTCCAGTGGATTGAATAACAACAATATGTCTTCGCCTTCAAAAGACACTGCTGTAATGGATAGAGCTAATCGTTCTTTCCCTTTGGCTGCAATTACAGGCCATGGAACTTTAAAGCTAGCTTTAATGCTTGCCGCAGTTGATCCAGGTTTGGGAGGTGTAATAATTGCTGGTGGTCGTGGTACTGGTAAATCTGTTTTAGCTAGAGGTTTACATGCTCTTCTCCCTCCGATTGAAATAATTGATTTAGAAAAATTAGCTAACAATGATGATGATTCATTGATTTATCCAGCCGGTAGAAATTTAGATCCTTCTTTTTCAGGAGAGTGGGATGATTTAACTAAAAAACTATTTATAAAAAATATAGGAAGTCTGGAAAATATTAATGACTTAGAAAATATCCCTAAGAAAGTTGTTTCCGCTCCTTTTATTCAGGTTCCCCTAGGTGTAACAGAGGATAGGCTTGTTGGTGCTGTTGATGTTGCTGCTTCATTATCAAGTGGAACGCCAGTATTTCAGCCAGGGTTACTAGCCGAAGCTCATAGAGGAGTTTTGTACATAGACGAATTGAATTTGTTGGATGATGGCATTGTTAATCTTCTTTTGGCTTCAGTGGGCGCAGGAGAGAATAGAGTTGAACGAGAAGGTTTGAGCCTTAGTCATCCATGTCGACCTTTATTGATTGCGACCTATAACCCAGAGGAGGGAGCACTAAGGGACCATCTTTTGGACAGATTTGCAATTGTTTTGTCTGCAGATCAATTGATAACAAATGAACAAAGAGTTGAGATTACTCAATCTGCTATTGCTCATGGTCAATCTAGTGAAACTTTTTCTAAGAAATGGGCTGAAGATACGGAATCTCTTTCAACTCAATTGCTTTTAGCAAGACAATGGCTGCCAGATGTTCAAATTACTGCTGAGCAAATTGAGTATTTAGTTTTAGAAGCCATTCGTGGAGGGGTAGAAGGTCATAGGTCAGAGCTTTATGCAGTAAGAGTTGCAAAGGCTCATGCTGCTTTATGCGGAAGAGATTCAGTAGATGCAGAAGATTTGAAGGCTGCAGTGAGACTAGTAATCGCTCCGAGGGCTATGCAAATGCCTGCAGAAGATGAGATGGAGCCTCCTCCTCCAGAAGATCAACAGGCACCTCCCCCGCCTCCTGAGGACTCAGAGGAAAATAACGATCAAGAAGAGGAACAAGAAGAGGAACAAGAAGAGGATCAAGATCAAGAGTCATCTCCTCCCATACCAGAAGAATTTATGCTTGATCCTGAAGCATGTGCTGTTGATCCTGATTTATTATTGTTTTCATCTGCTAAATCGAAGAGTGGAAATAGTGGAAGTCGATCAGCTGTTTTAAGTGATAATCGAGGGAGATATGTAAAACCAATCCTTCCAAAAGGTCCTGTTAGAAGAATTGCAGTAGATGCAACTTTAAGAGCTGCAGCTCCTTATCAAAAAGTTAGAAGAGAAAGAGAGCCCAATAGAAAAGTAATTGTCGAGGAAGGTGATTTGCGTGCAAAATTGCTGCAGCGTAAAGCAGGTGCCTTAGTAATTTTCTTGGTTGATGCAAGTGGTTCTATGGCTCTCAATAGAATGCAAAGTGCAAAAGGAGCTGTTATTCGATTGCTAACAGAAGCTTATGAGAACAGAGATGAAGTTTCTCTTATTCCTTTCCGAGGAGATCAAGCAGAAGTGCTACTTCCTCCGACAAGATCGATCACTGCAGCAAAGAGAAGACTTGAGGCAATGCCATGTGGCGGTGGATCTCCACTTGCTCATGGTTTGACTCAAGCTGCAAGGGTAGGAGCAAATGCTTTGGCGACTGGAGATCTAGGTCAAGTAGTTGTGGTAGCTATTACTGATGGGAGAGGGAATGTTTCATTAAGCACTTCATTAGGTCAACCAGTTCTTGAGGGTGAAGAACCTCCTGATTTGAAACAAGAAGTCCTTGATGTTGCTTCTCGCTACCGATCACTAGGTATTAAGTTGCTTGTCATTGATACAGAAAGGAAGTTTATTGCAAGTGGAATGGGTAAAGATTTAGCTGAAGTATCAGGAGGCAAATATGTTCAATTACCCAAGGCCAGTGATCAAGCGATCGCTTCAATTGCAATGGATGCAATAAATAGTGTCACATAAAATTGTTGTTTTTAAGGATATATTTCATCAAATAATTTACTCAAACCTATAGTTACTCTTTTAAGTGCATCTACAAGTTCTTTGTCTTCCATGATCTTTCCCATATCTGAACTCATTTGGTCTATTTTCTTAGTTAAAGAACTAGAAGTTGAGGCAAGTTCCTGAATATCTTTAAGGGTCTTAGGATTGTCTAAGCTTTCAAGAATATTATTTAAATGATATGAAGCTTTTGTTAATTCAGTAATTATTGGTTTCGCTCTTAAAAGTTCTGATTTAGATAACAAAACAAGTTCATCAAGATTGGCTTGAGTTCTGTCAAATTGCTTAATAGATTCTGATAATTTTTTTACTATTGCTTGTCTATCAGCTTGATCAATAATTGAATCTAAACCCTCTGTTAAGGTAGATATACTAATCATTTCTACTCCTTTTATTTTATCACCACTACATAAGATTTTTTTATTCGGGCAATTTTTATTGACTGTATATACTTTCTTTTCTTGTAATGGTTTACCTAATGAAATTAGTGATAATTGAGCATCTCCTCCGAGTACAGAGCTTGTAACTATTTTTGCAATAACAGGTTTTGGTAAAATTAGATTATTATTATTTAATTTGATTTTTGTTTGGACAGTGTTTGGAGTGAAATTTATTTTTTGAACAGAGCCTACAATAATTCCTCGATAAGTAACAGGAGACATTTTTGCAAGACCACTTGCATCTTTGAAGTTTGCGGATATCTCCCAGCTTTTAGAACCTAAACGGAAATCTCTTAACCAAAGCATTGCTCCTGAAAAGATAATTACTCCACCTAAAAGTGAAAAACCAACAAATGCATCACGTAAACTTCTACGCATAAATTTATAAGTCCTCTGGTTGCATGGGGCCTTGAAGATTGCCTGTGCGAAATTGTTTTACATAGGCATTTTCACTTTGTTTAAATTGATCTATTGATCCATCCCATTGAAACTTACCGTCATAAAGCAAAATAACTCTATTAGCTGTTCTCTCAATTGTACTTGAAACATGACTTACTACAATTGAACACCCTTGGGCTACATCAGTTGTTTTAATAATTAGATCTTCAATTCGAGTACAAGCTATTGGATCAAGTCCTGCTGTTGGCTCGTCATATAGAAGAAGAGGAATTGAGTCTGATTCTTTTTTGGAGTCACTTATTAAAGCTCTCGCAAAACTTACTCTTTTTTGCATTCCTCCACTGAGTTGATTTGGAAATTTTTCTGCAACATCGTATAAGCCAACTTCTTGCAAACAATGTATAATTTTTTTTTGAATAATTTGCTCAGAAAAAATTTTCTGTTTTTCAAGTAAAAAACCTACATTTTCTCTTACTGTTAACGATGCTAATAATGCAGGATTTTGAAAAACTAATCTCACATCTGGGGGATCGTTTTGATCAAGTCTTAAATATTTTTGTTCAATACCTGATATTTGAAGATTTCCATTAGAAGGCAAAAGCAATCCAGCTAGTAGGCGAAGTATTGTTGATTTGCCTGAGCCAGAAGGACCAACAATTGCAAGTCTCTCTCCTGCACACATGGCAAGATTGACTTTATTGAGAACTTTTTTTGATCCCAGTTCTACACTGAGATCTTTCATCCACATCACATGAGTGCTTTTTGGCACACTCTCTCCTAATGTTTGGTTACCTATCTCATTTTGTATGAGATGTCTGAATTGGGAAGTTTAATTAGAGTTTATATGAATAAATTATTTAGGTTTCATTGAAAATTTATCTAACTTGAATCCATTGAAAAAAAGAAGAAAAAGAAAATTAAGAAGATCTTCTTTGCGTAAAAGTTTTTTCGCAAGTTTGTCTTTTCAGCTTTACTCACGTTTTAAAAGAGCTATTAGATGGCTTTTACCTGGGCTAGTGGTTAAAAGATGGCTAATGACATCTGGATTAGGTTTATTAATTGCTTTAATAGGGGCATCAATCTGGGCTGATCTTAGGCCTATATATTGGGTTGTTGAAATACTTTTTTGGTTTTTAGGATTCATAACTACTTTTTTACCTAGAACTATTTTTGGACCAATAGTTTTTCTGATAGGAATATCTTTGTTGATTTGGGGGCAAGGGAGAAGTTTTGAATCAATTAAGCAAGCTTTAGGCACAAAAAAAGATACTTTTTTAGTTGATGCATTAAGAGCTAAACAAAGATTAAATAGAGGTCCAAATATTGTTGCTATAGGTGGTGGAACAGGTTTATCTTCATTATTAAAAGGTTTAAAAAGATATAGCAGTCGAATTACAGCAATAGTTACTGTCGCAGACGACGGAGGAAGTAGCGGGGTTCTCAGGAGAGAACTTGGTGTTCAGCCTCCTGGTGACATAAGAAATTGTTTGGCAGCCTTAGCAACGGAAGAACCACTTATAAAGGGGCTTTTTCAGTATCGCTTTTCTTCAGGAAGTGGACTTGAGGGACATAGCTTTGGCAACCTTTTTCTTTCTGCTTTAACTGCAATAACTGGAAGCTTAGAGACAGCAATTACTGCTTCGAGTAGGGTTCTTGCTGTTCAGGGGCAAGTTGTACCAGCAACTAATGTAGATGTCCGATTATGGGCAGAGCTTGAAAATGGTGAACGGATAAATGGAGAATCAGCTATTGGTAAAGCACAACTTCCAATAGTAAGAATCGGTTGCCACCCTTCTCAACCTCCAGCTTTGCCAAGAGCGCTAGAGGCTATAAAAAATGCAGAAATTATATTAATTGGCCCTGGAAGTTTATACACTTCAATTCTTCCAAATTTACTTGTACCTGAAATAGTCGAAGCAATTGAAAGAAGCAATGCTCCCAAATTGTATATATGTAATTTGATGACTCAGCCAGGAGAAACTGATGGACTTGATGTAACTGGTCATGTGAGAGCTATTGAGGCTCAATTAGCTACCAGAGGAATCACTAGAAAAATATTTAGTTCAATTCTTGCTCAAGGCGAATTGCAACCCTCACCATTGTTGGATTACTACAAGTCAAAAGGAGCTGAACCAGTTAAATGTAATAAGAATGACCTTCTAGCAAGAGGTTATAAGGTTTATCTGGCTTCACTTCAAGGCTCAAAAGCTACTCCAACTTTGCGACATGATCCTAGAAGTCTTGCTTTAGCAATAATGAGATTTTATCGGAGGTACAAAAGAGGTAAATAATTTTAGTAAGCATCTTGCAGTTCATAAAAATCTGGCTGAATATAATCTTTTCTCAATGGCCATCCCTTCCAATCTTCAGGCATTAAAAGTCTTTTTGGATGTGGGTGGCCCTTAAAATTTACACCATACATGTCAAACGTTTCTCTTTCTTGCCAATCTGCACCTCTAAAAAGGCTATATACGCTAGGAACAGTTAAGTCACCATTGCGACTTAAAAATACTTTTAATCTTACTTCGCGAGGAGAAATATCTTGTTTAAATTCATTCATTTCGATTAAGTTATAAAAGCAAACAATGTCTAGTCCAGGACCTTCATCGTATCCACCTTGACATTGAAGATAATTAAATCCATCATTTTTTAACGCCTCAACTATTGGTAAAAGATTTGTTGGATTGACTTTAATAACCTCAATACCAAGATGGTCCTCTGAGAGAGATATATTTTCAAATCCATTTTGAGAAAGCCATTCGCTTACCGGACCAGAGTTTTTTTTGTCTTCTATGATTTCAGATTCTTTTGTCATGGATTTAAAAAGGGTGATTAATTACTTGAAAGTTCTTCAGATATTTTTTGAACCTCTTTAAGAGACTGGTCAAATTCTTCTGATAGTGAAGGGTTTAAGGCTATTAATTGTGATTTTGCATTGAGATATTGGCCATTAACTTTTGGATCAACTCTTTTCATTTTATGTGGAATAGTTATGTATCTATGTGTTTGAGTTATTTTCGACCTTTCTGATATTGATTCATTTGCAACTTTTTTTCTTAATTTAATTACAGCATCAAATATTGCCTCTGGTCTAGGAGGGCATCCAGGAAGATAAAGATCAACTGGAATTAATTTGTCAACACCTCTTACTGCTGTAGTCGAATCGGCACTGAACATTCCGCCAGTAATTGTGCAAGCTCCCATTGCAATTACGTATTTTGGATCAGGCATTTGTTCATAAAGTCTTACAAGAGCAGGTGCCATTTTCATTGTGACCGTTCCAGCAACTATTAGTAGATCTGCTTGTCTGGGAGAACTTCTAGGTACTAATCCGAATCTATCAAAATCAAATCGTGATCCAATTAGGGCGGCAAATTCAATAAAACAGCAGGCAGTTCCATACAAAAGAGGCCATAAACTGCTTAATCTTGCCCAGTTATGAAGATCTTCAAGGCTCGTGAGAATTATATTTTCGCTTAAATCATTCGTTATTGATGGAGCGCCAACTGGACCACATGTAGCCTCTCTGAGACTTCTTACGGTTTCGGTTGCGGGAGAGTTGTTCAAGGGATTTAACTCCATTCAAGGGCACCTTTTCTCCATGCATATGCTAGTGCCACAACCAGTATTGTGATAAAAACAAGTGCTTCTATGAATGCTAATAATCCAAGTCTGTGAAATGCAACCGCCCATGGGTAAAGGAACACCGTTTCAACGTCAAAGATAACGAAAACAAGCGCAAACATGTAGTAACGAATATTAAATTGTATCCATGCTCCTCCAATAGGCTCCATACCTGATTCATAGGTAAGTTGCCTTTCCCCAGCTTTGCTTTTTGGTGCTATGAGTTTATTTGTAGTAAGAGCAAGAATAGGAACTGCTCCTGAAATAAGAAGAAATCCTAAAAAATACTCATAACCCTGTAGGGAAAACATGAACTAATTACTGATTTCAATATCAGTTTGACAGTCATTTTCTAGATTAGTGCCATAGAGTTGTTTTATGTGAAAGTGAAAACTGTGAGTGAAAACATCAAAACAGAATCAAATGCTTTGAAAAATTTGAATTCTGATGAACAACAAAAGCAAGTTTTTTCATTAGAACAAAATGACAAAACCATGGAATTTGATTCAAAATTCAATCGCTTCGAATGCATGAGCTGTGGCTTTATTTACGATCCTGATGAGGGCATAAAAAAGCTAAGTATTAAGCCAGGAACTGCTTTTCTGGATATAGATAAAGAGAAGTTTAGATGCCCTGTCTGTCGAGTAGGATTTGGTGGATACAAGGATATTGGACCTAAATCAAAGCCTAGTGGATTTGAAGAAAACCTAACTTATGGCTTTGGGTTTAATAAACTTCCTTCAGGCCAGAAAAACGTACTAATTTTTGGAAGCCTGGCTTTAGCTGCTGCCTGTTTTCTCTCTCTTTATTCCTTGAAATGAAAAGTCTGTTTTCTAATCTCATTAATTTGACTCTTGCTTTAATAATTGGAGTAGCTCTGAGCGGATGCACTGTTAGCAATGCATCTATGGGTTCATCCAGTCCATGGTCACCAGTAGATCTTGATACTGATGCAAATCCTCTAGATATTGACTTTGTTGATGACAAAAATGGTTTTCTAGTTGGAACAGATAGATTAATTCTGGAGACAAATGATGGAGGAATTACCTGGAATGAAAGGAATTTGGATATCCCTAGCGAAGGTAACTTTCGCTTGATAAGCATTGATTTCAAAGATCAAGAGGGCTGGATCGCAGGCCAACCAGGTTTAATTCTTCATACAACTGACGGAGGAAAAAATTGGACTCGTCTCGATCTAGGAAATAAGTTACCAGGAGACCCTTATTTGATTACCACAATTGATTTTGATTCTGCTGAATTGGCAACCACTGCGGGAGCAATTTATAAAACTACAGATGGAGGTGCAAACTGGGAAGCATTGGTTGTTGATACTTCTGGATCTGGAGGTATCAGAGAATTAAGACGAACAACTAATGGAGGATATGTCAGCGTAAGTAGTCTTGGGAATTTTTTCTCAGTTCTGAGTTCAGATAGGGAGACTTGGAGTCCTCATCAGAGAGCAAGTAGTAAAAGAGTACAAAGTGTTGGTGAAATGCCAAATGGAGATTTATGGATGCTTTCTAGAGGAGCTGAAATCAGATTTAATGAAGATTCAGATAATATTGACGCTTGGTCTAAGCCCATAATCCCAATAGTTAATGGCTATAACTATCAAGATCTTGCTTGGGATCCTGCTAAGTCAATTTGGGCCGCAGGAGGAAATGGGACTTTATTAATCAGTAATGATGATGGGAAAACTTGGGAACAAGACCCTGTTGGTGATTCTGTGCCGACAAATTTCATTAGAATTCTGTTTATGGACGATTTAAATAGTGTCAGTACAAAGGGATTTGTATTTGGCGAAAGAGGGAATTTATTGAGATGGCAGGGTTGAAATCATTAAATTTTGATGATTTCCGTGACTCTGTGTAACCAGCTTGCAACAGAGATCCATTCTTTTGATTTTCGCTTGATAAGATCACTGAGCTGATTAAGTGAGGCTATGGCTGCCGGCTCTACCGGGGAACGCCCGTTTTTTGAGATCATTACTAGTGTCCGCTATTGGATTATCCATGCGGTAGCACTTCCTGCGATCTTCGTTGCAGGTTTTCTATTTGTGTCTTCTGGGCTTGCCTACGACGCTTTTGGAACTCCTAGACCAGATACGTATTTTCAGGCTGGAGAAAGCAAAGCTCCTGTTGTAGTTCAGCGCTTTGATTCGAAGGCTGAACTTGACACGCGTCTGAAATAACCAAATTTCATCTGATTGCTTTTTTATCCATGCAAGTCAATCCAAATCCAAATAAGGTTCCGGTTGAACTAAACCGAACAAGTCTTTATCTTGGACTCTTACTTGTTTTTGTAATGGGAATTCTTTTTTCCAGCTACTTCTTTAACTAAATCTCTTTATCATGAGCAAATTAAAAGGACCTGATGGACGAGTAGGAGATCGTCTACCCGATGGCCGTCCTGCAATCTCCTGGGAAAGACGGTGGACAGAAGGGGCACTTCCTTTGTGGTTAGTAGCTACTGCAGGTGGAACAGCTGTGATTTTTGTTCTTGGTATTTTCTTCTACGGTTCATATACTGGTATTGGAAACGCTGGTTAGTTTTAACTAGAAAAATACTATTTTCCAAATTAATTTCAAAACCAGGTGACATTTTTTTATGTCGCCTGGTTTTTAATTAAAGCCAATATTTATTAGTAAATAATTGAATTCTGCTTTTAGTTGTTTCTGGGACATGTTCTTTAGGAGTTACTAAGGCATCTTTTAGTGAATTATGAAAAGAGCTTGATGGCCTTGATAATGAAATTCTTTTTGCAGCAGCAGAAATTATTGATTTTGCAAAACTTGCATTTTCTTTGAGATTGTCAATCACCATCTCTACAGAAACACTTTCGCAATTCTGCTTCCAACAATCATAATCAGTAACCATAGATAAGCTTGAATAAGAAATTTCGGCTTCTTTTGCCAATCTGGCTTCTGTGTGATTTGTCATTCCTATTATTGAGCATCCCCAATCTCTATATAATTTTGATTCTGCCCTTGTTGAAAACGCTGGTCCTTCCATCGCGAGATATGTCCCTCCTACATGTAATTTTTTTTCTTTAGTTAAAAGTTTGCCGATTTCCTTTGAAAGTATTTCAGATACAATTTCGCAAAAAGGATTTGCCATACTTATGTGAGCTACAACTCCATTGGTGAAAAAAGTTAATGGCCTTTGATGTGTTCTATCAATAAATTGATCGGGTATAACAATGTCGCATGGTTTGATATTTTCCTTTAGCGACCCGACGGCCGATACTGATATTAACCATCTAACATTCAGAGAGCGCAACGCCCAGATATTTGCTTTGTATGGAATTTCACTTGGATTTAAAGTATGGTTTTCTCCGTGGCGAGCAAGAAAAACGACCTCTATTCCAAATAGATTACCTATCAGTAAATTGTTAGATGGTTTTCCATATGGGGTGTCTAAACTTAATTCAATTACGTTTTCTAGGTTGTCAATCCTATACAGTCCGCTTCCACCGATTATTCCTAATCTAGCTTTTTTTAAATCATATGTATCTGGTTGTGATTCAGAAATATTCAAAAAATCATGTTGAGTGATCATATCGTTTTAGCTGGTGGTGGTCATACTCACGCCCTTGTTTTACTTAGATGGGCAATGAATCCCAAATTAAAGCCTGCAGGGATGATTACTTTAGTTAATCAATCAAGTACTACTATTTATTCTGGGATGTTTCCAGGCGTTATAGCAGGTAAATACAAAATTGATGAAATACTAATTGATTTGAGGGACCTTGCTTCAAAAGCAAGGGTTTCGTTTGTAATGGCACAAATTGAAGGGATCGATCTTAAGAAAAAAAAATTACTTTTAGTTGGCAGACCAGAAATCGAATATTCATCACTATCTTTAAATATAGGAACAAAAACTAATTTAAATTCTAAACCTCTAATTACAAGTGATAAAAACTTGGCTGTTCCAATTAAACCTTTTTCTGAATCACTTAAATTTATTAAAGATCAAGATATTTATAAGGATGATTCTTCCGCAAAACCATTTGAAATTGTTGGCGCTGGATTCGCTGGTATAGAAATAGCTTTTTCTTTAAGAAAAAGATGGCCAAGACGACCCATACAATTAAAAGTCAAATCAGGAAGAAAACTAAGCAGCAATATATTAAAAGCCATTGAAGATTTAAATATTGAGATCATACAAAATAATCTATCTACATCATATCCAGCATTAATATGTACTGGTAATGAATCGTTTGAATGGATAAAAGATAGTGGTTTACCAATAGATCAGTTTGGGAGGGTATTAACAAAAAACACTCTTCAAGTTATTAATTATCCTGAATTATTTGCAGTGGGTGATTGTGGGGTAATCAAGGATGATTTTCGTCCCTCTTCCGGAGTATGGGCGGTTCGTTGTGCAATACCATTAGCCAAGAATTTAGAGGCTATGAATATAGGTTCTAAATTTGGTAAATGGAAACCTCAAAAAAATGCAATACAACTTTTAGATATTAATTCTAGTAAAAAAGATTCTAAAGCTTTTCTTGCTTGGGGTGGATTTATTATTGGACCTTATAGTTTCCTGTCGAGATTGAAAGATTTAATTGATAGAAATTTTATATCTAAATTTCATTTTAGTAATGATTTAACTTCTGAAATGTTTTCTAAAAGGGAGATGATTGAATGTAGAGGATGTGCAGCAAAATTAGCTTATTCTCCGTTAAAGAAAACATTAAAAAAATTAAATCTAAAAGAACCTCCAGAAGATGATTCTATTGATATCGGACTATTAATTTCAGGTAAGACTTTGATACAAAGTGTTGATGGGTTTCCTTCTTTAGTTAGCGATCCATGGCTTACTGGAAGACTTTTAACTTTTCATTCTTGCTCTGATATTTGGGCATGCGGAGGATCTGTGATTTCTGCACAATCTGTTGTTAAATTGCCTTCATTAGCAAATGATGTGCAACAAGAATTGTTATTTCAAGTATTAGAAGGTATTAATTCTGCTTTGACTATGCAAGGAGCAAAACTTATAGGTGGGCATACTTTGCAATCAATAAAAGCATCTGATGAGTCTTCTTCTTTAGAAATTGAAAGCTCATTAACGGTAAATGGAATTATTGATGAAAATGCTAATTTTTGGTCCAAAGGAGGAATGAAAAAGGGAGATCAAATTCTTATCAGTCGCCCTTTGGGTACAGGAGTTATTTTTTCTGCATTTATGAATGCTCAAGTAAGACCTCATATCATTGACTTTGTACTCAAAGAAATGAATAAAAGTCAGCATGAAATTGTTAGAGATATTACTAAATTAGAAAGTAAATATCCTTATGTAAATATTGTAAATGCATGTACTGATATAACTGGTTTTGGATTGCTAGGCCATTTATCTGAAATGTTAGAGTCTACAAATAGTTACCGATCAAATATTAATATAGAACCTGTTAAAATTATACTTGAACTTGATAAGATACCTTTCTATAATGGAGTAGATGAGCTTTTAGATAAAGGATTCGAGAGTTCTTTATCACCTTCAAATAGAATCTTTTTAGAAAATATTAATGGACATAAAAACCTAAGGTTTGAATTAATATATAATGAGTTTGAGCTTGATAGTCCATTATACAATAATATGTTGAAACTTCTAATAGATCCACAAACTTGTGGACCTTTGGTTATAAGTTGCCCATCGTTATATTCTGAAAAACTTATTGAAGAGGGACCTTGGAAAAAAATTGGATTAGTTTCTGGATAAATACTATTTTATTTATATAGAGTTCTGTTCATCAATTAATTTCATTCTTTGTCTCTTTATTTCTATTCCAATTTCCTGCCCTGATTTCCAACCTTTTTCTATTAAATCGTTTCCTTTTATTGGTGATTCTATATTCTTCCAGTTATATAACCATGATGATAAATATTCTTTAAAAGGACTTTTTCTACATATTTCAAGTATGAATGAAGATTCATCAATATTAATTTCTTCTAGAAAAGTTGTCCATTTTGATGGTGACCAATCTTTATATGAATGCTTAGACTGAATATTTTTCAGATATTTATTTAATTGATATGCACCTTGAATTATTTCTTTCTGAGATTGTGCTAGTTGTAGTCTTTCAGAAAGATATAAAGGATTTTCTGCTTCATAAACAAATGCGGTAAGTGGTTCAATATTTGAATTCTTCGCAACAAGTATTTTTTCGAAAAGAATCTGATCATTTTGTAATTTTGAGTCTATTATTTTTAATCCTCCCCATTCTTGTAGATTTTTTATTGCATTTACCCAATCTTTACTTTTGAAAAGTAATTCAAGCTCCATTTTTAATCTTGTTGATAATGCTGAAGGTGCTAAATCAGGCTTATCACCAATACGCCAATTCCAGGGCCAATTATGAATTGTATTTTGTATTTGCTTTAAGGCTTTATTTGATAAATTAAAATTTAACTTTGCTGCATATCTAGAGGCTCTAATAATGCGGGTTGGGTCGTCTAAAACACTTGATTCATGCAAAAAATCTATGCTCATATTTTCAATTGCATCTAATCCAGAAAATAAATCTATTATTTTATTATCTTTAAGTTCAATTGCCATTGAGTTAATATTAAAGTCTCTTCTAGTTAGATCATTTTTTATTGTTGATAATTCAACTAATGGATTTTCACCAGGTATAGGATAAGTTTCTTCGCGAGCGCTAGCTATATCGACTTTGATATCATCAATTGTTATTTCTGATGTTTTATAAGTTGTATTATTACGAATGATTTTTACTCTATCTGGACCGATAATAGTCATCAACTCTTTTATGTATTTTGTGGTATCTCCTTCTATAATTAGATCTAGATCATTAAAAATAATATCATAATTCTTGTTTTTAGATTTAGTAATTAGATCTCTTACAATTCCACCTACAATTGCAACTGATTTGATATTGATCGAGTTAGCTGTATATAATAGAGTACTTAGGATTCCATCAGGTAGTTCTTTTATTTCTTTTTCAATTTTTGAGTTATTAAATAATTCCATGATATATGAGATTGTTAATTAGTTATCATTTACTTATTTTAAATTTTATTCTTCTATTAATTTTAAGGGAGCTAGTCTTGGGTCTAATATTTTAGCTCCTATCCCTGCGAACTTTATGGCTAGGGAGATTTTTTCTCCAGAGCCAAAAATATGAGTTATTTTTCCTTCTCCAAATGAAGAATGTTCAACTTTATCGTTAATTGACCAGGTCCTTCCAAGAGAAGGTCCCGAATATGTTTTTCTTACGCCATTTTCAGCTTGACTAGGAAAAGAATTTGTTTTACTCGGGCGATCTATTCTTGTAAGTCTATCTAGATTTTTCTCTCTTCTTAAGCTAGCCCCACCAGATAAGGGGATATCACCTTTGATAAGTTCTTCTGGGATTTCAGATAGAAAGATTGATGCAATAGCAGGTTCTCTCATCCCTCCCCACATTCTTCTCTCCGTAGCATGAAAGAGAAATAGCTTTTCTTTTGCTCTAGTTAGACCTACATAACAAAGTCTTCTCTCTTCCTCAAGGGAGGATGGATCATCAAGTGATCTATAGCTTGGGAATAAGCCTTGCTCCATTCCCACAAGACAAACAACAGGAAATTCCAAACCTTTACTGCTGTGAAGAGTCATTAATGTGACTCGATTTGTTGCAGTGTCTTTATTGTCTGCATCGCTTGATAAAGCAGCAGTTGATAAAAAACCTTCTAAATTGGCATCTTCACTTTCCTCCTGATATTGCAAAGCGGCATTAACTAATTCTTGAAGATTTCGTCTTCTCTCTTCTGCCTCATCTGTTCCTGTCGCAATTAATTCACTTAAGTAACCGCTTTTTTCTAAAACTAATTGAACTAACTCGGCCGGGCTTGAGGAAAGAAGATGACTTTGTAATTCATTGATAAGCTCACTAAAAATTAAAAGACCTTTTGCTGATCTTCCAGCGAGAGATCTGACAGCTTCGGGGTCATTTACAACTTCCCAAAGAGGAATTTTTAATTGACTAGCAGCATCACTCAATCTTTGAACTGTTGTTTTACCAATCCCTCTTTTAGGAACGTTTAAAACTCTTAGCAGACTGACACTGTCTGATGGATTAATTAAAAGTCTTAAATATGCTAGTAGATCTTTAATTTCTCTTCGATCATAAAAACGTAATCCTCCAACTACAATGTATGGAATACTCCAGCGGACCAATGAGTCCTCAATTGCTCTTGATTGAGCATTAGTTCTATAAAGAATAGCCATGTCTCCCCAATTTAATTCTGGATTCGAGGCATCTAAAATTCTTAGCCTGTGAATAACTGCCTCTGCCTCTGCTATCTCGTCGTCACACCTTGTTAATTTAATAAGCTCGCCTTCTCCTCTAGTTGCTCTAAGAACTTTATCTATTCTTTCTTTATTGTTGGAAATTAGTGAATTGGCAGCTTCGAGGATGGTAGAGGTTGACCGATAATTTTCTTCAAGTTTTACGAGAGTTGAATTGCTTGTATTGTCTAGGCTTTTCTTGCCAAAGTCCTCTTGAAATCCCATTAGTATCCTAAAATCCGCAGCCCTAAAGCTGTAAATACTTTGATCTGCATCGCCAACAACAAAAACTGATCGATTATTCCAATCTTTAAAAGAAGATGGATCTTGACCATTGGTAACCAATTGTTTAATTAATTCGTATTGTGTCCAATTAGTATCTTGATACTCATCGACTAAAACATGTTTGAAACGACTGTGCCAATAAGTCCGAATGTTTTCATTTTGCTGTAATAATTGAACAGGGATTAATAAAAGATCATCAAAATCTAATGCATTATTAGCAGCTAAAGCTTGCCTATAAAGTCTATAAGTTTCAGCAATTAATTTGCCTCTCTGACCCTCTTGATTCTTTAATAAATCATTAGGAAGCAAGCATTGATTTTTGGCATTACTGATTGCCCAGCGGACTTTTTTAGGCTCAAATCTTTTAGGGTCTAATTGTAGGTCTTGTGTAACTATTTCTTTGATTAGACTTTGTGCATCTGTTTCATCGTATATTGAAAACTGTCTAGTCCATGTCAATCCTTCAGGATCTTTGAACTTGTCAATATCAAAGCGTAATAATCTTGCAAATAAAGCGTGAAAAGTTCCTATCCATAATTCACGGCTAATTTCACTATATATACGATTACGAATTTGTCTTTGTTCTGCTACTTTTAAGGCAGACCATGCTTTTCCATGCCTTACGTTTGCTAATCTTTTTGCTAAAAGAAGTTCAAGTCTATCTTTCATTTCTCTTGCAGCTTTATTGGTAAAAGTTACAGCTAGAATAGAGCTTGGATCAACATTATATTCAATAATTAAATGTGCAATACGATGAGTAAGAGCTCTGGTTTTACCGCTTCCTGCTCCTGCTATAACTAATAATGGTCCATGAAAATGATCTACTGCTTTAGACTGAGCCTGGTTTAATCCATTTAAAAATATATTGTTTGAGTTTTTCATTTTATAGACTGAAAATAAATTGATTTAAATTTAGTTTTGTCATGTTAATAGAGATCATTTTATATTATTTAAGTAGATAAATAAATTTAAGATATTAAGCTGGTATCCATATTTTCTTTTTGTTCATTAAGTTTAGAAAGTATTATTTTTATTTGATTAAGCTCTGAATGCGAGTTGATGATTGAGTTGATTTTTTTTTGAGGCATTTTTAGCTTATTTGAAATAGTTACCACCTCTTTTTCTAAACGATTTTTGTACTTGGTTAGTTCCTTAATTGATTCTTCTAACTCTTCTTCTGTAGGACTTTGCATTTTTTTATCTCAACAATAGCTCAAATTAGTGAAATCCCCTTTGCTTATAAGCTTTTTGAGATAACTCTATGAATGATTTTAGTAAAAATTCTTTTTTACAGTTAAGAAGCATTGCGTTCTTAGATCTCTTTCAGTGAAATTTGACTGTAAGTCTTAAGTTAAATAAGTAATGAGTAATAACTTATTATTCATTACTTATTCAACTTTTTACTTAACAGAGCCTAGGTAGTCAAAAAATGCTTGATGCGTTCTCTAGAACAGTTGTAAGTGCTGACGCCAAGGGTGCAGCAATTCGAAGTGAGGATCTTGCAGATTTAAGAAAGTATGTAGCAGATGCAAATAAAAGAATTGATGCAACTCTTGCAATAACTCAAAATGTTTCTTGCATAGCTGCAGATGCAGTAGCAGGAATGGTTTGTGAGAATACTGGACTTACTCAGCCGGGGGGACATTGTTATCCAACTCGTAGAATGGCAGCTTGTTTAAGGGATGGGGAAATTATTTTGAGATACGTAAGCTACGCACTTCTTGCAGGGGATCCTTCTGTTCTTGAAGATAGATGTCTTAATGGTTTAAAAGAAACTTATTTAGCTCTTGGAGTCCCAACTTCTAATGCTATTCGGGCAGTTGAAATAATGAAAATTGCAACAGTTGCAATTATGACTGAGACAAATACAGGAAGAAAAATGTTTAAGGGAATTAATTCAGGCTCAGGAGCGCAATGTCAAGATATTGCGGCTGAGGCAGCATCCTATTTTGACCTTGTAATAGAGGCTTTGAGTTGAATCTTCAACTTTAAATTTTAATTCCTCTTCTAAAGCACTACAAACCATCATCTATTAAGTCACTATGAAATCTGCAGTTACAACCGTTGTTAGCGCAGCTGATGCAGCAGGAAGATTTCCTAGCATGAGTGATTTTGAATCTGTGAAAGGCTCTTTTGATAGGGCACAAGCTCGTCTAGAGGCTGCAGAAAAACTTGCTTCTTGTCTTGATAAATTTACCAATCTTGCCGTTGATGCTGTTTATCAAAATGGCTCATATGAACAGGCTAATAAAGATAAGTGCGTAAGAGATATTCATCATTATTTGCGTCTTATTAATTATTGCTTGGTCACTGGAGGAACTGGTCCTTTAGATGAATGGGGAATATCAGGTATGAGAGAAATTATTCGTATCCAGTTATTACCAACAGCTGCATACATAGAAGCATTTATTTTTATTAGAGATGAAATTAAAATCAGTGATGTTATGAGTCAGCAAGCTGAGACCGAATTCAAAGGACTATTGGATTATTTAATAAACGCACTTGCATAAAAAAAATTAATTTAATTCAAATATTTTTTAGGGATTTAAATTAAATATATTCGAATTATAATGATTAATTCTTTAGATATAAATAAATATATCAAACTTTACCAAGATTTCTTGCATCCAAATCCAAATATTAATTCTAAAGCATTTTTAATCTTAAGAAAAGAATTTGAGGTTAAATTCATGAATAAGCTGTTAGCCAATCTCAATGAAAAAGATTTATTTATAAGAAGGAAATCAATATTAGCTTTGGGACAATTTGGAGAGAAAATTTTAAAATCAATCGTACAAATTTACATGGATACTAATAATTCAACTGTTAAAGTTAGCTGCCTTAAAACGATGATCAAGGTTGTCGTTAATTTTAATTTAGAAGAATTAAATCAGGATGAGATGTTAGTCGTTTATTTAGCACTTAAAGATGACACTCCTGAGATGATATTGACTGTGATTTCTCTTTTGAGGCAATTAGGGAAAACTGGTAGAAATATTTTGATGAAAACTTCTAGAGATAAAAACTTATTAAGAGCAAAAGCTTCTATTAGCGCGCTTTTGGAAATGAAAGATCAGACTGTTGATGATTTTTTTGATCAATTGTTAAACGATAAATCTATTGATCCAATGATAAGAGAAGATATTTTACGAGATAAAATGATTTAATTTTCTAGAATGTTTTTCATGTATTTAGTTATTTATTTTTTTTATAGCTAAGTTAATGATTTTTCTAACCGTTTTATCCTGTTCAAGCTTAAGGAGTTCTTTGAGTGGATTTATAGCTTCCTTAATATTAAGTTGCATCAATGATAATACGGAAGCCTTTCGAATATCTGAGCTTTTGTTTTTTAATTTTAATATTAAGCTAGGAATTAAAGATTCTATTTTGTGCAATTTACCAACTAATTTAATAGCTTCAATCTGAACATTTTCAGCAGTATCAGAAAAAGCACTTTCTACTAATTGAATTGCTTCTTGATCTTGTGACTGTCTTAGATATTCTTCCAGTGCTGCAATTGCAGCTGATTTAACATTAGTGTTTTTTGATTTAGCCGCTTTTTTTATGGCATTTGGTGCTTTAGCCCCAATAAATCCTAAACACCATGCTGCAAGGCCATATTGCATTTCTGTATATTCTTTATTCTCTAAGACAATGATTAGATGATTTACGGCTGCCTCACCAAAAATTGCAATTGCTCCAGCTGCGGAGAATTGCACTACAGAATCTGAATCATTGGTAAGAGCTTTTATTAAATGAGGTAAAGCGCTTGGATCTTCAACTAACTTTAAAGTTTTGGCTGCTGCTCTTCTCTGTATTACGTTTTTACTATGAAGAAGAGCATTAATTAACTCCGGTAAAGCTGCTGCACCTATTTTGGATAATGCTTCCGAATGACTTCTTCTAACTAAACCATTTTGATTACTAAGGCCATTGATTAATAACTTGATTTCGCGTTGACTTGATTTTTGCCTACTCCTAAAGTTCTTTTTGCCCTCTTTGGTGTTTGTTTTTTCTTCTTCTTCAGTTGTTGGTTTACTTTTCGAGTAATTATCCACCTTTGTATTATCCACTTGAATGCTTATAATATAATCTTGATTATGATATTTGCTAAAGTCTTATTACATGCTTTTTTCATAAAAAATGTCCTTTTATATTAATCATCAATTATATGTTTAATATAATGTTCTTAGCTTATGAAGTAAATACAGATCCTTATATTCAAAGTGCAATCTAATCCATTTAATAATCTACCTAAAATCAATAAAAGAGATGCTATCAATATTCTTAGAAAACCAATTACTGAAGTTAAGTTTTTAGCCGATTATTATAAAGCGGTCTTCCACTTATTCAATTTCCCATCTGAAGAATCAGAAAGGGTACTTATTGACTTTATTAAATATGATTATGAAAAGCTTGAATATAAAATAGCAAAGCGAAAAGCGATAGAGGTACTTGCTAACTTTGATTGTAAAAAAGCGATTCCAATTATCGCAGAATTTTTGAAAAATGATGATGATGAATATCTTCTGGAGACCGCTATTTGGTCATTAGGTAAACTTAAATGTAATGATATTAATGTTATTAATAAAATTTGTTCTCTATTATATAAGCAATTTAATAATAAAAGATTAGTAATACAAACATTAACTAATTTAGGAGTTAAACAAGAAATAGATAAAATCAGATCATTATCAATAGAAAAGCAATCCTCAAATGGAGTTAAAGGAGCTTCTATCGCTGCATTGATAAAACTTTCTGGTGAAGTGGATAAAGTTAGTGATTTAACTAATTTTTTGCAATCATCTAATCAAAATGATAGACATTGTGCAGTTCAAGACATTATAAATGCTGGCCATTTATCTGTTTTACCTTGTTTAGTCAAAGCCCCAATTTCTCCATCATTTAAATTAAAGGCAATAGACTCTCTTTGGAGTAATGAAATATTATATTGGAAGAATATAAACCTAATTGAATCTCTTGATTTAGTCATTATTGATAATCCAAAAATTATAAATACTTTAGGAATTAATAATTTTAAAAAAGATCTAGTTTTTTTAATAGATCAACTCTTTCATACAGACTTTAATAGATGTTATCAATCAATGAAAGAATTGGACAAATTTCCTGCAGATGAGGTCTTGTATTATCTTAACAAAAACTGGGATAGAGCTAAATCAGATTATGGAGCATTATATTTCTTTGCAAATGCATATAAATTGCTAATAGATAAGAAATTATCTGATAATTCAATTTTAGAGAAAGTAGAATTTTTATTATCAGATAGTTGGCCTAATTATATGAAATTTAAGTCTTCAGCTATACAAATCCTTGGCTATTTAAATGATAATAAATTCTATAATAATATTGAAGTTTTCTCAGATGAGAAGCTTACACCTTATTGGAAAAATAGATATGCAGCTTTGCTTGTATTGCAAAATAAACAAATTCATATAAAAAAAGGTTTCGCTAAATTATTTTTGAATGATAGTCATAGGTTTATCAGATTAAAGGCAAAAGAAATTAGCTTGACCTGAATTTTTCAAATGAGAATCTAATAATTAAGATTTATTTCCAATTCCTATCAATAAAATAATCAAAATTTTCTATTCTTTTAAATATTAATGGTCCAAAGCTTGATCCCCAAACTTTTTTATCAGTTTCTATTTCATGTCCAGAATCCTCAGAAATAAGATTATTCTTATTTAATATCACTTTGCTTTTGACATAAGTTTGGTCTTTCTCGTTTTTTATATAGCATTTGTTACCTGGTTCTAGATTTCCTGAGAAATTTCCTGGATTTGTTTCTCTAAAATGCATAGAGCATCCTGACTTCTTATCTAATTTATATTTAGATATTTCATTTAAAATAGATATATCTAAAGCACCACCCGTAAATCTTTCTTTATCCTGTATTTTATAATTACTTAAAATAAAAAATTCTTTTTCTTGTGATAATTTATTTATAGACTGTCTGTATGGGTTCCATATATCATGCTGATATCTTTGCTCTGAATAAAATGCATAACATTTATAAGTTTTAAAATATAATGGCCTGATATGTATTTGAATATGTGCAAATTTTTTTGGGTTATCTAAAGCTTGTTCCTTATTGCTAAATATGCCTGAAATTATTTTGGCGAATTCTAATATACATTTATTTTTCATGTTTCAGATATAATTTATTTTTTTATAAAACGTATTTCAGATGCATAAGAGGTTTGCAAGATAGCCGAAGAATTTATTGCTTTTGTAACAGAAGATCTACTTCTTAAATTATTTGAAACAAACCATATTCTTTCTTCGGTACAAATATGATCATAGCTTGAATGAATAATTAGAGTTCCATCCTCGAGAATTTTATATAATGATATTACTGGTATTGCTTCAGTATAACCAACGCTCCTAATTATTTTCCCTTCTGTTTTAGAAAATTTTATAGGTAAGAGAATACTTTCTCCTGATAATTTTTCTTTTTGATTCTTCTCGCTCCATTCACTTTTTGCATCCCAGCTAATTAAGAATGCCTTATTTTCTTGATTAGTAGTTACTAAGTTATCTTTTAACAATTTAATAACTCTTGAATCGTTGCTTTTAGCAGGAATTATTTTTATTCTGCTTCTTATTTCTTCAAATTCTTGGAAGGCTAGTGAGTGTCCGCTTCTCATGGAGTTCCATTCCCCAACACTTTTTAAGAAAAATTCATCAATATTCATCTACTTTATTAAAATTGGTATTAATTTATTTTTAGAAAATTAAAGGATTTTACAAATGTCACTTGTTGCAAAAGCTTTTGTCATGGATGAAGTCTCTAGAAAAATTTTTGCTTTAAATCCAATTGGAGAATTCCAGGACCTCATATATGGAACTATATCCTCACCAAAAAAATTATTATATTCCTCAGAATCTATTAGAAAATCAATATGATCTTCAAAACCTAGTTTATTAATAATATTAGAACTTTGAGTTACTTCTATTTGACTTTTGATTGGCCTACCAAGAATATGTTTATATCTTAGCTTGATAGATTGATATTGGCTAATACGATCAAAGTAGAATTTTCTATAAATATTTGATTTACAAACTTCTCTTGTAAATTCTTTTACTGTAATATCACCATTTCGAAGTTTCCTTTCTATATCAATTGGACGCTCCGATTGCATTAATGATAGGTTACCAAAGATGTTTTTATATAATGCATTTATTGCTACAAGTAAAGCATCATCATCATTAGGTGCAAATCCTTTGATTTGTAGCATATTTATTTTAGTACTTTCTTTATTTAGTAATTTATAGTTATAACTTTCAATTTTATCTCTTCTGAAACTGCTTATAACTTTGTTATTGAATAAATTTTCGAATTGTTTAGGCTTTGTTTTAGATGTGGTTGTGAATTTGTCTTTTTCTCCTGGCATTGATGCCCCTCTAATATGTAAATTATAGGTTATTTTACTGCTTCCTGATATTCTACTTTTATTATATTTAACTGGATTATTATTGATAGTTTCCCCTCCTAGCTTGAGTGCTTTGAATGGAATAGTTAGCATATCAAAATCTAGTAATATCTAATTTTATCAATATAAACAGTCTAATTATAAATTTTGTTCGATTAATTATCTTTATGATTTAATTTCTTAATGCTAGTTTTTATTGCCTTGCTTTCCTCCTTGATTTAAAGAGGTCTTATTTTTATTGAATCCAGCTATGGTAGCAAGACCAAACATTCCAAGCAAAGCTGCCCCGAGCATTAGACCAGCACCTTGACTTACTCCTGCTCCTACAGCAACAATTATTGAGTCACTAATTAATAAACTTATTATCAAAGCAGGGGTGAAGAGTCTCCATCGTGTTCCCCCTATCCCCAGTGCATAGCTTAAAAAATCAAAAAGTCCAGTCATTAGAAGTCCAGTCATTAGAAAGAAATTGCCCTCTAATTGATTTTGATTAAAGCCCTCAATTTTTTGCATAGCTTTTTCTCCAACTAGCTTCCTAACAGGTGCTCGCCCGAAATTTCTAGCTATGAAAAATGCTAACTGACAAAAAATCAGGTCAGACATAAATATAGTTAGATAGCCTGTTTTAAAACCAAGCAATGATCCAGCTAAAAGTGAATAAACAGAACTAGGTAGTGCTGGTAGGATTACGCTTATGCCTCTTAGTAAAAGGATCCCAAGAGGAGCCCAAATGCCCATCTCTTTAACAGCACTTCTTAATGGTTCAATTCCATAAGTCTGAATTAAGAAGACTAGTAAAATGAAGGCACCTGTTATTAATGCAATAAGTAGGAACTTTCGTAATTTTTCTTTTCTCAAAGTGAACTCCTTGCTAACGATGATCAGCTCTTAAAAGATTTCTATTTATTATCCTATTTTAAACGTTCTTTATTTAATTAATCTATAAAGAGTTACGAGATATATAACTCATCAATTTCATGTTTTTTTGCAAGATACTAAAATAAATTTTTAATGCTTGAATCTAATGGCCGCATCTCCTTTAAAGAATTTGATTACTGGAGGTGCTGGATTTTTGGGGTCTCATTTGGTTGATCGGCTAATGAGATCTGGAGAAAAAGTTATATGCTTGGATAATTTTTTTACTGGGAGTGAAGAAAATATTAAACATTGGATTGGTCATCCATATTTTGAGCTCATACCTCATGATGTTACAGATCCAATTAAACTTGATGTTGATAGGATTTGGCATTTAGCTTGTCCAGCTTCCCCAATTCATTATCAATTTAACCCTATTAAAACAGCTAAAACTAGTTTTCTCGGAACCTATAATATGCTTGGATTGGCAAGAAGAGTTGGAGCTCGAATTTTATTCGCAAGTACTAGTGAAGTTTATGGAAACCCTGAAATACATCCTCAATCTGAAGAATATAGTGGAAATGTAAATCCCATAGGAATTCGTAGTTGCTACGATGAGGGTAAACGTGTTGCAGAATCATTATGTTATGACTATATGAGAATGCATAAAATAGAAATAAGAATTGCTAGAATATTTAATACATATGGTCCTAGAATGTTATTAAATGATGGAAGACTTATTAGTAACTTATTAATTCAATCAATAAATGGAGAGGATTTGACTATATATGGTAATGGATATCAAACCCGAAGTTTCTGTTTTATTGATGATTTGATTGATAGTTTAATTTTATTTATGGATTCTTCAAATACAGGACCTATGAATTTAGGCAATCCAGAAGAATTATCTATACTTGAAATAGCAAACTTGATAAAAAGTATGTCAGATAAGAAAGTAAATATCAAATTTTTAAAAGAATTAGAAGATGATCCTTTCAGAAGAAAACCTGAAATTAGTCTTGCAAATAAAGAATTGGGATGGCGACCTAGAATAATGTTTAATGAAGGATTAAAAATTACAAGAGAGTATTTTCAAAAGAAATTAACTTCTGGAAAATAAACAATTAATTATTTATATAGCTTAATTTTTGATCAATCAAATGTTATAATCAAATTTAATTATTTTATTTTTAATCATAATAAAATCATGTATTCAAGTGAAAATATTGACAAAGTGATAGTTACAGGAGCTGCAGGTTTTATTGGAGCTGCCTTGGTAAAAGCTCTTCTTGCCTTGGATTTGAAAGTTATTGGTATTGATAACATAAATGATTATTATTCAACTTCATTAAAAAGAGCAAGATTGTCGGAAATCGAGAAAGCTTCTAAGACGAAAGGAGAATGGATTTTTTATGAGATTCCTATAGAAGATGATAAACGATTGTCCCATATAATTAATAAATATAGTCCAAAAGTTTTAGTTCATCTTGCTGCACAAGCTGGTGTTCGTTATTCAATAACAAATCCTTCTGCTTACATACAAAGTAATTTAGTAGGGTTTGCAAATGTACTTGAAGGCTGTAGACAGAACAATATTTCCCATTTGATTTATGCTTCTAGCAGTTCTGTTTATGGTGGCAATAAGAATCTTCCTTTTTATGAAGAACAATCAGTTAATCATCCGGTCAGCTTGTATGCGGCAACTAAGAAATCTAATGAATTAATGGCTCATACTTATAGCCATTTATATGATTTACCAACGACTGGACTTAGATTTTTTACAGTTTATGGACCCTGGGGTAGGCCAGATATGGCGCCAATGATTTTTGCAAAATCTATTTTAAACAATGAGCCAATTAAAGTATTTAATCAAGGAGAAATGCAAAGAGATTTCACTTATATTGATGACATCGTAGAGGGCATAATCAGATGTTGTTTTAAAAAAGCCAGTATTGATTTTGATTTTAATCCACTTATTCCAAATCCTTCAACTTCATCTGCACCTTATAGAATTTTTAATATAGGTAATTCAACTCCAATTCAACTTACATATTTTATAGATTTATTAGAGCAGAGCTTAGGAAAGAAAGCTAAAAAGGATTTTCAGCCTATGCAGCCTGGAGATGTTGTTGCTACTGCTGCTAAAATGGAATTGCTTAATTCATGGGTAGATTACAAACCAAAAACATCTATAGAGAAAGGAATCAGTCTATTTTCTGAATGGTATTTGGATTATTTTAAAAAAAATACTTAAATAAAGAATAATACCTTGATTTTATTTTTTCATTTGCTTTCAGGAAAGTCCTAATAATTTTATTCTAAAAAGAGCTATATTTCTTGACTGGATAGGATTCTCAATGAGAAAAGGATGAGTTTTAATCTTTTCAAAAGTTCTTTGAATTCTTTCTTCTATATTTAGATCTTTTTCATTTTGCAAAGAACAATCTTTCCATGCTGCATCAAATGCCATAGCAAAACTATCAGCATTATTATATAAATTACCGTTAGAAGCTTCTAAATTCATAAGAAGAAGAAAAATGTTTTGCTAATTCAGGTTAATTAATAAGAATATAAAAAAATTGCATGCTTTTGTATTTGATTTCATCATTGTTTAATCTATTTTATAAATTCTAGCTGCAATTTTTTGAGTCTAGAAATATAACTAATGAATTTGAAGATGAGATTGATTTGTAAACCAACATAAATTATGATTATTGCTTAAAATATTTGCAAATAACTGGTCGTGATTTTGCCTGATATTAACGACATATTAGTTTTATTTATTGTAATCTTCATTGTGCTAATAAATTGCATTAGAAGACTAAGAAAGTAGATCAATGATAAGGATATTATATTTTATAAATCAATTTATTGTTTTTTTGATAAGTGTCAGACTTATTTGACGGAGATTTACTGTTGATTTTAAATAATTTCTAAATATTTTGATGTCTTAGAGAAACTAGGAATCTCTAAGAGTTGTTCCAAGCCTCAAAGCTAGAACCCCTGCAAACATAACCATTAAAAAGGAAATACCAGCTAGATCAGGCGAATTTATACCTAGACCTGAAGAGAAATCCACTTTGGATAAATCAAATGTGCTTTGAACTCCAAGTAAAAGGTTCATCATCTCTTAACTACTAATTACTTTCATTTTAACCCAAGATTGAAATGATCTTTTATTTTTTACGCTTCCCGTATCAACTCTTATGCGGTTTTGTAATAATTAAGAATCTTTTTCAAACAAGGTGATGAGGATACAAATTTAACTAAGTTGATATGACTGGGTTTAGTTGATGCTTAAAGATGGCTAAGTTTTTCTTATGCGAAGGTAAAAAAATGTTTTATCTCATTTTCAGGGTTGTCACCAATATTTAGAAAAATGGGTTACATATTTTGACTATTGATTATTTCTATTTAAAAGTACTACTTCCAAGAAGATAAAAACAACTAAACTTACAATATTTGGCAAGATTTGAATATCCACAACCCACAACCTTCGCATTTACCCATCAGTTCTGGGATTTTACAATTTTTATCTGATACTCAAAAGCATCTATGTTTCATAGTCTGTTTAGAAACTAGATAAGGAAAGTAGTTGTAGGTTATCCATGAAAACGACAAGAACTCTTCTGGGATGGAAATTGCCTAAGAATTTAGTGTTGGGTCGATCTCAGTGACTGCATGCCACAACTATGCCATCTGACCCCTTTCAGAATGTCTATATTGCTAGTGGAATTATATAAACTGTAAATTCTTTGAAATAGTACTATGACTACATTTAAGCATTAAAAAAGCACCTTGTTTTAGGTGCTTTTTTAATGCTTAAATTTTCCTGTTTTAATGGTGCCAGGACCCAGATTTGAACTGGGGACACGGCGATTTTCAGTCGCCTGCTCTACCAACTGAGCTATCCCGGCTTGAACCTTTAATAATCTACCAATTCATTTGTACCTTATTGAAAAATAAATTGAAATCGCCTTAATTTTCTTTGTTCCTTTTTTAGAGGTAATTTAAAAAATCAGTAGAAATCATGCTCTTTTCTGGAAGTAACTTTCATTTCTCAGGGATAGCTCTGATCATCTTCACCAATGTTTTATGTGCATCTGAGCAATCTTGAAGAATATGATCGAATTTTATTTCTAATATTTTTTCATCCACTTTAAGCTTTATATATTTAGGAGAAAGGCTAATCATTTTTGCTGATCTAAAAGTTTTGATTTTTCCATAGTATTCTGCATATTTATTTACTGCATCCTGGTGGTCTTTATTCATATGATTGCATATTCGAAGACTTGACTCTTGGTTGATAGGTTCGAAACTCATAAAATTTTCTGAGTAAATAATTCAAGTATTATTTGATAAGTTAGGTAGATTTTTATGAATTGAGATTAAAAACTTTGTGAAGAATTTAAATATTTTCATAATAAGGTTTGCAATGCAATACTTGCTACTCCTGCTGCGGGAGGTCGGTTGCAAATTTTTATAGGAATGCCTATTTCTCTTTCCCTTATTTTTTTCCATGTAATATTTTTTGCACCCCCTCCTATGGTAATTATTTGTCTAGGTAAATCAGCTCCTAATTCTTGAAGTTTTTGCCAGCCTCTAGCTTCAATTTTGGCTAAGCCCTCAAATATTGCATGAAGATAAAGAGAATCACTTACAGGACGCGGTTCAAGTTTAGGTTGTAAATTTGGATCATCTATTGGAAACCTTTCCCCTTGCTTTGAAAGAGGGATAAGATTTATTCCAGAATATTTATTGGGATTTATCTGCTTGCTTAATTCATCAATATATTCAAGATTAAAAAAGTCAAGTAGTATTGCTGCGCCTGCGTTAGAAGCTCCACCACAGAGCCAGTTTCCTAATATTTTATGATTTGATATACCTTTGCCTAAAAGGGGTTTATCAACAAACTTTTTAATTACTATCGTACTTCCAAGAATTGTTACTCCATCATTTTTCTTTGGGAAAGTTGCTAAAACTCCTGCGTTAGAATCTGTTGTTCCTGCAATTACTTTAATATTTCTTGGTAAATTTAATTCATCGGCTTTTTTACTACATATGTTTCCCATTAATTGACCTGAAGGAATTATTTTAGGAAGACAGTTGATCCAATTTAGATTTTGAAAGCTTTTTGGCCAAGAACTATTTGAGATCTCCCAGCCCATTCTAATATTATTACCTTCCTCTCCATATTCCCAATTATTTAGAAGCCATCCACTAACCCAGTCTGCTTGATGTCTTAAGAGTATTTTAGTGCCATATAAGTTTATAAGCTTCAGGGCTCTTCCAACACTTCCACTTGTACTTGAACCGGCACATTCCTTAGAAAATAGCTTATTAATTTCGTTAGAATATAGCGAGCTTGTTAAGAAATAAGGTAGAGCTTGACCAATAGGTTCCCCATTGGTTCTACATGCTAAAAGTGTTCCAGATGTCCCTGCTACACTGCAAGAAACTAATCTTTCTTTAATATCTATAGGAATTTTTTGTATTAGATTTCTTAGGCAATTTATCCAGTCTTCACAAAATTCTAGACTTTTAGGATAGGATCTTGATGAAGTGTACAATAACTTTTTTTTTGTATTAATTATTGCAATTCTCAATCCTGAAGTACCAAGATCTATTCCAAGTACAAGAGGATTATTTAACATTTTTACTTTATTATAATTTTTTAAACAAGCGAGCTTAATTCTTTTGCTTTTTCTTTGACGTCTTCCCATGGAAGATTAATATCAGTTCTTCCAAAATGACCATAGGCTGCGATATCTCTATAAAAACGTCCTCCTCTTCTGCCAGGGAGTTCTTGTAAATTAAAAGACTTAATAATTGCACCTGGTCTTAAATCAAACTGTTCTTGCACGATTTGAGTTAATTCAGCGTCTGAAACTTTTCCGGTTCCATAAGACTCAACTAGTATTGATACTGGTTTAGCTACACCAATTGCATAACTTAGTTGTACTTCAACTTTTTTTGCAAGATTTGCAGCTACTAAAGCTTTTGCTACAAATCGTGCGGCATAAGCTGCAGATCTATCAACTTTTGTAGGATCCTTTCCAGAAAAAGCTCCACCCCCATGGCGAGCATATCCACCATATGTATCAACAATTATTTTTCGACCTGTTAGACCTGCATCACCTTGAGGCCCTCCAATAACAAATTTACCTGTGGGATTAACTAGAAATCGTGTAGTTTCTTTTGATGGTTTTAAAGGTAAGTCCTCTGTTGCTGGCACAACAACAAATTTCCATAGGTCTTCTGCAATTCTTTTTTGGATCTCTTCTTCAAGAGTTATGCCAGCAACTTCAGATTTGTGCTGAGTAGAAATTAGTATTGTGTCTATAAATGAGGGTATTCCGTTTTCATATGAGACACTTACCTGGGTTTTTCCATCCGGCAAAAGATAATCAATTAATTTTTGATGCCTAACTAATGCAAGTCTTCTAGCTAATCGATGGGCGAGACTTATTGGTAAAGGCATAAGTTCAGGAGTCTCATCACAAGCAAATCCAAACATTATTCCTTGATCTCCTGCACCAACTTGATCTAGCGGATCTTTTGAATGATCTTCAGCCTCATCTACACCTTGAGCAATGTCCGAAGATTGTTGGTCAAGTGCTACTAATACTGCGCAACTATTAGCATCAAATCCACCAGCACTTGCACCTTCATAACCAATGTTTTTTATTACTTCCCTAACAAGCTTATTGAAATCGACCTCGGCTTTGGATGTGATTTCGCCAGTTATTAGACATAAACCAGTATTTACTACCGCTTCACATGCCACTCTGCTTGTTGGATCTGCAGTTAAAAGTGCATCTAAGATGGCGTCACTTATCTGATCGCAAATTTTGTCTGGATGACCTTCTGTTACCGATTCAGAGGTGAAAACGTATCTACTCATTGGAAATCTGAATTGAATACTACTTTAGGTGTTTCTCTGAATCTTTAATTCATTAAATTTTTTGATCTTGAATTGTTTCTCAGTAAGTTTAGGAGGTTTTTTCCATCCGCCTGTAAAGCCTATTACTATTGCTATATCAGCTTCTTTGGCCATTTTTAAATCAGTATCTGCATCAGAAATAAGAGCACATTCTGAAGGATTGAAGTTAATGTTTTTGCAAAGTTCTATAACTGCTTCAGGGGCAGGTTTAGAAGGTTTATTCTCGGCACTCCAAAGATAATCAAATATACCTTCTAATTTATTCCTGCAAATAAATTCTTCTATCCCTGCTTTCGTATCATTTGACATTAAGGCTATGCATACTCCTTTGTTTTTTAGAGAAACTAATAAATCTAATGCTCCTAAAACTAAAGTTCTTTGCTTCACCATATGATCTTTTTTGTTTGATAGGAAAATATCGACTTCATTGAAGATTTCTTGACTAAGTGAAAGTGAGTTAAACCAATCGAAACCAAATAAGGTTAATATTGTTGCTGTAGATATAATATTTTGCTCTCTAGAAGCTATTGCTAAACTTGAATTAGCCAAAAGGCTATTTCCCCTTAAGCCATAAACAGAAACAAGTAATTTTCTTAATAACAAAATTTTAATATTATTTATTTTTAGCTTTTTAAATTTTTTTTCTGCAAATTCTATTCTAGTTCTTGCTAGTTCTAATAAGCATTCTTCACTATTTGAAAGAGTTCCATCCTTGTCAAATATTATTGACTTAATAAAACCAACAGAACTATTTCTTATTAACAGTTCTGCCATTTTTTATAAAAGAAAATAATCAAATACTCATTACTGCAATAGGGTCTTCACCTTCTTCAGCTTGCTCAAGAAGCATCTGTTTGTATCTTGCTGCCATCTCTTCAGCTTTATCAAAAACTTTTTGAGGATCGGTGAGCATGTCTCCTGGCTCTGGTTCAAGTGCCTTTGTAGATAATGAAATTCTGCCTCTCTCAGCATCAAGGTCAATGATCATAACTTTCATCTGATCATTGACATTTAATACAGAATGAGGGGTTTCAATATGTTCATGGCTTATTTCTGAAATATGAAGAAGTCCACTTACTCCTCCAATGTCGATAAAGGCACCGTAGGGTTTAATACCTCTTACTGCTCCTACAACAACTTCTCCAACTTCAAGACGATTCATTTTTCTTTCAACTAAAGCCCTGCGATGACTGAGGACAAGCCTATTCCTCTCTTCATCAACCTCTAAGAACTTCAATGGTAGAAAATCAGCAACTAGTTCTTCTTTCGCTTTTCTTGTACTTATATGAGATCCAGGAATAAAGCCTCTCAGCCCTTCAACTCGAACAAGTGCACCTCCTCTATTAGTTGCGAAAACCTCAGAATAAATTGTGGCATCTTCTTTTTGTAGTTGTCTAACTCTTTCCCAGGCTCTTTGGTACTCAATTCGTCTAATAGATAAAGATAATTGACCATCCTCATTTTCTTCAGTCATTATGAAAAATTCTCTAATTTCTGAAGGTTGCAAAACATCACTTAAACCCTCGACTCTATTTATAGAGACTTCTTGCATAGGCATAAAAGCAGCTGTTTTTGCACCAATATCAATCATGGCTCCCTTGGATTCAAGAGCAAATACAGTTCCATTTACTATGTCGCCAGGTTTAAAGTTGTAGTCATACTTGCTCAGTAAAGATGCAAATTCATCAAGAGTAAAACCAGCACTTTCAAGATCACTTTTATTGACCCTGCTTGAAGATTCATCAGCAGAAGGAATGTTTTTGGGGATATCTTCTTCTTTTAATTCATCAATAGAATTATCTTCTAATTCAGAACTTTCCGACTTTGAGATAGCTTCTTCAGATATTGAGGTTTCTTTTTCGGAATTTTTTTCTTGAACTTTGCTTACTGTGTTTTCAGACATGCTTTAATGGCGGTCTGCCTTTTTTGGACAGTGCGATAGAAATACAAAATGGCCCGCCGACCAAATTGAAATTAAATTCTACTTTATTGACAGGTCTTTCTTGTTAAAGCACTGATGCGAATTGTTCTTTTTTTAGTGGTTGTAGTGATTCAAGGGTTGTAATGAAATCATTAATTCCATGAAATTGTCTGTAAACAGAGGCAAATCTGATATAAGCAACTTCATTAATATCTTTTAGATGAGTAAGAACCATTTCCCCAATTTCAATTGTTTCAACCTCTTTCCTAATACCTTGATGCAGTTGTTGTTCTATTTCATCAACAATAAATTCAATTTTAGTGGCATTTATAAGTGTTTTTTCACATGCTCTGTTTAATCCACTAATTATTTTACTTCGATTAAATAATTCTTTTGCTCCGCTCTTTTTTAAAACAGTAATAGGGGTAGTTTCTACTCTTTCATAAGTAGTAAAGCGGAAGTCACAATTTAAGCACTCCCTTCTTCTTCTTACGCTTCTTCCAGAATCAGCCGAACGAGATTCAAGTACTCGACTGTCTGTATTTTGACAAGATGGGCACTGCATGCAGCCCTTTTCAATGATTTAACTAACTTTAAACATTTATTTGGCTTCTGAGAAGGGGCAGATTAAATAAAACTACTTTTTTATTTAAAAAAGTAGTTTTATTTTAAAGATTAAATGAATATAATAATTGATTGATAATTTAGAAACTAAAAAAAAGCCCTGATATATCAGGGCTTTTTTTAGTTTTATTTTACTTGTCGTACTTCGGAGGATCGCGAAATGCGACAGCAAAGAACAGGGTTACAAGTGCCAAAGTTAGTATTAGCACGTAGGAGAAAGCTTCCATCTAAGTTCTCGGTATAAGGGGGGTAAAGAATCCTGACTTAGGCTCGACCAGGGACTCGGCGAGTTGTTTCGTCTCCAAGTTTTTTGAAGAGACCAAACTCAACCTGATCGCCAAGCTCTGGATCGATTCCTGAGAATCTGTCGCCAAAGAGAGTTCTTGCGGCGTGCCACCAGTGCCCAAAGAGGAATAACAAGCCAAAGCACAAATGTGCATAGGTGAACCATGCTCTTGGAGAGCTTCTGAATACACCATCAGACTTGTAACGATCTCTGTCAAACTTGAAGGCTTCTCCAAGTTGAGCTTTTCTAGCCAAACGTTTGACTACTACTGGATCAGTAAATGTTTGTCCATTTAATTCTCCACCATAAACAGTAGCTGTGACTCCTGTTTGCTCGATGGAATACTTAGCTTCGGCCCTACGGAAAGGAATGTCAGCTTTAACATTTCCATCCTTATCTTCAAGAATGACAGGGAAGTTTTCAAAGAAATTTGGAATTCTTCTTACCTCTAAGTCATTGCCATTACTATCTGTAAATGAGATGTGACCTTGCCATCCACTTGGAACTCCATCGCCATTAACCATTGCGCCAACTCTAAATAGACCTCCTTTCGCAGGACTATTTCCAACATAGTCGTAGAACGCAAGTTGCTCTGGGATGGATTCATAAGCTTCCGCTTTTGAAGCACCATCATTCATAGACTCTTGAACTCTACGGTTAATTTCAGTTTTGAAATAACCAGAATCCCATTGGTATCTAGTAGGACCAAATAATTCAACTGGAGTAGTAGCTGATCCGTACCACATAGTTCCAGCGACTACGAAAGATACAAAAAGAACAGCAGCTAAAGCACTAGCTAGAACACCTTCAAGGCTTCCAAGCTTTAGAGCTCTATAAAGCCTTTCTCCAGGTCTGTTGGTGATATGGAAAATACCACCAATTATTCCTAAAAGTCCTGCCCCAACGTGATTAGCGACAATTCCTCCGGCATTGAATGGATTAAATCCTTCGGCACCCCAAACGGGAGCAACTTTTTCTACATGTCCAGTTAATCCATATGGATCAGAAACCCATATGCCAACAGTTGAGCAATGAAATGCTCCAAAACCAAAGCATGTTAAGCCAGCTAGGAAAAGATGTATTCCAAATATTCTTGGAAGATCTAAAGCTGGTTCTCCAGTGCGGGAATCTTCCCAAAGTTCAAGGTCCCAGTATGTCCAGTGCCATACAGCAGCTAGCATCAAAAGACCACTGAAAACTATATGAGCTGCAGCAACCCCTTCGAAGCTCCAGAAGCCGGGGTCAACTCCGGTTGCACCGGTTATATCCCATCCATTCCAGCTACCTGTAATTCCAAGGCGGGCCATAAAGGGCATGACATACATGCCTTGGCGCCACATTGGATTAAGTACTGGATCAGAAGGATCAAAAATGGCCAATTCATATAAGGCCATAGAGCCGGCCCAGCCGGCTAACAAAGCAGTATGCATGAGGTGCACGGCCAAGAGGCGGCCAGGGTCGTTAATAACGACTGTGTGCACCCGATACCAGGGCAATCCCATGGGTCAGGTTCGTATAACGAAGCTGCTTAATGCAGCAAGACTCGCATGATCGTAAATGGTATTGCTTGAGTTAATGCACAGGATGTAGATACCTGAAATGACTTTTGACACTCTTGGAAGAAATCTAGCGTGTTTTAAGCGGCTTAAATTGGCAAATAATTAGTCGTAGACTAGAAAAACGAAAAAAAAAAAGAAAAAAAAGAAATTTTGAAATTTAATGCGATTTTGTAATTTTAAGTCGTTTTTGTATCCAAGTGATTTCAAAAAACTGAAAATTCTTGGGTCAAATTTACTAGAAAACGATTATTTGAAAAAAATTTCAGACCTATTCTCATCCAAATAAATACATGGAATACAGATAAAGCAAAATTTTTCGGCAAATTACAAAATCTCAGTCTCTTTGAATCAAATCCCAGTTTTTCTGCTTAAGGGATATATAGTTTGTTTCAGCAAATTTGTTCTGAGTAAAAACCTCGGTTATGGAAACCACTAGTTTTGGCTTTGCCGCGAGTCTTTTATTTGTTGGAGTACCAACAATCTTTCTTATTGGTTTATTTGTCTCTACCAATGATGGTGAGAAATCAAGCTTTTATTCTGATTCCAGTAAGGGTAGATTGAGTCCTCAACCTAAAAAGTGATTTAGGATTTTTTTTAGATTCAATGATCTCAAGTATTTGCTTGAGATCAAAATTAACTATTGATTTTTTACTTTAAATTTATTCTTGGAGTAGGTCTTTCAATAGTTTTTTAATTTAATTATTAGGATTTAAGATAATCTAGCTTTTTTTTAATGAGTTCAATAATAAATAAAGGGTGGAAATTAACTAAATTAGTTCTACCTCAGCATACAGACCATGCACGTGTCATGTGGCATGGTTCTTATATAAATTTCTTAGAAGAGGCAAGAATTGATGCATTAAATAAAGTTGGAATGTCTTACTCAGAATTATCTGAAAAAGGTTTTGAAATCCCAGTAGTTTCTTTAAATATTAAGTATAAAATGTCTTTTAATCATGGAGATAAAGCTTTATTAATTAGTCAATTTAAGATGGATAATAAAATAAGACTTAATTGTAAAACCTTTTTTGTAAAGGTAAATGGTGATATTGCTGCAGAAGCATTAGTAGGACTTGTTGTCGTTAGAAAGAAAAATGACTCAATTAAGTTAATTAGAGAATTACCTGATCAAATTAAAAATATATTATTACTTTTAGAAGAGGGGCCTAAAATTGAAATGATTGAATAATTTATGATTTATAATTCCATTACAGGCATTTCTTTTCTTCAATGGAGAAAAAAAATGATTTTGAAAGGCGGAAGGAAGGTTGATTTCGATTGGCTGTTAGATATCGCTGCTGGTATTTCTTGGAGTAATTTGCAAAACATAATTTTAAATCCTGAGCAAGGTTTCTCTTTAGAAATTTCAACTGAGGAATTAGAGTTTATCTGGGAATGTCATTTGAAAGATAAAACACCCCTTCAACATTTGATTTCTAAATGTCCTTGGAGAGATTTTGAGTTAGAGGTTTCACCAGATGCACTTATTCCAAGACAAGAAACAGAATTATTGATTGATTTGGCTTTAAAAAAAGTTGAAAATTTAAAATTTGGAAGGTGGGCTGATCTTGGTACAGGTTCTGGTCCTATTGCTATTGCTTTAGCAAGATCTCTTCCTAATTGGAAAGGCCATGCTGTTGACATTAGCAATGAAGCATTGCAACTAGCAAAGAGAAATTTAAAATCTTTGTCTCCTAATTCGAATGTAAAACTTTCTTTAGGAGATTGGTGGAACCCTTTAGAAAGATGGTGGGGAGGTTTTGATTTGGTCTTAAGTAATCCGCCTTATATCCCTTCTGATTTGATTGGAGGATTAGAACCAGTTGTTAAAAATCACGAGCCTCGTATTGCTTTAGATGGAGGTGCAGATGGCATGATCGCTTCAAAACAAATAATTATGGGTGCGAAACAGGGTTTAGCTAAAAGCGGTTGGTTGATTCTCGAACATCATTATGATCAAAGTGAGAAGATAATTGATTTTATGAAAAAAATTGGAATGGAGGAAGTTTCTTTTGAAAAAGACTTAAACGGAATCAAGCGTTATGCAGCTTGCTGTAAAAAATAAAATGGTTGCAGATCAATTGCATATTCCTGAATTAAGCTTGCAACTAAAGAAGGGATCTTTAGCTTTATTCCCTACTGATACTTTGCCAGCCATATGTTCATATCCTAAATACTCAAATAAGATATGGAATATAAAGAAAAGACCATTAAATAAGCCACTAATATTAATGGGTGGATGCTTGGAAGATTTATTTGAGTTTGTTAAACCTTGTGCGATTGAAGATGGCTTAAAAATAGCCAAAATTTACTGGCCTGGTGCGTTAACAATTATTTTGCCAACAATTGGAAATGTCTCTAAATACATGAATTGTAATTCTGATTCTTTAGGTTTTCGAGTCCCAGCCTTAAGACTCGCAAGAGATTTGCTCATGAAGACAGGTCCTCTTGCAACTACCAGTGCAAATATTTCTGGAAAACCACCTGTTAAAGACGCAATAGAAGCTTCGGTTCAATTCCCAGGGATTCCAATTCTTGCTCCTGTCCCTTGGCCAAACGCTTCTGGGATTGCAAGTACAGTCATAGAATGGAAAGATGGTAAATGGGACATTTTAAGGGCTGGTTCAATTGTTTTGAATTAACAAAAAAGAATGATTTATCTGTTATTAATAGTTTTTTTATTGCAGTTTATTTTTTGGTGGCTTTTTAGATCTCCAATCATGAGCTTTGAATGGATTATTGAATTAAGATTCCTCAAAATATTGCTAGCTGCCTTTTTAATTTTTATTATTTCTGGTAAATCAAAATAAATCTATTTAAAAGGAGTTTTTGAAAAAGAGTTTTTAAAATGCCGGCTAACAGATTTGAACTGATGACCTTCGCTTTACAAAAGCGCTGCTCTACCGCTGAGCTAAGCCGGCAACGTCTATTATTCTACCTAAAAAAGTAATCTAAAAGTTAATCCATTTAGAAATTTGTTGAAAAATCCTTTTTTAAATATCTTCATTATCTTCATTGATCTAATCCCAAATTGAAGACCATCTTTAAATTTATTAATGAGAACTTTGATCAGTGCTTTCTATTCCTTCAGAATTCTCTTCTGAAGGAATATCAGGCTCTATAAGCTTGATTTGACCATTTAATGTTCTTTTTATTGGTAGGTTTGCAACTAAAGCTGTCATACGATCTTCCGTCTCAAGACTAACAGCACCTTCATCCATATCTATTTCTACATATCTTGCAACCACCTCTAAGATTTCTTTTCTCATCTGATCTAAAAGCTCTGTACTGAGATCTGAACGATCATGAGCTAGAACTAGCTGAAGCCTTTCTCTTGCAGTGCTAGCGCTAGAGGGCTGCCTACGCAGTAATTTGTTGATAATGTCTCTTAGTGTCATTGCTTTAGAAAATTTTTGTTTGCATTAGTCTTCTAAATTTTGCACCAAATCCAGAACTTTCCTCTACGGGATCAATAAGCGGAATATCTTCACCTTGTAATCTCTTCGCAATATTGAGATAACATTTGGCTGCTGGTGAATTAACGCTATTTAAAGTAAGCGGCTCTCCTCTATTTGTACTGACAATAACTTGTTCATCCTCTAGAACAAGACCTAGTAAAGGTAACGCTAAAATATCAGTTACATCGTCAATAGAGAGCATTTCTTGGCTTGCCATCATTTTTGGCCTAACTCTATTAAGAACTAATTGGACTGGTTTTATCTCGTTCGTATTTAGCAAACCAATCACCCTGTCAGCATCTCTGACTGCAGAAACCTCTGGATTGGTAACGACTATTGCTTCTTGCGAGGCAGCCATTGCATTCTTAAATCCATCCTCAACTCCAGCAGGGCAATCAATTAAAACGTAGTTGAAATGCTCTTTTAACATTTCTACTATGCGTTTCATATCTTCAGGTTTTAACCAATCAAGCATTCTTGGATTGCCTGCGGGAAGTAAAGATAGATTTGACTCTTGCTTATGTTTAACCAAGGCTTGATCAAGTCTGCATTCTCCCTCAAGAACTTCTTGCGCTGTATAGACAATTCGATTTTCTAGACCTAATAGTAAATCTAAATTTCTCAGACCAAAGTCTGCATCTAAAACAGCAGTATTTAGACCTTGCCTTGCAAGTGAAATGCCTAGATTTGCTGTAAGAGTTGTCTTGCCAACTCCACCCTTTCCTGAGCAGATAAGAATGACGCGCGTATCTGTCGCCACGGACCTCCTTGGATTCGACAAACTTTAGTTCGATTTTGATGAAGAAAAAAGCTTTATTGTTATATCGGCTGCATTGAGTTTGCTTTTGAAGACATCTCTAAGGTTTTATTTGCTTATTTTAACCTTGTTGAAACCTTTTTTTTGATTAACTTTTCAAATTAAATTGAGTCCAACGGGGAAATAATAATTTGTTCCAAATCTATCCTTGCTTGCTCTGCAAGGCCTAGTTGTGGTTTCTCTTTAGGTCCTCTAGCAACTTTATTTGCGATTCTTAGTTGAACTGGTCTGAGTTGAAGTGCAGAAATAGTTGCTTGAGAGTTTCCTTCCCTCCCTGCATGAGCAATTCCGAGAAGTCGTCCCCAAATAATTATATTTCCCTCTGCGCTAACTATTGCTCCTGGATTAACATCCCCAAGGATTAATAAATCACCAGGGCTATCCAGGTATTCCCCTGATCTGATAGTGCCTTGGTGAAAGTTGGTTTTTGATGAATTTAAACATTTATTATCTATTTTTGAGATTTTATTTGAGTAGTTTTTAATAATATAATGTGATTTAAAACCAAGTGAATGACTGCTTATTATTGTTTTAGGAGATGTGGAGGAGAAGCTAACAACTCTGCAACTATGTTGATTTACTATTGATATTAATTCTAAGATATCTGTACAAGATAGATTTAGATTACTACAACCAATTTCTATATATTTAGAGTGTATATTTTTTAGTTTATGTTTTAAACATGATTTCCAGTTTAGATATTTTTTTTCATCATCAATATTAATTATTATTTTTTGCGATGTTGAATCCATTTTGTAATTAATTTTTAATTGCTAGATTTTTAATCTCTATTTTTAAGTCATGTTCAATTTCTTTGGGATAAATTAACCATGAAGATTGATTAGCTTCTATTAATCTCTCAACTAATTGCGAGGCTTTTTCTAAAGCCTCTAGCTTGTTTCCGTCCCATAAACGAAGTCCATATTTATAAGGATGATAACTTTTAATTATTTGCTCTCTTAGACCACATGATATATCAGGCTCGATACTATATTTTTCCGATAATATTCTGGCTTTTGCGAGAGCTTCTAATCTAATCTCTAAAGAGAAAGAAGATACGTTTAAGGCCTTTAATAAATCTCTTTGTATAAAACGTCTGCATAGAGTTGATAAATTATTATTGGAAGATTCTTGCCATCTATTAATATGGTATCCGGTGATTATATCATCATTTGATAAAAACCTTTCGGGGCTCATTCTTTCATAATTCCATAGCCATTCAGACATGCTTACATCTGCCCATATTTCTTTTGGACCAAGCTTCCTCGCTGTTTTTACAATTTGCTCTAATAACCAATTACAAACTTCATTTAATCGATGATTATACACGCTCCTATACATCAAATTTCTTATGACTAAATAATGCTCAACTGCCATTAAACCTTTTGGATGTATTGCTAAATCACCATCTGGTGCAATAGTCATTGCTGATATTATTCGATCAATATCTAATTGACCATATCTTGCTCCTGTCGTATAACTATCTCTAATTAAATAGTCAAGTCGATCGCAGTCTAACTGACTACTTATTAGTGAAATTATTAATTTTTTTGGTGCTTCTCTAGATTGAATTAAATCAGAAATTGCTTTTGAATGACCCTTTCCATATTTATTAAGTATGAAATTAATTTCTTCATTTGATTGTATCAACTTAGCTGTCCAATCTTCATGACTGATTTTGAATATCTCCTCACTTGTATGACTTAGTGGTCCATGTCCTAAATCATGTAAAAGAGCAGCACCATAGAGAAGAAATTTGTGCTCATTTAGTTTTGAATCAAATGTGGATAAATGATTTATTGCTCTTCTTGCCAGATGAAATACACCTAGTGAATGTGTAAATCTGCTTGACTCTGCTCCATGAAAGGTTAAATATGCAGGACCTAATTGTTTGATTCTTCTTAGTCTTTGAAATGGGGAGGAATCAATTAATTCCATCACCATCTTTTCTTCTGGGATTAATGTGTTTAGTGTTATTGATTGATGTAGCGGGTCGTAATAAGTTCTTGTTGACATGTCTTATTCAATTTCTTTAAGAGCTGATTCTTCTTCATTTGTTTGACTTTCTTTTGACAGTTTTTCTGAGGCTTCTTCTTTGTCCAAAGTGGCTTGCATGATTAGCTCAGCATCTAAAAGCCATCTATCTTCATCAGAACCAGGACTTAGTGGCTCTGGCATCTCTAAGAGACGATCAGGATCTATTCCAAGATTTTGTATATCTCTTCCGCTTGGAGTTAGGTAGCTTGCGACTGTAACGGCTAATCCACTGCCATCACTAAGATTTGTTAGAGATTGTATGAGGCCTTTCCCAAAAGTTTTATTACCAATAAGTTCAGATCTTTTGTTGTCTTGCAAAGCGCCAGCAAGTATTTCACTAGCACTTGCAGTACCTTCATTTACGAGAGTCACCATAGGGCCATCATAAAGAGTTTCTATGCCAGAACTGATTGGATCGTTTATGGAATCTCTTTTTTTCGTTTCAACAATGGGCATGTTGCTGAGGAAGTTATCTGCAACTGCGAGACCTGAACTTACTAGACCTCCAGAGTTATTTCTTAAATCTAAAATTAATCCCTCTATCTCTTTCTCAGAAAGTTCTTCTAGTGCTTCCTTCACTTGATCAGGAACTCCTTCGCTAAATTGTGTGATTCTTAAATAACCAAGAGTATGAGATTCATTTCTTATCCTTTTTGTTCTTACAGGTCTTAAATCAACACTTCTTCTCTCTAGAGTAATTTCTTTTATTTCGTTATCAGTTTGTTCTAGTTCAACAATTACTTGTGTACCTGTTTGCCCTCGCAATTTCGCTGCGGTCGCCTCAAGTCCTAATTTTTTTGGTGATTGGCCATTTACTTTTCTTAAAATGGTTCCACTTGTAATCCCTTCGTCTGAGGCAGGTGAGCCTTCGAGAGGAGATATTACAACAATTTCTCCATCCTCCTTTCTTGCACCCAACTGCAGTCCTACTCCATTGATTTCGCTGCCTATATTGCTTTTTTTCATTGCTTCGTAATCTTCCGGTCTTAATAATCGCGTGTATGGATCTCCAAGAGGAAGAAGCATTGCTTCTATTGCTGAATAGGCTTGTTGGGAATTATTTATTGGTTTTTCAAGGGCTTTTTGACGAAGTTTTTTCCATTGTATTTCTTCAAATTTTTTAGGAGCTAGATAACCCTCATTAACTAGATTCCATGCCTCAATAACCAGCAGTTGTCCATCATTAAGAGCGAAAGCTGGCTGAGTTAAGACTTGAAATAAAAGCCCAAAGCTAATTAAAACTGCAAAAAGTCTTTGCAGTTGCTTAGTTAAAGATTTAACAGATGAAAGCATTGGATTGATCTTTTGCGGCGACCAAGGGGCACATCGAGTAAGATATTTGAAAATACAGTGCATAAGTGGATGGCGAATTCTTCACCGGTTTATGACTGGTTCCAGGAACGTCTTGAGATACAGGACATAGCTGATGATGTCACATCAAAATACGTTCCTCCACATGTCAACATTTTTTATTGTCTTGGTGGAATAACACTGGTTTGTTTTTTGATTCAATTCGCGACTGGATTCGCGATGACCTTTTATTACAAACCTACAGTAACTGAAGCTTATAGCTCAGTTAGTTATCTGATGACAGATGTGAGCTTTGGTTGGTTGATTAGGTCAGTGCATAGATGGAGTGCTTCCATGATGGTACTCATGCTTATTTTGCATGTTTTTCGTGTTTATTTAACCGGTGGATTCAAAAGGCCAAGAGAATTGACATGGATAACTGGCGTGATAATGGCAGTTATAACAGTTGCATTTGGAGTTACAGGTTATTCATTGCCTTGGGATCAAGTTGGCTATTGGGCAGTTAAAATTGTTTCTGGTGTACCAGCTGCCATTCCAGTCATTGGCGACTTTATGGTAGAACTCCTCAGAGGTGGTGAGAGTGTGGGTCAATCAACTTTGACTAGGTTTTATAGTCTCCACACGTTTGTAATGCCATGGTTATTAGCAGTATTTATGTTGATGCATTTCCTAATGATCAGAAAGCAAGGAATCTCAGGTCCCTTATAGTTTTAAGTGCTTTATAAAACCAATCCTTCAATATCCTTTAAAAATTTTTCTTAAACCATGTCTACTCTTAAGAAACCAGACTTATCTGATACGAAACTAAGAGCCAAGCTTGCCAAAGGAATGGGGCATAACTATTACGGAGAGCCTGCATGGCCAAATGACTTATTATATATTTTCCCCGTTGTTATTCTTGGAACAATTGCGTGTGTTGTTGGTTTAGCGGTATTAGACCCTGCATTCCTTGGGGACAAAGCAAACCCATTTGCAACTCCATTAGAAATCTTACCTGAGTGGTATTTGTACCCTGTTTTCCAAATTTTACGAGTTGTACCTAATAAATTACTTGGTATCGCTCTGCAAACCTTAATTCCTTTGGGTTTAATTATTCTTCCTTTTATTGAAAATATCAATAAATTTGCGAATCCATTCAGAAGACCAGTTGCAATGACATTATTTTTATTTGGAACAGTTTTGACGATGTATCTAGGTATCGGAGCATGCTTACCTATTGATAAGTCTCTTACTTTAGGCCTTTTCTAAAAGTCCTCTCCTAGATCCAACATCAACACATCATCAGGCTCAGCTCTTAAAAGATGATGCATTAATAAAAATCCAACAATTGTCCAAGTTTGATAAGTCCTTGATTGTTGACCTACCCATGTGCCAGTAGGACCATCAAAATATTCAGCCCATTTTTGTCTTGGTAGTTGATTTAATTGACTCCAATAGCATTCTTCTATTAGAGCTCTCATTTGCCCCATAAGTAAAACATCAGCTTTTGGGTATCGCTTTTCATGAAGCAATATAGAAGCACCAAAAAACCATAAAAGGCTAGGCCAATGCCCGCCATTGTGGTAACTCCATGGCCAATTTTTTGGATCGGAACCAGTTTTGTTTTGCCATTCTTCTATGTCCATTGGTGGATGGCATATCCTCATTGGCATTTGTGCCATAAGATGCTCTCGATTATGAAGAACCAGACGGAATAATGCTCTTTGCTGAGGAGCGGTTAATACTCCAAACATGCATGCTAGAGAATTTCCCAAGCTATAAAATCGAAAATCTGGTCTTCCAGTTCTTATGTTCCCGATAAGATATCCACCTCTATTTTCTAGCCAGTCTTGAAGCCATGAAGGGACTACTTGAGGCTGTACATTGAATTCATTCTGATGTTGATCTTCACCATATTGCTCGGTAGGCCTTCTCCTAAGCACCTGCATAGTTTTGCTTGTGACCCAATAATGTTTCAAAAGAAATTGACGGAGGTCATGCACCCATTGACGAGTTAAAACAAGTCTCTGATCTAATAATCGGCTCTTTTGATGTTTCCTACTTAATTCCATTAATTGAATACAACTTTTTAAACATGCATGTAATAAAATCTCCACTTCAAGGGGCGCCCCCCATACATCCATTGGTCGATCGATCATAAATGAGCAATCTGGTACGAATAAAACTGGATTCCCCTCAAAAGTCGGATGCAGAACTAAATCCAGAAGAAGTTGAACACCTCTTTGAACCTGTTGACTGGTTCCAAAACTTTGATCGCCACTTTTTTTTACGTAGAGCCAACAAAGTATTGGCCACCATAAGCTTGCATCAGCAGAAGTAATTCTTCCTATAGATCTTTGCCCATAATCTGCTATTAACTTCCCTTTCTCTTCTATAAAGCTTGTTGGAAAAACCCCTCTGGTTTGATATGTAGTACTTTGTAAATCTAGACTTACCGTCAAGAATTTTTTGACTATTTCAAATCGTTTTTGAGTTAATAGGTAAATCATTACTGGGACATTGTCCCTTAAAAAGATTTCTCCATAATTGAGTGCATCGTTTTTCGTTGGGTGCTCCAAAGCAGCAACACTTCCAGCAATATCGCCAGAAATTTCAATCAGAGTTTTTTCAAAATGTTCTTTAGCTCTTGCAACAACTTTGTCTTCGTTTGAGTTGGGGCGCACTCTTTGGTGCTGTTGGCTAAAACGTGCGGGCATTAAGATAATTTGATGCCATCGCTAAAAGCTAGTTATGGCTTACTCCTTTGATATTGATAGTAAGAGGTAAAACATTTCATTTGCAACTTTGTTGCATCTAAGTACGTTGAGGGTCTACAATATTTTTCTGCGCAAAAGTAAATCTTGAGCGTACTCACTGAACGAAAATTACGTAACGTATTTTACTTAAGTGGGAGTTTTACAACATTTAAGGACTAAACCCTTCTGTGTTGTAAGCTGAAAAACGGTCGAAAGATCGGAAAATGTTTTGGCTTTTTGCCAAAACAGAACCTAGACAACTTAAAAGTTTAGGAACTGACGCTTTTATCGCGTCTGGTTCTTTTTTGAACTGGATGTATTGCGATAAAGGTGTGAGGTCCCGTCAAAAGAAATTAGTTGCCAAATTTTGTAGCAATGTTGAATACGAGTTTCACGGCTCGATTTAATATTCGGTGTTACAAGAGGTAAGCAACGACGGATCTGAGATCCGGGAAAGTCACGAAGATAAATCTAAGTGCACTCTTTAGAACCCTTACAAAAATAAGGTGGCAACAATCACAATCAGTACGCCAGTGCTGTTATCAGTGGGAGAAGCAAATCAGACTGAGTAGAATTAATTTTTACAATAGGGCCTGAATACAACGGAGAGTTTGATCCTGGCTCAGGATGAACGCTGGCGGCGTGCTTAACACATGCAAGTCGAACGAACCTTCGGGTTAGTGGCGGACGGGTGAGTAACGCGTGGGAATCTGCCCTCAGGAGGGGGATAACGGTTGGAAACGACCGCTAATACCCCATATGCCGAGAGGTGAAATGAATTTCGCCTGAGGATGAGCCCGCGTCTGATTAGCTTGTTGGTGAGGTAATGGCTCACCAAGGCTTCGATCAGTAGCTGGTCTGAGAGGATGATCAGCCACACTGGGACTGAGACACGGCCCAGACTCCTACGGGAGGCAGCAGTGGGGAATTTTCCGCAATGGGCGAAAGCCTGACGGAGCAACGCCGCGTGAGGGATGAAGGCCTCTGGGCTGTAAACCTCTTTTCTCAAGGAAGAAGATATGACGGTACTTGAGGAATAAGCCACGGCTAATTCCGTGCCAGCAGCCGCGGTAATACGGGAGTGGCAAGCGTTATCCGGAATTATTGGGCGTAAAGCGTCCGCAGGCGGCCTTTCAAGTCTGCTGTTAAAGCGTGGAGCTTAACTCCATCATGGCAGTGGAAACTGATTGGCTTGAGTATGGTAGGGGCAGAGGGAATTCCCGGTGTAGCGGTGAAATGCGTAGATATCGGGAAGAACACCAGTGGCGAAGGCGCTCTGCTGGGCCATAACTGACGCTCATGGACGAAAGCCAGGGGAGCGAAAGGGATTAGATACCCCTGTAGTCCTGGCCGTAAACGATGAACACTAGGTGTCGGGGGAATCGACCCCTTCGGTGTCGTAGCTAACGCGTTAAGTGTTCCGCCTGGGGAGTACGCACGCAAGTGTGAAACTCAAAGGAATTGACGGGGGCCCGCACAAGCGGTGGAGTATGTGGTTTAATTCGATGCAACGCGAAGAACCTTACCAGGGTTTGACATCCTGCGAACCTTTAAGAAATTAGAGGGTGCCTTCGGGAACGCAGTGACAGGTGGTGCATGGCTGTCGTCAGCTCGTGTCGTGAGATGTTGGGTTAAGTCCCGCAACGAGCGCAACCCACGTTTTTAGTTGCCAGCATTTAGTTGGGCACTCTAGAAAGACCGCCGGTGATAAACCGGAGGAAGGTGTGGATGACGTCAAGTCATCATGCCCCTTACATCCTGGGCTACACACGTACTACAATGCTACGGACAAAGGGCAGCAAACTCGCGAGAGCTAGCAAATCCCATAAACCGTGGCTCAGTTCAGATCGTAGGCTGCAACTCGCCTACGTGAAGTAGGAATCGCTAGTAATCGCAGGTCAGCATACTGCGGTGAATACGTTCCCGGGCCTTGTACACACCGCCCGTCACACCATGGAAGTTGGCCACGCCCGAAGTCGTTACTTTAACCCTTGTGGAGAAGGACGCCGAAGGTGGGGCTGATGACTGGGGTGAAGTCGTAACAAGGTAGCCGTACCGGAAGGTGCGGCTGGATCACCTCCTAACAGGGAGACAATTAATTGATTGTGATGTCTAAGCAATTTATTCTTAGGCCGCAATCCTGTCACCTTAGGTCGATCGGTACCTCAGATTTTTGAATTAATTTTATAATTAATCCTTTAATTTCAGTTTCTAAACTTGTCTAGGTCACACCCAACAAGGGTTTCTCCTGGGCCATTAGCTCAGGTGGTTAGAGCGCACCCCTGATAAGGGTGAGGTCCCTGGTTCAAGTCCAGGATGGCCCATTCGTTGTTGGGGGTATAGCTCAGTTGGTAGAGCGCCTGCTTTGCAAGCAGGATGTCAGCGGTTCGAGTCCGCTTACCTCCACTGAAAACTACCCTGATAACTAATTTCAGGAGAAAATTTGTGAATGTGACTTAGTAATGTCTATTTGAATTAGAACCTAGCTTCTTGTCATCTTTTTATAGTTGATAATATGCTGGGCTCACATGGGATTACTTCCATGAGAATTCAGTAGAACCTTGAAAACTGCATAGATTGAAAGAATAAAGCATCTCATGGATGCATAGTTCCGTATAAATTTTTTAGCTTAAGAGCTAAAAAATTTATATTTGGAATTCATGTTTAATTCTTGAGTAAAAGCCGAGCACAATTGATTTTGTGATTGTATTAAGGTCAAGCTACAAAGGGCTCATGGCGGATACCTTGGCACGCAGAGGCGATGAAGGACGTGGTTACCTGCGATATGTCTCGGGGAGCTGGATACACGCTTTGATCCGGGAATTTCCGAATGGGGCAACCCTTAGAACGGCCAGCTGAATATATAGGCTGGCACGAGCCAACCCAGCGAACTGAAACATCTTAGTAGCTGGAGGAAAGGAAAGTAAATAACGACTCCCTAAGTAGCGGCGAGCGAACGGGGAATAGCCCAAACCGATAGTTTCGACTATCGGGGTTGTGGGACAGCAACGTGGACTAACAAACCTAGAAGAAGCGCTTGAATGGCGCGCCATAGAGGGTGAAAGCCCCGTAATCGAAAGGAGAGTTAGCCTAGCTGTATCCCGAGTAGCACGGAGCACGTGGAATTCCGTGTGAATCTACGAGGACCACCTCGTAAGGCTAAGTACTCCTGTGTGACCGATAGCGCAACAGTACCGTGAGGGAAAGGTGAAAAGAACCCCGGGAGGGGAGTGAAATAGAACATGAAACCATGAGCCTACAAGCAATGGGAGCCCGACTTATCGGGTGACCGTGTGCCTGTTGAAGAATGAGCCGGCGACTTATAGGCACTGGCGGGTTAAACCGAAAATGGTGGAGCCATAGCGAAAGCGAGTCTGAATAGGGCGCTTTGTCAGTGTTTATAGACCCGAACCCTGGTGATCTAACCATGGCCAGGATGAAGCTTGGGTGATACCAAGTGGAGGTCCCAACCGACTGACGTTGAAAAGTCACCGGATGAGCTGTGGTTAGGGGTGAAATGCCAATCGAACCAGGAGCTAGCTGGTTCTCCCCGAAATACGTTGAGGCGTAGCGTCTAGTGCTCCAGCAGGGGGGTAAAGCGACCATTTCGGTGCGGGCTGCGAGAGCGGTACCAAATCGTGATGAACTCTGAATACCCTGTGTGTAACTAGGCAGTCAGACTGTGGGGGATAAGCTCCATAGTCGAAAGGGAAACAGCCCAGACCGCCAGCTAAGGTCCCAAAATCAACACTAAGTGATAAAGGAGGTGGGATTGCCCAGACAACCAGGAGGTTTGCTTAGAAGCAGCCATCCTCAAAGGAGTGCGTAATAGCCCACTGGTCGAGCGATCCTGCGCCGAAAATGAACGGGGCTAAGTGTTGTACCGAAGCTGCGGATTTGATTTATTAAATGGTAGGGGAGCGTTCTATGTGGGGTGAAGCGTTAGCGTAAGCGGGCGTGGACTGCATAGAAGTGAGAATGTCGGCTTGAGTAGCGAAAACATGGGTGAGAATCCCATGCCCCGAAACCCTAAGGGTTCCTCCGGCAGGCTCGTCCGCGGAGGGTTAGTCTGGTCCTAAGGTCAGGCCGAAAGGCGTAGTCGATGGATAACAGGTCAACATTCCTGTACCAGTTATGTTTTGGGAAGGGGGACGGAGAAGGCTAGCCAATCCAGATGTTGGTTACTGGTTCAAGCGTTCGAGGCTTTGAGGAACGGAGAAAACGTTCTGAGCTAAGGCGTGAGTACGAGCTGCCACGGCAGCGAAGTTGGTGATGTCATGCTTCCAAGAAAATCCCTATACCCGTTAAGGCATAACTGCCAGTACCCGAAACCGACACAGGTGGGGTGGTAGAGAATACCGAGGGGCGCGAGATAACTCTCTCTAAGGAACTCGGCAAAATGGTCCCGTAACTTCGGGAGAAGGGATGCCAGCGCAAGCTGGTCGCAGTGAAGAGGCCCAGGCGACTGTTTACCAAAAACACAGGTCTCCGCTAAGTCGCAAGACGATGTATGGGGGCTGACACCTGCCCAGTGCCGGAAGGTTAAGGAAGCCGGTTAGCGTAAGCGAAGCTAGTGACTGAAGCCCCGGTGAACGGCGGCCGTAACTATAACGGTCCTAAGGTAGCGAAATTCCTTGTCGGGTAAGTTCCGACCCGCACGAAAGGTGTAACGATCTGGGCGCTGTCTCGGAGAGAGGCTCGGCGAAATAGAATTGTCTGTGAAGATGCGGACTACATACACCCGGACAGAAAGACCCTATGAAGCTTTACTGCAGGTTGGTATTGTTCTCGGGCTCTGAATGCGCAGGATAGGTGGGAGACATTGATGTAGTGCTTTTGGGTGCTACTGAGTCAACGGTGAGATACCACTCTTTCAGAGCTAGAGATCTAACGTTTACCCGTTATCCGGGAAACGGACAGTATCTGCTGGGCAGTTTGACTGGGGCGGTCGCCTCCTAAAAGGTAACGGAGGCGCACAAAGGTTTCCTCAGGCTGGTTGGAAATCAGTCGTCGAGTGCAAAAGCAGAAGGAAGCTTGACTGTGAGACCTACAAGTCGAACAGGGACGAAAGTCGGTTTTAGTGATCCGACGGTTCTGAGTGGAAGGGCCGTCGCTCAACGGATAAAAGTTACTCTAGGGATAACAGGCTGATCTCCCCCAAGAGTTCACATCGACGGGGAGGTTTGGCACCTCGATGTCGGCTCATCGCAACCTGGGGCTGAAGTCGGTCCCAAGGGTTGGGCTGTTCGCCCATTAAAGCGGTACGCGAGCTGGGTTCAGAACGTCGTGAGACAGTTCGGTCCATATCCGGTGTATGCGCAGGAATATTGAGAGGATTTCTCCCTAGTACGAGAGGACCGGGAGGAACGCACCTCTGGTGTGCCAGTTATCGTGCCAACGGTAAACGCTGGGTAGCCATGTGCGGAGTGGATAACCGCTGAAAGCATCTAAGTGGGAAGCCCACCTCAAGATGAGTATTCCCATGGTTTAAACCAGTAAGATCACGGGAAGAACACCCGTTGATAGGCTCTACGTGGAAGTCTGGTAACAGATGCAGCGGAGGAGTACTAATAGATCGAGGGCTTGACCTTCTTTTGTTTTTACTTAAATTATTGCTTTATTCTTTCAAGTTATTTTTTAATAATATCTATGCAGTTTTCAGGGTTCATAAACAACACTATCCTGGTGTTCATGGCGATGTGGAACCACTCCGATCCATCTCGAACTCGGTTGTGAAACGCATCAGCGGCGACGATATTTGGGGGGTAGCCCCCTGAGAAAATAGCTCAATGCCAGGTAAAAATATTAAAAAAGGGTCATTATTGGCCCTTTTTTAATGATTAATTATTTTTGGCAATTAGGACACCAATGGGTGCTCCTACCACAAATTTTTTCACGCATTATTAATTCCCCACATTTCTTACAATTTTTACCGGTTCTCCTATATACCCACGCTTGTCCACCATAGTTTCCATTGACTCCCTCTAAATCTCTAAAATCACTAAAAGTAGTCCCCCCTTCACCAATACTGGTTTTTAGTATTTTTACCAGACTATTGCAAATCCTATTTAATTCAGTCTTATTTAAATTTCTACTTTCAGTTTTTGGATTAATACCTGCATCAAATAATGTTTCATCTGCATATATATTCCCAACACCAGCAACAGTTTCTTGATCCAATAAAGCAGATTTAATTGAGCGTTTTTTATTCTTTAAATATTTTCTTAAATAACTACTATTAAAATCACTGCTAAATGGCTCTGGACCTAATCTTTTTATTCCCGATACTATCTCCGATATTGATTGAGAAGAAGGTACATACCACATTTGCCCGAAATTTCTTATATCTATAAAACGAAGTTCTTTACCCGTTTCTTCAAAAAACCTTACCCTTGTATGAGAACACGGTGGTATTTTGTTATCTATTAGTTTGAATTGTCCAGTCATTCTAAGATGAATAACTAAAAAACCTTTGTTATTTTGATTTTTTTCTTTCAGGGAACTTATTAAATACTTACCTCTTCTATTCCAATTACATAAATAACTATTTTGTATGTTATTTATAAAAATTTCAGATCCACCAATACTTGCTATTGTTCGTTCTTTTAAAACATCTATTTTTTTAATATAAAAATTACCAAGAAGTTTTTCTAGTCCTTTTCTAACTGTCTCAACTTCAGGTAATTCTGGCAAAAGTAATAAGCTTTAAATTGCAGCAGCCTCTATTTCTTTCATTGAAAACTGGCTGGTATTGGCACCACCATCAACACCGCTAAATGCTTTGAAATCACATTTTTCAAATTTAACAGTAACTGGGTACCTCATCGCCGGAGATTTATCGATAGAGACTATTTCTCCAATTTGATTGAACCAATATGATTCAGGACGCAAGATGCGAACCTTATCTTTTCTAGCAAAGCTCATCTGACTTCCCTAAATAATTTAATTATCATTATTATCTATCAAAATAGGAGATATTTGTGTTTGTGTCACAGACTGTCGCTGGCATTTTGAAAAAATAGCTAGGGTTTTAGTGGTTTTTTGCTTTTAGAGAATAATAATTCATGTTGATTTTTGGGTGAATTTTCAATTAGCTTGAGATGTTGAACCATTGAAGATTTTATTTTTTGTGATATCTCAGCCATCTTTAGATCCATCTTCTATTAATTTTGATTTACCTGATCCTGAGCAAGATGACTTAAGTAATATTGATTTCATTGAGAGATTAGAGAATGCATGGTCAATATGTGAACAGTTTGACTTGCAAACTGAAATTTGGAGAGGAAGGATTTTACGCGTTGTAAGAGACAGAGAAAAGCGAGGAGGAAATGGGCGAGGTAAAGGTTTTTTGCAATGGTTAAGGGAGATGGAAATTAGTAAAAGTAAGGCATATTCTCTTATTCAATTAGCTGATTCTTCAGATAATCTTGTAGAGGATGGAATTCTTGAAGAATCAAGTGTAAACAATTTTTCTAAGAGAGCTTTTATAGAGACAGCGCAAGCAGAGCCTGAGATTCAACATATGATTTCTGAGGCTGCTAATGAGGGAAAAGACATAACACGAAGGCAAGTAAAGAGCTTGACTGACGAATTTATGGCGGCAACCAGCTCTCTTTTGCCTGACGAAATTAGAGAGAAAACACAATCTAATTTGTTGCCAGCAAAGTTTGTTGCACCATTGGTAAGAGAATTATCTAAATTATCTCCTATCCAGCAAGAGGAAATTTGTGAAACCCTAAGAGAAAATCCAGAAATAGATTCTGTGAAAGATATGACGAATACTGCAAAATGGATAGGTAAGTCTGTAGATGCTTCTCTAGCATTAAGAGCGTTTCAAAATAAGAATTTAAATTTAGATAAAGCTACTCAAGAAGCACTTAGGTTGGATTCTTTAGGATTACTTTCAGATGCTTTTGGACAAGCAAAAACTATAGAGAATTCAATTTTAAAATTTCATTCTGCTTGGAAAAGATTAGAAGGTTTGCAAGAAAGGCTATGGCTCGAGTCTGGTAGTAGTACTCCATATTTAAGAGAACTTTTAGACATCCTTCAAACTCTTACTGGATCAACTATAAGAGTTTCTCTTGGAGAACTTTCAGGTGGAAAAAAATTAAGATTGCAATTGGTTGAAGAAGACTCTCAAAGATTAGATCCACCATCTATTGATTTGAACAACTAATTTAAAATTTTCAATCCTGCTCACAAAAATCATTAATTATTTTAAATTCAAAATCAATATTAGGAAAGTACCAGCTTGTCCAATAAGAATCTTTCAATGTATTATTTAAGGCTCTTTTTTCACAACTAATAGCTAAAAAGAAAGATTTATTTTTTATGCTTTTTGCTTGAGTTATGTAATTACCATCAAGATATATCCAGTCTGACCAATTTATTAATAATGAGCCATACTTTAACCATTTTATAGTTTTGTTTCTTCTTATTTTTAATTTAGTATTAGGTTTGACTTTTTTACGAGAGTTTAATTGATTTAAAGAAATAATTTCTTCTATAGGAACTTTATGTATCTTTGCTATATATGAAAGTTCTTCCTCTTTGGAGGTTTGATGATAAGAGACTTTTTTACTTGCTATTAAAATATTATCTTCATTATTTGCTTTTTTATAAACAGTTTCTTTTGGAAGTAGAATAATCTGATTAGGTTTAAGAAAATATTCATTATCTATATTATTTATAGAAAGAATACTTTTTAGACTTACATTGTAATCTCTTGCTATCTTATAAAGAGTATCTCCTTCTTTGACTTTATATTTAAGAAGATCATTATTGCTTTTTTCCTTTTCAAAATCTTTGCCATTATTATTATCTTTTAGAGGTATAATAATAACTTTACCTTCTACTATTTTATTAGCATCATTGATATTATTTTTGTGCATTAGTTCTTTTAAGGGGATACCATATTGGTTGGATAACTTGAATAGTGTATCGCCACTTTTTGCTGTTATACTTGTCTCTGAATTAACTTGCGAAATAAAAATTGCTAAGAAAAAAATGATACTTTTAAAATAAAAAAAACTGAAAATTAGTTTTGTATTTTTGATCATCTCAAAATTATTAAGACTCTATCCTATAAGTGAATGATAAGTTTATATTAACCTATTAATTTTTTAAGTAAAGATAGATCTAGTGAATAGGGAGGATATCTGAAATTAAGATCCAGCCAAAAAGGTCTTTTTAGAATTGATTTGTAATGAGTGAAGTTATCAAAGCCTGATTTGCCATGATATTTTCCCATTCCACTTGAACCGACTCCTCCAAATGGAAGTTCTGGGATTCCTGCTTGTAAAACAACATCATTGAAGCAAACACCTCCTGAGGATGTCATAGAAAGAACTTTTTCCTGATCTTTATCCCTCCCACCAAAAAGATATAAGGCAAGTGGCTTAGGTAATAATTTCAAATCTGAAATAGCTTCTTCGAGACTTTTGATACACAAAATAGGTAGTAAAGGACCAAACAATTCTTCTTTCATAAGTGGATCATCTCGATTTTCGATTTTAATAAGAGTAGGGCTAATTCTTTTTTCTGATTCATTACAATCTCCTCCATAGATGATTTGTCCATTGGATTCAGCTTGTTTTACTAAATTATTAAGTCTATTGAATTGTCTTTGATTAATAATGCTACCAAGATGTTTTGAATTTAATGGTGTATTTCCATAGAAATCATTAATTGATGTTTTTAAATTGGTAATTAAAGGATCAAAAAGATTTTGCTCAACAAGTAAATGATCTGGTGCAATACACGTTTGTCCAGCATTTAGACTTTTCCCCCATATAATTCTCCTGGCTGTTACTTCTAGATTGGCTCCATTTATAACAACAGCAGGGCTTTTCCCTCCTAGCTCTAGAGTTACTGGCGTAAGGTTTTTTGCAGCCGCCTCCATTACTTTTTTCCCTATGCGCTCTCCACCTGTAAAAAAGACATGATCAAATTTCTTAGTCAATAAATCAGCAGCAATATTTCCATCTCCCTCAATCACTTGAGCAATGTTTGGTTGAAAATATTTTTCTATGAGCTTTTTGATTAGACTTGATACATGAGGCGAATGCTCTGATGGCTTAAGAACAGCAGTATTACCTGCTGCTAAAGCTCCTACAAGTGGTTGAAGTGTAAGTGAAAAAGGATAATTCCATGGACCAATTATTAAGATGCAACCTAAAGGGTCTGGTTGGATAAATGCCTGGGCTGGTTTTAAAGAGACTGGAACATTGATTCGTTTAGATCTCATCCAGTTGCGTAAATTTTTCTGTGCAAGTTTTATTTCTTGTTTAATTGCAATAATTTCGAAGAATGCTTCTGTAGGAGGTTTTTTTAAATCTTTGCTCAGAGCATTTAAAATTTCTTGTTGATGATTTTCTACTAAATCTGATAGAGCATGTAGCTGTTTCCTTCTCCATTTTTCTTGTCTAGTTTTCCCAGATAAGACTAAGTCTTGTAATTGATTAAAAACGGAATTTTCTAATTGCAATGATTTTTCCATTTTTTCTTATCTTTCTAACAAAATAAATCATCCGTTGAGGTTTGGACTCTATGGACATAGCTTCTAAGTAATTTGACCTAGTATTATTACTTGATTATTCTTTATTGCTTCTGAGAAGTAGAGCTTGTTATCCAGATGGTTAAAAAGAATTTTAAGCAAACTATCCAATGAATGATCATTATCTCGACTAAAAATAAATAAGGGCATTTTGAGTATTATTTACGAGTTACTTTTTTTTGACAATAGGCATAAAATAATATTCCCCAGTAGTGATAGATTGATTAATCATCTATTTGTTGTTTTAACTTTCTCTTTCGCTTTTATAAGTGTTGCTGAGATAATGTATTGGTTATACAAAAAAGAATATCTCAGGGCGAAAGCTAAATATCTAAGAGAATTAATAGATCAAAAAAATGATTCAACCAGTTTAAATGAACCTTTTTATTCATGTGTATATGAGAAATGGAACTCAGGAGAAATGCCTTTAATAGAAGCTAATACAATGTGTAGCTTGAAATTTGATCAAAATTAGAGATTTTTATAACAACATGATAAATAACTTTATAGTATAATTTTGAAGTAATTTAGATTCAATCTGAAATTAATAATTTATGGCTAATAAGTTATTAAGTAGTCAGGTATTTAAGTATTTAATATTTTCTATTTTAACTCTTATCTTAATTATTATACTTAGTTCTTTCGACGCTAATATAATTAGAGACCTCTTTTATAATGTTGTAAGCAATATAAATTCCAATAGATTTTTCACTCCAATATTAATATTCTTATTGTTTTTACTGCGTTCTGTCAGTATTATTATACCAATTTTGCCTGGGACAATATTTTCAGTAGCAGCAGGATTTCAGTTTGGCTTTAGCCAGGGTTTAATTGTTATTTTCTTCGCAGATTTTATATCTTGCTCTACATCATTTTTATTGGCTAGGAAATTTGGAAGAAAATATATTAGTAGCTTATTAGGTTTAAGACAAATGAGTAGGGTAGAGAGCATTAGCAAAGATTATTTAGAAAAGAACTATTTTCTTATGACAGCTTTACTAATGTCAGGATTTTTTGATTTTGTTTGTTATGCAATTGGGCTTACAAAAATAACATGGAAGAGGTTTATGCCTGCATTGATCTTTAGCATAATAATTTCTGATTCCCCTTTTGTTGCTAGTGGTTTTGCCGCGAGAAAAATAAAGGATATTGGCTTGAAAAATTTCTTACAAAAAATACTAAATGGGGAATTAGATATGATATCTGGAAATTTCCTTTTGCTATTTATAATTTCATTTTTAACAATATTAATATTGGCAATTATAAATATATATTTTAATAAAAAGAACAAATTTCTCAAAAAAAAAGCCCTTAAGAAAGAGCTTTAAAAATTCTAGAGGTACTACTTAGTTTTGGTAAGACTTCCCACGATAGGTAAGCTGAACATGCTGTTTTTCTACAACTGCTTTGTGCTGGTTGTACTTTAGGCCTCTGTAAGTTAAAGACATTTTTCGTCTCCGAAATATGCTCAAGTCCCCGTTCCTTGGCTTGAGTCAAACTGCGGCCCATCGCTAGATGAGTTGAACGTTTTCTGTAGCACTTGCTACAAAATTACTATAACCCTATTGGTTTCCTTTTGTTGTTCATGTTGTTACATAAAATTTACTGTCTTTTATTTACTGATGTGAATGTGAGATTTTTGCCAAATATTTATTCTCTAATTTTAGAGGAATTCAATCTTCAGGCTTATCTAAGAACTCAATGATTGTAATAGATTATACTTGGCAAATAGTTGTGAACATTTTCAATAAAAGATGAGCAACATCCAAAAGAGTGAATATGATTTTTCAATCTTTATGGCCTGTGACAGTTTATAAACTTTACTGTAAGTAATTGTTCAATACAAATATACATATAAATTAAATGGGTGAGGAGTTGGGATCCTCCAGCAGTGGAAACGAGGAAACACTTGCTTACAGATCCTCAAAAAAACCACCTAGAAATAGGTGGTTTTTTTGTTGATTAATTTAATTTAGGAAAATCAAGAATATTTTTCTTTGGTTTAATTTTTCAATTGGAAGTAATAAGGAATTAGATGAGGGAGAGTCCCTAAGGAAATCAAAAGGACAGAAAACCATAGGAATAAAGATGACACAGTATTAGATCCATTAGATCTGAAAGTTCGTGATACTTGCATGATTAGAACTCCTTTGGGTTAAGGAGAAGGTATTCCACCCTTATATGATCTTGAACACCTTCCCTTTGAAATCAGAACTGAGTGATGGGGATTTAATAGTTCTGATTTATCTGGTCTAGTCGAACCAATAGTAGAAATTCAACAGCATAAATTCCTATCCAGTTTCATGAAACACTCAATTTTCTATAATTCTCTTTTTGAGCAACTCACTTACTATCTAGTGATCTATTTACAGAAAGTAAGGGCAAGAGCTTCTAATTAAGTGATGTAAGAACTGGCAAAAGATATTGGCTTGAAATTTGATGGTGTCCATGGGCCAGTTCAACTTATTTTTATTGGTGGTCTACTTTCTATGTATCGAAAACTTTGGTGTTTTTCAAAAAAACTCATCAAATATGCCTCATCATTAGGAAGCGTCATTTTTTATTTCTAATTGACATTCTTTAGGTTGCTTTTTATAAAAAATTTTATTATTAGAAAATCTTATCAAAAATATCCCTTTTAATCTCGAATAAATAGATTTCCAATTAGTGATATTTAATTTATACATAAAAAAACTATTTGAGTTCTTTTTGTCTCATATCAACAGCCCATTTTTAAAAAGGTGCTCTAGCTTCACGGTACTTGTCAGTTGCACCTGTGTATACAGCTATAAGTCTAAGATCAGTCCTTAAGTATGTATCCCATTCTTCTAATCGTTGCCATTTTTGCTTGATGCATCAGGTCAGATGCATCAAGCAAAAATGGTCTAAAAACAACAAAAGTGGACTCAAAATTGGACGTCCACTTTCAAAGATTTGTGATCCTAGTGCCTCAGATCACATGCCCTGGTTAAGCTTCCGACGATGCCCTCGTCGGGACTTGAACCCGAGACCTCTCCCTTACCAAGGGAGTGCTCTACCGCTGAGCTACAAGGGCTTGTGGAAAGATGGGCCGGGTTGGATTTGAACCAACGTAGGCGTAGCCAGCGGATTTACAGTCCGCCCCCATTAACCACTCGGGCACCGACCCGATCCACCTAATGAGATTAACAGTAAAGGGTGCCACTTTTCTCGAATTTGTTGGTCCTTTTAGATTGGAATAGATACGATCATTAAAGATGTTTAATTTGAAAGGCATATGGATCTTTTGTTAATTAATGGACCTAATTTGAATCTTGTTGGGAAAAGGGAGCCATCTATATATGGGGCACAAACTTTGGAGGACATTCAAAAAGAGTTGTTGACTTTAGCTAAAGAACTTGATGCAAAACTGACATTCTTCCAAAGTAACTCAGAAGGAGAGATGATTGATCGCATTCAAAAAAGTGTTGGTTCAATTGACGGAATATTAATTAATGCAGGCGCTTATACGCATACCTCCATTGCCCTTAGAGATGCTTTACTAGGAGTTGCTATTCCTTATGTTGAAGTGCATTTAAGTAATATTTATTCTAGGGAAGAATTTCGTCATAAATCATTTCTTTCAGACAAAGCATTGGGCTTGGTATGTGGTTTTGGACCAACTAGTTATCAACTTGCTTTACGAGGAATAGTTTCTTTTTTGAGACGAGTTTGAAGAACTGATGGATAAATCACATTCTAAAATGGTTGAGCATTCAAAGATTCGCTGGCTAATTAATAAAACAACTGAGGACTGGGTAAATCTTGCAATTTCTAATCCTATTGAAATACTTTTGGATCATGCACATTGTGAAAGAAAGGCAGCTGGAGTAGCTCTTCAGCTTATGTTTCGCTATGTGAGTGAACCTGGTCTGTCAGAAGTTCTAAGTCCACTGGCGCGGGAGGAACTGGAACATTTTGAAAGGGTTTTAGCTATTTTAAATTCACGTGGAAAAAAGCTCCAAAAATTAGCCTCACCTCCCTATGGAGCTATTTTGGCAAAAAATATTTGCAAAGAAGAACCAATGAGAATGTTAGATAGCTTTCTTGTGGCCGGGCTCATTGAGGCAAGGAGTCATGAAAGAATGAAATTATTGTCCATACATTCGCCTGATTTGGAACTTCGTAATTTATACGCTGATCTATTAAAAAGTGAGGCTAGGCATTTTGGGATTTATTGGAAGTTGGCAGATGAACGTTTTGATAGAAATATTCTTACTTCCAGATTAGATGCATTAGCTAGGGTTGAATCTGATGCCCTAGTTGAAATGCATCAGGCACCAAGAATGCATAGTTAATTAGCTCTTTTGAGTAGACACTTGTTACCAATTCAATGAAACTTTTGACTATTACTGGCGTAGGGCCAGGTGACCCGTCTCTGTTGACTTTGGCAGCTGTTCAGGCGATTCAAGAGTCAACAGTTGTTTCTTATCCTGTTTCTATTTTGGGAGGAGAGAGTCTAGCTGAAAAAATTGCTTCAAAATGGATTACAAAAGATAAGAAAAAATTACCATTATATTTCCCTATGGTTGATGATGCGAAGGCTTTAAAAAGTTCATGGAAATTAGCTGGTAATCATTTAATTAATATGATTGAGAATGGTGAAAGAGTCGTTTTCCTCTCTCAAGGAGACATCTCTCTTTTTTCGACAGGTTCATATCTTCTAAAAGAATTAGAAAAATATTATCCAGATTGCAACATTAAATTAATTCCTGGGGTTACATCTTTTTCAGCAGCAGCAGCCATAAGTAAATTGCCACTTGCTTTTCAAAACGAGCAATTCCTTGTAGTGCCAGTTCCACACTCGCGTAAAGAGCTAAAGATTATTTTATCTGAGGCAGCGTTAATGAAAAGGGTAGTTGTTTTGCTCAAACTTGGTAAAAATTGGACATGGGTCCAACCTTTACTGAAAGAACTTAATCTTTTAGAAAGTTCTATATTCGCAGAAAGGGTAGGATTTTCAGATCAACAAATTTTTAGAGCAACAGATTTATCTTCAAAAAGTAGGCAATATTTTTCATTATTACTTATTCGACAAAGTTGGCCTTTAGTAATGCCTTAAAGTTATTAATTTAATTTTATAAGTTCTTCTTCAAGTAGTTTTATTGCTTCATTTGGAGTACTAGCTCTGACTAATTTGTGTCTAAGTGCAGAAGCTCCTTGAAACCCCCTACAAGTCCAATTCATATGTTTTCTTGCAATTAAAAGTCCATGATTACCTTTTTTTAAGACTAGTAACTTTAGATGCTCTAAAGATAAACTGACTTTCATCTTTGCGTCAGGTGCTATAAAAGTTTTTTGATTTTTGATTTCTTCATCAATTTGTCCAACTAACCATGGAGCCCCCATGCTTGCTCTCCCAATCATGACTCCATCGGCATTAGTTATCTCAAGACATTTAATTGCATCCTTTGAATTTTTTATATCACCATTTGCTATGACAGGGATATCCAATGACTTTTTGATTTTCGCAATAGCTTCCCAATTTGCATTACCTGAAAAGCCTTGTCTTCTTGTTCGGCCATGTACGGTAATTAGTTGTGCGCCAGCCTCTTGTAGTCCTAACGCAAAAGATATTGGATCACTGGTGTCTTCACACCACCCCAATCTTATTTTTACTGTTAAGGGTATTGAGATAGATTGAGAAACTTTTTTGACGATTGTTTGAGCAAGTTTTGGTTCTTTTAATAGAGCACTGCCACCTCCTTTTCGCGCTATTTTTTTTACTGGACAGCCCATATTAATATCTATAAGAAAAGCTCCGGATAATTCAGCTTTGATAGCAGCATCAATCATTGAATCTGGTCGATGGTCAAATAGCTGAACACCAATTGGTCCGCTCTCCTTTGAAAGCTCAATTACCTTTTCTTTCCCGTGCCCTAGTTCAAGACTTTTAGCATTAACCATTTCTGTGAAAAGCAAAGCTTTTGGAGACCATCTACGAACAAATGTTCTGAAGATTTGATCGCTGACCCCTGCAAGTGGAGATTGAAGTATTGGGCACTCTAAAGATCTCGAAGTCCCGTTACCTGATAAGAAAATCGGTGGTAATACTTTCATCTTGAAAATGAACTTGGATTTATTTCAGTCATTACAAAAAAACAAATTTTGATTTGTTGTGCTTGGTTCAGAAAATAAGCAAATGATGCTCAAGGAGGCTTTTATTGAAGTTGGTACTTGTAGCAAAGCTATCGATATCAGCAGAATTGCTAATAAAGACGGTTTTGTATTGAATGAATTCCTTTTTTTTGAGGTTAATCTTTTTAGGGAAGTTCGATTTTTTAATCTCATGGTGGATTCAAACTCATGCGCATACTTGTAGTATGAAGAATTAATCTCAATTTTGACCTATAAAGGGTAAATAATCTCATGAAAGGTAGAGAAAATTGGCGCTACCAATAGTTGCGATAATTGGGCGCCCAAATGTTGGGAAATCTACATTGGTAAATCGCTTATGTCAGAGTAGAGAAGCCATTGTTCATGATGAACCAGGGGTAACTAGAGACCGAACTTATCAAGATGGATTTTGGAGGGATAGAGATTTTAAAGTTGTAGATACTGGTGGCTTGGTTTTTGATGACGATAGTGAGTTCCTTCCCGAAATTAGAGAGCAAGCTAATCTTGCTCTTGAAGAAGCTGTGGTTGCTTTAGTAATTGTTGATGGCCAGGAAGGTATAACCACAGCTGATGAATCGATTGCTGAGTTTTTGAGGTCTCATTCTTGTAAAACACTAGTGGTAGTTAATAAATGTGAGTCTCCAGAGCAAGGGTTAGCAATGGCAGCTGAATTTTGGAAGCTTGGCTTAGGAGAGCCGTATCCAATCTCTGCAATACATGGCGTAGGAACAGGTGATTTGCTCGATCAAGTAGTCACTTTGTTTCCCTCTAAAGACTTGGATGAGGTTGGTGACACTCCTGTTCAATTGGCAATTATTGGGAGACCTAATGTAGGGAAGTCAAGTCTCCTCAATTCAATTTGTGGAGAGACAAGAGCAATCGTTAGTTCCATTCGAGGTACTACTCGAGATACTATTGACACTCGAATAACTCATCAGGGTAAACAATGGAAATTAGTTGATACTGCGGGAATACGTAGACGTAGAAGTGTTAATTATGGTCCAGAATTCTTTGGTATTAATCGTAGTTTTAAGGCAATAGAGAGAAGTGACGTTTGTGTATTGGTTATAGATGCTTTAGATGGAGTAACAGAACAAGATCAAAGGCTTGCAGGTAGAATTGAGCAGGAAGGAAGAGCTTGTTTGATTGTGGTTAATAAATGGGATGCTATTGAAAAAGATAGTCATACAATGTCTGCAATGGAAAAAGACATTCGTTCAAAGCTATATTTTCTTGATTGGGCTGAAATGATTTTTACCTCAGCTCTTACAGGGCAGAGAGTAGAAGGTATTTTTGCATTGGCAACTTTGGCAGTGGATCAGAATAGAAGAAGGGTTAGTACATCAGTTGTGAATGAAGTACTTACTGAGGCATTAAAATGGAGAAGTCCTCCTACTACGAGAGGTGGAAAGCAAGGACGTCTTTATTACGGCACTCAAGTAGCTATTAATCCGCCAAGCTTTACTTTGTTTGTCAATGAACCAAAATTGTTTGGAGAAACTTATCGAAGATATATTGAGAGACAAATTAGAGAGGGGCTTGGATTTGAAGGCACCCCTATTAAATTGTTTTGGAGAGGAAAGCAGCAACGTGATGTCGAAAAAGATTTGGCGCGCCAACATAAAGGGAGCTGAAATTAGCAATAATTTATGGATTGGCTAAAAAAGATTCCTATAGGTCAATATGTTTCTGGTAAATCAAGCTGGCTTCGTGTGATTGATCCTCGAGTCAAGCTCTCTTGGGTCCTTTTATTTTTGTTGACGCCAATTTTAGCAAACTCTATTTGGAGAATATCAATAGCTTATGTTCTTCTGTTGATAACATTTTTTAGTTTTTTACCTCTTCGCGTTTGGTGGAGGCCTTTCGTCTTTTTATTAGTGCTCTCCTTAGTTTTAGGACTCTTATCGATTGTATTGCCTGCAAGTGAAGCATCAAGTGAATTAGCAATTAGAGCACCTGATGAAATACCTGGAGCAATTGTCGTTACTCGATCATGGGAGATTTTTAGAGTGGGACCATTTAACTTCGGAGGCATTTCATTGGGCCCGTTAATCGTCGATCGTCGCTCTGCTGAATTAGGTATCAAAACATCAACTTTGATTTTTACAGTTATACATAGTGTGAATTTGATGCTGATTACAACTCCTCCTGAAGATCTTGTATGGGCAATAAGGTGGTTTTTTTCTCCTCTAACTTTCTTAGGATTCCCTCTGGAAAAATTTTCATTCCAACTTCTTTTGGCATTAAGATTTTTACCTTTAGTTCAAGAAGAACTTCAAAACCTTTTCCGCTCAATTGGTGTTAGGGCAATTGAATTTAGGAAATTAGGACTTAAAAGCACTTTGAATGTATTTATTTCTTTAGGGGAAAGACTTTTATCAAATATTTTGCTGAGGGCAGAACAGGGAGCCGATTCTTTAATGTTGAGAGAGGGGCTTTGGCTATCATCTGAACAACTTCGACCTTCCATTGTCACTAATCCTAGATATTTGTGGATTAATTTTGGTTCAATTTTTTTGCTTTTGATAGCTATTATCTTACGTTGTCTGTATGGTACAACTTAAATAAAAAAAATTAAGATTTGAACGCTGAACGCTATCTAAATCATCCTACTTTTGGGATGCTGTATCTAGTTTCACCAGCGAGTAATGGTAGAGATGTATATGCAACTTTATATGCACAAAAAATATTTTTTTTAGTTACTTTGCAACCTAGGGGAGCAACTTTTGAAGTCATTCCATATATGGATGCCCGACATTATGCAGAAATGCATTTATCTAAATGTAGGAGAGAGAAATTATCCGATATTGCTACTTGGCGAGAATTATTTAATCAAACTTTTATTTGATGTTGATTTGCTCTAGTGATTTTGAAAAAATAAAAGCTTTGTTACCCTTTGGGGTTAGTTTACTTGCTGTAAGCAAGGGACATGATCAAGACTCCATTCGTAAACTGTCAAGTTACGGTCAAGTTGATTTTGGAGAAAGTCGTTTACAAGAGGCTATCCCCAAAAAAAAAGACTTAAATGATTTAAAGCAACTTCGCTGGCATTTTGTTGGAACATTGCAGAAAAATAAAGTTCGAGGAGTTATTAAAGAATTTGATTTTATACATTCTGTTGATTCGCTCCCTTTGCTTGAGAGAATCTCAAGAATTTCACAAGAAGAAAAAAAAAATCCGAATGTATTTTTACAAATAAAACTTAGAGATGATCCCAACAAAGGTGGTTTTTTAAAACAAGATCTTTTGAAAAATTGGACCAATATTGTCTCTGTTAAGAATATTCATATAATCGGCCTAATGACTATCCCACCAGTTGCTTTAAATTCATTTCAAAGAAAAGATTTGTTTTGTGAATGTAGAAATCTTGCAAATTATTTGGGATTAAAGGACTGCTCAATGGGAATGAGCACAGATTGGGAAGAGGCTATTGAAGGTGGCGCTACATGGATACGTTTAGGCTCTCTTTTGTTTGGGGAACGTCATTATTAGTCAAATAATCAAAGATATGAAAAAAACAAGAAAAAAGCTTGCTCCTTAAGTTAAGTAGCGTTATTTAAGTATATGGTTCATTCTTCATTCTATTGAAGATGCATCTTTCGTTGGCTTATCCAACTTTTTAACAAATCATCCCGAGAGGATTAACTGGTGTCGCTTATTTCCCGTCTTCGTGCTGTCGTCGCTGGTGATGACTTTTTAGATAGTGATTTTGATGAGCTCGATTACGACACAAGCGAGGATTTTGAAAACTTTAGTAGAACTAATAAAGAAGGAAGTGGAGAAATAGCGACCCTATCTAAAACTAATCCTTTTGATGCTCGCAATAGTCTTAATTCTTCTAATGTCATTGGTATGCCTGGAATTTCAACAAATGATTCTGAAGTTAGCTTAATGGAACCTCGAAGTTTTGATGAAATGCCAAGAGTGATTCAGGCTTTACGTGAGCGTAAAACAGTAATTTTAAATCTCACGATGATGGAGCCTGATCAAGCTCAAAGAGCAGTTGATTTTGTCGCAGGTGGAACTTTTGCTATTGATGGTCATCAAGAAAGAGTTGGAGAAAGTATTTTCCTTTTTGCACCTTCTTGCGTGACAGTAACTAACTCGTTCCAAGAAGAAGCTTCTCCTTCAAGCATGACTAATAAAGGAACAGAATTAATCTCTAAGGAGTCTTCTCCTGCACCAGAGCCAGCTTGGGGGGAGACAGTAGCTACAGCTCTTTAAAAGATTAAATAGATTGGAAATTTCTATTGGTATAATTGGCTTTGGTCGTATGGCTAAAGCTATTATTTCGCCTCTTTTGGAAAGAGGTGAATTTAAACCTGAGGATGTTTTTGGAATTGTTGGCTCTACTTCAAGTATTTCGTCTGCATTGAGCGATCTTCCAAAAGGAGTGAAAATCGTATCTAGTGAAGATGCATTATCTAAAGATGCATGGAGTGCTCCGTTGAAATTATTGGCTGTTAAACCTCAACAATTCAGAAAAATAAAACAATGTTCTATCTCAACATTTTCATCGACTGATGAGTGTCCTAAGCCAATATTGATTTCGGTTTTGGCCGGAATAACATTAAAAAGTCTTAAGAAAGCTTTTCCAGATCACACATGTGTAAGGGCTGTTCCAAATACCCCCTCTTTGGTTAGAGAAGGGCTTACTGGCTTAGCTTGGGAACATGACATCACTTTGGAACAAAAAATTGCAGTTAAAAAGATTTTCGAACCGATAAGTGAAATTTTTGAGTTACCGGAGAGACAGCTTGATCCTTTTTTAGCTTTAACCTCTTCAGGACCTGCATATATAGCTTTAGTGGTTGAAGCAATGGCAGATGGAGCTGTCGCCTCTGGTTTGCCACGATATTTGTCCAATCAATTAGCTCATAAAACTCTTTCAGGTACTGCCTCACTATTAAGAGAAAAGGATTTGCATCCTGCTGAGCTTAAAGATATGGTCGCCTCGCCTGCTGGGACGACCATTAGTGCTCTTCGACACCTTGAACTTGCGGGCTTGAGGTCCGCTTTAATTGAAGCAGTTGTCTTGGCTGCTGAGAAGAGCCGTCAATTGGCTGAGGAGGTCTCGATTTAGATGTATTAAGTACGTTTGCATATAAATTTTCAAGCGAGTCAATATTTTGTTGAAGTGTATATTTTTCTTCTACTCTTAAACGAGCACGTCTACCTAACTCGTTGGTAAGTACTTGTTGATCACGCAAAACAGGTAAGAGTGTCCTTAATTGAGATGCGACTCCCTCTGTATTTAGTATGATTCCAGCTCCATTTTCAAGGACTTCTCCATCGGCCCCCGCATCTGTCGCTACGCAAGCAGTGCCAGTTGCCATGGCTTCCAGTAAGGCGATAGATAATCCTTCTACAAGGCTTGGAAGTAAAAAAACCTCAGCGATCTGAAGAAGGGCAACTCTTTTATTTTGATCAGCTTCGTATCCCCACCAAAAAACATTATCTTCTTTACTAAATATTGAATTATTTTCAAGTGTAGGTCTTAGTGGTCCATCTCCTACTATTACTAGTCGACATCCTTTTGGTTGGACAAACCTCCATGCCCGGAGTAAAGCCTCAACGTTTTTCTCTGAAGCTATTCTACCCATATAGATAAAAATTCTTTCAGGACCTAATTTTCTCCTTATTTCAACTTGAAGGTCGTTGAGTGAATGATTTGAATTAAGGGGTTTCCATTTCTTTATGTCAATTCCATTAGGTATTACATCCAGTCGATTTTCTTTAACGCCTAGTTTTGCTAGAACTTCTGCTTGCATATCTGAAAAAACTATAACCTTGTCATATTTAGCTAAAGAAGGTGCATAAAGTTGGTAAGTAAGTTGCTGTGTATTGGCTGTAAGATTTCTGAGTTTTGCATCGAAAGCTGGGTGAAAAGTTGCAATTAAAGGTAAATTAAGTTTATGACACAGTTCAGGCAGGCGAAAATCCAATGGTGAAAGAGTCAGACTTGCATGGACCAAGTCAGGTTTAAGTCTAGAGAGAGATTCTCTAAGCTCTCTTTGCGCATTTAAAGAAGGGATTGTATAAACCTGAGATTTAATTAAATAAGGAAGGCTTACATCTGGATCATTTGCAAGAAGCGAAGTTTTGTTATTCCCTTCCCTAAGTGGGTTGTCAAAGTGAATAAAACTCGTTTGATATCCCCTTTCTCTAAGCTCTTCAGTCGTGCTTAGCCCGTAACAGACGTTTCCGCAAAAAGGTGTTTTTTTGCCTAGCCAGGCGATATGGGTCAAACTTTAAAAAATCTGGTATTTCAAATTAGCAGCCATCCTATATTTCTTCTCAAACTATTGTTAATAATTAAATAATTTATAAATTAGGGTTTAAAAATAATAATTGTTTCCAAATCTATGTTTTTAATTAGTATTAAGATCATTACTAATTATTACTTCTCTCAACATTTGAAGAGATGTGATTCTTCGTTCTAAATGAGTTTCGATCCAGGTTTCAACGATTTTCAATAATTTTAACCATACATGTTTAGGACCTAATAATTTGCCATTACTATGAAACGGCACTTTCTCTAGTAATAGTCTTTGAAGTAAAGCTAGTTCAGATGGATTCATTTCAATGCTTGCATTAGGGCTCGCTCCAATAGCAAAACCTTCTTCAGGAATAAAGCTGCACTTCCAACTCCATTTCCCAATAGGAGGTATTAACTTTGAGCCCGATTGACAACAGTTTTGCAGTGGTAAGCAATATCCACCCAGGGCTAATATATGTATGCATGATTGAATGCTTATAGCTAAAGCTTGTAAAGAATCAAACTCTGCTTTATTTAAATCGTCTAATCTATTTAAATGAATTAATATAAGTTTAAGTAAATCTTTTTGTGGGTTTTCATTGCCAAACATAATTATTATTAGCTCTGAAATTGCTTGCGCTGCCGATAGAGTTTCTAAATGCTTACCAAGATTGCCATAACTTCTAAGAATTTTTATTTGCGTAACTCTTTTTAGATTTTTTTTTCCAACTATATGTAAATCTAACAAATTAAGTGGAGATGTCGCTCCAAGTCTACTTTTTGGTTTTCTTGCTCCTGGTATTGCAAGACGACATATACCATTTTCCTCAGTTAGTATGGTTAAAAGTCTGTCATTCTCACCAAGAGGTCCAATTTTTAAAGATAGTCCTTTTACTCTTTGAGTTAAACTCATTAATTCTTTTTCTTTTGTTCTTGGGCAATTTCAAAGCCAAAGGTTGTACCGACGTATGTAGCTCCTGATTCCATGATTTCTATAGCTTGATCAAGAGTTTTGATACCTCCAACTGCCTTGATTGAGCAGCGATTATTAACAATTTTAGAGACTTTTTGAGTTTGATTTTTGGTTAAAGTTTGACCAAAGCCATTCCCTATTTGAATTCCAGTTGCGCCTGCATCAATTGATGCATTTATTGCTAAGGAAAGTTTTGATGAGTTTAAGAGTGTATTCCCATCAATTATTACTTTTACTGGAGTACCCAGCTCACTTAGTTGATTTATTTCCTCAGCAAAATTTTCAATATTTCCATCTTCCAATGCAAAATAATTTGGAACAAAATCTAATTCCTCTGCGCCATTCTCTATTGCATACTCGGCTTCTTTAAGTTTATTAGAAATTGGTATAAAACCAAAAGGGAAGGCAATTACTGATATTAACTTTGTAGTACTTTTGCTCCCTAATCTTTCACGTGCAATCGGTATATTCGAAAGGCTAGTGCATAAACCTGCAAAGCCAATTTGCTGCGACCCATTACAAATCTGAATGAGCGTTTCTTTATCTAAATGAGGATTTAAGACTGCTTGATGAATTACGTTAGAGATATTGGAATAAGCTTCTTGCAAACTATTTTTACCCATTTGAATAGTATCTAAACCTTTTCTTGAATCACGCCATAGCCTCCATGAGTTCTCTTGTAAATAACTCGTAACGCTGAGCCTTCTTCCTCTCTAAATAAATAGAAGTCATGATCAATTAGATCTAATTGGGCTCTCGCTGTCTCAATACTCATAGGTGTCATTTCGAAATATTTACGTCGTACTCCTGGGCTTGGAAGATGAGGTTCTTTGCCTTTAATTAGTGGATTATCTGAGGAAGAAAATCTTTGAGTTTCTTCATTTTGAATTGATTTTGTTGACTTATTAGTATGGACATGGTGTTTATTATGACGCTCTTTATACTTACGTAATTGCCGTGCAAGCTTATTTGCTACTAAGTCAATGCTTGCATATAGATTCTCACTTCTCTCTTGAGCTCTTATTACAGTTCCATTTGCAAAAACGGTCACCTCAGCTGTTTGTTGTGGAACCCGAGGATTACGAGCGACTGAGAGATGGACATCAGCTTCCTTCACCATTTCATGGAAATTATGAGTTGCTTTATCAATTTTTGTTTTGGTGTAATCACGAAGTGATGGAGTTAATTCAAGATTGCGTCCATGAATAAGAAGCTTCATTCTGTTTCGCCTGAATCAGGGCCTAATAGCAACTTAGATCTAACACCTCAACTTGTACAATTTTCTTCGGCTTTTCTTTTTGAACCTAAAAATTTTGTGCCGTTTGATACTGCCTTGGGTTGGCAGAAAAATTTTCAGCAAAGCCTTATTGAGAAACCTTTTTCACCACAAGCAGTATGGTTTCTGGAACATTTTTCTTGCTACACCTTAGGTAGGGGAGGCGACAAACAAAATTTATTATTTGAAGAAAATCAATCCTCCATGCCAGTTTTTAGGATTGATCGAGGAGGTGAAGTGACTCATCACATGCCTGGTCAAATTGTTGGATACCTAGTTTTAAATTTAGGTCTACATAAAAAAGATTTATCTTGGTATTTGAGAGAATTGGAACAAGTACTGATTGATGTTCTTAATTTGTTGGATATTGAGGGGAAGAGGGTAGATGGTTTAACAGGCGTTTGGTGCGAAGATAAAAAGATTGGTTCAATAGGAATTGGATGCAAAAGATGGGTGACTCAACATGGATTTTCACTAAATGTAGATTGTGACCTTGTTGGTTTTGAGCAGATAATTCCTTGTGGACTTAATAAAGTTAAAGTAGGGAAATTGAGTGATTGGATACCTGGCATCAAAGTCTGTGACGTTAAGCCTCTTCTTCGAGAATCTGTGAAAAGACGTTTTAAATTGAACTGGGAAAACATTTAAATTAATCATTACTAAAAATAATAGAAATTATTTTTCATAGCTATGGTAAAAACTAATTCACAAAAAAATATATTGGCTTCTAAAAATGCTTTAGCCTTTTGGATCCCAAATACAAAAGAGAAAAAAGCAATAAAGAGAAGATCTCATCTTGAGACCATTAATCAAGTTGACGAGATTTGGGAAAGATTAAAAATTCCTTTAGGTGATGTATTAGCAGTTAATTCACCTCATACTTTCCACCCAGAAAGTTTTACATATAAACAACTTGCTGAGAATATTTCCAAGGCAGCAGCTTCTTTTTCTCAAATCGGTGTAGAACCTGATGATGTAGTCGCACTTTTTGCAGAGAATAGTCCTAGATGGCTAATTGCTGACCAAGCTCTTATGCGAGTAGGGGCATCAGATTCAGTCAGGGGTGCGACTGCACCACCAAGTGAACTTAGATATATTCTTGAGGATTCAAATGCGGTTGGATTAATTGTTCAAAATTCAGATGTCTGGGAGCGACTTTCTCTTGATAAGAAACAATTCGATAGTTTGAAATTTGTTATTCAGCTTGAAGGTAAAGCTTGTGAAGGGATATTGGAATGGGAACGTTTTTTGGAGATAGGTTTGAATAAAATAAATCTAAGTAAAAAGGAAAATATAATTGATAGAAAAAAAACAAGAATTGCAACTATTTTATATACTTCTGGGACAACAGGTAAGCCAAAAGGTGTGCCATTAACACATTCTAATCTGTTACATCAAATTAGATCTCTTTCCTGCGTAGCCAATCCTTCTCCTGGCTCGCCGGTACTAAGTGTTTTGCCAATTTGGCATTCATATGAACGTAGTGCTGAATATTATTTTTTTTCTTGTGGTTGTACTCAAACTTATACATCTATTAGGCATCTAAAGGAAGATTTGCCAAGGGTTAAACCAATTGTAATGGCCACTGTTCCCAGGCTCTGGGAGTCAATAAAGTTAGGGTTTGAGGATGCTGTTGAAAAAATGCCGAAAATGAAAAAGATCTTGATAGCAGGTGCAATTTCTAATAGCAAAGCATATAAATTGGCACAACGAAAACTTAACTTTTTAACTATTGAAAGTGTTTCAACTTTAGATAAGATAATCTCTTTTTTTGAAATTCTTTTACGGTACCCAATTCATAAAATATCTTCTATTTATTTGTGGCCAAAAATTCTTACAAAGATTTGTGGAGGAAGATTAAGGTTCCCTATAAGTGGAGGAGGAGCAATTGCTCCCCATGTTGATTCTTTCTTTGAAGCCTTAGGTGTTGAATTATTAGTTGGTTATGGTTTGACTGAGACTAGTCCAGTCCTTACATGTAGAAGACCATGGAGAAATATACGTGGAGGGGCTGGTCAGCCTTTGCCAGAGACTGAGATAAAGATTGTAGATCCAGAAACATTTCAAACCAAAAAGTTGCGTCAAAAAGGATTGGTTCTTGCTCGTGGCCCTCAAATAATGTCTGGTTATTTAGGGAAAGAATCAGAATCGAAGAAGGTTTTAGATGCTAATGGCTGGTTCAATACTGGGGATTTAGGGATGTTACTTGCAGACGGATCCTTGGTTTTGACTGGAAGATCAAAGGACACGATAGTACTTAGTAGTGGGGAAAATATTGAGCCAGGTCCTCTCGAGGAAGCCTTGATTGCAAGTCCATTAATTGATCAGGCTTTTTTATTGGGTCAAGATCAAAAACAACTTGCTGCTTTGATTGTTCCAAGAATTGATCGTCTCAAAGGATTGCTTGTAGAAAAGGGTTTGAATTCCCAAGTTGTATTGGGCTCCTGTACTGAAAATAGTGAATTAAGACAAATTTTAAAATTGGAAATGAACAAACTTCTTGCAAATCGTCTTGGATCTCGAAGAGAAGAGAGAGTATTTTCAATTGGTTTAGTCGAGCCATTTACAATAGAAAATGGCTTGTTAACACAAACTCTCAAGCAAAAACGTGACAAAATTATTCAGCGTGATTTGAAACTGATAAATGAAATATTATGATTTGTAATTTGTTTGTTTGGTAAATTAAATTGACCAAAACTCTCTTTTACTGAGAGCCTAGGAGTTGATTCATAGTATATCGATCAGGTGAATTCGATTTCAATAAAACGTTCAATAACTGTTAAAGCAGTTGTAACCCCATCATGGAAAGAGGAAGCTGAGCGAGAATTGAGTAATGCAATATCAACAATAGATAATCAACTTGGTGAACTAGAAAAAGAAGGACAACAAATCATTGATGGCATAAGAAGTCAAAGTTCAAATCCGCTTGATCCACGAGTTCAAGAACAAATAGCTCAAGTTCAGAATCAAGTTGCATCAAAGAGATCAGAATTTGAAGAACAAAAAAGAAATCTTCTTTTACAGCAATCTCAAGTTCGCGACCTAGAGATGGAACAGATAGTTGAGCAAGGGCAAATAGACAGTTTTTGTGATTTAAAAGTTGGTGATAACTTAGTAAGTAAAATGGGTGTCAGTATTTTGGTTAGAGATGGCATTGTAGAAGCAATTGATCAGGACTGATGTTTGGTCGCTCTACAATTAATTAACAAAAAATTTTTGATATTAAGAAGAAATCCACATAAAAAAATCTATCGTTGTAAGGACACTCATGTAGAACTAACATTGGTATGTATTGATACTTGCCAAGCTTCTGGATAGAAAATTTTGAAGCTTTGCCACAAACTCTCTCTATAAGGAAATAGGAACAAATTATGGCCACTCATGACATCTTCATGCCTGCTTTAAGTTCAACAATGACTGAGGGCAAGATAGTGGAGTGGCTAAAAAATCCTGGTGACAAAGTTGAGAGAGGTGAATCTGTTTTGGTCGTTGAGTCAGATAAGGCAGATATGGATGTTGAGTCTTTCCATGATGGCTTTCTTGCATCGATTGTTATGCCCGCTGGGAGCTCTGCTCCTGTTGGAGAGACCATTGGACTAATTGTTGAGACAGCAGATGAAATCGCCGAGGCTCAAGCTAATACACCTTCTGCGCCTCCTCAAGTAGCTAGTCAAGAGAAAGAGAGTTCATCTCCTCAGAGTAAAGAAAAACAAGTCTCTATTGACTCTTCCAAAACAGTAGTTAGACAGACGCCTACTGTACAAGAAACTTCTTTAAATCATCCTCAATTTTTAAACGATGGTAGAGTTGTTGCGTCTCCAAGAGCTAAAAAACTTGCTTCTCAAATGGGAGTTGATTTAGCGACTGTAAGGGGATCAGGTCCTCATGGACGTATACAAGCTGAGGATGTTCTAAGTGCAAAAGGTCAACCTATAAGTGTTCCTTGGATTGCTGAAAGTAACGCTCCAGCACAAGTTGTTTCTGATACACCACGCATAGAAAAGAAAACTGTTGACTCTGATAAGCCACCTGCTCCAGGAAAAAGTTTTGGATCTATGGGGGAAACAATTGCATTTAATACCCTTCAACAAGCTGTAAATAGGAATATGGAGCAAAGTTTAAATACTCCTTGCTTCCGAGTCGGATATTCAATTCTTACGGATGAATTGGATTCCTTTTACAAACAAGTTAAACCTAATGGAGTAACTATGACTGCTTTACTTGCTAAAGCAGTTGGATTGACTCTTGCTAGACACCCTCAGGTAAATGCAGCTTTTAGTTCTGAGGGAATTGCCTACCCTTCACAAATAAATGTTGCCGTAGCAGTAGCAATGGAGGATGGTGGACTGATAACTCCAGTGTTGCAAAATGCAGAAGAGACTAGTCTTGCTGATTTATCTCTGCAATGGGCTGATCTTGTTAAGCGTGCGAGGAATAAGCAATTGGAACCTCATGAATATAGCAGCGGTACATTTACACTCTCTAATTTAGGTATGTTTGGTGTTGATCGATTTGATGCAATTCTACCCCCAGGTACAGGAGCTATTTTAGCTGTGGGAGCATCTTTGCCCAAAGTTGTTGCTTCTAAGGATGGTTCGATTTCAATTAAAAAACAGATGCAAGTAAATCTCACCGCTGATCACAGAGTGATCTATGGGGCCGATGGAGCACTATTCCTAAAAGACTTAGCTTATCTAATTGAAAAAAATCCTTATAGCCTTTCATCTTGAGACTTAACTAGTCGAACCAAAAGGGATTTCTTCTTACTTTAACCTGATTGAATGTGTTAGATCAAAACGATAATCTTTTAAGTTCATACAATTATGATTTGCCCAACGATTTCATTGCTCAATCACCTATTGAGCCTAGACATGATGCGAAATTAATGATTGTCAATGATGGACTAGATGATGCTTTAAATCTTATGCATGGAAAGATATGGGACTTGAAAAATATATTGAGGATTGGCGACCTTTTAGTTGTTAATAATACTCGTGTTCTGAAGGCAAAATTAAAAATTAGATTTTCCGGAGGAGGTCAAGGTGAATTATTGCTCATGGAGCCGAGAGACAATGGCCAATGGCTTTGTTTGGGGCGTCCAGCTAGACGGATGAGAAGCGGTGATCAATTATGGCTAAATACGTCTCTAGATAATTCTTTATGTTTACAGGTTATTGATAAAGATGAGAGTACAGGCGGGAGAATTATTCAATTCCCTAGTGAGTTTTCAAGCAGGTCGCAAATGGCAGACTTACTTGATTTGTGTGGCGAAGTCCCATTACCCCCATACATAGATAAGGATAAAAGTAATTCTCATGAAGAGAAATATCAGACTCGATTTGCTTCGAAGCCAGGTGCTATTGCTGCTCCAACAGCCGGTTTACATCTAAGTGATGAACTCATAGAAGTTTTAAAACTTAGGGGTATTAAAATTGCGCAAATTACTTTGCATGTAGGTCTTGGAACTTTTAGGCCATTAGAAAAAGAAGATCTAACTCAGCTTCATTTACATAGTGAATGGGTAGAGGTTAATGAAAAGGCTGTTAAAGCGATAATTAATTGTAAGGAAGAGGGTGGAAAAGTTTTTGCTGTTGGTACGACGAGTGTAAGAGCTCTTGAAGCTGCTTATCTCTCAGGAAGAGGTGATTTGAAACCATACGAGGGGAAAGTGAATCTTGTAATCAAGCCAGGATTTAAATTTTGCGTAATTGATGGATTACTTACAAATTTTCACCTCCCCAAAAGTTCTTTACTTCTTTTAGTAAGCGCTCTTATAGGTCGTAAACGAATGTTGGAACTTTATAATAATGCCATTGCTAATAAATATCGATTTTTTTCTTACGGGGATGCGATGTTGATAACACCAGATTCAATGATCTAAACGATGAAATTATTAGGCTAATGATGGTTCTTTGATAACTCCTGTCGGAACATTCTCAAACATTATGGATGAGATATATCTTTCAGCAAGGTCAGGTAGGACTACAACGATTGTCTTTCCTGCAAACTCATCTTTTTCAGCCAATCTTACAGCTACAGCTGCTGCTGCACCACATGAGATGCCAACTAATAGACCTTCTTCTTGTGCTAATCGAAGTGCCATCGCTATAGACTCATCATTCGAGACTTGCTCAACTTGATCGACTACTGATAAGTCGAGGTTTTTAGGAATAAATCCAGCCCCAATACCTTGGATTTTATGAGGGCCAGGTTTTACTTCTTCTCCGTTAAGAGTCTGCGTTATTACTGGACTATGCGTGGGCTCAACAGCAACGGATAATAATGAATGATTCTTATCTTTTTTTATATAACGAGAGACACCTGTAATTGTTCCACCTGTTCCTACTCCAGATACTAGAACATCAATATTTCCATCGGTATCATCCCAAATTTCAGGACCTGTCGTTTTGAAATGTATTTCTGGATTGGCTGGATTATCAAATTGGCCAGGCATAAAGTATTTCTGAGGATCGCTATCTGCTATTTCCTTGGCTTTTGCAATGGCACCAGGCATGCCTTTTGCTGCTTCAGTAAGAATGAGCTCAGCACCAAGGACAGCCATCATCCTTCGACGTTCAATTGACATGGACTCAGGCATGGTGAGGATAAGTTTGTAACCACGAGCGGCAGCTGTGTAAGCAAGGGCTATTCCTGTATTACCAGATGTTGGCTCAATAATGACTTTGTCTTTATTAAGTAAGCCTTTTTTTTCTGCATCCCAGATCATATTTGCACCAATTCTGCATTTGACGCTGTAGGCGGGGTTGCGACCTTCTATCTTTGCAAGGACTGTAGCTTTCGCATTCTTAGTGATCGAATTCAGTTTGACCAATGGTGTATGACCAATAGCAAAACTATTGTCTTCAAAGATTCTGGACATTTTAAAAAATGACTTTGATTTACTAATACACTAAATCTATATAAAAATCTCGATAATTGGTTATTTATATAACCTTTATTAGTGTTTTTTTTATTTTTTTTCTATTACTGAATTGAATCTTGACCATAATTCATCTTCATCTTCAAGTCCTACAGAAACTCTTAACAAATGTTCAGAGACTCCGCAACTTTCAGCCCATTTTAATTCATTAAAATGAGCCAACTGAACGTATGGACAAACTAATGTAAAATTTGTACCTAAACTAGGTCCTTTGCATACTCTCAAAGAATCATAAATTCTTTTTGATTCTTCAATCCCTCCTTTGAGTTCAAACGATAATAAACATCCATATCCTCCTCCTTTTTTTAATAGAGAATTAAAATTTTTACATTCCTGGGGATGTAAAACTTTTGATATTTCTTTTTTCGTTTCTAATTTTTCTTTCAGCTTTAAGCAAGATATATTTAATCTTTTTAAGCGATCTTTTACGTCTCGACTAGCTATCTCTAACTCAATAGCATCTGAATCAGATAGCGATGACAATGCAGCTTTAGGCATTATCTCAGTTAATTCAATTTTCCATTTGGAATAAGGGCTTATGACAGTACTGCCAGCAAGAATATCTCCTCTTCCAGCAAAACTTTTTGTAAGTGAACTAAACACTACATCTGCGTAAGGAGTTAAATGAACATTTATAGAAGAGCCAATTGTATCGTCAACAATGACAGGGATATTTCTATCTTTAGCTAGTTTTGAAATAGATATGAGATCAACGCATTTCAATAAAGGGTTGCTAGGTATCTCTATGATTAATGCTGCTGGTTGTTTTTTATCGAGCAGTGCTTTTATATAATTTAATTTTGTTTTAAGAGTAAGATCGCTTCCCTGGAAAATAATTTGAGGAAGTTTGAGTACATCAACATATGGGAAACCTATTTGAAGTATTGAACTATCTCCTTTGATATCCTTAATTGCTGAGAGGATAGACGTTAATGCAGCCATGCCTGAACGGTGTAGTTGAATTAAATTAGAATCACACTCATATAAATTTGCTAAACGATTTAGAAGTTTAGCTCGAGCGCAACCACCATCGGATGTCGATGGTTTTTTCTCTTTTCCAAGGGCAATAGCTGCCTCACGTGATGACAATCCAAGACCAGTATGTTGCCAAAAAGCTTTTGCTGATGGCGTACTCCTCTGATCAACGATTAAACACGAAATTCCAAGAAAATCTTTAATTTTTGAATAACACTCAGAATTATCATGATGACAATGTTTTTGTGCACTTAAAGCAGAAGCTATATTTGGGAAAGGCCAACTACTTTGATGTAACTCTCCGTGAAATGCTAAAGATTTGCGAGCAATCTCAGCAACAAAAGGATTAAATCCAAACCTTGGATAAATTGCTTTCAATGAATTTAAGCAGGCTGGAACTTTCTCTTCATATGCAATTACATCTTCCCACCTAGGTAAGGCAACAGATACTGCATGTGGACTGCTTGGGAGAGGTTCGCCTAAGTCTTTGGCACTCCAGCAAGGATCATTTAGTAAATTTCGTTCAGTCAAGAGATGCTTTCCAAGGCTTGATTTAAATCAGCGATTAAATCCTCAATATTTTCACATCCGACAGACAAGCGAATAAGTGAATCAGTGATTCCAATCTTTAATTTTGTTTCTTTTGAAACTGAGGCGTGTGTCATTGTTGCTGGGTGACAAACAAGGCTTTCAATCCCTCCAAGACTTTCTGCCATTTTGAAGAAACGCAGACTTTTACAAAATGAAAAAGTTTTAGCTTGACTTGTATTAAGAGCGGCAGTAACAATTGCTCCTCCCAAAGTCATTTGCTTTTTGGCTAATTTACATTGTGGGTGATCATTCCTAAATGGATATCGAACGAATTTTATTACTGGATTCTCAGCGAGTTGATTGGCTATTTTAGATGCATTATTGATTTGTCTTTCTAGCCGAAGTGGAAGAGTTTTTATCCCTCGGTTAATAAGCCAGCAATCAAAAGGAGAAGGGTTTAAACCAAGTGCTTTTTGGGCAAAATTTAGCTTTTCTTTCCATGCAGTGCTCTCAGTGCAAATAGCGCCTCCAAGTGCATCTGAATGACCATTTATGTACTTGGTTGTACTAGTCAAGGATAATGTCGCTCCAAGTTTAAGAGGTCTTTGTAATAGAGGCGTCGCAAAAGTATTGTCTACGACAACAGGAATTTGCATTTTGTTTGAGAAATTACAAATTGCTTCAATATCAATAATTTTAAGGAGTGGGTTGGTTGGACTTTCTATCCAAATTAATGCTGGTTTATGTTTGGCAATGACTTCTTTAAAATTAGACTTAGTAAAATCTACCCACAGAGTTTTTAATCCAAAACTATTGAAAACTTGTTCAAACAATCTCACTGTACATCCATAAAGGTTCTCCTCACAGAGGATTAAGTCACCAGCCTTGAGAGAAGAGACAATAGCAGTGATTGCAGCGACCCCAGAACTAAATACACATGCGAATTGACATTCCTCCAGATCAGATAATACTGATTCGAGAATTCTAAAATTTGGATTTCCTGAACGTGTGTAATCAAACCCACCCTCATTGCCGTGAACGAAAGTTGAGGTTGGGAATATAGGAGGCATTACTGAGCCTGTTTCCTTAGAAAAATTTTCTTTGTGATGAATGACTCTTGTATTTACTCCTGTTCTGATCACCTTCTCTTTTTTTACTGAGCCCATATTTATTGAGTTAATTTTCTATAGGATATAGAAAAACATGAAAAAGCTCCTAAAAAAAGGGGCTAGATAATTAAATTTAATGAGAAAGAATCGTAAAGGTTTATACCTTTCTTGAGTAATACATAGTTTTGCAGTAGAGATGAATTATAAGGAAAATTAAGTTGGACCTAAGTTTGACTATTTATTCTACAGATCGCACAATACGCGCGAAATCGGTCTGATTGGCTATCCGTACAAACCCATTATCACGATTATCTTATTTGGTAGCGAGCATTAAATAAGAACTAAGAAATTCAATTGATTCGCGATGAATTTATTTGAAAATATCTTTCATAATCAATTCTTGATGACTTTCCTCATTGCATCAATATGGATCGTTCCAGGTTTTGTCTTTACCAGAATGACAAATAAAAAATTCAAGAGAAGAGAACTTGCAAGACAAGCTAAGAGAGTCTCAAAACTTTATCCTTCTTCTTAGCTTGGAAAGGTCAAAAGTAATAGTACATCGTCTTGAAAAAAATCTGCGAGTTTAATCATTGATTAAAGAGCTCAGGATATTTAGCAAAAGCCCCTTGCGAGATTTTATAACCCAAGTATTTAGCTCAATGACTTATAAAATAAACTAATAGTTAAAAATAACTCGAACTGGTTAGCTCTACATCGACCGACCTAAGAGAAAAAAGAACTAACTTCTACATTAGCTTCATCCTCACATAAGTAACTAGAAAACGATTAGCTATGCACGCAATAACCAAAATTACTGGCTACTAAGCTGTTGCTTCTTTTTGATCTGCCAGCAATCCTTTTATTGGCCGGAGCTTTCGAAATTGGTTCTTCAGTACATGCATAATATGACTTCATTTCAAGAAAGATTTAGTGTATCAAAAGTTAAAAAGTATATTCCTCTTTTTGTTGTTGGAAAGCTGGCCATATTTACAGGGTTTCTTCTCTACATGATGCAAGGGTAAGGGATGACAATACAAGAAAGAATTAAAGCTGCTGAATTACGAATTAAAGAACTACAAACTCTTATTCAATACTTGAAGAACGAGAAGTGAAATCTATTAAGAAGTTTTTCCAAGCACTGAAAATTCTTTGATAGGTTTTTTAAGAATATAAGTTACTTTTACCACTCAGAGTCTTCTAGAAGATTTGAATACTCGTTGTAATCAAAAAACAGGTCTTCCTCTAATACTTCTTCCAGAGTGATTCTATTAAAATAAGTCATGCTTCACTGCGAAAAGGTGAGTTGTAATAAGCCTTGTTAACTGTATAAAGTGTGTAAAGAGATACAGCGATCCCTAAAAAACCTACAACTAGTATTGGAGAGAATGATGGAAAATCATAAGTAGGAATTGGAGTCATAATGATATAAATGATGACAAATATGTTCTAAACCATCTGCATGCTTTTTGATTGAGGCTTGTACGACAAATTTTTACGCTTAACACGACAAAGACTATGCATTAAAAAATTCAGTAAGTGATAAATCATTTCTTTTTAACAAAGCAAAAGTTGTACCCTTGTAACCTTTGCATATACGTAAGTCGGGAGATAATACAGTTGTATCTAGCCAACCTTTTTGAGTCTTTTTTATTTCTGATAGGAAACTAATCTTTTTACCTAGTAACTTTGGACCTATTATTCCTGCTTTTTTAAAGCTAACGTTTATACGTTTCTGATCAATGATTTCTAAGCTAGCAAGAATGTTAGTAGAAAATAGCTTTCCTGCAAAACCTTTTGGTCTTAATAAATTTAGTCCTTTACTTCTCTTTGGCTCAAGTATCTGTAAGTTATCTAATAGTGGTGAATAATTTAAAAGAGGTGAGTTAGAAGTACTCCATCTAAGTTCCCATACACCTGTGAGTAGATCAATTTGCTTTGTTATGTCTACAGATGATTCGCTTTCAGCTAGTTTTATGAGCTCTACGATCTGATTTGATTTAGGGGTATGTTCAATAACTTCTATCAATTTTGATATTGCATTCATGATTATTATTTGTTGAAAACCTACAGTTGTTCAATATTTATCTGATTGGCATAAAGAACGTGTGGCTGTTCTTTGCTACCCTCACTTGCTTGAATCCATTCTTTGTACTCTTCTTTAAGAGCTTTTTTATCAAGCCCATCAAGTTCCATTAGTCTCTTCGAAGCATCATTCATTGTTACTTCAAGAGTTTTTTTTAAGCTGATAGTTGGTAATTTCATACAAATCTCCCGACGAAAGAATCAGCTAAAAAAGTACAAACAACAAAAGCAAATGTCATTAGTAATGGCTTTTGAAATAAATCATTAGAGGAGTTCATTGGATTTATTAGTAGTGACCAATTGAGCTAACGAAGCATGCTAGAGCTCCGCAATAGATAAAAAACAAACTCATTTCTAATGGTTTATGACTAAAAAATGAGAGATAGAAAGCAGTTGATTTCATTGGATAGCTAAAATGTTTTAAAATGATTGGTTGCTTTTTTCTTTGCTGCTTTTTGTATACGGCAAAGCTCAGTCATCTCTGGTTTAGGGATGCTGAAAGGGGTAAACAATTTCATAAAAAATCTCCCTTTTTACCTAAGTTTTAAGGCATTTATAGGGTTCTCTAGATGTGTAGAATCCCCTAATAAAAAGTCGTACTTTTACTACAACGCACTACCTTCTTAGCTTCTTATTATTCGAGAGTTTTTTTGATCAGCCATGCTTACGCCATATCACGCAATAATGTTTGGAATGCTTTAATAGTTAGCTCTGCCTCAATTTTTCAAATGTCTACAGCAGAACCGAGTTAGTCACAGCAAGTTTAACTAATATTATTCAGATCCATTTTCACTTGCCCTTACTTATCTATACACGAGTAGGACAAGAAACTAAATACATTTAATCATTTTGCAGTTCCAATCCTTGGAAAATGCGAAATAGCTTTCATATGCAGAAAGTGAATCAATGGGTAAAAATTCTATAAACGTCTTATGTTTATAGTTAACCGAACGATTGAATCTCACGAAACTCATTTAATTCTCTGATCATATATATATTCGATACAAATCAATGAAGAAATTAATTCCGTTATTACTTATTTCATCTGCAACACTTTATTCCACGATAGGCACCTTGCCTGTTAGTGCTATGGGCTGCAATTCATCTAGTAATAAAGCGCAGGTAGTTTGTGCTGAAGGTGATATTGATTGTGAAAAGAAATTAATAGAAGATCGAATTAATTAAAATCATGTCAAATCACTTTCCTGAATTTTACGAATCAATTGTCGAAGCCTGTAATCGTGGGGAGTTGTGGGGGATTGAAAAACCTTCTACTGACTCAACTCAATTAGAAATTGATTTTAATTTTAATAATGCCTAACCAAGTAATTGTGATTTTTGCTTCAGGTTTGTTTGCATTGGGCGGCATTTTGGTTCTAATTTCTGGCTTTGATGATGACGATAATGATGGAGATGGTTTGACTTTCCCAGAGTTTCAAAGCTTGGGTACTTAGTCACGGAAATAATCTATTTTTTTTTTGGATCTAATTGGTGATGCTTTTTCTCGTAAAGTGAAAGTAAAAAGAAAAGGTTACTATTACTGATGTTAAATTAAATCCTGATTCAGATGATGTAGGAACGAAATTCAAGATCATTGGGATTTCAGTCACCTTGGGTTTGAATACAATTGTTTTTATTTGGTATTTTTTCTTTTCAGGTCTTAACTAAACCTTGTCTTTAATCGATTATTTGTCTATAGATATAGAAGGGTGATTTAAAGTTGTAGTCCAAGAAATTACTATCTACGAAGCTTTTGATGGCTCAAGGTTTGGCTCTCTTCACGAAGCCAATAATTACAAAGATCGTTATGCAATTACGACTATTATGAATGGGAAGACTATATGTTCACTCTATCTAAGGAAACTAGCTGAAAAGATATTCAATTATTCCACCTTCTAACAGTAAGTAGGACTTACTCCATATGTTTGAGTGATCTTTTTCCCGCTCCATTAAATCCTTATAGCTTTTAATTCTTGAAATCTACAAATTGATTGATAACTGATTTAAAACTAGAAATCCATCTACCTATTCTTGATGAAGAAGTAAGAGATTTAGTTAATAGATCAATTTGTTCTTGTCTCTCTTTGTATTTTACTTCCAGTTCTTTTTTTGCAATATCAAGGCTTTGGTTTTGAGAGGGGCAACCATTCTCTTTATCCCATCTATCGATACTTGCTTCTAATTCTTCAATACCCATAGCCCTGTACTTACTGATAAGTATTTGTAAGTCATCAGGTTCGGGACGCATGAAAAGTAATTTATTTACTAACAAAATCTAACTTGTAAAAAAAATATCAAGGATGGGTAAACACACTCGTGTTTGGGCTATTTATACTTATCAGGATCATCAGTGGATCTAATCATTTAGATAGAGATCTCTCTAATTAGTAGCTGTCATTGGTGTTTGAGGTTTATATCTATCAAGGATTAGAAGAAGCCGTACCGGACCGAATCTTTACCTTAGAAAGCCGATGCTTTACATTTCTTTACATAAATTATTTTCAGTAATGACTTCTTCTTCTTCTTCTTCTCAGGTAATTACTGAGTACGGCAAACAAAACATCTTTGGCCGTGAAACACAGCCACAGCTTGTCGAGGATTACACAAGTTATCCAGAAGAAGCAGAGAAGACAAATGGTCGTTGGGCGATGATTGGCTTTTTTAGTCTTCTCGTTTCTTACTTCACAACTGGTCAAATCATTCCTGGAATCTTTTGAGCACTGAATCGCCTTCTGCATCTGGCAACTATGTCAACGTAGTTGAGAAGTTCAAACCAGAAGACGCCGAGAAAACGAATGGACGCTGGGCAATGCTCGGCATGATCGCTTTACTCGGTGCCTACTCAATAACCCACCAAATCATTCCTGGAATTTTCTAAAACAATTAATCATGCAACCATCTAACAAAACAATTCTAGAAAGAAGCATCGGTAGACCAGCCATGATGGCATTCGTTCTTTTAACAGGTATCTACCTAACAACCGGTCAACTCATCCCAGGTGTCGTTTAATGACTACTCAAAACAAAAGCAACAGAAACATTGATCCTGAAAAGGTAACTGCTGAAAGACTTAACGGCTACGCAGCATTGTTTGGATGCATCGCTCTTGTTGGTGCTTATGCAACAACCGGTCAAATCGTTCCAGGTTTCGTGTAATGAAAAATCAAACCACTGAAAAGCCAAGAGTAGAAGAAGGCAAAGTGATTGCTGAAAGACTTAACGGCTACGCAGCATTTGTTGGCTGCTGGGCACTCATCGGTGCATATCTAACAACCGGTCAGATCATTCCAGGTGTTGTGTAATGAACAAAGCAATAAACTACTGGAAAATAGCAGAGCAAATGAATGGTCGTCTAGCCATGATGGGTTTCTTTGCTGCAGTCATTAACTACGGATTCACAGGTTGGATTGTTCCTGGAATTGTCTAGGAGTCAACTTACAATCTTTCTTTAGCCTCTCGTTTTATTGCAAGGGAGAGGCTTTTTGACTTGAGAAATTAAATACTTATTTTTAAGAAATCGATTAAGACATGATCGTCTACTAACAACCGAACCTTCGCTTCTATTGTCAATCTCTTAGCATCAAAGAAATATTTGAACAATGTTTAAAATCTTTCATACAAAGTGGCTTAAGTCCGCGCCAGTAGTTGCAACACTATGGCTTTCTAGTACAGCAGTCATCCTCATTGGAGTGAATTATGTTGCTCCTGACTACTTATTCATGCCGACGAGTTGACTTTGACCTAGGGCTTTAAGAGCAAAGCCCTATATGACATAGGTATAAGCAGTCAGTTATTGCAACGTTTGTTTAAGTTGGTTTGCCCCCTACTTGTCTTGGGTTTGACAATTCACTAGAAAAAACAATTCCAATTAAATGCTCAAGATTTGAACAGGGTAGAATTAAATATTATCGATTGTATGAGCCGAATATGAAAGGAACAAAAGTTAAATAAAAAAGTAAAACTTTCCAAACGAATCACAGTCTGAACGTTAAGTCGCTAAAACATAATTCCCAACTTTACTGATATGAGTCATTTGATTTTTGGTGGTTTGTTATCAACCCCAGCTCCCACTGCTCCAATTGTAGGAATTGCTTTTATTGCTTTGTTTGCAATCGTTGGAGTTATGGTTGGACCTGACTATGACGGCATGAATGCTCCTGCATTAGGAGATTCCAAAGATACTAATCAAGGCTAAATCATTTCTTGATTAGTAACTCAGATATTGGGTTAATTAAAAATCAGTTAGTAGATTTTAAAAGTCTATTTACTGATTTTTTTTATTTTAATTATTTCTAGAAAATACCTGGGATGAATTGACCAGTTGTTGCATAAGCGCCTATTCCAGCAACGATGCCAATCATCGCCATCAAACCATTAAAACGTTCAGCACCAGAATTCATAACTTTTTTAGAAGAAAATTAGACTTTAATCATTGTGTTGAGTGTTCGAGAGCGGAATACCGAACGATCATCAATAAGATTGAATATAAAAAAGCTTAATTGCATCAAGCTCAGCTAGTCAGTTATGACATTGTTGTTTTAGTTTCGTTTGGCTGACTGTTGAATGTAGTTTGACTTCTCTTTCAAAGATTTGATCCCAGTAATCTTCCAAGGAGGTCAAACTAGCTAAAAGAGGCACCGTGATAGGGATATGTGTATGTTTTTGATTAATGTTTAATAGTGTTTCTATAAGTATTTATTATCTGGTTTTGTATTCACATATACGATAAACAAGCTTAGTAGAAGACATTGAAGATGCCTGTGGCCACGTATCTGAAGGATAAGCAAAAGAAAATTGAATCAAAATATCATCAAGTTGCCAAACAATTTGAATCGAAATATGAGTTAATTCATCGGAAGGTAACCTCAAGGTTTCATAGAGAAGTACCTGAAATAGAACGCGTTCGTTCAAGCCTTAATGATTTAATAGCAAAATCTACAGCAACTGTTGAAAGGAAAATAAAATCAAAAAGTAAAACATCTATCTTCTCTAAAACGTCTACTAAAAAAGGATCTAATTCTGATCAAGAAAATATTGATTGGACACGAGGTAGATTCTCAGGACAAACAATACAAATCGTTGTAAGGGATGGCAAAATAATGGAGAAGGTTTTCTTAACTCCTAAAGGAAATAAGATTTCTGTCAAGAGAAGCGAATTAGGACTACTTTTGAGGTGAAGTCTGATTTATAAAATACCGTCAAATTCTTACGTCTATATTAATGCCTATTTTACAACTTAGACTAAAAATCTTGTTATGCCAAGTGATTTGAGAGGCTAAACAAGATTGGTAATCATACTATACGACAATCTTTTAGTCCTATCTACCGACTTCTAGGGGGGTAAGAGGGGTAAATAGAGTCCTTGCTCATACATTAGTAGGGAAGAGAAATTTATGGTCAAAACTCAAGGACTCAGATAATCATCTATCTTTGATCTTCAATGATGAAGTCTTTGGTATGGAGATATCAACAGTGCCTGTGTATATGAAAGAGGTTTCTTTTTAGGACTTTGTATTACCTTATAACTTCTTATTTTGATTGAGCTCATGAATTTAATTGGATAATGGTTATACGTATTTGGTTCGTTAGGGGATGTTTGAGGAGGTTGGGAAAACTCACTCCTTCGCTTTGCTCAGTCGTTGGTTTTAAAACTACTGAATTGTTGTCTTATGAGCGGAGCGAGTCTTTTTACCTCCGAAAACTTTTGATTTCTCTGCAATATTCGGCATGAAAAAAACTCTTGCCGTACTGAAAGCAGCGAAGCAAGAGTTTGACTAAAGTTGGACTGAGGTTAAGAAAAGCCAGTAATAGACTAGTTTTAAACTTTTCTTGAATAATACTCAACAACTAACAATTCATTAATTTCAATAGCCACCCATTCCCTATCTGTCTTTGCAGATATTTTTGCGGATAGTTTGGTTTTATCAAGTTCAAGATGAGGCGGAACATTTGCAAGACCTGGAAATTCCAAGTTTGCTTGAGCTAATTTCTGACTGGCTTTGTTATCTCTAATAGCAATAACATCTCCAGCCTTGCATTGATAACTTGCAATATCTGTTATCTTGCCATTTACAGTTACATGGCCATGGTTTACCAATTGCCTTGCACCTGGGATGGTTGGTCCAAATCCAAGTCTAAAACAAACATTATCAAGCCTATTTTCTAAAAGCTTCAATAGATTTGTTCCTGTGGAACCTTCCTGAGCACGAGCTTTTTTTACATAACGAACAAGCTGACGTTCAGAAATTCCATAGTTGAATCGAAGCTTTTGCTTTTCTTCGAGTCGGATCGCGTATTCAGAGCGCTTGCGACGGGCTTGGCCGTGCTGACCTGGAGGATGTGACCTTTTAGCGGCCTTCCTGGTGAGACCAGGTAGGTCTCCCAAGCGACGCGTGATCCTCAAGCGAGGTCCGCGGTATCTAGACATAAGGGTTTAATTTAGAAAAAGTTTGCTGGACAGGGTAATCTGGATTTGTATCCTTTAGCCCTGATATTTACCAGTTTATTATTCTATCTAAAGATGCTATCAAAGATCAATAAAGTAATTGCATTTCTTTTTGTTGGCTTAATTGGCCTATATCAAAAATGGATTTCCCCATTATTCGGGCCTAGTTGTCGATTTATCCCTAGTTGCAGTGCTTATGGGATAGAAGCGGTGACTAAGCATGGCCCTTGGAGAGGAGGCTGGCTAACATTAATAAGATTAAGTAAATGTCACCCTTTCACTCCTTGTGGGTGCGATCCCGTTCCTGAAAAATGAATTCAGAGGTGTTCATTTTACTTTCTCGTAAAGGCTGTTGCTTATGTGAAACGCTAGAAAAAAAAATGTTAAATATCAGTCTAACTAACTTAAATCCTCCGATAGTACTTTCTATTATAGATATAGATAGTAAAGAAGTTCCATATGATATTAAAAAAAAGTATACAAATGATGTCCCAGTAATTATTCTTGAATCTAGTAAATTATCAAGAAAAATTGAATTACCTCGTATTCCTCCTCGTTTGAAAGACGAGTTGCTTTTGTCTTGGCTACAAAAGAAGCTGAATATTTATTTTGAGAAATATTAAGAATATAATCAAACAGTTTTTTATTTAATTTCTTACTTTAAATAGTTTATTAGGTGAATTAATTTTTTGCTGAAATAAGCTTTGCTCTATTATAAAAACTTTTAAATCTCTTTTTAACTACTTCATCCTACATAGTTCTGATTTATGGTGAAAATTATCTATTTCTTTTTATACTTCTAATGATACTTCGTTATGTTCTCTTCATTAGAGGTTGTTTTGACGCGTTATCTTCACTCTTTGTTGAAAGCAATTGATCTTGAAGTGCCTTCTGGGTTGGCAAATCTGGAAATAAAAAATCTTTCGTGTGATTCAAGGGAAATTAAACAAGGTGATTTGTTCTTAGGTCTTGAGGGTGAGAAAGTTGATGGTGGTACCTATTGGGCAAGAGCTATTGAGAGAGGTGCTTGTGCAGCTATAATTAGTAAAAATGCTTCTCTTTTAAATCCACCAAAGGCGGAAGATCCCGTAGTTATTTTTCCTGATCCTGTTTCGCTATTCATGGGGAAATTAGCTGCAGATTTCTGGGACAGACCATCTGATGAGATTTGTTTGATAGGTGTTACTGGCACAAATGGTAAAACGACTACATCTTATCTAATTGAATATTTGATTTCTTTTCTAGGAAAGCCATCCGCCTTGTTTGGAACATTGATAAACCGATGGCCGAATCATGAAGAGGTTTCAACCTATACAACTACTTTTGCAGTGCCATTGCAGGAAAAACTTAGGAGAGCTGTTAAAGCAGGAGCTAAATATGCTGCAATGGAGGTAAGCTCACATGCATTGTCTCAAAATAGAATCGCTGGTTGTAATTTTAGTGGAGCAATATTTACAAATCTTTCAAGAGATCATTTGGATTATCACGACTCAATGGAATCGTATTTTAAGGCTAAAGCTAGTCTATTCAGATCACATTTAATAGATGATTTTAACCCTAGATCAGTAGTGAATATAGATGATAAATGGGGTGCATTGTTGGCAAAAGAGTTAGATCAAAAATGTTGGACATGTGCATTAACTGAGAAGTCAAAAACGGGAGGGAACCCAGATTTGTATATTAATAATCTTCAAATTATTCAAGGCGGCTATAGAGGGGAATTACATACGCCCATTGGCTCAGGGTGCTTTTCATCGCCATTAGTAGGCGATTTTAATTATATGAATATTTTGCAAGCAGTAGGTATTCTCGTACAGCGTGGCTTGCCATTAAATGATCTTTTAGTTGCTTTAAATCGATTCCCTGGAGTTCCTGGAAGAATGCAGGTGATAAATATGGATGGTTTTAAAGTTAAGGATGGCTATCCTCTTGTGATAGTTGATTATGCTCATACACCTGATGGTTTGAAAAATGCTTTAGTCGCATCAAGATCTTTGACGAACAAAAAATTAATCTGTGTCTTTGGTTGTGGTGGTGATAGAGATAGAGGTAAAAGATCTAAAATGGGAGAAGTTGCGGCCAAGTTTGCAGACTATATAGTTGTGACATCTGATAATCCTAGACAAGAAGACCCTAAGCGAATTATTAAAGATATTCTAATTGGTATCGCTTTTGATTCTGAATTTTCTGTGGAACCAGACAGATCTGTGGCAATTCAACAAGCCATAGCAAAAGCTGATAAAAACGACGTTGTTTTAATAGCAGGCAAAGGCCATGAAGATTATCAAATTTTACAAGATCAGACAATTTATTTTGATGATCGTGAGCAAGCTAAAAAAGCACTATGTTCAATATAGCCTTCTATGCGGGTTTATTATCCGCAATGAAATTGCTTAGTGCATTAACAAGATTATCTATTTCCATTATATCTGTTGTGATGTGTACACAAGCACGAAGCCATTTTGGATCTTCGAGAACCCTTATCCATAAATTTTTTTGACCAAGATGGTTAACCACTTCCTCGGGAGAATTGATTCCATTAATTGTAAAACTAATAATGCCTGAAGGTGGCGCACTTTTTAAAACAAGCTCTATATTTTTAATTGCGTTCAATCTTTCCCAAAGGATGGAACTGAGGTTTTTAATCTTTAAAAAATGATCAGTTTCTGAACCTTCATTAGTTAGCATTAGTAAAGAGGTTCTGAGACCAGATAAAAGAGGTACACAAGATGTTGCTATTTCAAAACGCCTTCCATCTGAATGAAAAGGAATGTTGTTATTTACATAAATACTCTCTTCAGCTTTTAAGCTTTTCCAACCAATTAATGTTGGGTTTGATTCTTCTAGCACCCTTCTTGACATGGCCACAGCCCCAAGGCCTTCAGGCCCATAAGCCCATTTGTGTCCTGTAAATGCATAGATGTCTGCTTTATCACAAACACCTTTTATTGGTATATGACAAAAACTTTGTGCTGCATCAACTAACAAATAAGGCTTGCTTGAATGCTCTTTAAGTTTTTTGGAAATAAGTTCAATTGGCATGATTTGTCCTGTATTCCAAAGAAGATGTGAGAGAACAACTAACTTTGTATTTTTTTGTATATATTTATCTATTAAATTAAGTACTGATGTATACGTCTCATCTTTATTGTCGTCGCCATTGCATAGTTTTAAGACAGGTAGTATCCCAATCTTGAGACTCTTTTTTCGTGCCAACTCTTTACATGCTGCAACTATACCAGGATGCTCGCAGTCACTAATTAATAAATGATCGCCTTCATAAAATGGAAGTCCAAGTAATGGTAATACACATCCGGAAGTAACATTCTCTGTAAAAGCAATTCTCTTAGGGGGAACTCCACAAAGTTCTGAAATAAGATTTTTGGTACTTATTATTTCTTTAGTGATGTATGGCCAAACATCATTTGTGAATGGACCTAGTTTTTGGATTATTTGCCAACTTGTGGTGATTGCATTTAATGATTCAGTTGGTAACGGTCCTTGACCTCCATAATTAAAGTAATGTTTGTTTTGTAAAGCGGGCATATTACCTTTGAAAGATATTGGTAACATTTTTCCTAATGTTTAGATGTGGTATTTAAGAATATCTTTTTTAAGCCAACTTACCAATTTAAAAACTTTTCCTAGTCATGTAAATTTCAACGCCTACGATGTGTGAATTTATTTATTTATTGGCTTTGATTTCAAAAAAACAAGCAATTAAAGTAAACTAGTTTAAATTCAATTGCTCTATGAACGTCAAAAACGAACAAAAAATCAAGGCTCAAGAATGGGTCGTCATGTTCGATGGGCAAATTAAAAGAAGCGAAAAAGAGATTGATGCGAATGAGCATCATTCTGAAGTTAATAGTCAAAAGAATGAATAGAGCCTGCAATCAGATTTTTTTAGGCAAATAAGCATACGAAGTATTTATTGTTGATATTGTTAAAGTTTGAATTTAGAGAATGGAGAGGGACTTTAGTAGTGGACGATTAATAGGTTTTGAGATTAATTCAGAAGAGCTAGGTAAGATTTCTGCGTTAAAGCTTTTTACTTTTTGTCGATGTTTATATTAAGATAAAGGGGATTACTAAATCCCAATGAAAATTGATTTTGGCCCTATCACTTTTAGTAGGATTGCAAGTATCCTGTTAATACTTGGATTTTTTGGACTTTTAGCTTATAATTCTACCCTATAAAAATTTTATAAGAAATTTTTAATTTCTATTATTAGAGAAATAAAAATCTCAAAGAGATTGCTTTTTTTACTTTCTTAATTAAGACTATCAAATATAGCAATTGTTATGTGTTCATTATAAAATAACCATAACATAAAGATTTTTTTTTAAATCAAAATTAAATATAGTCATAGGCCAATTTAGATAGTTTCCATTTATTACTCTCGTTGCCAGTATCAATACAGTAGAATCTAAAAAATTAGAGATACAAATGGAAACTTCAACTACTGATCCAACTTTATTGATGCTAATTGATGCTAATTGGTGGAATTGTGGTATTACTAGCTGGATCTGTAGCATATGGGGTTTACTCAACATTTGGTTCAGGTTCTAAAGAGCTTAGAGACACAATTGATGAGCATGCAAAAATGCACGAATTAGGAATTGCTCACGGTCATGGTGGAAATTCAGATGCTTATGAAATGTCAGGAAAGCTTCAAAAGGATCAAATATCTTAATAGAAATTTATTTATTTCTTTTTCATATTCAAAATTATTTTAGTGTGGTTTTAAACCAAGTTTTTTTCGATTAATTATTTATACTCGATCTTCTGAGATGTAATATTAAAAAGTTTCCAGAAAAGAAATTGATTATTTTTGATACAAAAGATATTTATTTAATAGAAAATACTCCTGGTGAAATCCCATGTTGATGAGTGTTTTGACTGGCTTTGCAGCTGGAGCAGTTCATGTGGTAAGTGGAGCTGATCATATGGTGGCAATGGCACCTTCTGCAATTAGAAAGCCTCGAATGGCTTTAATAGATGGATTGGCGTGGGGCGTTGGTCATTCAGCGGGAGTTCTGATTCTCTCAATATTAGGGATTATGGCTAAGGACCTAATCAATGTTGAATTAATGTCTTCTTATGCAGAGTTTCTTGTTGGGATAAGTCTTTTGATTGTTGGATTCATAGCTATTAGGACTTCTTTGAAAGTAAACATTCACATGCATCAGCATATGCATGGAGAAGAATCGCCTCATCAACATTTTCATTTCCATTCCCTTGGAGATAAGCTTCACAAAAGTCATACTCATGCTGCAACTGGACTAGGGATTTTGCACGGCTTTGCTGGAGCAAGTCACTTGGTAGCAATAATTCCTGCATTGGCATTACCTTTGTTAGGAGCTTTGTCTTATCTATTTGCATATTTGTTGGGATCAGTATTCGCAATGGGGTGCGTTGTATTGGGTATATCTTTTGCAGCGAGTAAAGCTAATAAAATGTTTTATCCTTTTTTGATGAGATCAATAGGGGGACTATCAATAGCTATAGGAATATTTTGGCTTCAAAAGACCTCGATTCTAACTTTTTAAAAGTTAACTTTAATGAATTACACAGCCAGTATTTTAGCCTTGGGAGGCTTCTTCTTATGGGTTGTTATAGCTACATTAATTTGGGCTAGAAGAATGAGAAAACTTAAAGAAGAATATTCTCAAAATAAGTCCAAATTCAAAAGTTAATTGATACATCGTTATTCATCTTTAGATACATTTTTCTTAGAGTAATTGATTAAAGATTATGTATGATAATTTTATTATAAAAAAGATTAATGAAAGGTGTTTTATTTTTCCTAGGTTCTATCTTTAGATGGCCTGTTCAAAAAACTAATGAGTTCTTGATTCTGCATGCTTATCTTCTAGGGATATATGCTATTACTTTTTTGCTCAGAAACATAGGGATAACCTTTTCAAACCTAATATTTACAGCTGGTTTAGTTGCACCTATAGGATATCTTATTTGTAATGGGTTGCCCTTGGATTGTCTTAACTATAAGTCAGCAATTAAAAGAGAATTGAGTTCTCAAAATTAATTATAAAACCAATTAAGTATTTATAGGACTTGTATTACCTCACTGACTTCAGGAATCATTTCCCTGAGTTTTCTTTCAATACCCATTTTTAGAGTCATTGTGCTGCTTGGGCAACTTCCGCAAGCACCCTGAAGTCTTACTTTTACAATTGGTCCATCTATTTCAGCTATTTCTACATTCCCTCCATCAGCCATGAGAAATGGTCTTAATTCATCGAGAACCTTTTCAACATTTTCTATGGTGAGTGCAAGAGTTTCGTCGCTCATTTCGACTTGATTAACTTCATTTTCCTAGCATAGTTAATTGCAGGATAGTCTGTATGTAATCTTGATAAAGATTTTGTTTAGAACCAGTACATCAGATTTGGAAAATACTTATGACGCAATATTAGTCGGTGCAGGAATTATGAGCTCAACTCTTGCAGTACTTCTGCATGAGCTTGATCCTGATTTAAGATTGCTAATTGTTGAACGATTATCTTCTTCTGGGTTAGAAAGTAGCAGCGCTAACAATAATGCTGGAACAGGTCATGCTGCTAATTGTGAGCTGAATTATACTCCCGTCCAAGATGATGGATGTATTAGTACTTCCAAAGCTTTTGAAATAAATAAATCTTTCGAACAAAGCTTAGAATTTTGGGCGTCTTTGGCAGAAAAAGGGAAATTGATCCCAGCAACCTTTTTAAATAAGTTGCCCCATATAAGTCTTGTCTTTGGAAATGAAGATATTCATCTACTTCAAAAAAGATTTTCTGAACTTAGTTCTCATGCAGCTTTTTCACAAATGGAATTCACCAAGGATCACGATGAATTAAAAGATTGGATTCCATTAGTTATGGATGGAAGAAAACAGAGTGAAAAGATAGCTGCTACCAGAATTCGAAGGGGAACTGATATAGATTTTGGTAATTTAACTCGTTCATACATTAAGCAAATTGAAGGGAAAGAATCTATTGAGATTAACTATTCCACTAATGTTGAGAATCTTCAACAAGATAGTGAAGGGGTTTGGTATTTATCTTTAGATGGAACAAAGATAAATAGAATTGTTAGATCGAAGTTTGTATTTCTTGGCGCCGGTGGGGGGGCTTTAACTCTTTTACAAAAATCAGGAATTCCAGAAGGTTTGTCATATGCAGGTTTTCCAGTCAGTGGAAAATGGTTGATTTGTGAAGAAGAAAATTCAACAAAAACACATAATGCAAAGGTTTATGGAAATGCTGCAGTTGGAGCACCGCCAATGTCAGTTCCACATTTAGACACAAGATGGATCAATGGAAAAAGATCTCTTTTATTTGGTCCTTTTGCGGGATTTAGTTCAAATTTCCTAAAATATGGATCAAAATTGGACTTATTTAGATCTATAAAATCAACCAATGTTGTCTCTATGCTACAAGCAGGAATAACTAATCTTGATCTAGGAAAATACTTGTTCAATCAACTCATACAAACCAATAAGGATCGAATAGAAACTTTAAAAAAATTCCTTCCTATGGTCAGACCAGGAGATTGGAAACTTTCAATTGCTGGACAACGTGTACAAATAATTAAACAAACTCCTAAAGGAGGAGTTTTAAAAATGGGGACAGAAGTTGTAACTTCATCTGATGGATCTTTAGCTGTTTTACTTGGTGCTTCCCCAGGAGCAAGCACAGCAGTAACAATTATGATTGAAGTTTTAAATCGCTGCTGGTACGAAAAAATGAAATCAATTCAATGGCAAAAGAAAATGTTAGAGCTTTTCCCAAGTATTGGGACAGATATTAATTCAAATCAAGAAGCACTTTTGGCAATTCGCAAAAGAAACGATTTCTTACTTAAATTAATTTAAAACTTTAGTACTGGTGAGTTATATTTAATCTTTGATTAGAGTCGATTGATAACTGAAGATCTTTTCCCTTTAACTGTTTTCGCATGACTAATGTGCCCATTTCTCGTTTGAGGAACTTTTGCATAATTGCTCATATTGACCATGGTAAATCCACTTTGGCAGATAGGCTCCTGCAGGACACTGGCACAGTCTCCTCCAGAGATATGCAAGAACAATTTTTGGACAATATGGACTTAGAGAGAGAGAGAGGGATAACTATAAAATTACAGGCTGCGAGAATGAATTATAAAGCTAATGATGGCGAGGAATATGTTTTGAATTTGATTGATACTCCAGGTCATGTTGATTTTTCTTATGAAGTGAGTAGATCTTTACAGGCTTGTGAAGGCGCGTTGTTGGTTGTTGATGCTAGTCAAGGAGTGGAGGCCCAGACTTTGGCTAATGTTTATCTTGCTTTGGAAAATGATTTAGAAATCATTCCTGTTCTTAATAAGGTTGATTTACCTGGTGCTGAACCTCAAAAAATCAAAGATGAGATTGAATCAATTATTGGATTGGATACTTCTAAGGCAATTTCTTGTTCTGCTAAAACTGGGGTTGGCATTCCTGAAATACTACAAGCAGTAGTTGATAGAATACCTTCTCCTAAAGATGTTGAGGATCAAGCTACAAAAGCACTTATTTTTGATTCTTATTATGACCCTTACAGAGGAGTGATTGTCTATTTCAGAATCATGAGTGGAGGCATAAGTAAAAAAGATAAGATTTTGCTTATGGCTAGTAAAAAAACTTATGAGTTAGATGAAATAGGTGTTATGGCTCCAGATCAAGTAAAAGTAAATGAACTTCATGCAGGGGAAGTAGGGTATTTAGCTGCATCTATCAAAGCAGTTGCTGATGCAAGAGTCGGGGATACTATTACTTTGCAAGACAGACCTGCTAATGAAGCATTGCCGGGGTATACAGAGGCTAAACCCATGGTTTTTTGCGGGTTGTTCCCTACGGATGCAGATCAATATCCAGATCTAAGAGAGGCTCTGGATAAATTGCAGCTTTCAGATGCAGCATTGAAATATGAACCAGAGACAAGTAGTGCAATGGGATTTGGATTCCGTTGTGGATTCTTAGGCTTATTGCATATGGAAATTGTTCAAGAGCGTTTAGAGCGAGAATATGATTTGGATTTAATTGTTACTGCGCCTTCAGTTATTTATAAAGTACAAATGATTGGAGGAGAAGTTTTGATGATCGATAATCCCGCTACACTTCCAGACCCTCAAAAACGTGAGTCTATAGAGGAACCTTACGTCAGAATGGAAATTTATGCACCTAATGATTACAACGGTACTTTGATGGGTCTTTGTCAGGATAGAAGAGGAGACTTTATTGATATGAAGTACATAACGACGGATCGAGTGACTCTTATTTATGAAATACCCCTTGCAGAAGTTGTCACCGACTTCTTTGATCAGATGAAGAGTAGAACTAAAGGATATGCCTCAATGGAATACCATTTAATTGGTTATAGAGAAAATGATTTGGTCAGATTAGACGTTCTAATTAATTCAGAACGAGCAGATCCCTTAACGACAATTGTTCATAAAGTTAATGCTTATGGTGTAGGTAAAGGACTTGTAGAGAAATTAAAGGAACTTATTCCGAAGCAGCAATTTAAGATTCCTTTACAGGCTTCTATTGGGAGTCGGATTATTGCAAGTGAAAGTATTAGCGCTTTACGAAAAGATGTTTTATCGAAATGTTATGGAGGTGATATCTCTAGAAAAAAGAAATTATTGAAGAAACAAGCAAAAGGGAAAAAGCGTATGAAGTCTATGGGGAAAGTGGATGTTCCCCAAGAGGCTTTTATGGCAGTCTTGAAATTAAATAATGATTGATAGATTGTTTTATGTTCATAGCGATTTAGGATGGATTAACTCACTTGAATTATTTCTAAATATTGAGACGTCCTGATCCCCTTTGCCTTTATTAAGGTTTGTCCAAATAAAACCTATTATGATGATTAGTGCAATAGTTATTGAGAGTTCACCGACGGTAAGACCATCATCTTTAAAAATCATCTTGAATAGTATGTTTTGATTTATTTAAGCAATTTTTTTTTTTTATTTCTACCTTTTATAGTTAAATTTAATTGGGCTTTAATTTTTGACATTGAATTTGAGAAGCTTTTTAAAGCGTAAGAATTTGTCGACGCGATTAATGTTTGCCGGTCTAATAATTTTATCTGTATATATAGGCATTTCTTTTTTTATGCCAATATTAATTTCTTTAAAGATCGTTCCTAATGGAGAATTTGGGTTGGGGAATCCAATTTTCTCAGCTCCATCTTTAGATCATTGGTGTGGAACAGATCGATTAGGTAGAGATGTTTGTATTAGAACTTTGGCTGCGAGTGGAGTCGCATTACAAGTTGTTTTTTTTGCCGTATCTCTTGCTGTTTTAGTAGGAATCCCTTTGGGACTTTTGAGTGGCTACATTGGTGGTTTTTTGGACAGGATTTTGGTGCTATTGATGGATACTCTTTATACCATTCCTGTTCTACTTCTCTCGGTTGTTATGGCATTTTTATTGGGGAGAGGTGTGTTAAATGCTTCAATTGCTTTGTGCGTAGTTTATATCCCTCAATATTTTCGACTTGTTAGAAACCAGACTTCACAAGTTAAATCAGAATTGTACATTGAGGCAGCAATCTCAATGGGAGCGTCACCCTTGTGGGTAATAAGAAAATACCTTCTAAAAAATGTTCTTACTTCTGTTCCTGTTGTCTTAACACTTAATGCTGCTGATGCTGTATTAGTTCTTGGGGGATTGGGATTCCTTGGATTAGGTCTCCCCGAGAATGTTCCAGAATGGGGAAGTGATTTAAATATGGCATTAGTTGCATTACCTACTGGTGTTTGGTGGACAGCGATTTATCCTGGTTTGGCTATGTTCGTTTTAGTATTGGGACTATCATTTATTGGAGAAGGCTTAGAGGAATTTATAAGTGAAACTGGTTGGTAGGATTAAATGGATTAAATCAAATTCGAGATTTTTAATTTAATATCTCATCTTTTCTGTTCTTGGTAGCTCATCTATTATTTCGCCTTTTTCATTAAGCTCTGGGTACTGTTTTCCCTCGCTTTTACACCAATTAGCAACATCTGGGTAAGCCCACTCAAAGATCTTTTGTTTATATGTTTCTTTGCTGAGACCTTCTCCAGATTCAGGAATTATATTTGCTACCTGTCGTTGCCTTACCGCTTCAAATAATAAAGCTGATGCTGCAACTGATACATTCAACGATTCAACCATTCCTCGCATTGGAATATGAATATGCTCATCCATTAGTATCGCGGTTTCTTTACTAATACCCCATTTTTCGGCACCTAGTACAAATGCAGTTGGTCCCTTGAAATCACATTCTCTATAGTCAATTGATTTCGGATTCAAATTCGTGCCATACAATTTGAACCCCTTGTTTTTAAGAACCTTTATTGCCTCGGGGCTCTTGTTATATTGGTTTATTTGGACCCATTTTTGGCTTCCTTGAGCGGTGCTATTAAATGTTAAAAATTTTTCTTTGTTGAAAATTGCGTATGCCTCAAGTACCCCAACAGCATCACAGCTTCTTATTATTGCGGAGAGATTATGAGGCTTCTCAACATTCTCAATTAAGACGGTGAGATCTGAAATCCTTCGATTTAGTACTGATTTCAGACGTTCAAAACGTCGTGGTAGCAGAGGCATATCTAATGTTTATAGAACAGTTGATTTTCTTTGATGAGGGCAGTGGTTTTGATTGCTTAAAAAATATAAGAAATACCTCTAAGTTATTTTAAAAAATACTTGAACAAATTTCCATACAAATAAAAAGCCCCTGTCCAATTGGACAGAGGCTTTTTATTTTACTAAAGATTTAGTTATCTATTGAATTAGAAGCTGAATGCTGTTTCAACAACAACACCAGTGTCGTCATCACCAGTACTTGTATCTTCAACAGTGAAGAATCCAGGAGTGATTGAAACATTATCATTCACTGAATATGTGTAAGAAACTTCAAATCCGGTTGAATCTAAAGAATCACTTCCATCAACATCAGTTGAATTGTAAGCAGCACTCAATGTTCCTGGGCCAACTTCGTAGTCAACACCAACGAACAAATCAGTTGCATCAGCACCAGTTTCTGGATCAGTTGTGTCATAAGCAACACTGAATGTTGCGTCAATTGACTCAGGGCTGTAGTAGATACCGCCACCGAATGTGTCATATCCAGCTGTACCAGCTTCACCATCATTGGAAGCGATTACAAGACCACCGCCAAATCCGTCGCCGTTATAGCCAAGAGTGAAAGTTGAAACATCATCACCATCATCTGCGCCAATTCCTACTGTTGAATCAGATCCACCAACAGAAACGAAGCTAACAGAAGCAACTACACCGTTGTCGTTAGAGTATGCAACAGCAACACCAGGACCAGTTTCATTACCAGCCAAAGAGTAAGGCATGCTGCCTAGTCTGAAAGCATCTGAGTAAGCAGAAGTTGTTGCTGCAACAACATCGTCCTGATCAACCAAAGGTCCAACAGTTACTTCTAAATCGCCAACAGGGAATGCATAGAAAAGAGATGTAACGTTTAAGCCGTCACCAACTTCAACTGCACTATCCATGCTTGCAAGTGGGCCACTAGCATTACCTGCTTCGATACCTGCGTAGAAAAGGTCTTCACCTGTGAAGCTAGAAGTTACATCAAGGCCATATGCATATTGCATATAAAGCTCTTCCTGTGTATCTGTTGTTCCGCCGTCAGCGACAGATCCAACAGTGAAAAAAGCACCACCAGAAAGAGATGTAGTTGATGAAAATGCAGTATCTGCATTAGCTGCAACTGGAGCCATTAGGCCCAATGCAGCAGGAGCTACCAGCAAACGCTGAAAAAGCTTCATTGTGTCCTCACACAAAAAGTTTATGTAACAAATATTACATTGCCACAAAAAGGCGTGTAAGTATCTCTTGTTACACCTTTCAGGCTGTCCTCTTAAAACGACAATCATTTCCGTTTTGATATTTATCTATTTTTGCTGCTACTGCATTTATATAACCATAGATTAAAATCCTGATGCGAGCGGTTTTTATCTTTAATTATTTGGCCATGTCTTGCTTTGAATAGAAAATTATCACCAGTTAAAGGGCTAGAAGCAAGGAAGGCTGCTTGGGAAGTAATTCAAGCTGTTGGAGGAGGAGCATTCGCAGATCTAGCCTTGGAAAGAATTTTTAAAATATATTCTTTTGAACCCTTAGATAAAGCTTTAATAACTGAATTATCTTATGGAGTTATTCGTCAAAGATATTTTTTGGATTGTTGGATTGATCATTTAGGAAAAGTTTCGGCAATAAAGCAACCTCCACTTTTGAGATGGCTTCTTCATCTGGGTCTTTATCAAATTTTTAAAATGGAAAGAATACCGCCAGCAGCGGCCATAAACACTACTGTCGAATTGGCTAAAACTAATCATCTGAGAAAACTTGCACCTGTTGTTAATGGCATATTGCGATCTGCTCTCCGAAGCAAAGAAAAAGGTTTTAAGCTTCCTAAGTCAAAGAATCCGAGCGAGGAGCTCGCCCAAGAACAGTCAATACCAGTTTGGTTGGCTGATGAATTAATTGCTTGGAAAGGGAAAGAAGATGCTGATGTTATTGCAAAAGCATTCAATACCATAAGTCCTATTGATATAAGAGTGAATAAATTACGGGCAAATATCGAGGAAGTTAAAGAAAGTTTTGATTCCTGCGGTATTTATAATCGATTTATTCCAAATTGCCCTTACGGATTAGAAGTTCCAGTTGGTGTTGGCGAACCTATGAAATGGCCAGGTTTTGCAGAAGGTAAATGGAGTGTGCAAGATAGATCTTCACAGTTAATTGCTCCTTCCCTTGGCGCTTTGCCTGGAGAGAAGATCCTTGATGCTTGTGCGGCGCCAGGTGGCAAATCAACACATATTGCAGAATTAGTTAATAATCAGGCCGAAATTTGGTCTGTTGATCGATCATCTAGAAGAGTGGAAAAAATATTATCTAATGCAAAGAGGCTTGGAATTTCATGTTTGGAAATATTGATTGCTGATTCTAATGAATTATTAGCAGAGAACCCTAAATTGGAATCTTATTTTGATCGAATACTAATTGATGCACCTTGTTCTGGCTTGGGTACTCTGGCTCGTCATCCTGATTCAAGATGGCGAATGACTAAAGATAATATCCAGGAACTTGTTTGTATTCAAAGCCAGCTACTCAAGTCGATAGATCCTTTATTGAAAAGTGGGGGCAAATTAGTTTATTCAACTTGTACTATTCATCCCTATGAAAATCATAATCAGATCAGAAATTTTTTGAAAATAAAGTCTAAATTTTCTCTAGAATATGAGAGACAAATTTGGCCTGGAGAGGAAAATAAAGGAGATGGTTTTTACATCGCTATTCTAAATAAATTGTAAAACAGAAGATGTGGAGATAGGTTTATCTTTTGAAACCTAAATTATGAGCTTATTAAACTACTATGACCTATTGCTATAGCAGTCACAAGCATTCCTAAAATTAGAAATGGTTGTGCACTGGCTTGGTATTTAACATCAAATTTTAATGGATCACGTAAAAGCCATATGTCTTGAAATGTGATTTGAGGAATTATTAGCAAAACCAGAATTACAGATGCAAAATGTTGTCCTATTGCTATTAAAACTACTACCATCGCCAGCTGAAAGATATCTATCATTCCTGCGCTTATACGACTTGCATTTTTAATACCAAAAACAACAGGAAGTGATTCAAGACCAAGGCTTTTATCCCCTTCCACGCTTTTAAAATCATTTATCACAGCAATTCCTAAGCCTGACAAGCTATAGGCAAGAGTAAGCAGAGCAGTTGTCCAAGTTAAATGACCAAATAGAGCCTGTCCAGCCCACCAGGGAAGAGCTATATAGCTTGCACCAAGTGCATAATTCCCAAGCCAACCATTTTGTTTAAGTTTTAAAGGTGGTGCTGAGTAAATAAAACTTACAAATGAACCTCCCAATGCCAAAAGAAGGACGGAAGGAATTGTGTGATGTGCCCACAAATCTAATAAATAGGCAACTCCAAGACCGGCAATTAATAAAACCCAAATTTGACATTTTACTTGGAAAAGTGAAATTGCTCCTGAAGGTATTGGTCTATTAGGTTCATTTATTGCATCAATTTCTCTATCAAAATAATCATTTATTGTTTGGGTATAACCAGTTAAGAGTGGCCCGCTCATAAACATGCAACTTATCGAAGCAAGAATGTTGCTCAATTCCCAGTGATAATTACCACTAGCAGCTGCTCCACATATGACTCCCCATAACAAAGGAATCCATGTGATGGGCTTCATTAATTGCAAACGAAGCTTCCAAATGTTTGTTGTTTCAGAACCTCCTTTTATCCCAAGGAGTTGCCTAGCATCGCTCACTTTGTAATCTCAGGGTTAAGAAACTTCATCTTCGAAGAACCAATGTTTGCTTCCATCATTCATTTTAATTACCACACCAATGCCACCAATACCATCAGTCATCTTGTAATCGATTACAGTGCCTCTTGGATCATTAGATAGTTGGTTGATCAAATAAGAAGGTATGCGATCTCTTACACGTTCAATATTGATCTTAATTTTTGAACCTATCCTTGCAAGGGAGGTTGGCTTAGCCATGGCATCAAAATGCTTAAGTTTGGGCAACCATAACAGTTCCCCTGTTTAAAAATCATGGTTGCTTTAAGATTGATCCCTTGTCTTGATGTTTCAAATGGACGAGTAGTAAAGGGGGTTAACTTTGTTGGATTGCGTGATGCAGGTGATCCAGTTGAGTTGGGATGCAGATACAGCAAGGCTGGAGCTGATGAATTGGTCTTTCTAGACATAACAGCCACTCACGAGAAAAGATCAACTTTGGTTGACATGGTTAGACGAACATCCGAGGCGGTAACCATTCCTTTTACTGTTGGAGGTGGGATAAGTTCTATTAATGGAATAAAGGAATTGTTACGAGCAGGAGCTGACAAAGTAAGTTTAAATTCCAGTGCTGTTAAAGACCCTTCGTTGATTTCTCAAGGGGCTAATTGTTTTGGATCTCAATGTATTGTGGTTGCAATAGATGCAAAAAAGAACAAAAATATTTCTAATAAGTGGGACGTTTATGTGAGTGGTGGACGTAATAATACTGGTTTGGATGCGATTGAATGGGCAGAAAAAGTATTTGAGCATGGAGCAGGAGAAATCCTATTAACTTCCATGGACGGTGACGGAACTCAAAATGGGTATGACATAGAACTGACTAAATCTATTTCTGAAAAAGTTCCAATTCCTGTAATAGCTTCAGGAGGAGCTGGTTGCTTGAGACACATTAAAGAGGCTTTTACTCTTGGGAAATCTTCAGCTGCTCTCTTGGCATCCCTTTTGCATGATGGACAATTAACGATCAGCGAAATAAAAGAATATCTAATTAAGGAAAATTTACCTATAAGACCAATTGAATGATTAATATTTGCACTAAAAGATGTAAAATAAATCTCTCCATATTCAGTTTTTTGTGCGAGTAAATAATTTCTTAGATTTATATGAGACCTGGTAATACTAAAGCTATAGAGGAAATGTTTGATTCGATTTCTTCAAAATACGATTTTTTAAATGATATATTTAGCTTCGGATTGCATAGATTTTGGAAAAGACGATTGTTGGATATTCTTAATCCAATTTCAGGAGAAAAATGGATAGACATTTGTTGTGGAACTGGAGATATGTCAATACTCTTGGCTAGATATATGAAGAGTTCTGAAAATATTATCGGGATAGATTCAGCTTCTCAAGCATTATTAGTTGCGAGAGAAAGATCTAAGCAAAACTATTCTTCAATTGAATGGATAAATGGTGATGCGTTGGAGACAAATCTAAAATCACATCAATTTGATGGACTTTTAATGGTCTATGGCTTAAGGAATCTTTCAAGCCCTTATGCAGGGCTCAGAGAGGCTTTAAGGATTTTGAAACCAGGAGGAAGAGCTGGGATTTTAGATTTTAGATCTTTTGAGGGACCTTCCATTCAAGGGCTATTCCAAAAAATTTATCTAAGTTTTTATGTTGTTCCAATTGCATCTCTTTTCGGATTGGGAAAAGAATATTCATATATAAAAAAAAGCTTACTTAACTTTCCTTCAGGTGAAAAACAAATTTATTTGGCACTTTCTGCTGGCTTTAAAAAAGCAAAATACCAAACATTAGCAAAGGGTCAAATGGGTATTTTATTACTTGAAGCTTAATCAAAATCGTTCAATCTATTCTCAATTCTTTTCTTCTACAAAAACTACATTTACCCCATAATTTAACTTCTCCCTTGGGAGAAGGCACCTTGCAAAAAGGACAATTAGTGATTCCATTCTTATCAGTTCTACTTGGGTGCTTTTCCCATATCTCTTTTTCACTTTCTCTCGTAACTAAATCACTAGGATAATGTTGTCTAATCCGAATCTCTTTTATTTGATATCCATATGATTTTAAAGATTCAATTAATTCCAAGCGGTTGTACTGAAGAGCCTGTCTCCACTGTGGATGACTTGCACCAATCGTTAAAATTTTATTTTGAATGTTAAGAGGTGTGCAATTTAATGCGAGCTGCTCCCCAGCTATCTCTTTCCAATCTTGAATAAGACCTCCCACATTTCCTTTCCATGAAGACTTGATTCCTTCCAAGCATGTAGAAATTGACTGCTCTCTTCTTGCTTTCGTTTTATGCTTTAAGTCTTCTAAAATCAATTTTAATTAGACACTATTGGTGAGTTAGTGCTTAAATCTAGCTAATATTTTTTAGATTGCATAAAAGATCCTAATGGGATTATTAGATAGGTTAAGTCGCTTGATAAGGGCAAATCTAAATGCTTTTGTCAGTGATGCAGAAGATCCAATTAAAATACTTGATCAGTCTGTTGCTGATATGCAAGAAGACTTGGTGAAGCTTCGTCAAGCGGTGGCTATGGCTATTGCAAGTCAAAAAAGATTAGAGAATCAGGCAAATCAAGCAAAAGATCAAATAAAAAATTGGTTTACCAGAGCTGAATTAGCCTTGAAAAAGGGAGAGGATGATCTAGCTAGAGAAGCATTAAGTAGAAAAAAAACTTTTCAAGAAACTTATGAATCTTTATCGACTCAATTTCAATCACAAAATGGTCAAGTTGAAAAACTAAAGAAAAGCCTTTTGTTATTAGAGAGAAAGATTGCCGAGGCTCGAACAAAAAAAGATATGCTTAAAGCAAGAGCTCAAGCAGCTAAAGCTCAGCAACAAATTCAAAGTGCAGTTGGTGATTTAGGTAGCAAGTCCGCTATGGCTGCTTTTGAACGAATGGAAGATAAAGTAGAGGCATTGGAAGCTTCTGGGCAAGCAGCATTAGAGTTGGCTGGAGAAGATCTAGAAAGTAAGTTCGCAGCATTAGAAGGAGGTAATGATATAGAGAAAGAATTAGAGATATTGAGGACTCAATTGAAATCGGGAGTTGAGGCAATAGCGTTGCCTCCGTCTGGTTTAGATGTAAGTGAAGTAAAAACAGTAGAAATTCAAGAAGTTGAAGTTGAATTAGAGGAGATGAAAAAGTCAATGGATAATTCTTGATTGTTTAAGAACAAATTATGTTTGAAATATGAATAACCAAAAATTCGATAGGGGAGTTGGATTGATCTATAAATATTACAAATTAAACCATTCCTCTCCCAGCTATTGGAGATTAATTCTTAAACCTATTTGCGCTAGTACAGAAATAGAGCTATCAAATTGGATCGCAGAGAAACCAGTAAAAAAAAATAAGCCAATAGCGATATTCTCCTCTTGCCAAAAATTTGGTCAAGGTCAAGCTGGTCGAACTTGGTATGCACCAAAAGGAGGGGTTTGGGTTAGTGCGGCTATTAAGAGAAAAGGTTCGTGTGAACATAATTCTCAACTTTATGGGCTAGCGGTGGCATTAGCTTTGGTTGAAAGAATTGAAAGGATAGGAGTTAATGTGAAAATAAAATGGCCAAATGATCTTTTGGTTGATGGTCAAAAATTAGCTGGAATTTTACCTAGATTAATTTTTAGGGGAGGAAAACTTAGATTATTAAGAGTTGGCGTAGGTTTAAACGTTTTAAATAATGTTCCTAAAGATGGGATTTCACTAAAACAAATTATTGGAGATAAAACGATGAATATAAATTTTTGGTCTTCAGAAGTTTTATGTGCAATAGATAGATCTTTAGATCTTTTAGATAATAAACATTTTTTGTGCAGTCAGATTGAAAAAAGATTGTGGTCGAGGCAATACATTGATAAAAAAACTCGATATCAATGGGATATTAAAGGAATAGACTCAGCAGGTAGATTAATTCTATTTAATGATGGTCAAGAGAAAGTATTGTCAACTTAAAAACTATTGTATTGGCTTAGCTAATTATTAGTAACTTCTATTACTTTGCCATCTTTAAACCTTGCAATTTTTTTTGCTCTTTGAGCAACATTGTCTTCATGAGTAACTAAGACAATAGTTATACCTTGATTATGAAGTTGGTCAAAAAGATTTAAAACGTCTTCAGTAGTTTTTGAATCAAGTGCACCAGTGGGTTCATCTGCTAATAATAGTGATGGTTTATTGATTATTGCTCTTGCTATAGCAACACGTTGTTGCTGCCCTCCAGATAACTGATTAGGAAGGTTATTCATTCTATTCTCTAGTCCTACTCTTATAAGAGCCTCTTGAGCACGTTTTTGTCTTTCTGACGAAGGGACGCATGCATAAATCATTGGAAGCATTACGTTCTCAAGTGCTGAAACTTCTTGAAGCAGATGAAATTGTTGAAAAACAAAACCAAGTTCTTTATTCCTGATATCCGCAAGTAAATCATCCTCAAGTTTTTCTACAGCAGTTCCGTTTAATTCATATGTTCCATGCGTGGGACGATCAAGACATCCAAGAATATTCATTGCAGTACTCTTGCCGGATCCACTTGCACCCATTACTGCAAGATAATCTCCATGAAAGACTTCAAGGTTTAGCTCATCAAGAGCTTTTACTTTTACTGAGCCCTCTCCATAAAATTTATTTACATTAGTTAGACGAGCTACAGATTTTTTTAAAGATTTGAACTGGTTATCCAATGGAGTTTTTACTTGCAAGAGTAATAGCTTTTTGAAGTAATGGAGTTCCGTTTACCGCACTATCAGCGAAGTCAAAGAGAGGGTTTGAAATGATTCCACCAATAGCTGTTACTAGAACACAAAAAATTAGAGCCACTTTAAGAGATGACATCCCTGGTATTGACCATTCAATTGATGGGTATGATTTAACAACATCTGAAGCTTCTTTCGGCTCAGTTACCACCATCATTTTTATTACTGATATGTAGTAGTAAATAGAAATTACAGAAGTAACTAGACCAACACTAACAAGTAAGTATTGCCCATCAGCCCATCCTGCAAAAAATAAATAAATCTTCCCAAAGAATCCCAACATGGGAGGAATGCCTCCCAAAGAAAGAAGGCATAAACTTAATCCTAAAGTAATTAATGGATCTTTTTGGTAAAGCCCTGCATAATCTGAAATCTGATCACTTCCAGTTCTTATTGAAAAAAGAATGATGCATGCAAATGCTCCAAGGTTCATAAATAAATAAGCTGCCATATACAAAATCATCGCGGCGAAACCATCTTCAGTTCCACAAACCAATCCAATCATTACGAATCCAGCTTGTCCAATTGAGCTGTAAGCCAACATTCTTTTCATCGATTTTTGAGCTAGAGCTACTACATTTCCTAGTGACATGCTTAAAACTGCCAAAACAGTAAAAAGTAATTTCCATTGAGTATCAAAAGCGCCAAAACATCCAATTAGTATTCTTATGGCAAGTGCAAAACCCGCTGCTTTAGACCCGACTGATAAAAATGCAACTACTGGTGTAGGAGAACCTTCGTAAACATCAGGTGTCCATTGGTGAAAAGGAACCGCAGCAATCTTGAAAGCTACTGTTGACAATACGAAAACAAGAGCTAGAGCAGATAAAGGGGTAGGAGCATTGATTAAGGTTATTCCTATGTCTTTTAGGTTTGTAGATCCACTGATTCCATAAAGTAGAGATGCTCCATAGAGAAATACAGCCGCCGCCGCCGAACCGACCAATAGATATTTTAAAGCGGCCTCTGAACTCCTTGAATCTCTTTTGAGATATCCAGAAAGTAGGTAGCTAGCAACTGAAAGAGTTTCTAATGAAACAAAAACACTTACTAAATCAGTGGAACCACAAAGAAGCATTGCCCCAAGAGTTGCAGCTAATAATATTGCTGCAAATTCACCAATTGGACTTCCATTTTGTTCAGCGTATCTCCAACTAATTAGAAGAGAAATTAGTGTTGATAGAGCAATAACACCTCTAAAAGCAATAGCAAGATTGTCTGCTACAAATGAACCTAAGAAAGATTCTTGTATCTCTCCATTCCATTGCATTATTAGCAAAATCAGAGCTGTACAAAGACCTGCATAACAAATTGGAGGGGACCATCTGGACGAAATTTTTTCACCGGCCAAATCAACCAAAAGTGTCCCTAACATTGCAATTAAAACAGCAGCCTCTGGAAGCACAGCCTTGGCATTTAAGGAGAGATTTAAAAGCTCTATAGGCGTATTTATTAATATTTGAAAAGAAAAAAGATCTCCCATTTATGTATTGTTTTTAAGCTGTGTCTGATTTGATAACTCTAGCGAAGTTATGAAATATGCCTTTTTTATCATTTTGGGCTATGCATTTTACTATCCAGTACGTTAGATAAGAAGGAGGGAAATTGAGCTGATGCCCACTGACCATACTCTGGTAATTGTTGAAAGTCCCACAAAGGCAAAGACTATTAAAGGTTTTTTGCCCAAGGACTTTCAAGTGCTTGCCTCAATGGGGCACATAAGAGACTTGCCTAATAATGCTTCTGAGATCCCTGCCAAACACAAAGGAGAAAAGTGGGCAACGATTGGAGTGAATACAACTGCTGATTTTGATCCTTTGTATGTAATACCCAAAGATAAGAAAAAAATTGTCAAGGAATTAAAACAATCTTTGAAGGGTGCTAGCGAATTGTTGCTTGCCACTGATGAAGATAGAGAAGGGGAAAGTATTAGTTGGCATTTAATGAATGTGCTTGATCCCAAAATTCCTGTGAAGAGGATGGTTTTTCATGAGATCACTAAAGAAGCTATTTCTAAAGCTTTATCGAAAACAAGAGAAATTGATATGGAATTAGTTCATGCACAAGAAACGAGGAGGATTTTAGACAGATTAGTTGGATATACCTTGTCTCCTCTTTTATGGAAAAAAGTTTCTTGGGGCTTATCTGCTGGGAGAGTTCAATCAGTTGCTGTAAGATTGCTCGTTCTAAGAGAGAGAGCAAGGAGAGCTTTCAAGAGTGGAAGCTATTGGGATTTAAAAGCAAAATTAGAAAAAGAATGTAGTGAATTTGAGGTTAAAATGACCTCAATTGGTGGGCGAAGAATTGCTAATGGTAGTGATTTTGATGAGTCAACAGGATTATTGAAATCTGGTCGAAATGTCAAATTACTTACGGAAGAAGAATCTAAGGAACTTGCTCAAAAATTAACTACAGATAAATGGAAAGTTATAAATGTCGAAGAAAAACCGTCAATTCGTAAACCAGTTCCTCCTTTCACAACAAGTACATTACAACAAGAAGCTAATAGAAAACTTCGATTATCAGCTAGGGAGACAATGAGATGTGCTCAGGGTTTATATGAAAGAGGTTTTATCACATATATGAGAACAGATTCTGTTCATCTTTCCGATCAGGCAATAAATGCCTCACGAAAGTGTGTTGAGTCAAAATATGGGGTTGAATATCTAAGTAATAAGCCACGCCAATTCTCTAACAAGACTAGAAATGCGCAAGAAGCTCATGAAGCTATTCGTCCTTCTGGTGAGAGCTTTAAAACTCCTAAAGAGTCTAACTTGCAAGGAAGAGACCTTTCTTTATATGAACTAATTTGGAAACGAACAGTTGCTAGTCAGATGGCTGATGCAAGGTTGACAATGCTTGGGGTTGAATTACAAGCGTTAGATGTGTCTTTTAGGGCAAGTGGCAAAAGAATAGATTTCCCAGGTTTCTTTAGAGCTTATGTTGAAGGCACTGATGACCCTGATAGCGCACTTGAAGGACAAGAAGTGCTTTTGCCTAAATTAGTTGTAGGGGATACACCAACAGCTAAAAATGTAGAGGCGTTAGGGCATCAAACTCAGCCACCTGCTAGATATAGCGAAGCTTCATTGGTTAAAACACTTGAGAAGGAAGGTATAGGTCGTCCATCAACATATGCAAGCATAATAGGAACAATCGTAGATCGAGGCTATTCAGTCCTAAACAATAATTCTTTAACTCCAAGCTTTACAGCATTTGCTGTTACTTCACTTCTTGAAGAACATTTCCCTGAACTTGTAGATACTAGTTTTACAGCTCGAATGGAATCTACACTTGATGAAATCTCAACAGGTAAAGTGAACTGGCTTCCATATCTCAAGGGTTTTTATAAAGGTGATACTGGTTTAGAAAATCAAGTTCAACAAAGAGAAGGAGATATAGATGGAGGTGAATTTCGAGCTGTTTCCTTGGAGGGACTTACGTCTCTTGTTAGGTTGGGTAAATTCGGAACATATCTTGAATCAAAGCAATTAGGTGAAAATGGCAAGCCTATAACAGCTACTCTTCCACAGGAAATTACACCGGCAGATTTGGATGAAGATATCGCACAGATGATTTTAAAACAAAAAGCTGAAGGTCCTGAGTCACTTGGAGTTGAACCTGAGAGTGGGCAGAATTTATATCTATTAAATGGTAGGTATGGACATTTTGTTCAAAGGGGCTTAGTGGTTGAATTGAAAGATTTGGGAGTTCCAAAAGGTAAGAAAAAGCTAGGGAATCTTCGCTTGTTCAAAAGTAGTCAATATGGGCTCTATCTGAAGCAGGATTCATCAAAAGTTCAGGTGTTGTTGCCAGAAAATATAAAAGAGGAAGAGATTGATACTAAAAAAGCACTCGAATACTTAGAAGATAAATCATTGAAAAAAGCTCCAAACCCTAAAAGGACTTCATTACCAAAGAATTTAAAACCAGAAAATTTGACCTTTGAGGAGGCTCTTGGACTTATTCAATTACCACGCTTATTAGGGGAACATCCAGAAGGTGGTAAAGTGCAATCGAGTTTGGGTAGATTTGGACCTTATGTAGTTTGGAGTAAAGATAATGGTGAGAAAGATTATCGCTCAATTAAGGGCGAAGATGACGTTCTTCAAGTAAGTCTAGAGAGAGCCCTTGAGCTCTTATCTATTCCTAAGAGAGGGAGAGGGGGAAGAACAGCTTTAAAGGAACTAGGTATTCCAGAAGGAGAGAAAGAAACTATTCAATTATTTAATGGACCCTATGGTCTATATGTTAAGCAAGGGAAGGTGAATGCCTCCTTGCCAGAAGGTAAAGGTGTTGATGATATCTCTATTGAGGAGGCTATTGAATTATTGGCAACTAAAAAATCAAGTAAGAAACCAACTTCAAAGAAGAAAAGTGCTCCAAAAAAGACTGCAAAGACAACCAATAAAACAATGGATTCATCGTCATCGAAAAAACTCAGATCTTCAAAAGCTCCTTCTACAACAAAAACTGGGCGCCTAAGAGCCAGTAAAGTAAGGGTTATCAAAACCAAGTAAAATTTTGAACATACTTAGATTGATTGATAATATGTTTATTAGATTATTTTTAATAGTTGCTCTTATTCCATTTCAATCATGTTCTAATACATTAATTGGTGAGAGATTGGAAAATAGTTTTGATACTCCCGAAAATTCAATAATTTCGGACACAGCTAGGGAAGTCAAGGATAAAAAAAACCTAAAGGAAATTAAAGAAATCCAATTAAGTAAAGTTGAGAAAGAGAAAGAGAAAGAGAAAGAGAAAGAGAAAGAGAAAGAGAATATTAAAGGAAATATCACAAAAGAAAATTCAATGTCTAATAAAGATAGATTTAGTCAAAAAACAACTAAATCAAACAAGAAAGTAATCTTTAATCCACAGCCATACAGAATTATCTTAAAATTATCTGGTGCAAATCCCTCTGCGCCAGCTGAGACAGTGACAAATGCGCTAAGAAAAGCAGGAGTACAGTTTGAGGTTGAAAAGATAGAACGTTTTGATAAGGAAAACTTTTTAAAGGATACATCTATGAAAAGAAAATAATTTTGACCTTAGATAATCAAAACTTTTTGAGAAGTAGATCTGTTTTCAAAGCGCCTCTTAGTAAAAGAAAAGCCTTGAAAATTGTTGAGTCTTCTTATTTAGCTGCGGCAACTGCTTTGATTTGGATCGCTCTTTATTATTTGCCTATTGGCGGAGCTGTCTTTCGACTTGCTTTGCCATTACCTTTGGCGCTTCTTCAGATTCGCAGAGGTGTTAAAACAGGTATTGAGGGTGTGACAATTTGTGTGATGTTATTAACTGCACTAATGGGACCGCTAAGAGGACCTTTGGTACTTTTTCCGTATGGATTCCTTTCTTTATGGTTGGGATATAGTTGGCATAGAGGTTGGAATTGGTGGTTAAGTTGGAGTGTTGGAGTCTCAATTGGAACTATGGGTTTTTTAGTGAGGGTTTTTGTTTTATCTATTCTGGTTGGTGAAAATTTATGGGTTATCATTACTCGTGCCGGAGCAGCATTGCTTGAGAAAGGAATAGAGATTTTCAATCTTTCTTTTAGTCCGGATATGAATCAAGTTCATATAGTTGCTCTATTTCTAGTAATAACTCAAGAAATCGTTTATGTGCTTTGTTTGCATGCTTTGGCTTATTGGATTTTCCCAAGGCTAAAATCTTCGATGCCTGAACCACCTGCTCTGCTCGAGAATCTAATTTCTTTAGAATCTAATTGATAAATAATGATTGTAGATAATTACGTTTTATTGCCAACAGGTGTTCTAGCTTTTGGGAAAGGTATTCAAGAGAAAAATTTTGAGGAAAGAGTTAAAAGGTGGCATGAAAATATTACGAATATTGCTTTTTTTTTAATTCTAGCTGGATCTCAAACAGCAGAGATTGAGGGGATTTCCTCTGCTGGTTCTACATCTGTTTCTAGACGTTATACCGCGGTTGCAGATGCTGAACTTTTATTGAGAGGACCTACTTCCCCAGCGAGATGGCCCTTGCCTCCTTTGCCAGCGGGAGTTTCTCCTGCATTGATTAGTTACGTTGCTTCGAGGTTTTTAAAAATTAAACCAACAGTTATTTCGGCAGGACTTCTTCAAAGTCCCTCCTTTAGTCATATTTCTCTTGAATCACCAGAAATAGGTCCGGCTAGATGCTTGAGTTCTGGTAATGCGATGGACATTAATAGAGTCAAACTTTTGCTTGAAGCTGGCCTTAAGATAGGGAAGCAATTAAAAAAATCTCTTTTGATCACTGAGTGTGTTCCAGGAGGTACATCTACAGCTTTCGCAGTTCTTTCCGGATTAGGCATAAACGTTAATGGACTTATAAGCGGAAGCCAAAGAAATCCACCTTCAGAGTTAAAAACTAAATTAGTTAATAAAGGATTAAAAGCAGCAAAATTAGAGAAGAAGCCATCTTCAGTTGATCTAATGGCTGCGGTTGGTGATCCATTTCAACCAATTGCAGTTGGCCTTTTAATGGGAGCAAGAGAGTCTGGCCAGGATATTTTATTAGGAGGAGGTTGTCAGATGTTGGCAGTATTAGCTTTGGCATTAAATGAAATTGAAACTGATTTACGTTCTGAATTTGTTGAAAAGATTTCAATAGGAACCACCTCATGGTTAGTTGATGAGTCACTATCTTTTTCAGGAAAAAGAAACTCATTTATTCATTTAATGAACCATGTTTCTAAGCATTTCAAAGTTAATATCCTAGGGCTAGCTAGCGGTTATAGATTTAATGATAGTAATCAAAAGGTTCTCCGAGATTATGAGCTTGGATACATCAAAGAGGGAGTTGGGGCAGGAGCCTTATCATTACTTGCTCAAATTAAAGGATTGTCTCAGAGAGAAATGATTGAGAGATGTGATAAAGAGGTTACTAATTTATTTAAGTCAAAAAATGAAAAAAATCTTCAAGAGATTTAAATAAAATGATCACCAGTAAATGGGGAAGACGAGAGTTTATCAAATATGGATTGATCTCTTCTTTATTTGTCTTGTCTGGGTGCTCAACATCTAGAAAAAAATTAGCTCTGAGAGGTATTTCTAAAAGCTTCCCTAGTGAATTTATCAATAGTTTATCTACAGATTGGGAATTTTTACCAATACAACAGATTGAACAAAAGAGAATTTCTTACACTTTTAGTCTTCAAGAAAAAACAGATTTATTAGTCTTAAATGATGGTTGGGTCTCTGATTTGCCTTACGATTCACTTCAAGAAATTAAAGCATCTAATATCAGAGATGCTTTGAGTAAGAAGGCTACCTCTTTTTTGGATGGATTAGGCGAGGAATATAAGAATAGAATTTTCCCTTTGGCTGTCAGTCCATGGGTAATACTTCTTAGAAATGAAGATTCATTAGCTCTAAAAAATAAGAATTCTTGGGAGGTCCTTTTTTCAAGTGCACTTACAAATCAAATAGTTTTTCCTAATAGTCCATATCTTTTGATTTCAATTGCCCAAAAGCTAGGATTTGTTGATGACTTCTCAATAATCAAGCGTCAAGCCAAGACATTTGATGATCAGAATGCTTTAAATTGGGTCGTTGCAGGTAAAGCTAATGCTGCAGTTTTACCTTTGTCTAGCTGTGTTGATAGTCTTATAAAAGATCCTCGTTTATCGATTCTTTTGCCTCAGGAAGGAAGTCCATTAAATTGGACAGTTCTTGCTTCTCCAAGTTTCTCTTCAGAGCCTTTCCCCACTGATTGGTTTCATTTGTTGTGGGGGCCAACTTATTTGAGACGTTTAATAAGAAAAGGTTTTTTACCACCAACTAGTTTTTCAGACTTAAGGAGAAAAAATATCAATATTTCTCAAAGGTATCAATCTGTTTTTATTCCAGAAGAAAGTGTTTGGAATAAATGTTGGTCATTGCCTCTCCTGAGTTTTGAAGATAAAAAAGATTTAGCGTTGAATTGGAATAATTCATAATTCAATTAAATTTTAAATTCAAAAAACTTTTTAAAGACATTTCGAAATACTATAACTAGCATTCTAAAAGTTTAGGTTTTTATATGTTTACTGGTTTAATACAGTCTATTGGTACGATTAAGAAAAATAATCTGGGTGTATTGGTTGATGGATGTAATCCTTTCTCCCCTTTAAAGCTTGGTGATAGTGTTTCTGTAGATGGAGTTTGTCTTACCGTCTCTGAATTAATTAATGATTCTTTTGTTGCCAACATTAGTGAAGAAACTCTTAAAAGAACAAATCTTGGTGAGAAAGCTCAGCGAAATGGCTATGTAAATCTTGAACCAGCTTTACGTCTTTCTGATCGATTAGGTGGACATATCGTTAGTGGGCATATAGATGGGGTGGGTGAAGTTGTTTTAATTGAGAATTTGAAGAATTCTTGGAATTTAAAAGTTTCTTGGAATGATTCAAATTTCTGTAAATATATGTGCGATAAGGCAAGCATTAGCTTAAACGGAATAAGTTTAACAATTGCAGAGATATATGATGATGGATGTAAATTTTCAATAGCCGTAATACCTCACACCTGGTCGAATACATGCTTAAAGTTTTTAAAAATTGGCGAGAAGGTTAATTTAGAAGTTGATTTAATGGCTAAATATGCAGAAAAGCTGCTAAAACTAAATAAAAGTAACAATGATTTTATTTCTAAAGAAAACTCAGAAATCAGCTCTAAGTGGCTTAAAGAGCAAGGTTGGAATTAAGTTTTAGTGCTTTTTTCTGAGTGAATTATTATTTCTTAAGTGGTAACAAACTGATCGCCCCAGATTCTTTACGTACATCAATTCGAAATTCTTGCCCAGGTTCAAGACCTAACTTTTTAGTGTATGCATGGCCAATAAGAAGATTGCCATTGCCATGAACCTTTGTACGAAACTCTGCTTGTCTTCCTCTTGAAGATCTATTTCCTGCTCTTCCAGGTCCATTTGAGCGGAGTTTATAACCTTTGGCTTCAACTAGTGCACGATAGAAACTTTTACGTAAAACTCTTCCACTAGGTCCAACGTAACCACATCCTTTAGCGATTTCGTCTTCTGGACGATTGCTCAAAGATCTTGCTTTGTCTAGGAGTTCTTTTCCAACAAGCATTTCAGACTGTTTTAATTAACTGAATTCTGACCAATAAGTGGAATTGTGGCAACAAATTAATTGAAAGTTTCTTTCTTAGTATCAATATTTACCTCTTAAAGCAGATAAAGGATGATGAATAAAACGACCCAGATCCCATCTACAAAGTGCCAATAGAGCTCAACTGCTTCAAATGGAAACAAGTTTTCTTTATTTACTCGACCATTAGGTACACGGGTTTGCCACCAAATAATCATGATCATGATTGATCCAAGCGTTACGTGCAGGCCATGAAAGCCAGTTAATGCATAAAAAGTACTTGCGAAAAGGTTGTCAGTTAACCCAAAAGGCAAAGTAAAGTATTCAAACATTTGGCTAATTAAAAATGCCACTCCTAATGCACCTGTAATAAGAAGCCATTTTTGACATTGCTTTGCTTCTTCCTTTTCTAGAAATTTCCCAGCTCGATGAAAAGTAAAGCTACTTACTAAGAGTAAAATTGTATTTAAAGTGGGTAAAGGTAACTCTAATTCGTAAATAGCATCAGGAGCTAAGGGGTTGACTGCTTTAAAAGTTAGATATGCAGCAAAAAAACCTGCAAAAGTCATTCCGTCTGCGATTAAAAAAGCTATTAAACCAAATAAACGGAAATCCTCATGCTCCCCTTCTGAGAGATTTTTCTTGCTTTCTGATGATTTCTCTTGTGGAACTATAGAAGTCATTTGTTTTGCTCCTGAGTTTTATTTAAATTTTTATTTCCGTAACCATATGGCTCTAGAACCAGAGGAGCTTCTCCATCCCAATTTTCAACTGGAGGAGGTGAACTTGTTAGCCACTCAGGTGTGAGAGCATTCCATGGATTATCACCAGCATCATGGCCATAGAGGATGCTTTGAAAAACATTCCATAGAAAAGGTAAAGTACTTAATGCCATCAACAAGGCCCCTACACTACTGATTTGATTAATTAATTGAAATTGTGGATCGTATTCTGCAACTCTTCTAGGCATTCCATTTAAACCTAACCAATGTTGAGGGGCAAAACAAAGATTAAAGCCAATAAAGGTAAGTATGAAGTGGAATCTTCCGAGATTTTCATTGAGCATTTTTCCAGTGAATTTCGGGAACCAATGATAAATTGAGGAGAAGATAACAAAGACTGATCCCCCATAGACTATGTAATGAAAATGGGCGACAACAAAATAGGTATCATGTACATGTATATCAAAAGGTACTTGAGCGAGCGCAACACCTGTTATTCCACCTAAAACAAAGTTAATAATAAATCCACAAGAAAATAGCATTGCACTATTAAGTGATATTTTCCCTCCCCATAAAGTTGCAACCCAATTAAAAAATTTAATACCTGTGGGAACAGCTATGAATGCTGTAGCTATTGTAAAAAATAAGCGCATCCATGGAGGAGTCCCACTTGTAAACATATGATGGGCCCAAACAACTAGACCTAAAACAACTATCCCCATAATTGAGAAGACCATTGTTGTGTAGCCAAAAAGCGGCTTTCTACTATGAATAGGAAGTATTTCACTGACTAAGCCAAAGGCAGGGAGGACCATGATATAAACAGCAGGATGCGAGTAAAACCAAAAAAGATGTTGATAAACAATTACATTTCCCCCAAGACTTGGGTTAAAGAAACCTGTATGAGCAACTATGTCAAAGCTTAAAAGTATTAAAGTTCCAGCAAGAACAGGAGTTGATAAAACGACAAGAATACTTGTACCAAGCATTGCCCAGCAATACATGGGTAATTGCATTAATTTAAGACCAGGTCTCCTTAATTTAATAATGGTTGCTATGAAATTAATACCACCAAAGATTGAGCTTCCACCTAAAAGTAAGACACTTAATATCCAAATAATTTGACCAGCTGCTGGAGTAGTTATGCTTAAAGGTGGATAAGCTGTCCATCCAGATTGTGCGGCACCATTTATAAAATAGCTGGTTATTAGCATCAAACCGGAGGGAGGTATCAGCCAAAAAGCAACTGCATTTAGCCTTGGGAAAGCCATGTCTCTAGCCCCAACATAAAAAGGTATTAAATAGTTTCCAAAGGCACCGTTTACCACAGGCACGATCCATAAAAAAATCATTATTGTGCCATGGAGAGTTAGAACTTGGTTGTAGACCTCTCTTGGCATGAAATCTGATAGCGGACTTGTGAGCTCTACCCTTATTGCGCCAGCTAAAGATCCTCCAATCAAATAAAACAAGAAACCACAAACTAAATATTGAAGACCTATGACTTTATGATCAAGACTAAAACTTAGATATTTGAGCCATCCAGTTGGTTGAAGCTTTTCTGGAGTTGAATTGTTTGGTTTAAGTGAAACAGTCATAAATTTAAATTGTTTCCTTAGAGTTTTCTCTTATCCAAGTGTCAAAGTCTTCTTGTTCATCTACTATTACGTTTGATCTCATTCCACCATGATATGGGCCGCACAATTCAGCACAAACAATTGGGAAATTACCTGCTTTTGTTGGAGTGAAATTTAATATTGTTGGTTGCCCAGGAATGACATCTTGTTTAAGTCTAAATTGAGGCACCCAAAAAGCATGTATTACATCTTTAGATTCCATTTTTAAACTAACTTCTTTCCCAACTGGAACATGTAGTTCACCAGAAATAATATCTCCTTTTGGATAATGAAAGATAAAAGCAAATTGCATTGCAGTTAACTCAATTGGTAATGAAGATGAATTATTTGAAGATGAAGTTTCAATTGGTCCTGAACCAATCCCACCCCAAACTCTTTCGGCTTGATTTCCCATATGACCACTTTGATCATGCATTAAAGGTTGCATGCCACCCATTCGATCATAAATATCGTAACTATATAAACCTACAAATAAAACAACGATTGCAGGAACTGCTGTCCAGAAAATTTCCAGAGATATATTACCTTCTAAGTCTATGCCATCTCCAGTTTCACCAGGCCTACGACGGAATTGAATCAGACTATAAATAACTAAGGCAGTCATACCTATAAAAAGTATGGAGCCAATAATGAAAAGGACTCGATAAAGTTCATCATAAACAGGAGCATTAGTGCTCGCGCTAACGGGAAGCATATCGACGTTGTAAGCAATCCAAACTCCTCCTACGCCAAGAATTAAACTTGATGCAAGAGTTAGGATGGCCGACATTTTCGGCAAGAAGATCTCCTTTGCTTCTTATAGGTTATGGGCAAAAGTAATTAATGTACTAACTAATTGTTAATTCAAGATGAATAATTTTTTTTAAAGGTAATCTTTATGTTGCACTCCGCTTATTCAGGTGACGTGCACAAAGTAATCGCTACGTTGAAAAAAGAATTATTTTGATGGATCTTTGCATAAGTGCAGGTTATTTATCCACCAAAGCCTCGATTTAGATTAGGACAACTTGCTGCTCACGTAGTAGTTGCACTGATTGTACTTGTCGTGATTGGAGGAGCGACGAGGGTAATGGAGGCTGGCCTCGCTTGCCCTGACTGGCCTCTTTGCTATGGCTCTTTTTTGCCTGGCAGTCAAATGAATTTACAAGTATTTCTCGAATGGTTTCATCGCTTAGATGCTTTCTTCGTAGGAATTGTTTTAATTATTCAATTTTCCCTCTCTTTATACTGGGCCAAGTTTTTACCTATGTGGCTCCCTTGGACTTATGGAGCACTTACTTGCTTGGTTGCTTTTCAGGGTTTTTTAGGTGCTTTGACAGTCCTTCAGCTATTGCCCTCTCTAATAGTTGTTCTTCATCTAGCAGTTGCCTTGACTCTTGTTGCGATTATGAGTGGTGTTACTCAACAATTACTTAGTCCAGGTAAATCAATTTTTCCACTTTGGCTCCGCTCACTTGGATTTTTATCTCTTTTTTCTGTAATAGGCCAATCTTTATTGGGTAGTCGGGTGGCAACATCATGGGCTGCTCAAAGATGTCTGAATATTGGAGATTCTTGCAATCTTTTACGACTTCATCGTTTCAGTGCATTCCCTGTAAGCCTTTTGGTGATTTTATTTGTAATTATTTCATTTACTCAGAAAGATGTTTTTTTGAAGCAATGGCCTTATTTTGTGTCTATTACTTTTTTGATCATCTCACAAATCTTTTTAGGTGTTTTTTCAATTCAATTAGGTTTGAGTGAGCCTGGTCTTGTTATTGGCCATCAACTCGTTGCTTGCTTGTTAGTGGCAGTCATATCAGCATTGAATTTTAAAGGGAATGGAATCGAAGGATCTTCACAATCACTTCTTATAAACGAATCAAATTTGGAGACATGCCATGGTTAGTTCAACATCTGATGTAATTGCACAGCCAATTAATCGTGAGGACATTGTTCCATCTAGGAAGCGTATTAAACTCCCAGCTTGGTTAGAGGTTGCTAAACCAAGATTAATCCCTCTTTTACTTGCTACTACAGTTGGGGGAATGGCTCTTTCGGAAGATTGGCCATTACCCGCCCCTAGATTGGCATGTACTTTAGGTGGAGGAGCTCTCGCTGCTGCAGCTGCAGGAGCTCTTAATTGTTTGTGGGAGCAAGATCTTGATAAACGAATGAAACGTACAAGTAATAGAGCATTACCTTCTGGTCGCCTTTCTTCATCATCTGTTTTCATTGGAGCAATTTCTTCCACTCTTGCTGCCTCAGTTCTTTTGGTAAGCGGAGTTAATTGTTTAGCTGCAGGATTGACCCTTTTAGGACTTTGTAGTTATGTACTTCTCTATACCGCTTTTTTGAAACCTCGTACATCTCAAAATATAGTTTTTGGAGGTGTTGCTGGAGCAATCCCTCCTCTAGTTGGAGCCTCCGCAGCGGCAGGCCATATTGGATTAGGAGGTTGGTGGTTATTCTCTTTGGTTATGGTTTGGACACCTGCACATTTTTGGGCTCTGGCCATATTGTTAAAAGAGGACTACCGATCTGTTGGGATACCAATGCTCCCAACAGTAAAAGGTCCATTCGTTACGTCCAAAGCCATATCCGTTTATGGATATCTAACTGTATTTTTAAGTTTTTTAGGTTGCTTCGTTTTGCCTGAAGGAGGTTTCTTATATGGAATGTTATTGCTACCTTATAATTCAAGACTTCTTCAACTGGTTTCAAGATTAAGGGATAACCCAGAGGATTTAGATCGAGCCAAGGGTTTGTTTAGGTGGTCTATTCTTTATATGTTTGGAGTCTGCTTCTTGCTTGTTATTAGTAGATTACAAGTAGCAATTATTTTTAATGATCAGTTGATAGCATTAATTAACGATTTCTTTATGAGTTTTTCTTAAGTCTAAAAAATAAAAATAAAAACTTTATAAACTTGCACTCTTCTATTAATTAGAATTTGCTTGAAGATATCACTTTATCTTTTTAGGCAATTTGTTTTAGATGTTTTTCATCCAGCTTAAAGATTTATTCAAGTCCTATGGACCTGTTAGGGCTCTAAATGGACTCAACCTTAAAGTATCTAAAGGATCTTTATATGGATTGTTGGGTCCCAACGGCGCCGGTAAAAGCACTGCGCTTAGAATTATTTGTACTCTTCTTGATCCTGATTCAGGTGATGTTGAGGTGGCAGGACATAATGCATTAATTGAAGAAAAAGCAACTAGACGAAGTTTGGGTTATGTAGCTCAAGAGGTTGCAATTGATAAAATACTTACAGGTAGAGAGTTACTCCAGCTTCAAGGTGATCTTTACCATCTAGATAAAAATTATAAGAAAAAAAGAATTGAAGAATTGATTCAGAGACTTGATATGCAGGAATGGATTGATAGAAGATGTGGTTCTTTTTCAGGAGGAATGAAAAGAAGACTTGATCTCGCTTCAGGATTATTGCATGAACCAGAATTGTTGATTCTAGATGAACCTACTGTTGGTTTGGACATAGAGAGTAGATCAGTTATTTGGGGATTATTGAAGGAACTTAGAAATAAGAAAACTACAATTCTTTTAAGTAGTCATTATCTTGAGGAAGTAGATGAATTGGCTGATGATATGGCTATTATTGATAAGGGAAAAGTTATTGCTAGTGGAAAACCAGATGATTTAAAAAAAGAGCTTGGTGGCGATAGGGTGACACTTAGAGTTCGAGAGTTTAGTGATGAATTTGAATCTGAATCTGTAAGGAAAATAATAAAAAATATCAATGGGGTTTCAAATGTAGTTGTAAATAAAAAGCAAGGATATTCTTTGAATTTCTTAGTGAGAAATAATGAGGTTATATCAAATTTGTCGGAACATCTTTCAAAAGAAAATTTTGAAGTCTTTGCTCTCTCCCATAGTCGCCCCAGCTTAGATGATGTTTATTTGCAGGCTACTGGTAAAACTCTTATGGATGCAGAATTAGAATTAGCAGGTAAAAGAGATTTTAAGCTTGAGAATAAAAAATCGATGCGTTAATTAATTGCTTTACTCCTTAATTATTAAACAAATGATTACTACTAATTCATCACCTCATAAGGAAAAACAGTCTGTAAATAATTTAAATGAATTGGTTCAAGAGACTTCTGCTTTAACATGGAGGCTTTTTATTCAATTAATTAGGAGACCTTCCACATTATTCGCAGGTATTCTTCAGCCTTTGATATGGCTTTTACTTTTTGCAGCGTTATTCTCCAAAGCGCCTATAGAATTTTTGCCTGGGAACAGTAGCTATGGTGAATTTCTTGGCGCAGGTTTAATAGTATTTACTGCTTTTAGTGGAGCTCTTAATGCTGGACTTCCAGTTATGTTTGATAGAGAGTTTGGTTTTCTTAATCGACTTTTAGTTGCCCCATTAAGTAGTAGAAATTCAATAGTAATTTCTTCTGTGATCTACATAACAACTATTAGCCTTTTGCAGAGTTTTGCAATAATGGGAACTTCAGCTTTACTAGGTTACGGTTGGCCAAGCCTGGGAGGTTTTTTTCTCATAGCAATAACATTATTATTGTTAGTCTTTTCAATAACTGGTCTAAGCCTTGGATTGGCATTCGTTTTACCAGGCCATATAGAACTAATTGCAATTATTTTTATTGCCAATCTCCCCGTACTTTTCGCAAGTACAGCATTGGCTCCTATTTCATTTATGCCTGAATGGCTTGGATGGATAGCATCAATTAATCCATTGACATTTGCGATTGAACCAATTCGCATGGCCTACCATAACTCTGTTGATTTGAAATCAGTTTTAATTAATGCTCCATATGGAGAAGTCAATGGATTTTCTTGCCTGGCAATTTTATTTATTCTTACAGTTGGAATATTTTTTCTTATTAGACCACTTTTAAATCGCAAACTTGCTTGATAATCTTAATTTAGTGATCAAAAAGAACCTTGGATTCTCGAAAGTATCAATTACAAAAACAAATTTTAGAAGCTTTTAAGGCTAAAGATAGTGAATTATATACTCTTTTGAAATCCCAATGGGCACATCGTTTTGGAGTAGAAAGTTTGGAAGAATTGAAAAATCTTGATTTAAACCAGATGGATCAAAACCTCAAAAATGAAGATAATCAAAAAATTGATCCATTACAAGATTTGATTTTAGAGGATGCCAAAGAAATTTCTACAGAGGACTATGATAATCAAGAAAAAGAAATCACAAATCAAAATATTAAATTAGCTGAGTCCGCTGAAGTTGAGAAAAAAGAATCTTCCGTGAACAAATCATATGAAATAGTTGATAAAGAAAATAGTGAAAACATAGCTAGAATTCCCTTAATTGATTACAAAAGGGCGCCAGAAGTAAAGGCTTTAATTCCACTGCCACCTAAACCAAAATATGGTTATTTTAAGAAGTGGTTGATGTGAAATTAGATAATATTTAAATTAATAATTCTGAATTTTTCTGTTTTTTCAAGCCTAATTATATTTAGCTTCTTTTACATCATTCCTGGCATACCCATTCCACCCATTCCACCCATTCCACCCATTCCACCCATTCCACCCATTGGATCGCCTCCTTCACCTCCTGAAGCAGATGGTGGTTCTGGTTTGTCAGCTATTACAACTTCTGTTGTGATTAATAGTGAGGCTATTGATACAGCATCTTGAAGAGCAAGTCGTATAACTTTTGAAGCATCTAATATTCCTGCTTCAAGTAAATTCTCATATTCCCCAGTTTGCGCATTGAAACCTTTACCTAAGCGCTTAATGTCTGATACAACAACGTCACCATTGAATCCAGCATTTATAGCTATTTGTTTGGCTGGAGCGCTTAATGCTCTTTTTATAATTTCAACACCGGTTTTTTGATCTCCTTCTAAATTTTTCGCTAAATCCTCAAGCCCTTCACTTAGTTCTAGAAGAGTTGTTCCACCACCAGCAACAATACCTTCTTCAATAGCTGCACGAGTTGCATTTAAAGCATCCTCAATTCTTAGCTTTCTATTTTTTAACTCGGTTTCAGTAGGAGCACCAACTTTGATCACTGCTACGCCACCGGCAAGTTTAGCGATTCTTTCATTTAACTTTTCCTGATCATACTCAGAATCTGTTTCGTCGAGTTCTCTTTTAATAGAGGCAATTCGATTGGCTAATTCGGCGTTCTGACTTTCATTCGCGACAATTGTGGTGCTGTCTTTTGTAATTGTCACTCGTCTTGCTTGCCCTAAATCAGATATTTGAACTTTTTCAAGACTCATGGCTTTGTCTTCGCTAATTAATGTACCTCCAGTTAGTACTGCAATATCTCCCAATGCAGCTTTTCGTCTTTCTCCAAACGAAGGAGCCCTAACTGCAGCGACTTGGAGAACACCACGGTTTTTATTGACCACTAATGTTGCTAATGCTTCACCTTCAACTTCTTCAGCAAGAATTATTAAGGGTGTTCCGTTCTTCTGAACAGTTTCAAGAACTGGAATAAGATCGGCAATTGATGAAATCTTTTTGTCAGTGATTAGTATTGATGGATTTTCAAATTCACAGATTAATCGATCTTCATCAGTAACAAAATATGGTGAGCTATAACCTCTATCAAAGGCCATACCTTCAGTTATGTCTAATTCAGTAGCTAAAGACTTGGATTCCTCAACTGTTATCACCCCATCAAAACTTACTTTATCTATGGCATCTGCAATCATTAAACCTATTTCTTCGTCACCACCTGCACTTACTGTCGCAACTTGTTTTATTGCTTCACCACTTACTGACTTGCTTTTTTTCTTTAGATCATCAACTATTTGAGCAACGGCCTTTTCCATTCCTCTTCTAAGTTCAATAGGACTTGCTCCAGCTGCTGTATTTCTAAGTCCTTCTTGAACCATAAATTGAGCAAGAACAGTGGCTGTAGTAGTGCCATCACCAGCTTTCTCTTTCGTTTTTGAGGCAACTTGTTCTATTAGTTTTGCTCCAATATTTTCAAATGGATCATCGAGGTCTATTTCCTTAGCAATAGTTACTCCATCATTAACAATATCTGGGGCACCAAATTTCTTTTCAATTACTACATTTCTACCTTTTGGACCAATAGTGACTTTTAGGGCATTTGCTAAATTGTTTACCCCTTTTTCTAGAGCACCACGAGACTCGTCTGAAAAACTTAGTAGTTTGGCCATATTTAATTTGAATTAAACTTAATCTCCCACAAGAAACACACATTAGGGGAGGCTAAATAAGTGGGGAAAGCCGAATGAAAATTTTGAAAATTATCCCAATTTTTCTAGAAGGTAGTTAGTGTCAACTTATGAATGATCCAGGAGCTTTATTTTTTATTCTCATGGCAGGGTTGGCCGGGACTATGACTTTGATTTATTTCCCTTTGAGGATATTTCTTACTGCCACGGCAAGAAGCAGAAGATTAAAGCTTCTCCAACGTATTCGAAGATTGAGAGATGAATTAGGTCAACCTATTCAAAATTGACATTTTCTCAACTCATGTAATAGTCCGATGAATGACTAACTATCAAAACCAAATACAAATTTTTAGAGCTTTTTTATAAGTTTGCTAATTGGCTTATAAGTTTTGATATGGCTGAAAGAACATCCTTTAACGAATATCACATAAAAAGGGTTTTAAGGAGACTGCATTCAAACAATCAATTAGCAAAAATTTCGCAAAAATTCTAAACGGAAGACCAATCAATTTGTATGGAGTTACTCTTTAGGGGAAGGGGAATTTTATGAAATCGTGATTATTGAGTTTTCAACTTAGGCTCGTATACAGCTCCATTACATACACCCACTGCGAGAGACTCTTTGGCTTTCTGATCCCATCTCTTTAAATCCCCTTTTTGATTTATCCACTTCACTGTGTTGTCAAGGCAGCGATTCCAATAAGCAGCTTGTCTAGAAACAGGTATTAATTCGATAGCAATACAAGAGACACCCAGAGCAATGACACCAAAAAAAGCTTTCTGTAATGATTCACCCATCTTGAAAATGTAATTAGTGAAATTAAAGCGCATTCATTCTCTTTCTGATCTCAATCTCAAGACAAATGTAATAGCTAATGTCTTTTTCAAAGCTATAAAAAATGTAGGGAGCTAATCAGTTTCTTCTAATTATCAGGACTATTTTTCGATGGTTTCATTTGCTAGAGCAAGAACAAGATCATGGCTTTCAAGGCTATGGCCTGTGACAGTTCAACCGATCAAGGATGAGACAGTTGAGTTGGAGAAGTCCAAAGAGCTTATTGAGAATATTTCAAATCAAAATAAGTGTTTTCTAGAAGCAATTAAGAATGGCGGAATGTGGTTTTCATAAGGCTCTGGCTTGATCAGTAGACTCGCTTGCCTTAAGAACTGTCCTGCATCACTGCCTTATGCACAGTTACGCAAAATTTGTTTACTACTTCAGGCGCCTATGGGTCCCTACTCGTGGAAAGCTCGACGGGTATTTTCGGTCCTCTCTTATTCCCTAGGCATGTCTAAATACAAGCCTTACAACTTCACTACAAAGAAAAAACGTCTAATAGAAATGTAAAATTTAGATCTAATTTTTTTGTAAGTTTCAGTTGTTAAGTAACTAGTTAACCAGTTAACTAGTTCACCGCTTTCAATTTTTCCCTTTGAATTTGTCACTATAGGAGGTCATTTTTCGCTGACTCCCGTTGTTATACTTAGTTTTTGCCGAGTAAGCAATAGCGAGGGTTAACTCATTACCATTCCACCATCTACTTGAATTGTCTGACCAGTTATGTAAGCAGCAGATGGATCTGCTGCTAAAAACCTTACTGCTCCTGCAACATCTTCCGGAGTTCCAAATCGTCCAAGCGGAATAGCCGAGAGGATTGTGTCGCTATTCAGATCCTTTGTCATGTCAGTAGAGATAAAACCAGGAGCGACTGCATTTACAGTTATTCCTCTACTTGCAAATTCTTTAGCAGCCGTTTGTGTTAGACCAATTACGCCAGCTTTGGCTGCAGAATAATTAACCTGTCCTGGGTTGCCCATTAATCCGACTACAGAAGTTATGTTGATTATCCTTCCTGTTTTTTGTTTCAACATCTGCCTGGAAATCGCTCTAGTGCAATAAAAAACACCACTCAAATTAAGGTCTAATACCTTTTGCCAATCTTCAGTTTTCATTCTCATAAGAAGTCCATCTTTTGTTATTCCAGCGTTATTAACCAAAACATCTATTTTTTTGCTCTTGTTTAAAACTGTTTTTATTAATTCATTTACAGAGTTTTCATTAGAGATATCGGCTTGAACAGCATATGACTTACCTCCAAAAGAATTGATTTCTGAGACAACCTTATTTGCATTCTCTGGAGATGAAGAATAATTAATTATTACTTCTGCACCTTCCTTTGCTAAAGATATTGCAATTGCTTTGCCAATACCTCTGCTAGCCCCAGTTATAAGAGCAATTTGTCCTTCAAGTGATTTTGATAATGTCATAGTCTTATGCTTTTTAGATCGTTTGAATTGATCTTTATTTATTTAACTTACTATTGAGCCACTTAATTTTTAATAAGACTTTAAGCTCTGGTATCAAAAATAGTTATTTCTACTGTTCGAATATATTAAAGGAAGAATCAAAGTAGAGGAATCAGTTGTGCATTTATTAATTGCTGCTGCGGGAAGTGGAAGAAGAATGGGAGCTGATAAAAATAAACTTTTGCTGAATATTGCAGGTAGGACTGTTTTAGAATGGACTTTGAAAGCAGCTTTCGCTTCTAAAGCAATCAGTTGGATTGGAATTGTTGGACAACCTAAAGACAAAAACTCCATTAAATCTATTCTTAGTAACTCTTTTAAGTCAGTTGAATGGATAAACGGTGGATCAACCAGACAGCAGTCTGTACAGTTGGGATTATCTGCCCTTCCCGATGATGCCCAGTCAGTTCTTATTCATGATGGGGCAAGATGCTTAGTAAACCCATTGATTTTTGATGAGATTGCAGAGATTGTATCTAATGGACAGGCTGTTATCGCAGCTTCACAAGTGACAGACACCATAAAGAAGGTGGATCAAAATGGGGAGATAATTGATAGCCCTCCGCGCGCGGGACTATGGTCTGCTCAGACACCTCAAGCATTCCCGGTAGATAAACTTAAGCATGCGCACAGTGTCGCAATCGCTAGGGAATGGAATGTCACCGATGACGCCTCTTTATTTGAACGATTGGGGATACCCGTGAAAATATATGATGCAGGCCCCTCAAATATTAAAGTGACAACACCATTTGATCTTGTGATTGCAGAGTCTTTATTGTCGACTATGAAAGACTAAGTTTCCCTTCCTTGCCATTTAAAATAGCCTGACTACCCAGTGGTAGCGATGCATTTCCATGACAATGTCCGATGGGTAAATTTGAAACAATAGGGATCTTAAGATCTTGAGTTCGATCTTTCAAAATATCAATAAGCTCAAACGACTTTTTTTTATCGACGTTAATATCATCATCACAACTAGTAAATGAACCAAAACCTAAACCAGATAATTGTTTAAGAATGCCTGTCAATCTCAAGTGAGTTAGCATCCTGTCAATTCTGTAGGGTGCTTCTCCAATATCTTCAATGATTAGGATTGATTTTTTAAAATTTGGTAGATGTTCAGTACCAATTAGGTGAGTTAGGACGGTAAGGTTGCCAACTATTAGATGTCCTTTTGAGATACCTCCTCCCCATGGGTCTCCGTAAATATCCGGGACACAATTACCGAACAAAATTGATTTAAGCCTATCTTTACTCCAGTCTGGTTCTGCCCCCAATGTCGTTATTAATGGCCCATGAATTCCTCCGTGAAAACCTGCTGCGAGCCTTGCAAGAAGTATTGAGGTTAAATCTGAGAAGCCAATCATCCATCCCTCTTTCCATAATTGTTTTTTTTCTAATAATCTTGCCGATCCCCATCCACCTCTCGCAAAAGCTATTAGAGGAAAAATCTTTTTTGGATGTAGTTCATTAAATCTAACTTCATCACTACCCGCCAAGTATCCCCATGATCTATCTTCTTCCTCAACATGGTTACAAATCAATCCCCATTCTTGAAGGACCTTTATCCCAGAGTGAAGATCTTCTTTATTGCTAATTGGCGAACTTGCGGAAACTATGTGAAAAAGATCACCTTTTTTTAGAGGCTCAGTCATTTATTGAACTTGCGTGAAGCATTTATTCAATGATCTTGCTTAAGATCATCCCAAGAAGTAATAGACTTCCAATTCGCACTTGATTGCTGAAATGCAACCCTGAAGTCTTTATACCTTTTGATCTGGAACTTAACAAGAAAACTTCTCTTTGCATTCCTAACGAAGATATCAACCAAAAAGGCCAAAAGATCAATCCTAAATTTGCGCTGAAAGATGCAATGGCTAAAAAAAAGCTTGTAACAAAATAGCAAAAAGAAACTGTTTTTATCGATTTTCCCCCGAGACTGATCGCACTACTGTTTAGACCAATTTCTTTGTCATCAGTTTCATCAGCCATTGCATAAACAGTATCAAAGCCGAAAGTCCAAAATATTGTTGCCAACCAACAAAATAGCAGTGTTTCTCCTCCTGCTAAAGATGATTCACTTGCTGCCCAGGGGATTAGAACTGAAAATCCCCAGCAAATAGAAAGAATAAGTTGGGGATATTTAAACCATCTTTTTGCTGATGGATAAAAAAGAATAAGAGGTAGTGATAACGATGCAAGTTGCAGGCATAATTTTCTACTATCAGCTGGGATTGCAAGAACTATAAAAAGACTAAGAAATAACATTGAAACTAGTAGTATCAATGCAGTCTTAAGAGATAATTTGTTATTGGCTAATGGCCTTTCTTTTGTTCTTGTCACTTGTTTATCAAATTTTCGGTCCCAAATATCATTAGCAATACATCCCGCGCCACTAACAAATAATCCACCTAAAATTATTAATCCCAAAATGAATAGAGAAGGGGGTGCTGTAGGAGTTAACCAAAGAGACCAACCAGCAGGAATGAGAAGTATCAATCTTCCGCTAGGTTTGTTCCATCTAAGAAGTTGAAAATAATATCTAATTTTTTGTGTAAGAAGATTATTCATTAAAAATCTAGTTGATAATCATTTATAAGGTCTTCTCAATAGGGGGCTGAGGGTGGCAGAGTATTGAGGTTAACCTACGTATGAATGTTAGGTGAATCAATAAATAATTCCTTTCAAAGGAATTCTATTGAATTGGATCTTGGAGAAAATCAAGATACTAAACTGTGTCGTGTGGCAACAATTGATATTGGTACTAACTCTACCCATTTGTTGATTGCAAAGCTTGAACCTAAATTAAATACTTTTAGTATTGAACTTGCTGAAAAATCAACAACACGACTAGGAGAAAGAGATCCTGATACTGGGGAACTTACATCTCTTGCAATGAATAGGGCTTTTTCAACATTAAAGAGGTTTAAGGATTTATCTGAAAGTTATAAAGTAGAAGGTCTCTTGGTCGCTGCCACAAGTGCGGTTAGAGAAGCATCTAATGGAAGAATCTTTATATCGGAAATAAAGAAGAAGATAGGCTTAGACGTTGAATTAATAAGTGGAGCAGAAGAAGCCAGATTGATTTATCTAGGCGTACTTTCAGGAATGCAATTTGGGAATAAACCTCATCTTGTTCTTGATATAGGGGGAGGTTCGACTGAATTAATCCTAGCTGATAGTTCTGAGGCAAGAGCATTAACAAGTACAAAGATTGGAGCAGTAAGATTGCAAAGAGAATTTATAAAAAAAGATCCAATATCCTCTCAAACTGAATTGTTTTTAAGGTCATTTATCAGAGGCTCTATGGAGTCTGCAATTGACAAAGTCTCTAAGAGAATTGAAGTAGGAGAAGAACCAGTTTTAGTTGCAACTAGTGGAACTGCTATGGCTATTGGGGCATTAATCTCTAGCAAAGAAAATCATATTCAATCAAGATTACAAGGATATAAAATCCCAAAAAATAATTTAGATAGTATTGTTAGTCAGTTAATAAAACTGACACCTTCTCAAAGGAGTCAGTTATCCTCATTAAGTGAAAGAAGATCTGAGATTATTGTTCCAGGAGCTTTGATTTTACAAACCATAATGAATATGGTTAATGTTGACGAAATTGTTTTAAGTGAAAGAGCTCTTCGAGAAGGATTAGTAGTTGATTGGATGTGTCGAAATAATTATCTAAAAGATCAATTGAGCTTTCAAGGGTCAATAAGAGAAAGAACTGTTATTCATCAATCTAGAAGATTTGGCGTTAATTCAAAAAGATCAAAAAGAGTATCAGAATTTGCGATGACATTTTATGATCAGACAAGAGGAATTTTGCACAATGATAATGGAGAAGGTAGAGATCTTTTATGGGCAGCAGCTAAACTTCATGCATGCGGAAAGCATATAAATATAAGTGCCTACCATAAGCATTCATGGTATTTAATTAAAAATGGCGAGCTTTTAGGTTACTCTCAGGCTGAACATTTAATGGTAGCAGCTATCGCTAGATATCACAGGAAAAGTCTTCCAAAAAAAAGGCATGAATGTTGGCAATTATTAATCGATGAAAGTCAAAGGAATTTGGTAAGTGATATGTCGTTACTTCTTCGACTTTCTTGCTCTTTGGATAGAAGGCCAGAACCTTTGATATCCAAAATAGTTATCGAGGTTAAAAATAAAAAAGTTGATTTGGAGCTGATTCCTAATGACTTAGGCCAGAACTTAGATCTTGAGAAATGGAGCTTAACTAAGGCAATTCTATTAATTAAGAAAATCAAAGATGTTGAAATAAATATACTTTAGGAATATATATTTTTATCGAATAAAAATATATAACTTTGCTGGGGATTAACATAATTATTTTGAATTGATTGAAAATATTTCAATAACATAATTGAAGAAAATAAACCTAAAGCACCAGATAAAATTACCATGCTAAATGGATTGATACTTCTATTTTTTTTAGAATTTTTCTTATTAATTACTTGGTTGGATTTTGGTAAACTCTTTTTCTTATCATTGAGTTCTTCAATGATAAAACTAATATCTAGGTTTAATTTCTCGGCTATTCGACGAACCATTGCTCTAATAAAAACTTTTTCAGGAAGTGATCTTTCATCTCCTTCTTCAAGTGCAATCAGTTGTTCTTTGCCAATTCTAAGTGATGAGGATAAATCATCTAATGAAAGACTTCTGCCTTGGCGCGCTTCTCTTAGAAACTCCCCAACTTTTTGTAAGGAAGATTTTTTTTCTGCGATATAGGCATTATCGCTTTTGATGCCTTCACTTTGTTCCAATTAAGAACCTTTTGGTTATTAATTTTATTCTAAAGGGTTTGTAAAGTCGTTTATCTCAAAAAAAATCATATATCTTTAACTTTGAATGTTTTAAAAAAAAGTTTCTTAATTATTTACCTTTATTTAGGTCTAAACAAATGAGAATGTGTTGGATCATAAAGCTTTGATCTTTTATTACCGATCTTTAATGTTGGACTAATTATATACAATGTCGTTCTAATTAATTTTTTTTCTTTAGAGGTTTTTGCCATCTCGCTTAAAGGTACAATTTTTACCCACTCATCTGGCCAGGTGATTCTATGTGCAATCGCGACAGGTGTATCTACATGATAATAATTTATAAGTATGGATTGTACTTCTTCCACATGTCTAGCACTTAAGTAAAGACACAAAGAAGATTGAATAGATGCAAGCTTTTGAAGGTTTTCTTTTTTTGGCTTACCTGTTCTACCATCTGCTCTGCTAAGTATTATTGTTTGGGTTAGATCTGGAATAGTTAGTTCGAAGCCTAATGTTGCTGCAGTAGCTTGATATGCACTTACTCCAGGAATAATCTCTACTTCAATTCCTTCATCATTTAATCTACATATTTGTTCTGATATCGCTCCATATAAGCAAGGATCTCCATCATGCAGACGAACAATTTTTTTACCTTCCTTATGCTTTTGTATTAGGACAAGAAGTATTTCTTCAAGAGTTAATGAACTTGTCTGTATTTTTTCACAATCATCTTTAACAAGAGTTGTTATTTGAACAGGAATTAAAGAATCTGTCCAAACTAAAACATCAGCTGTTTTAAGTCTGCGTTGAGCTCTTACTGTCATTAAATCTAAAGCTCCTGGACCTGCTCCAACAATTGCAATAGGATTCATTGAATTCTCCCATTACTTAAAGAAGGATCAGGAAGTGTTTTTTTAGAAATATAAATTCTCCACATTCCCAAAAAACCTGCAAACATTAAAAATAAGCTTATCAATTGAGCTATACGAAGCCCTCCCTGACAAAAAGGAGGAATTCCACCTAAGCAAAGAGGATCTATTCTTAAGGCTTCTATCCAAAACCTACCTAAACTGTAGCTTATTAAATAAAGACAACTTAAAGTGCCTGAAGGCAGTATTAGTTCATGTTTATTTGATTTATTAAAAAGGAAAATTAATATAGTAAAAACAAAAATATTCCATACTGATTCATAAAGAAAAGTAGGATGAAAATAATCATTTGTGGAGAATATTTCTGGCCTGAATTCATAAGGTATAAATAATTTCCAAGGTAAGTTTGTAGGTATTCCAAAAGCTTCGTTGTTAAAAAAATTGCCCCATCTACCTATTGCTTGGCCTAATGCAACTGAAGGAACTAAAACATCAATAACATCCCAAAAAGATTGTTTTCGCCATCGACAAAAAAATATTACTGATAATGTTCCCATTATTAGAGCACCGTGAATCGCAATGCCTCCTCCCCAAATTTCGATTGCACTAGGAATTGGAATATTCAAGTTGAAAAAGTTAATAGAACTCCAAAAATTTATACCAGTATAATTTCTCCATTCAAATGCTACATAATAAATTCTTGCACCAATTACAGATGCCAGAACTAAAATAGGAAGTAAATCATTGATTAGACTTTTTTTTAAACCTTTTTTGCGAGCTAATTCACCTGATAAATTAACTCCTATTAAAACTGAAATAGCTATTAATAATCCGTACCATCTTAATGAAAAAGGACCCATTTGAATCAAATCAGGCCCAGGGGCTCTAAGCGCTATTAATATATTTTCCATCAATTAATTGAATTTATATTCCTTCAGCAGCTTGAACTTTTTCTACTTGTTTCTTTTTAAGAACTAGCATTATTTGAGACAAACCAACTCCAATAAAGAAGATTATCATTCCAATAACTCTTGCCTTACTCTGTAAAACTATTTCTTTGTCAAGTTGACCAAAGCCTCCAACATTTGGGTCTTCAGTTAACTTTGAACCTGACTCAATAGTGTCGCCTTCTTTTACTAATAATGTAGTCCCAGCAGGAATATTTTCAGCAAAATTTTCTCCTGCTTCATTATTTAGATTTATTATTTGTGTACCATCTTCGTTTGTTTCTATTGAAGTTATTGTCCCTGAATTTGTTGCCGTAAACAAATTATTATTGCTCTTCTCACCAGTTGGGTAAACTTGACCTCTCCCTCTATTCCCTCCTACATGAATTGAATATTTTCCAAAGTGAATATTTTTGTCTTTAGCAGGATCAGGTGAAAGTACAGGGAAAACAATCTCTCTATTTTGATCTCCAGGTAAAGGGCCTACTAAAATAATATTTTCTTGTTCTTCGCTGTATTGAGTGAAGTAAACACCTTGTGTCTCCTCTTTTATTTCATCAGTCCATCTTTCTTGAGGAGCAAGCTTAAATCCATCTGGAAGCATAACTACCGCTCCAACTTGAAGAGGGACTTTGCTTCCGTCGGCTCCGATTTCTTGTAGATCCTTTTTATAAGGTATTTCTACAACTGTTTTGAAAACACTATCAGCTGCGACTGACTGAGGTACTTCAGCTCGTGTTGGCATGCTTGCTACGTGACAATTAGCACATACAATTTTGCCGGTTGCCTCTCTAGGGTTTTCGAATTTTTGTTGCGCCCAAAATGGGTATGCCCAACTTGGTTGAGGAACTAGAAATATTGAAAATCCAACAACAACTGCACAAAGGAAAAGCTTTAATGATCGTCTCATGATTTCTATTTTGGTATGGAGGTTTTTTTTGTTCATTTATTAATCAACCCCACCAAGGGTCAGTACCAGTTCGGAAATCAGTTTCTGTCCACTGACTCACTAGAACCTGATCGTCTTCAACTGATACATGAGCAATTGCTAATGATAAGGGAGCAGGACCTCGAACAACTTTTCCTGTTGAGTCGTATTGACTTCCATGACATGGACACATGTATTTATTGGCACCGCTATTCCATGGAACTACACATCCAAGGTGAGTACAAATGGCATTAATTCCATAACTAGTTATTGCATCCTCACCTTCAACTATTAGATAGGTAGGATCTCCTTTAAGCCCTTGGACCAAACTTCTATCTCCAACTGGATGAGAAGATAGCCAAACACTTGCCTTAACTGGATTACCAAGCTCATCTTTAGCATTTGTGCCACCTCCACCTCCACCAGCTCTATAGGGAGTGAAGTATTGAGCTACAGGATATAAAGCCCCCAAGGCAACTCCCGTAACGGTGCCAAAGGTAAGCAAGTTCATGAACTGCCTTCTGCCCATTGAGGGCACATCTGCAGCATTCATTTGTGTCATTACAGATGTTCACCTGGATTATGATACTAGACCAGAATGGACACCTAAAGGTTATTAATCTCTGCCAAGACTGGCTTTTGACATGAGTTTTAAATCTAATGAGTTTAATTCTGGTAATTTTTCTTCTCGAATTCCATTGGAAGTAGACGAAGTAGTGGGGTGCTTAAGAAGGCGATGGGGCGTCACATATGATTTGAAATTGTTAATCAAAAGAGACAGAATATATTTACAAATGATGTGGGGATTTTTAGAACAACAATCTTTCCCTTTGGATGAAGAGACCTTTAGAGAAAATTTGAATCGCACCTTAGAAATTATTAACCGTGCAGGCCAATCGGGTTTAGTAAGGAATTGGTTGGAAAATGTTCAGGCAAAGCCAAGACTTGGAAGGGCAATAACTTTAATTTTGCCTATTGATCAAAGGATGGAAGAATTTGTTCTTTGAGATTAGTTGTTAAGACCACTAAACCAACTCCGATAAAAAACAAAAAAGTTATCGATGTTGATAAAAGAAGCATTGTTATGGGATCAGTAGAAGGAGTTATTATTGCTCCTGCAATTGCAGAGGTGATTATCACCACTCTCCAGGCAGATAGCATTTTTTGCCATGAAATTAATTCAAAAAACCCTAAAATTAATTGAAGGATTGGCAATTGAAATGCCAATCCTGTTGAAAGCATGAGTAGAAGTACAAAATCTAAATATTTTTCTATTGACCAAAGTGGCTCAACTACATCTGCACCATAACTTATAAGAAATCCTAGCGCTGCTGGTATCAAAGCTTTCCATGCAAAGAAAATCCCTAAAAAAAACAAAATTGCTGAACCTGCAACAGAGGGAGCAATAAGTAGTTTTTCTTTTTTAGTTAAACCAGGAAGAATGAACTTTAAAAATTGGTAAAGAATGAAAGGAAGAGAAATAGTTAGGCCACCGTATCCAGCAACTTTTATTGAAATAAATAAAAATTCACCGGGTGCTACTTGCAAAAAGTGTATTTTCCCTGCAGGAATCTCCAAAGTTTGTACAAGCTTTCTTACGAATAGAAGGCAAAAACCTGAAGACAGAAGAATAGCAATGAGACTTTTAAGGACCCTTTGACGAAGCTCTTCTAAATGATCAACTAAAGGCATCTCAAGTGTCTGAGATACCTCATTTGAATTGGCCTTGGCTCCTATCTTTATTGGAGGCGGGGCTTGAAAAATATTTTCTTTTTGGTTGGGACTAGCCAGTTTAATTTAAATTAATAGTTTCATATTAGTAGAAAATTGAATTTATTAAGTATCCTTCTTTTGTAATGCAAAGATTAAGTAGAAATTGAATAGATAAACTTAGTCAATCTTAATTATTTAGATTTTTTATTTTAGTTGTTTTTTGTTGGATCAGGCAAAATGAAAGGAGGACAATCATTAAGAGAAGATTCTCCATAATTTGCATATTCTTTGTAACCTCCCATTTTTCCATTGGTTTTCATTAAGGCGCTCGTAAATGCCAACAAAAGAAAAACTGTTGGAGCACCAATGATTAAAGCTGCTCCGAATAAGTATCCAATTAAAAATTCTGGGAAAGTGTGATTTCCAAGAAACTCATGAGTACCAAGCAAAAAGTCAATCATTTTTAAACTGGTCTAATGCAGCTGATAGTAAGTCATTGAAGTTCACTTCTGGTGGAAATATTTCTCAGCTCTTTCAGCTTTTCCCCAAAGGACCTTTCCACCTCTGTGGCTAACAGTTCCAGGTAAGGAGCCTGATATCCTTTGAAGATTCTCAATTGGAACCATAATTATAGGTACAAGCTTGCTACCACGTGCTCGGCTAAAAAAAGAAGCTAGATCAGCAGCTAATTGAACGTCTTTGTCATCAAAAATTCCATTGGATGATTTAAGTACAACATGACTGCCTGGAATTTCCTGCGCATGAAACCAGAGGTCTCCTTTTCTCCTTTTTTTTAAACTAATAAATTCGTTTTGCCTGTTGTTACTTCCTATTTGGATTTTTAGACCGCTAGGACTTTGTATCTCTTTTATATTTGATGAGTGTTCTTTTCTCTTGTTTGATTTAAATTTTGAATTAACTTTTTTGATGCATATATATTCCTCTACCTCTTCTTTAAGCTCAATAATTGAATCCAACTTATTATTATTATTATCACCTTCCTTATATGTTAATTCTTCAAGAAATAATTCACAGTATTCAATATCTGATATTCTTTTCTTATGAAATTTAATTCTATTCAGAATTGATTCCCTAGATCTTTTTTTCCTTTTAGCTTCTTTGAATAAATTCTGTGCTTCGATTATTTGCTTCTTTGTAGGAGATTTTAGAGAAAGAAGCTTCTGAGCCTTCTTTTGCATATTTATATATTCAGAAATATTTTTAATTAGTAATTCTTGAATTCTTAGTTTTCTAATTTCATCATTTTTTGAATTTTTGAGATCTTGTTCTAATTTTTTCCAAATAGAAGTTAGCTTTTTTTCTAAAATCTTATTTGAATAGTATGTGCTAAGTATAAGACCTATATTTTTACATTTAACTTCTGGTTTTAGGTTACCCCAAACAACAAAATCTGTTGGTCCTTGGAAACTAATAGTATAATTATTGTTCTCTATATCTAGCAGCCATTCTCTCCATCTTTTATATATTTTTTCCCATATCTTTAATTGAATATTTGTTACCGGTTGATTTATGATACTCATTGCTTCATTATAAGTTTTACCCGCAATTTGTAATGTTAATGTTGGACTAATCCCTTGATAAGTGTTTTTTATACTATTTTTAAAAGTTGATGGAACTAGGCATATATTGTTTTTCCATGAATTGAATGACTCAGAGAAATCAGGAACTAAACCTTTAAGTGGTGGAGGAGATGTATAGATATCTCCCGTACCTATTGGCCTTAATCTTGATTGGCTCTCTTTTACTTGTTTCCCAAGAGTAATTACTTTTCTAGCTTTATCTAGAAGTAAAATATTGCTATATCTACCCATTAATTCGACTATTAATTCTTTTTCAATTTCTTTGCCGGGTCTGCTAGAAAATTTGAATTTTATTACTCTTTCAAAGCCAGTTTGTTCTATTTCTACCAAAGCTAAATTGGTAAGTAAATGTTTTAGCTGCTTCGCTAAAGTGCTATTTTCCCCATGTTTTTTTGGGGGGTGGATTTCTACAATTCTTGGTGAATCTGCCATCCAGCTAATTTCTAGCCATTTAAGACTTTCTAGTGTCCTAAATCCTAATTGAACAGTATTTGAATCAATTTGTTGCGCCTTTTCAAATCGACTTGGAACTATATCTTTTTTAAGTTCAAATACAACCGCTTTAAGGGTTGTTAAGTCCATAATTTGAATTGGAACTTTATTCATATATCATCCTTATGGTTTCATGAATTATGCAATTAACCTTTGGAAGGCAAATTAGACAGGATTAAGTTATGTCATCTTTAGGAAATCTTACTGTTCTCACTGGCCCGAGTGGAGTAGGTAAAGGAACAATTGTTAGGAAAATCCTTGATAAGCATAGTGATGTATGGCTTTCTATTTCTGCAACTACTCGTCATCCAAGAGCTGGAGAAATTGATGGACAGCATTATTTTTTTTTAGAACAAAAAGAATTTCAAAAAATAATTGATAGCGGAGGTTTCCTTGAATGGGCGTCTTTTTCTAATAATTGTTATGGTACTCCCCAAAAAATAGTTAAAGAAAAAATCGAAAAAGGTACTAATGTGCTTCTTGAAATTGAATTAGAGGGTGCTAGACAAATTCGAAATTCTTTTCCTGAAGCGTTACAAATATTTTTAGCCCCACCTAATTTATCTGAACTTGAGAAAAGGATTAGAGGGCGAGGAACTGAAACAGAAAGTTCTATAAAAGATAGATTGGCAATAGCTAAAAAAGAAATTATTGCTAAAAAAGAGTTTGACGCGGTAGTTATTAATGACGATATTGACAAAGCCTTTAGGGAAATTGAAGGCTTAATGGGATTAAAATCTAGTTAAAAGACTAAAAGATTACTATTATTAAAAAGACATTGGGTGAAAAAGTAAGTCAGGTACGAATCTATTAAATTCAACAATAATACTTGCTGTCAAAGTGATCCAAATCGTTGCAACTACTGGTGCTGATCTAAACCATTTAGTACGAAATAATTTAAACATGATTAAAATAAGTTAGGTGATTTTTAAGTTGATAGTTAATATTTTTTAGCCTCTTGGGCCATTAAGAGATACATTGTTGTCTTTTTCTCTTAGTTCTCCATTTTTACCTTCTCTATTGGCTTGAAGTGGCCAGGCTGCCCCTCTTTTTAAGCATTGCCATGCTAAAGAAGTATCGATAATGATTTCAAATTCTGCAGCATTTTTTTTACCTCTCACGGCTCTTACATACTCTCTTCCTGACCAACCAATAATACCGGCAATATAGATAAACATTACTCCTGGAATAAGAAGATCTCCTTCATGTCCCCTGTTAATCCATGCACCCCAAGGTTCAATAGGTGGACCAATAATTAAATGAGGAAGTCCATCATCTCCACATAGGGCTTTGCTATATCTCTCAAATCTCTTTATAGCTTGATCTGTGGTTGCGCTGCTTGCTCTTTCTTGGAAACGGGCATTCTCTGAGCAAGAGACCAAAGCAGAAGCTGTAAAATCTGTTGGAGCTCTATCAGCATTTAGTGCTGGACCTGGCCTTGCATTAGCTATTGGAGCTATTCCTAAAAAAAGGAATGCTGAAAGCAGAATTGATAAAAGACGACTCATGAGTTCTGATTTTTATCTGTTGCCCTGTTTTAATGGGATTTCAATACTAAACTTAGATGATAACTAGCTAGAAATGTCAATAATTTTATCCCTCGAAACAAGTTGTGACGAGTCAGCTGCGGCTTTGGTTTCAAATGCAAAAGGAAAAATTGATTTATTAGCTCATGAAATAGCTTCACAAATTGAAGAACACTCTAATTGGGGCGGGGTCGTTCCCGAAATTGCTTCGAGAAGACATTTGGAGAATCTGCCATTTTTAATTGAAGAAGTTTTTGCAAAAACAAAATTAGAGATAAAAAATATAGATGCCGTAGCTGCGACTGTTACACCAGGATTGACAGGTTCACTTTTGGTTGGATCAATAACAGCAAGAACTTTAGCTAATTTGCACCAAATTCCATTCTTAGGAATTCATCATTTGGAGGGACATCTTGCATCTATTTATTTGGCAAAAAATCACCCGAAACCTCCTTTTTTAGTTTTGCTAGTAAGTGGAGGCCATACTGAATTGATTAAAGTAGATGCACAACATAAGTATCAACGTCTAGGTAGAAGTCATGATGATGCAGCTGGTGAGGCTTTTGACAAGGTTGCAAGATTACTTGGACTTCCATATCCAGGAGGTCCGGCAATTCAAAAAGTTGCAAAATTTGGAGATCCAAAAAAATTCTTGTTCCCAAAAGGGAGGGTCTCTAAACCTGGAGGTGGTTTTTTTCCATATGATTTTTCTTTTAGTGGGGTAAAAACGGCTGTTTTTCGTCAGATAGAAAAGATCAGGTCAGAAAATAAAGAATTGCCAATTGCGGATATTGCTGCAAGTTTTGAAAACATAGTGGCTGAAGTTTTAGTTGAGAGGAGCTTTCGTTGTGCACTTGATCAAGGACTAAACTCTATTGTCTTGGTCGGAGGGGTTGCCGCTAATGAGCGATTGAGGAAAATGATGCTTGCTAAAGCATCTGAAAATACAATTAATATATCTCTTGCACCAATGGAGTTTTGCACTGATAATGCGGCAATGATTGGGGCTGCAGCTTTGTTACGATTAACTTCTGATAATGTTCAGAGCTCGATGGAATTAGGAGTTTCTGCTAGATGGCCGTTAGAAAAATCAGATTTACTTTACGACTTTAATCCTCCTTTCTAATAAATAATTTTTGGTTATTAGTTTTTTTATTATGTCTTTAGAGCAAAGAAATGAATCAAATAAATCCATCAGGCCTGCTAGCTCAAGTGAACTTAATTCTTGGAAAAGAGGATTCACTCCACAAGCAGAGCTATGGAATGGTCGAATTGCTATAGCTGGTGTAGTTGTTTTATTAGCTATCCTTTTAGTTTCAAATTTAATTTTTTCTGGATAAAAAATGATCTAGATATATAATATATTGTAGTTTTTTTGTTGTCATTTTGTTTATTTAGTGAATGTAGGTCTTATCGATGGATCTTAAAAAGAGAATTATTAACTGGTGATAAGACGTTAGTTTTTATTGGCTTGAATCCATCACAAGCGAATTCAGTCAATAACGATATGACTCTTATAAGAATAATTAATTTTTGTTCAAGATGGAATTATAAAAATATCTATGTAATTAATCTTTTTGGGTTAATTTCAAAGTTTCCTTCACAATTATCAAAAAGCAAAGATCCTATAGGAGATAACAATGATTTAATTACCTTAAAAGTATTAGAATTTTGGAGAAAAAATATCAATTGTGATTTGTGGTTGGGATGGGGTGATAAAGGTCAATTAAATAGTCGTGATCAAGTAGTTTTAAAATTAATTAAAAATCTTTCATATTTGAATTCAAACGAAAAAAATCATTCCCAACGCGTTTTTAGTTTGGGTCTAAGTAAAAAAGGGAATCCACGTCATCCTCTTTACATGCCTAATGAATCTTTCTTGAGACCTTTTGATCAGTAAATTTTTTAATTGTTTTTGTCAATTATTTTTTTAAATTCGAAGTTTAAATTATATTTGAATTGGAAGGCTTATTATTGTAAAAGTGTATCTAGGTTAAATTAGCTTATTAACTTATTTATTTTCTTAGCTAGGTTTAATGGATACTCTTATATGTCTTCCTTGCTAGTTATTTATGACTCCTGAGCGACTGGGCTTGCTCTGGGGCATCACAGTTTTTTCTGGTGCTGGAGCAAGATTATTATCAGTTCTAACAGGACTTCCTGCGGTAGTTTTATTATTGCTATCTGGTTTATTGATTGGGAGATCAGGTCTTGGATTGGTTGAACCTTTAGACCTGGGAAAGGGCTTGGAAACAATCGTGGGTTTATTAGTAAGCCTTGTTTTATTTGATGGTGGATTAAATCTTCGTTTTCCTGAAGGGACAATAAAATCAATAGTTATAAGAATTTCTTCAATTAGATTAATTATTTCATTAGCAGCAGGCTTCCTTGCTGCGCATTGGTTCGCAGGGCTTGGTTGGTCAGTAGCCGGCGTTTATAGTGCAATTGTTCTCGCTACTGGACCAACTGTTGTAACTCCGTTAGTTCGTCAAATTCGACTGGCTTCTCCATTAAGTGATGTTCTTGAAGCAGAAGGTTTGATACTTGAACCTATTGGAGCAGTACTAGCACTTTTGTTGTTAGAGCTTGTTGTAGGAGATTTGCATGGTTGGAGAGAGCTATTCCTTGGCCTTTTTTCAAGGCTTGGAGGAGGGGTCTTATTTGGTTCGCTTGCAGGCTTATTGCTCTCAGAAGGTTTAAAACGCTTACGTTCAGAGCCTTATATAGGGATCAGATTGCAATTAACTCTTGGGGTGATTTTTTTACTTTATGGCGTATGTGAATGGTTATTACCTGAATCAGGACTGCCTGCATCTGTCGCTGCAGGATTTGTTGTAGGTCAAAGACCTTCTACGCAGGCTAATGAACTTGATAAATTAATTAGAGAATTAGCGCAGTTAGCTATAACTATGCTTTTCCCTTTACTGGCGGCTGATGTTTCATGGGGGGAATTAAGTCCTTTGGGTTGGGGTGGCATAACTTGTGTACTTTTTTTGATGATCGTCGTCCGACCAATAGCTGTATCCATAGCAACTTATGGATTACCTTTAGAAAATAAACAAAGATTATTCCTTGGTTGGTTAGCCCCGAGAGGAATAGTTACTGCAGCAGTTGCATCTTTATTTTCTATTAGATTGGAGCAAGCAGGTGTTTTAGGAGCAGGAAAGCTTCAGGGACTAGTTTTTCTAACAATATTAATGACGGTAGGGATTCAAGGTTTAACAGCCCAACCTTTAGCTAAAATGATGGGTTTATTAGATGAAGATAAGAATCTAGATAAATCTACTAATGCGGGGTCTATCTTTACTCAATCTTGAGAGCAAAACCCAACTCTTTATCAAATCAGGACCATTTAGAGTTCCAAAAAGCGCAGCTCTAAGACTTTTCATAACTAGCCCTTTTTTTACTTCACAGATTTTTGTTGCTTGATTTAATAAGTCATGAGCTTTTTCTTCATTAATGATAGGGGAATCTGATTTTTTCAAGTTTTCAAGAATGAATTTTAAAATGACTTTTGTTTCTTTTAGTTCTAATTGCTTTTTTCCATCTGGATTTAATGTTGGCTCTTCAAAAAAAGGTTTAGCTTGATCAACCCCATCATTTATAAGAATCATTGATGGTGCAATTAAATCTAATAAGTTTTCCCCCCATTCTTGACTTGGTATGTTCCACTCATTTTTTTTAAATAATGGATCTAAATAATTTAATAATTTTTTGGGTGACATTTCATGAATCACTTGAGAATTGAGCCAGTTCAATTTGTCCCAATCAAATTTTGCTGAAGCTTTATTAACCTTTTCAAAACTGAATACACTTGAAATTTCTGAAATTTTAAACCTTTCATTAGTCCCTTCTGGAACAGCCCAACCAAGAAGAGTCATATAGTTTGCCATCGCTTCAGATGTGTAACCCATTTCCTTAAATTCAGAAATTGAGGTAACACCATCCCTTTTTGAAAGTTTTTTCCCTTCAGAATTAAGAATTAAAGGGGTATGAGCGAAAGTAGGAATATTTAGATCAAGAGCTTCGTATAGAAGAATTTGCTTGGCTGTATTTGCAATATGATCTTCCCCCCTTATTACATGGGAGATTTTCATAGCTGAATCATCTGCTACTACAACTAAATTGTATAAGGGATCTCCAATTGAATCTGCCGGAGCTCTTCTTGCAATGACCATATCTCCACCTAAATCTTTTCCACTCCAAGTCATTTCCCCGCGAATTAAATCGTTCCAGGAAATTAATTTTTGATCATTGATTTTGAATCTGATAACAGGATTTCTGCCTTCATTAATAAAATTTGATTCTTGCTCTGGTGTTAAAAATCTATGCCTATTGTCATATCTTGGAGCTAAACCATTTTCCTTTTGAGTCTCTCTCATCTCTTCTAACTCAGATTCTGAGGCATAACATCTATATGCAAATCCTTTATCAATAAGAGTTTTAATGATTGCTTTATGTTCATTTACTCTTTTACTTTGAATTACTGGGGATTCATTCCAGTCAATTCCTAGCCACTGAAGTCCATCGTAAATATTTTTTATATATTCCTCTTTTGATCTTTCAAAATCAGTATCTTCAATTCTTAAAAGAAAACTTCCACCTTCTTTTTTTGCAAATAACCAATTAAATAAGGCTGTTCTGGCTGTTCCTAGATGAAGTGTCCCAGTTGGACTTGGTGCCAGCCTTACCCTAACTTTCAAAGCTCTGAATTGTTTTAGATACGGGACCGACGGGATTCGAACCCGCAACTTCCGCCGTGACAGGGCGGTGCTCTAACCAGTTGAACTACGGTCCCAGTTTTGGTTCTCTAACAAGGATTTATCTTTTTTAAAATCCATTGCTTAGACAAAAAGAGTATCAAACTTTAGATGCCTTCTAGTCAACTAGAGATTAATATTGTTGACTTAAGATTTTTTTCAAAGCTGATACTCTCAATCAAGAGTGAACTGCTGATGAAATAAAACTAAATAAGTTGATGACAATTTAAGGGCGGAAGCCTGCAGGCTCTATGAGCCTAACTTGATTTCCGCGAGCTGTGAACTCACGGCCTTGGTCGCTTTGAACTACAACTCGACCTCCTGATTTTACACGAATAACTCGTGCCCTGACCCAGCCTAATGCGGCTGACTCAAGAACTTTTACGACATCGCCAGGTTGAAGATCCAACTCCATTCTTTAAAATAGTAACTGCAGAAAGGGTTTTCGAACGCGCCGTGGAGGACTTGAACCCCCGACATCAGGTTTTGGAGACCTGCGTTCTACCAACTGAACTAACGGCGCATTTTATATACCCTTTAAGCCATTGATAAACAATGACTTTTTATTGAGGAGGCCGAAACCTCAGCGGTCGAAGCGCTGCTTTACGCGTGTGGCTTTGCCCACCCGCTCCCGCAGATAGAAAAGCTTCGCTCTTCTTACTTTACCTCGGCGTTCAACCTTAATGGATGCAACTTGTGGACTGTGAACTAGAAAAATTCTCTCAACTCCGATTCCTTGGAAAATTCTCCTTACTGTAATTGTTTGGTTAATTCCTCCATGCCGCTTTGCTATTACAACACCCTCATAAGGCTGAACCCTCTCTTTATTACCTTCACTAATACGAACTCCAACACGAACAGTATCTCCTACATAAATTTCAGGGAGCTTTTTGTTTTGTTGCGCTTCTTCAAAACTCTTTATTATTTCTGAAGGAGAGATCTTTTTAATTGAAATTTTCTTTTCATTAGATTTTGCTTCAGAAGCATTTACAACTCCAGAGTCCTCTGGAGCATTTAATTCATCTTCAACTTTTACCTCTTTTGATGAGGACTCTTTCGAATCAACAGACATCACCAATCACTGTTAAATTAACCGAACATTTATTGTACTCGCTTGTTTCTCAAATTAAAAATTTTTTTTGGATTTGATCTTTTATCTCTATGTGAGCATAATTCTCAGACTTGAAATTCATTGTTGAGTTAGGGAGTTCGAAAAAAAAAATCAGTTTTTGATATCTTTTCTAGAATATAGAAATTTTATTAAATAAAAGAATTTTTTTTATGAATCTTTCCCTCTTCATTTGATAGTTTATCTAATATAAATTCGTTAATAAAAAGCAAATTTTGAGATTTTTACTTTTTTTCTAAACAATGAAACTTTTCGCTGATCTTCTTTCTTCTGCAAACTCAAAGATCCCTAGCAATAATGGACCAACGATTAATCAGAGGAGAGGAGTTGAAATTAAGTCTGCAAGAGAAATAGAAATTATGCGTAAATCTAGCAAAATAGTAGCAACTGTATTAAGTGAAATTAGAGACTTAGTGAAACCAGGAATGTCAACTTTAGATCTAGATAATTATGCAGAAAAACGTATAAGAGAACATGGGGCTGAGCCTAGTTTCAAGGGCTATCATGGTTTCCCAGGTAGTATTTGTTCAAGTATTAATAACGAAGTGGTTCATGGCATTCCAAGTAAGACGAAGATTATTAAAGATGGAGATTTACTAAAAGTAGATACAGGAGCATTTTTTAATGGCTACCATGGAGACAGTTGTATTACTATTTGTGTAGGTAAAACGTCTGATAAAGCAATTGAATTAAGTAAAGTAGCGCAAGAAGCCTTGATGCTAGGTATCAAACAAATAAAGCCCAAAAATAAACTTCTCGATATAGCAGGAGCAATCGAAGACCATGTCAAATCTAAAGGTTTCAGTATTGTTGAAGATTACACTGGTCATGGAGTAGGAAGGAATCTTCATGAAGAACCTTCGGTATTTAATTTTAGAACTAATGATTTGCCAAATGTCACATTAAGAGAGGGAATGACAATCGCCGTGGAACCTATAGTTAATCTTGGGACTAAGTATTGTAAGACTCTTCGTGATGGCTGGACAGTAATTACAAAAGATGGAAATCTCTCTGCTCAATGGGAGCATACTGTGTTAGTCACAAAAAATGGTTTTGAGATTTTAACTGATAGAGGAGATTAATTCTATTCTAATATGATTATTTTGAGTATATTTTAATTAGCAATCTTGAATATAGTATTCTAATAAATTCAATTATTGGCATTATAAAATAAGTTATTGGATTTGGAGTAACTATTATTAAATAATCTTCTGTTTCTGCTTTTATAATTATTTTTTTTGCTACAAGTTCAGGACTTAAAATTCCATATGGATTTAATTGGGATTTAAAAGGACCTAGTATTAATTTTTTTATAATAAGATTATTGTTGTTTTCAATTAATAATTTACTTTTTTTTAAACTTACTATCTCACCTATTAAACGTTTTGTTATTTCATAAACTGGACTAAAGGCTATCTGAATCTCGGCTTCAGAGGTGTTTACCCATATTTCCTTAGGACTACATTTATTTAAAATATTATTCAGTGTTAATCCTTCGAAGACTTGAATTAATCTCCAATAACTAAGTGAATTTATTTCTATGGCTTTATTGATTTCATTAGTATCAATAATTTCTTTAGGATTGAATCCATGATTAAGTATCAAGATATCAATATTAGCAAGCCTGCTTGAAAGGAGTTTCTCTTCTCCACATGACCAGAAAATCCAATCATCTGGAGCGATTTCATTAGAATTACTATTATTTTTTTTGCTATGAGTTAAACCAATTACATAAGCCCCATTCCTTTTGAGTTCCTCAATAAGAGCTTTGCCCAGGCTGCCACTCGCGCCTGTTATAGCGATTTTTAAACCTTTAAATCTTGAGTCCTTTGACAATTTCTTGTTCATTTGTCTAAATCCATTTTTTTTCTTGCAAAAGAATTGGGAATTATTTGATAAATTTGTCTAATTAGAATTTTATACGGGTTTGGTGTTGAGAACTTTTTCAAAAAGCCTAAACTTATAAAGTTATTAATTCACGTCAGGTCTTTAATTAATGAGCAAGACCTTTCTAATTGGATCGTGTGAGCCATTTAGTGGTAAGTCAGCATTAGTTCTTGGCATAGCAAGAAGTTTAATTGCTTCAAATCATTTAGTAAGATTTGGAAAACCATTAGCCACAAGCCTTGAATTAAATGTCTCTCAAGGAGGAGACATCCAAAACATGATTGATGATGATGTCAGGTTTGTTGGGGAGACCTTGAAATTATCTGTTGATGATTTGATTCCTTCCATTCAATTTTTAGGCGCTTCTACTGCAAGTGAGAGGATTCAAAAAAATGAGTTAGATGCTGGAATCAAATTTGATGAGTTCAGATCATTTCTTGATTCTTCTAAAAATGTTATTAATATTCTCGAAGCCGCTGGAAGTTTACATGAGGGACTTTTATATGGCTTAAGTCTTAGTCAACTTGCTAAAGGTTTAAACGCTAAAGTTTTATTAGCTCATTTTTGGCAAGATAGTAGAAGTGTTGAAGCGTTATTAGACGCAAAGAATCAACTTGGAGATCATTTAAGTGGTGTTATCTTGAATGCTGTAAATCCTGATCAAATCAAGGAAATTAAAGAGGATATAGTTCCATCTCTTAAGTCATTAGGTTTAGATGTCTTTGGAGTAATGCCTCGTTCACCTTTGTTGAGAAGTGTCACTGTGGAAGAGCTGGTAAGACGTCTAAATGCTCGAGTTGTTTGTTGCTCTGACAGGCTTGAATTAATGGTGGAAACACTGAGTATTGGAGCGATGAGTGTTAATTCTGCAATGGAGTTTTTTCGTAAAAGGCGAAATATGGCCGTGGTTACAGGTGCAGATCGAACTGATATCCAATTGGCGGCTTTGGAAGCTTCTACTCAATGTTTAATCCTTACAGGAGCAGGTGAACCATTACCTCAATTAATTAATAGATCAGAAGAATTAGAAGTTCCGTTACTCAAAGTTGATAGAGATACTCTTTCAACAGTTGAGGTTATTGAGCAAGCATTCGGCCATGTTCGTCTTCATGAAACAGTTAAGGCAACTTATGCTTTTCGTTTAGTTCAAGAACATTGTGATCTTGATCGAATCTTTAAAACTTTAGGAATTTTTTCTTGATTTCATGAACAGTGCTAACTTTAAATTATCTGAATTAGGATGTCCTTGAGTCGATCACTCGATCTTCCTGCATTGGGACGAGTTGATACTCTCGCTCAGGAATTGGCCTTGTTGAAAAATGAGGGAAAAAGAAGAATTGCTTTTTTAGGGAGCAGACATGTCCCTGTGGTATCGATACATATAGTTGAATTAATAGCTAGGTCTTTAGCTCAAGAAGGGCATTCGATAATTACATCGGGTTCTCAAGGTGTAAATGCTGCAGTGATTCGAGCTGTTTTAGATGTTAATCCCTCACTCTTAACTGTTTTGTTGCCTCAAGCCCTCGATAGACAGACTTCAGAGGTTAAGGATCTTCTTGGTAACGTTTTACATTTAATAGAAAAAGAGGATAACAACGATTTACCATTGCCAATGGCAAGCAGTCTTTGCAATCAAGAAATTATTAATAGATGTGATCAATTAATTTGCTTTGCATTTCATGATAGTGAAACATTATTAAGTAGTTGTCATAGTGCTGAAGATATGGGAAAAGTAGTGAGTCTTATGTTTTTTGATTAATTTTAAATTAAAAAATATTCTTATTTTGAGATGAATTTTCAAACTTAAGAAATCTTTTATAAGTATGTTTGTAAGCAATTTCCCTTTTTATTCATAAAATAGTGGAAACCAGGAAAAAATTTTATGCCATCTTCTTATTCTTTTGACGTAGTGTCAGAATTTGATCAGCAAGAATTAGTAAATGCTATTGATCAATTGAGAAGAGAAGTTGATCAAAGGTATGATCTTAAAGACTCAAAGACCAAGATTGATATTCAAGAAAATGAATTATCTATTGTTTCTTTAAGTGAGATGACAATACAATCTGTAAAAGATATTTTGCTACAGAAAGCTACTAAAAGAAATTTATCATTAAAAATATTTGATTTTCAAAAGATTGAAACTATTGGTGGAAATATGGTAATGCAAAATGTTAAGTTGAAAAAAGGATTATCTCAAGAAATTTCAAAACAATTAAGTAAATTAGTTCGAGATAATTTCAAGAAAGTAACCGCATCAATACAAGGCGATAGTCTAAGAATTACCGGTAAAAATAAAGATGATTTACAATCCGCAATTAATTTAATTAAGAGTCAAGAAGATGATCTTGATATAGCTTTACAGTTTGAGAATTATAGATAGTAAATTAATAATTTAACTATTTAAATTTTTTTTATTATGGATTTATTAGTACAAAAACTTTCTAAAAAAGCAATTGATATGTCTGGAGAGTCAAAAAATGAATTAGAAAGAACATGTTGGATGGTTGTTCATGAGTATAAGCATGGTGCAATGCCAACAGAATACGATATTAGAGAAATTGATGAAGCACTGTATTTAAAGGTTTTAAAAACTGCTAAAGGGATGGTTTAGAAAAATACTTTTATTTATGTTAAAGATTTTCTTAATCAATTATCAACACGAAGTAATTATTTTTTCTATCTAACAAACTTCACAATATTGTCTAAATCAACATAAAATCATCTTAGATAATCTTTTTTATGACAACTCCATTTCGTAACGTGACTCCGAATGGACCAGGTGGCACAACAACCCTTCTACTTGTCCTATCATTTACTGGCTTCTTACTTCTGACACAAGCTTTTTTTGTTGTTCCTGCTGGACAAGTTTCAGTAGTGACCACATTAGGAAAAGTAAGTGGTGGATCTCGTAAGCCTGGTTTGAATTTTAAAGTTCCTTTTGTTCAAAATACATATCCTTTTAATGTTCAAACCCAAGTTAGACCAGAAAAGTTTGATTCTTTAACTAAAGATTTGCAAGTTATTTCTGCTACAGCCACTGTGAAATATGCTCTAAAGCCTAATGAAGCTGGAAGAGTATTCAAAACTATTTCTTATAATGATAGAGAGATATACAATAGGATTATTCAACCATCATTACTTAAAGCTTTAAAGTCAGTTTTTTCAAAGTATGAGTTGGTAACAATAGCTAGCTCCTGGAGTGATATCTCTGAATTGGTAGAGCAAACAGTTGCAGATGAACTTAATAAGTTTGATTATGTTGATGTTCAATCTCTTGATCTCACAGGATTGACAATTGCAGATGAGTATCGAGCAGCAATTGAACAAAAACAGATAGCTGAGCAGCAATTATTAAGAGCTCAAACTGAAGTTAAAATTGCAGAGCAAGAAGCTTTGAGATATGACACATTAAATAAAAGTCTTGATGATCAAGTCCTTTTCAAATTATTTTTAGATAAATGGAATGGGGAGACTCAAGTAGTACCTGCTTTACCAGGAACTAAATCAGGAAATGTTCCTGTAATAGTAGGCGGAAGAAATAAATAGTTCAGGAAAAAATTAGATAAAATCCAATTTAAATTATTAATTTAAATTGGATTTTATTATTATGCAATTTCTGCGAAACTTTCTTGGAAAGCTTTTATTGTCGAAGTTATGTCATCTTCAGAATGAGCAAGTGAGGTGAAACCAGCTTCAAATGCACTTGGAGCCAAATAAACCCCTTTTTGAAGCATTAGTCTATGTAGTTTGCTGAAACGATCAGTGTCTGCAGCTTTAGCTTCCTCAAAGTTTCTGACAGGGCCTTCACAAAGGTAAAAACCGAACATAGCGCTAATACTTTGACCATGGATTGCAATGTTTGATTCTTTAGCAGCAGTGATGATTCCATCTAAAAGTTTTTTAGTAATAGCCTCTAATTTTTCATAGGTACCTTCTTGTTTAAGAAGCTCAAGAGTTTTAATACCTGCAGTCATTGCTAAAGGATTACCGCTCAATGTACCTGCTTGATACATTGGACCAGAAGGAGAAACCATTGACATGATTTCCTTTCGTCCACCATATGCTCCTACAGGTAGTCCTCCTCCAATTACCTTACCCATAGTAGTTAAATCAGGGGTGACTCCAAAACGCTCTTGGGCTCCTCCATAGCTGATTCTAAAACCAGTCATTACTTCATCAAAAACTAAAAGAGCTCCATTTTCTTGTGTTACCTCTCTTAATCCTTCTAAAAAACCTGGTTCTGGTGTTATGAAGCCTGCATTCCCTACAACTGGCTCGAGAATTACGCCAGAAATAGCATCAGGGTTTTCAGCAAATAGCTCTTTAACTGCTTCAAGGTCGTTATATGGGGCAGTAAGGGTATTAGCTGTTGTACTCCTTGGAACGCCTGGTGAGTCTGGCAGACCAAGTGTTGCAACTCCTGATCCTGCCTTTACTAAAAACATATCTGCATGCCCGTGATAGCAACCTTCAAACTTAATAACTTTGTCTCTTCCAGTGAAGGCTCTCATTAAACGCAGAACGGCCATGCAGGCTTCTGTTCCACTATTAACAAAACGGACCATCTCAACGCTTGGTACAGCATCAATTACCATCTCAGCGAGTTGGTTTTCAAGAGCACAAGGAGCTCCGAAGCTAGTACCTTTTTCAAGTGTCTCTTGAAGGGCTGCAATCACCTCAGGATGGGCATGCCCACAAATCGCAGGACCCCAGCTTCCTACATAGTCGATGTATCTGTTTCCATCTACATCCCATGCGTAAGGACCTTTAACTCGATCAAAAACGATTGGATCCCCTTCAACGGATTTGAAAGCTCTTACTGGTGAACTGACTCCACCTGGCATTAAATTTTTGGCAGAGCCAAAAATTTCTTTAGATCTTTTTGTGTTCAACGCGTCTGTCACGGTACCTCAGCGAATGAGCTCATAAACACAGTTCGCCATAATGGCCTAAAAGTGACTGATTCGTCTAAATTTTTGAATCTGTTCAGCATCTGGTTATTTTTGTTTAACCTTTTAAACTTCTGTTTTTCTAATTGATTTTATACATAAAAACAAGTCATAGTATGGCTTCACAAGGAATTCTTGCTGATTGATCTAATGTTTTTTGGATGATTGTAAATATTTGATTTGTTAATTCTGTGATGATTTGAAAATAGAAAATAGCCTAATTTTTTTAAAAGAAAAATTCATTTTCAATCTCTGATGGTGGCCAGCTTATATCGACAATTACAGGTGCGTGGTCACTAGGTTTCTCTTTGGATCTGGGTTCTTTATCGATCCAACAACTGTTGGCACAACTTAGAATATCTTCTGTTAGATAAATATGATCGATTCGCCAACCCTTATCCCTCTCCCAAGCTGAATGGCGATAATCCCACCATGACCAATGTTTTTCTCCTGGTTCAAAAATTCTAAAAACATCTTCTAATTCTTCTCCTAAAGCATCTTTGAGTAATTTTCTTTCTTTGGAAGAGGTCATAATTGACTCTTCGTAATTACTTGGCGTATGTATATCTTTATCTTCCGGGGCTATATTAAAGTCTCCTAATAAACATATAGGTGAATGACTTGAAATTATTTGCTTTAGATATAATTTCAGACATTCTAGCCATTTTACTTTGTAAATAAACTTATCCGAATCAATCGATGATCCATTAGGAACATAAACATTGATGATTATCATATCATTGATTTCAGCACTTATAATTCTTTTTTGTTGACTTAAAATATCTAAATCTTCATGGTTTGATATTACCTTATCAAAACCAATCTTTATATCATTAATCGGGAATTTACTTATTATTGCAACACCATTATAAGATTTTTGCCCAGATATTGAAACTTCGTAACCAAGGTTTGAAAAAACTTCGACTGGGAATAAATAATCCTCTGTTTTTGTTTCTTGTAAGCAAAGTATGTCAATCTTGTTGGTAATTAGCCATTCTTTAACATGATCTATTCTTGAGCGAATAGAATTGACATTCCATGTTGCTACAAGCAAGGCCCTAAAAAAATATTGCTTAAGTTATTATCATGTAAAATCAGACGAAAGTTTAGTTTTGAATCAAATTGCACATTTTCTTCGTAGCCAATTGTTTTTGGTTTTATTTTTTTTAATGCCAACTTTTATTTGTGCTGGACGTACTTTATTTGATGCTAGATTTACAAAAATTTCGGAAGTAAAAAATTATTCTATTGACGATAAAAGAGATATTTACAGTACTTTTGATTCAGAAGATAAAAATGAGAATGGGTTGCCTATTGATCCATTTGATTTGATGAATCGTCTTAAGCGAGCAGGAGCAATGAATAATGCTACAACTCCATCAGATGCACTTGATGAAGCTCTCAATGCTTTTGATCAGTCAGAATACGAAAATGTCCCAATTAAATAAAATCATCATAGTCTTTGTAAGATTTTGGTAAATTTAAGATTGGGCACTGATAGCCCATTTATTAAATAGATGCAAAACCATCCGATCCCTTCGGTTACTGACCCATTGCAATACAGAGCAATTGGAATAGTTAGAGGTATTTACAAACCGCAAGATGATGAAACTTTTACTCGTGGAAAGATAATTGATGTTAAAGGGAATGAAATTGATTCAGTTGTTCTTGGCAGAGTTATAACTTTGATCCGTAATCACGTTTCACTAGAAAAACCTCATCTCTGGGTCGTTTACCCAAGATGTAGAAATAATCAAAATCTTCATTTGCAAATCACAGGTATCTGGGAACCAAGTACTTTGAATAAAGATGTTGTTGTTCAAGAGGAGCTTTCGAATGAAAGTTCAAGTTTTAAAGTTGACTCTGATGAATTAAGTGAAGGTGATGACTATTTTTCAATAAGGGGAGAATTGATTTTTACTAACCCAGAAGAGAATGAGGCAGTAGTAAAAATTCGTCAAAAGCCAAGAAATCAACAAAAAAAAGTATTACCTTTTAAAGTTAATCTTAAAGGAGCAATACCTATCAATTATTTAAAACATTTTATAAGTTTTGATGTTCGACGTGTTGACTATCAACTTTTGGTTGAAGATTTTCAGATAATAGGTCCTATTCCTAAATCATCAACAAATAATAAAAGTAGGAAAAATCTTAAAAGATAAAAATTATTGACATCTTTGAATTTTATTCATATTAATTTTATGTATACAATTAATTATAAATTTACTCTTAAATGAAATCGATTTTTTTTGATTGTAGTCTCGGAATTTCAGGCGATATGCTGGCATCAGCATTATTTGATTTGGGTGTTCCTGAATCTGTTTTCTTTGATAACTTAGAAAAATTAAAAATAGATAACAATTATAAGATAAATTTTGATGTCAGAGATAGCTTTGGAATTAAAGGGATTTCATGCACAAAAACCAAAATTGAATTTAAAGAATTATCGAGAAGCTTTACTTTTATAAAAAACTTTATTTTAGCTTCAAGCTTGAATGATTTTGTTAAAAAGAAATCAATTAAGGTTTTTGAAATTCTTGCACAAGCAGAAGCAGTTGTTCATGGTAATCAAATTTCAGATATCCATTTTCATGAACTAGGTTCAATCGATTCGATAATTGATATTATTAATGTATGCTCTGCGATGGATTTTTTAAAGCCAGAAAATATTTATTTTTCAAGCCCACCTGCAGGGAAAGGAGTTGTATCTACTTCTCATGGACTTCTACCTGTCCCTGTTCCTACCGTTGTAGAAATAGCGAAGCAAAATAAAATTCCTTTGATGTCGCTTGATGATAAATATAATGGAGAAATAACAACACCAACTGGTATAGCTTTAATGGCAGTGTTTTTAGATAAGCTTGGACAGCCAGATAGTATAAATATTAAAAAGATTGGTATAGGTTTAGGACATAAAAATATATCTAGGCCGAATTTTTTAAGAGTTCTTTTAACAGATCAAAATGAAGGCCAAATTATTAATAATAATAATCCTACTTATGAGAATATAACTTTTCAGGAAGCTTGGATTGATGATTCCACACCTGAAGATATTTCTATTTTAATTGAAAGATTAAGAGGAGCTGGAGCCATTGATGTTATATGTCATTCGGTTGATATGAAAAAGAATAGAAAAGGAGTAAGTATACAAGCTATTGTCCACTCTGATAATGAAACTTTATTGAGGGAAGTTTGGTTTAATTACAGTACAACTCTTGGACTAAGAGAAAATAAGATTAATCGTTGGATACTTCCTAGACGTATGGGAAAATACAAAACTAAGCTAGGTGAAATTAATTATAAAAAAGCAATGAGGCCAAATGGTCAGATTTCAATAAAAATAGAGCATAAGGATCTATCGAAAATAAGTTTAAATACTGGAATTCCAATAGAAGAGATTCGTCATAAAGTATTCATGGAATTATCAGATCTTTATGAATTGGATAATTGGTCAGAATGATGTTTGATTTTAAAAATATTCAGAGTAAAAAATTATCTTTAGTTTTTGGCATTATATCTAAACTTAATATTAGATTGTTGATAACATTAATTTGTTTAGGATTTATTGGTAAATCAGTATACGATAACTTTGAGGCTTTAGCTGATCAGAATATTGGAATAGAAGAGCTAGCATGGTTATCAGGAGGAATTCTTTTTAGTTTATTTAGTATAATTATTAATGCCTATGCCTGGAAGTTATTGATCAATAGTATTGGTTGTAATAGTAATAATTTGAAAATAATTAAAATATTTATAAATACAAATATTTATAAATATTTGCCAGGAGGAATATGGCACTTTGCATCAAGATATAATATTTTGCGAAAAAATTTTTCAAAACAAAAGTCAGCAGAATCAATTGTTTTAGAACCGTTGCTGATGATGGTGGCTGCTTTGATTGTTATACCTTTTGGAGGCTTTAATATATTTCTTTTCATTCTCTGCTGGTCATCTACCTTGCTTTTTCTTCCTGGACTTAGAGAGATTATTATTAAGAAAATGAAGACTATGAAGGCTTCTATTTTTAATAGTGATAAAGGAAACGATAGGACTCTGATTGAAAACAAACAGAATATTGCTACAAAAATATTTTATCCATACAAACCACTTTTTGTAGAGGTGATATTTATTTTGGTTCGTTTCCTTGGCTTTTTTTGTTGTATGAATGCTTTTTCTATTGGATCATTATTTTCTCAACTTGAATTAATATCTTACTTTTCTTTAGCTTGGTTAATTGGCCTTTTAGTTCCAGCAGCTCCAGGGGGAATAGGTGTTTTTGAATCTATAATTTTGTTTTGTCTTAGTGCACAGTTATCAGAAGCTCCTCTTTTGGCTTCATTGCTCTGCTATCGCCTTGTCTCAACAGTCTCTGATATACTCGCAGCTTTACTTTACCCAATTAAAAAGTTATTTAAAGCTTAAATTGTATTTTAATTATTTCTATTATTTAAGCTTGGGATCAAGGCTAAAGAAGCAATTAATCCAAGACAAATTATTATTAATGAAGGGAAGATAGATTCTGCTACTCTTTCATCTCCTGCATATTGAAATATTCGTACTGAAAGAGTATCAAAATCAAATGGCCTTAATATAAAAGTTAATGGTAATTCTTTTATTGTGTCAACAAATACAAGAAGTGCACCCACAATCATAGGCCCTCTGAGAAGAGGCAAATGTATTTTAATAAGAACTTCTGGCCAGCTTTTGCCAAGATTAATAGCTGCGTTATCAATATTTGGTGAAATCCCCTCAAAGCCAGCATCAAGCCCACCTTTGGATACAGCTAAGAATCGGATACTATATCCCCAGATTAGTAGACTTAATATGTTGATTTGCCATATATTTCCATTGAATGAAATAATAGCTAGTGCTAAAACTGATCCAGGTATTGCATAACCAATACTTGATAAGAAGGTTAATAAATTGAGCCATTTATGATTTTGCCATCTTTTAGAAATTGACAAAATTAATGATATAAATATTGTTATTAATGCAACAATTAAGCCTAAACTAAAGCTTCTAACAGTTAAACCAATTAACTCAGTATTAAATCCTTGATTCATTTGATCAATATTTGTTATTGCCCATGTAATTGGGATCCCTAAGGTAAGTATTGGAGGTGTAAATGTTATTACTTGAGCGAGAAATAGATTTATGCCTTTTAGTTTCCATTTGGGGGAATCCCCACCGATTATTCCATCAGTCCATCTTTTACTTCTTTCTCTTGATTTGCGTTCAATAGAAATCAATATGAAAACTAAAATCAAAGTAAATAAAGCAAGAGCGATTGCGCCTGAGGGTTCACCTTCTTCTATCCAACTCTCAATGATTCCTGCTGAAATACTTGGTATATTTAAGAGTTGAACAGCACCTAACTCATTTATAATTTCCATAGCCATTAAAGCTAAACCGGCAGTAATTGAAGGGATTGCTATTGGTAGAGATATTTTAAAAAAACTTTTCCAAGGACCTATTCCAAGAGTTCTGCATGCTTCAATTTGCTTTCTACCACCTTTTTCAAAACTTTCAGAACTTAGAAGAAATACATATGGATAGGTTGTAAAGGCCATTATTACAACACCCCAAAACATCCCTGTAATCCTGATGGAGTTGATACTGCCTAAGTCAATGAATGTTGCAGCTAATAAATAAGCTGGGGTTGCAAAAGGGATAAGTTGAAAAATTCTAAGTATTTTTCTGCCTTTAAAGTTGCAATTAGCTAAAATCCAACCATTTGTTATACCTAAAAATCCTCCTAAAGTTAGAGAAAAAACTAATAATAATAGCGTTCCTTTTATTTCATTAAAATTGTCTTTTGTTAGATAAACAGAACCTTTTTGAATACCATATAGTCCTTCCGATATAAGGCTAAATAAAGGCCATAAAATGAAAAAAGTTAATAATATGACTAGTATTTTTAATATAAATCGACTATCTTTACATTTGACTAAAGAAGAGAAAAATATAATATTTCTTTTCTTCTCTTTACTCTTTTGAAGCAAATTAAGCATTTAAACTTCAATCCTATTAGTGGACTTATTTTGTTCTTTTTCAATGCATGCATATAATTGAGAAAGTAGTTTCTCACTGTCTAATTCTTTCCCAATGAAGACAAGTTGATTATTTCTTTCTTCACCCCATTCACTGTCATCAATAGAAATTCTTTTACCTGCTAAATGAAATACATGTCTTCTTTCGCTTTCATTAAACCAGAGGATCCCTTTAGCTCTGAAAACATTGCTTTTTAATTGATTATCTAGAAAATATTGGAATTTCCTAAGAGAAAATGGTTCCTTAACTTGAAAAGAAATAGAAATGAAATCTTCAATTTGATTATCATCTTTTTTTGAGTGATCATGATGTTTATGAGAGTGTTGATGATCATGATGTTTATGAGCGTGGCCATGATTATCATGGCCTGATTCCTTTTGATTTATCAGATCGATCTCAAATAGACCAACACTTAATAATAGGTTGAGAGGAATATTCCCTTTAATACTTTTTAAAATTCTCGCATCGTTTTTTATTTCTTTTAATTTAGTTATAGTTTCTTCTATATTTTCATTGGTTACTAAATCACATTTATTAAGAAGTAAAATATCACCATAAATTATTTGTGATCTTCCTATTGAACTTTCTAAGGCGACATCATTAAAGTTCTCAGCATCTATTAAAGTTATAATTGAATCTAATCTTGTTTTATCTCTTAATTCACTTCCTAGTAATGTCATTGCAACTGGAAGAGGGTCGGCTAAACCTGTAGTTTCAATAATAATGTAATCTATTTTCTTATTGACTTTGATTAACTTTTCTATTGCTCCTACTAACTCACCATTTATAGAACAGCAAATACATCCATTAGTTAACTCAATCATTTCTTCTTCAGTCTTAATTATTAATTCATTATCAATCCCTATTTCACCAAATTCATTCACTAATACAGCTGTTTTGATTCCTTTTTGATTAGTAAGTATATGATTTAATAAAGTGGTTTTCCCTGATCCTAAAAATCCTGATATAATTGTAATAGGTATATTAGTCTTGGAAATTATTTTTTCTTTAGAATTGGATTCGCTTTTGTTCATTTTAATAGCAGAAAATAATATAAATTAGGTATTGATTAATTTATCAATAGACTCAGCAAGCTTGATGTCATTAGTAGTAATTCCACCTTTGTCATGTGTAGTTAATTCGATTTTAACTTTATTATATGTATTCTGCCAATTTGGATGATGATCCATTTTTTCAGATAAAAGGGCGACCTTACTCATAAAGCCAAAAGCATCAATAAAATTATCAAATTTAAATTCCTTCTTTATGGTTTTATTATCTATTATCCAAGAAGGGTTCTTTTCTTTAAAATAATCTAGTTGATTTTGCTCTATTAAAGAAACCATGAGTTTTTTCTATCTAATTTTAATTTAAATCAAAATCACCAATTGCATGCAATTGTAATGACCTTGATTTATTTGAGGTTCTATGTTCCCAAATATAAATTGCTTGCCATAAGCCTATTTCTAATTTGCCATCAACAACACTGAAGCTAAGATTATTTGAGGTAAGCATTGTTCTTATATGAGCAGGCATATCGTCAAATCCCTCTTCTGAATGAAGATATTCTATTCTTTTATCACTTCTGTCAATTGGATAAAATCCCTTTTCGGGCACAATGGCTTTCATGTAAGTTGATAAATCTTTAAGAACATTGATGTCCGCATTTTCATTTATAATTAAACTACAGCTTGTATGTTTTAGAAAAATAAGAAGTATTCCTTTATGAAGCTTGTAATTTTTAATCCAATGATTTATATCTTTTGTTATATCAGTAAAGCCTTGTCCATTCGTCTCGAAATCTAAAGTTGATAAAACCTGATCCATTCCTAATAAACCATTTAACCTTAATCTATAAATTCTAACAGGTTTGTTGCCTTTCTATTAAGTCAATGAATTTCGACTTAGATCTTATAAAAAGATATAATCTTTTTTATTTTCAAATCATGAATAATTAAATTAAGAACTTAAAATTTAAATTATTTTAAATTGATGAAATATAAATCTTTTTTCATCAATTTGATATTAGTATTACACAAATATTAAATGGACTACTTTGTCAAAGTCTGCTTGGCAGCTTTTAGGAGATTACCTAAAAGATACGCAGTTGTTGGGATCTATACAAAGCACTCTCTACTGGGATCAAAATACAACTATGCCTATTGCTGGTTCCTCTTGGAGAGGAGAGCAATTAAGTTTTTTAGCTAAACAACTTCATGCAAGACAAAGTTGTGAAAAGTTCGAAATTTTAATAAAAGAAGCAAAATCTGAACTTCAAAATTTAAAACAAAACGATGATTTGGAATCACAGCTCTTAACAGATAGGTTTAAAAATCTTGATTTGCTTGAGCAGGATTTCAATAGACAAAAAAGTTTAGATCCTAAATTGGTTGTTGAGCTTGCAACCGCAAAGTCTGAAGGTTATATGTGTTGGCAGGAAGCTAGGAAAAATAATGATTTTCAGTGCTTTTCGCAAGCTCTCAAAAAACTAATTACATTACGAAAAGAAGAATCCAATCAACTTTGTGAAGATAGAACTTGTTGGGAGACACTTGCACAACCGTTTGAGCCGAACTTAACGATTAATCGTGTAAAGGAACTATTTGAACCTTTAAAAAATAGATTGCCAGAATTGATTCATAGGGCTTCTATTGTTACTAACAAAAAGATTGAAAAATGGGATTTAGCAATTAACGATCAAGAAAAGCTTTGTCAAATACTTTTAAATGATTGGTCTAGAGATCCCTCTAATACAGCTATAGCTAAGTCCCCACATCCATTCTCCATAACTTTAGGTCCAGATGATTATCGAATTACGACTCGAATAGTTAAAGGTCAGCCACTTTCTTGCTTATTAGCTACTGCTCATGAGTGGGGACATTCTCTTTATGAACAAGGCTTGCCTTCAGAAAGCCACCAATGGTTTGCATGGCCTTTAGGTCAAGCAACCTCTATGGCTGTTCATGAGAGTCAATCTCTATTTTGGGAAAATAGAATTGCTAGGAGCTTTTCATTCGCAAAGTCTTTTTGGCATCATTTTGAGAATGCAGGTGCTCCAATTCACTCTGGAAATGATTTATGGGTCAATCTAAATCCATTCACTCCAGGATTGAATCGAGTAGAGGCAGATGAACTCAGTTATGGCTTGCACATAATGATTAGGACTGATTTGGAAATTGATCTTCTTGAAAAAGGACTACCTGTGGAAGATTTACCCAATGAATGGAATACAAGGTATTTGAACCTTCTAGGAGTTTCTCCAAAAAATGATACTGAAGGGTGTTTGCAAGATGTTCACTGGAGTGAGGGGATGTTTGGTTATTTTCCTTCTTATTTGCTTGGTCATCTCATTAGCGCTCAGTTAACAAAAACTCTTGAAAAAGATTTAGGGAAAATTGAAAATCTTATTGAATCAAAGGAAATCAGCAAAATTTTGAGTTGGCTTCGTAAAAATGTTCATCATTATGGGAGAAGTTTAGATTCCGAAGAACTTGTAAAGAGGGTCTCTGGAGAAACATTATCACCAAATTATTTTCTTCAATACTTAGACAATAAACTTGAAAAGCTTTCTAAAATCGCTGATTAAAATATATATTTATTAGCATAAAAATTAATTAAGGCATATTTTTTGTTGAAACTTTTCTAAATTATTTGCCATAACTTCATTTGCATTTACTGTGTTGATTTACCATGTAAGAACATAAAAAAATACTATGGCTAACCTTGACCAAGCACCTAGCAGAACAATGCCTAATCTGCTTCATGTTTTACCTGCGTTTGCCAATGAATCTGAACTTAGAGTCAATACTATCGTTGAGTTAAATTCAAATACCATAAATAAATACGAGCTTATTACTGAAACGGGGCATCTAAAGCTTGATCGAGTTGGATATTCTTCCCTCGCCTACCCGTTCGCTTATGGATGTCTTCCACGTACTTGGGATGAAGACGGCGATCCATTAGATATCGAAATTGTGAGTGTTACAGAGCCGTTGATCCCTGGTTCAATTGTTGAGGCAAGGATTATAGGAATAATGACCTTTGATGATGGAGGTGAAGTTGACGACAAAGTTATTGGCGTAATAGCAGATGATAAAAGGATGGATCACATAAAAAGCTTTGAGCAATTAGGCAAGCACTGGCTTAATGAAACAACTTATTATTGGGAGCATTATAAAGATCTTAAAAAACCAGGAACTTGTACTGTAAACGGTTTCTTTGGTGTTGAAAAAGCAGTTCAGATTATTAAATCTTGCGAGGAGCGCTACTTATCTGAAATAAATCCGAATTTAATTAATTAAATTGTTCGAGCGATTTAGGCCCTTGCAGACTTGAATATCTCTTCTAATATTTCTCCAGCACCACGGCCTTTTAATTCGTTTGCTAAGTCTATTCCGATTTCCTCTGCAGCGCTTACAGAGCCTTTTTTTATATCTCTAATTAATCTTTTACCATCTAAACTTGCAACCATACCTTCAAGAATTAATTCATCGTTGTTAATTTCAGTTCTAACGCCTATTGGAACTTGACATCCTCCTTCAAGCTCTCTAAGGAAAGACCTTTCTGCTAAACATCTTTTAGATGTTGATTCGTGTTCAAGTGTTTTTAAAATATCTAGTACCTCTTTTTGACCACTTACACATTCAATACCAAGAGCACCCTGTCCTACTGCATGGAGTGAAATATCTGTTGGAATTAACTGATGTATTCGATTAGCAAAACCAAGTCTTTGTAATCCAGCAGCAGCCAAGATAAGACAGTCATATTCTTCTGAGTCAAGCTTTTCTAATCGTGTAATAACATTTCCTCGTACATCTTTGAAAATAAGATGTGGATAATGGTATCGCAATTGAGCAAGCCTTCTTAATGAACTAGTCCCCACTACAGAACCTTCTGGCAGCGTTTCTAGTTTGTAAATTTGATTTTTCTCATTAACGACTAACGCGTCCGAAGGATCCTCCCTTTCTGTTATGCAGCCAAGAATTAATCCATCTGGAAGGTTTGTTGGTAAATCCTTAAGTGAGTGTACTGCAATTTCGGCATGACCAAGAAGCATTTGAGCTTCAAGCTCTTTAGTGAAAAGACCTTTATCTCCTATTTTCGCTAATGCTACATCAAGTATTTTGTCACCCTGCGTAGCCATTGCTTCGATAGTGATAGCAATATCAGGATGGGCTTTTTGTAGTTCATCTCGTACCCAGTTCGTCTGAACCATGGCCAGCTGGCTTCGGCGAGAGGCGATGCGCAGTTGGTCTAGTGTCATTAGCAAATATTTTCTATTTCATTACCTTAAGCAGTCAACCTTACCAAATTAAAATTCTTGGAAAATAATTTAATAAGGTTGATGTGAAATGAAATTTATGATCTAACCAAATATTTGTATTTCTTGTTAGGAAAAGTAAAGGTTATAGTTTAATTTTTTTAATTTAGCTTTATATATTCTTTAAGTACTCCGTTTCTATTTGGATGACGTAACTTCCTTAAGGCCTTGGCCTCGATTTGTCTGATTCGCTCTCTGGTTACATCAAAAATTTGTCCAATTTCCTCAAGTGTTTTCATCCTCCCATCATCTAAACCATAACGAAGTCTAAGAACATCTCTTTCTCTAGGACTTAATGTGGCGAGAACACCTTCCAAATCTTCTCTTAATAAGGTTTTTGCTACATCCTGCTCAGGGTTTTCAATATCTGCCTCAATAAAATCACCAAGTCTAGAATCTTCTTCTTTCCCAATAGGAGTTTCTAGAGAAATGGGGAGTTGAGCACTCTTGGCTATAAATCTAAGTTTCTCGATAGTCATTTCCATACTTTCGGCAATTTCTTCCTCGGTTGGTTTCCTTCCAAATTCTTGACTTAAAACTTTAGTGGTTTTCTTGATACGTGAAATAGTTTCATATAGATGAACTGGCAAACGAATTGTTCTGCTTTGATCTGCAATTGCTCTGGTAATTGCCTGTCTAATCCACCACGTAGCATAAGTTGAAAATTTATATCCTTTCTCATGGTCGAATTTTTCCGCTGCACGAATTAGACCAAGGCTTCCTTCTTGGATTAGATCTTGAAAGGATAAACCTCTATTCATATATTTTTTTGCAATTGAAACTACCAACCGTAGATTTGATTGCACCATTTTTTCTTTTGCTCTTCTGCCAAGCATTAACCGCCTGCGGAAGCGAGTTAATGGCATTTCTGCAAGATTTGCCCATTCTTTAACAGAGGGGAAATGACCATTCTCACTTTCAAACTGAGCAGCTTCCTCTTCTAATTGAAGAAGATCAGCTATCTTTCTTGCTAATTCAATTTCTTCGTCTGGCCTGAGCAGTCTTATTCGACCAATCTCTTGCAGATAAACCCTTATAGAATCTTCTGTGTAAACCCCTTTTGGCCCAATTTTTATGCTTGCTAAAGCCTTAGCTGCTGCCTCTTGAGCACTTGAAAGCATGGAGACATTATCGTCATCATCAAGATCGATTTCTGATTCAGTTACTTTGTCTGCTTCAGCAATTAATTTATCCGCCTCTAGATCTAAATCGATTTTAAGATCATTTGATGATTCTTGAGGAGGAGTTTGAGTTTCTTTAGTCACTTTTTCTTTGGCGGAAGTTTTTTTGATTTTTTTTGAATTATTTTTTGTTTCCTGATTTATAGACAAGTTTTTAGACTTCTTCTTTTTCTTAGAAGTAACTTTCTCGATTGTTTTTTGGTCTGTTGCAGAACTCATGTTATTACCTAAAAATGGAAGGAATCTCCTAGAGAAAATATTTCAGGAAAGACTATTTAATTTGTAGAATTTCAACAAAAACACTCTAATTTGACATTGTCCTTAATCGTGATGAATCTTGCGAAAAATCACATGATATAAATTAAGAACTTACAACAGTAAGTAAGGATGTTTCGTTGAAGAACGGTAATCAATTTGTATGCAAGGATGTCAGGGGATTTCTCAGACCGGCATGCCTCACAATAGGATTATTCCTAATGTAGGCAAAGCTTCTAGTCTTCCCTTTGGGTGGGATCTTGCAAGCTCCACAACAGCTTTAAAGCTGTTAACAATCCAATGGTAAGAAAAATTTCTGAAGTCGGCAAGTATTAAACAATGATATGAATCCTTTTGTCTTTGATATTTGGTTGCATGTGGGTAGAGAAGGGCGATGTTTCTCTTATCAAGATGGAAATAATTTACACATAGAGTTAGGCGATGTCGTGACAGTTCGTCTAAAAGGGCGACTTATGCAGGGCTTGGTAGTCAAAAAAAGAAAAATAAATTCAAAAGAAAACCTCAATAATATTTCATTTAATGATGTGGTTTCCTTGGTTCAAAAGGCAGCTATCAAAAAAGAATGGAGAGAGTGGCTTGGCGAAATGGCTCGTGAATTATTCGTAAGTGATTTTCAGATGCTTAAGGCTGCTTTACCTCCAGGTTGGTTGGGGAGGTCGAAATTATCAAAAAGGTCTAAAAAACTTTGGTGGGTGAAATTGTCTAGCAAAAGTTTTGAGGGTGATATATCTACCAGACAGATTGAGTTAAAGGAACATCTTCTTTTAAATGGAGGAGGGAAATGGCAAAAAGATTTGGAGGGTGAAGGATTCTCCTCAGTACTAATTAAAAACTTTATTTTGACTGGTTGCGGAGAAAGAGAAAAACGTCTTTTTCTGAATGATTCTTCTGATAATAAGCAATCTAATGATCAAAGGATCTTAAAAATTGAGGATTCTCAACCTTTAACATTAGAGCAAAAATTAGCTAAAGAAAAATATAAGTCTCTTCAAAATGGCTCAACTCTTCTACTTTGGGGCATTACCGGATCTGGAAAGACGGAGGTGTACTTACAAATTGCTGCACTTGAGTTATCTGCAAGTAGGCATTGTCTGATACTTACGCCTGAAATTGGATTAGTACCACAATTAGTTGATCGCTTTAGAAAGAGATTCGGAGAAAATGTTTTTGAATATCATAGTAATTGCTCGCCTCAAGAGAGAATAGATACTTGGAAGAAATCTTTGGAAACAAGAACACCTAGTATCTTTATTGGCACTCGATCAGCAATCTTTCTTCCATTATCTAACTTAGGATTGATAGTGCTTGATGAAGAACATGACAGTTCTTATAAACAGGAATCCCCTATGCCTTGTTATCATGCAAGAGATTTAGCAATTGATAGAGCAAAAAAAATAGGAGCTAAAGTAATACTTGGAACAGCAACTCCATCTTTGAGTATTTGGAGGGATATAGAACCCAAAGGCAATATTATTGTCGCAAGATTAACTCGACGAATTTTAAATCGTAAATTACCAATGGTTAATGTTGTAGACATGCGTGAAGAATTAGCTATTGGTAATCGAAGCTTAATTAGTAGATATCTAAAAAAACAACTTTTGAATCTAAAAAATAATGGAAATCAGGCTATAATTTTAGTGCCTAGACGTGGGTATAGCAGCTTTCTAAGTTGCCGTAGTTGTGGTGAGGTTGTCCAATGTCCACATTGTGATGTTGCTTTAACTGTGCATCGCTCTAAAGAGGGAAATCAATGGCTACGTTGTCATTGGTGTGACTTTCGCTCTAAAATTAATGATAGATGTGGAGAATGTGGCTCAAATGCTTTTAAACCATTTGGAACGGGAACTCAAAGAGTTATTGATCATTTGGAACGAGAGCTAGAGGGGATCAGCTTGTTACGGTTTGATAGAGATACAACTAGAGGCCGTGATGGCCATAGATTATTGCTTGAAAAATTTGCCAAAGGTAATGCCGATATCTTGGTAGGAACTCAGATGCTCTCTAAGGGTATGGATCTACCAAAAGTTACCCTTGCCGTCGTTCTAGCAGCAGATGGTTTATTGCATCGTCCTGATTTAATGGCTACAGAGGAAACTCTTCAACTTTTCATGCAATTAGCTGGTCGTGCGGGACGAGGTGAGCAACCTGGGAAGGTAGTAGTGCAAACTTATTGTCCTGATCACCCAGTGATTCTTCATTTAATTGATGGGAGGTATGAAGAGTTTCTTAAGCAAGAGGAAAAGACTAGAAGAGAAGCAGCGTTAGTTCCATACAGTCGTGCATGTTTATTAAGGTTTTCAGGTGAATCTTCAGAACTGACCTCAAATGGAGCATTTCATATCTCATCTAAAATCAGTAATTTTTGCAGTCAAAAAGGTTGGAAATTGGTTGGTCCAGCACCTTCATTAGTTGAGAGGGTTGCTGGTAAAAGCCGTTGGCAACTGCTTTTATACGGTCCTGAATCAAGTCAAATTCCACTTCCTTATGGATCTGAATTATGGAAAGATTTGCCAAAAGGAGTAAGTCTTTCTATTGACCCTGATCCTCTTCAGCTTTGAAATGTGGAAACTTCGCTAAGGTGGCAGTTCAGGAAAACCGAATCCCATATTGAGACGAAATGTTTGAAGGAATAAGCTTATTAAAATCAGAGAAATTATTAAGATAAGCCCAACTGCAATTTGGTTCCATTTCCAATAGGAAACCTCTAATTGATTAATCTGTCCGATTTTAAGAGGTAATGATGTTAGCCCTTTTTTAAAGATAGGTTCTAGAGGTTGAGTTTTGAAGTTATTTTTATTTTGAATGCCATGTATTATTAAATTTAATTTTAATCCAGGAACTTTTGGAAGTTCTCTTAAGTCAAAATAAATTTTCAAATTTTGATTGGCGCCAATTATCCAATTTCGATTAGTTGTAGTTAGTTCAGGTTTATTAATATTGAATCCGCTGGTATTTGAAACTACTGAGGTTATTTGTTGAAGTAATTCATTTGCCTCTTCAAATCGAATAGTAGGTGATTCAAAATGTTGTTTATTTCCTTCGGCTTGGATTTTAAAAACACTATTTTCTTTAGCAAGATTATCTGCAAATTCTATTTGCCATGGAATTGATTTGCTAGAAATGCTATCAATATCAAGTGAAATTTTTAGTCGATTTGAACTAGTAATACTCAAGTTTGTTGATATATCAACACAACCACTCAAGAGAAAGGCTAACAACGAAATGATTAATAAAGTTATTATTGAAAATCCAAAGTCTAGGTTTTTGGTTGGACCAGTTGGAGGATGATTAACTTTTTTCTTTTTTCTTTTTGGTTTTCTAGATGATGACTTTAAAGATGACTCCATCTCTATTTTTGGTATTTCTACAGACCAGTTTGAAGGCCTTGGTAATGACGGTGCATCAAGTATTGAAAGGAGTTGTTTAGACTGTTGACGAACATTCGCATCTTTGCTATTGATTAAAGTCTGACAAATATTAATTGCATTTTGTTCATCACCTAGACCCATATAAGCAGTGACTTTTAGGAGTCTTAATTGTGATCCGATTGGTGTAGCTGTTGAGAAGGATAAAAGTAAGGGATCTATTATTTTTATGCAAAGATTATAATCACCTTTATCAAGGGCAGCTTCAGCAGCTTTTATAGCCGAAGCTGAGTTTGACATTTAACCTCTGCCCATAACCATTGTTCCAATACCGGCATCAGTGAATACTTCTAATAAAAGGGCATGAGGAGTTCTTCCGTCAATAATGTGTGCAGCATTGACACCTTGAGCGAGTGAGCGAATACAACATTCAACTTTTGGTTTCATGCCTTCTTTAACGATGCCTTGATCAATTAATTCTCTAGCTTCTGATAGACGTATCTTTTCTATTAAAGAAGACGGATCATTTGCATTCCTTAAAATACCAGGAGTATCTGTCAAAAGGATTAATTTTTCAGCACATAGTGCTGCTGCAAGTTCTCCAGCAACAGTATCAGCATTGATATTATGTGATCTGCTATCAGAGGAGTTGGCGACACTTGAAATGACAGGGACATATCCTTCTTCGAGGAGTGGACTTAATACTTTTATATTTACTTTTGCAACTTCTCCCACAAGCCCATGGGTTCCACCCCCAAAAGGTCTTGCTTCAATTAATCCCCCATCTATACCGCATAGTCCAACGGCTAAACTTCCGTGATTATTAATTCCACTTACTATCTGTTTATTGACTCTCCCTACAAGAACCATTTCAACTATGTCCATGGTTTTAGTGTCGGTAATACGCAGACCATCAAGAAAAACTGGCTTTATTCCTAATTTTTCTAACCATTGGTTGATTTCTGGTCCTCCACCATGAACGACTACTATTTGAACTCCAACAGATGCTAAGAGAGCGATGTCTCTTAAAACAGCATTCTGAAGTGATTTGTCTACCATAGCTGCGCCACCATATTTGATTACGATCCTTTTGTTTGCAAAACGCTGAATGTAAGGAAGTGCCTCGCTTAAGACAGAAACTCTCATTGAGTCTTTGTCACTAAAAGGCTTATTAAAATTTTTAGCTGAGCTAGTTTTTTGCTCTTTTCTATTCATTTTCTTTTTGATTTTCTTCTTGTTTTGGTGGAAGTAGGGTTAGATCAATTTCACCAGGTGTGGGGCAAAATAATTCAGCACATAAACCTTTAGCAAAAAATCTTCCTAACCGCTCTTTTTTATCATTCCATCTTTCTAAAGGTACGCCAGCCATTTCAAACCTCATTCGTAAGCCATAATTACCATCTTTAACTAATTCTTCTATTTCAATTAGTTGGGGTGGATTATCGATATCCCAAAGCTTTAATACTCTAAGTGATGCTTCAAGCTGGCAAGATTGCCCATAACGCCATCTGGTCACATCTTTAATTAATTTGCCCAGTTCTTCAGGGCCCTTTTCTCTTTCTTTGGCAAATTTATTTGCAGAAACCACTCTTAGGGCAGGAGGCACTTCAGTGGTTTTTAGTGATATGCCAATTAGAAAAATTGGTACTCCGTAGAAGAAAGTCGGAACACTTAGGTTTGTTGCATCAGTGAAATAGGCTGTTAAGCCTATTAAAGAGAGGGAAGCTCCTCCTATGGTGATGAGATTCCCCGGTGAAAGAAGTTTATTCATGAATGTAATTTTGGCTAAAATCTAGGGCAGATGTGTTTTAAGGAGACAGTCTTATGGCCTCACACACTCACAAATTTAATGAGTTAACTGAACTTGTTGAAAAATTAAATAAGGATAGGTCTTTGATCCTTGAACAATTAGATAAAGGCAGCTGGCCTGAATTTAGACCTGATCTGGCTGCGTTGGAGAGAGAGTTAGGTCATCTCTTGACTAGGGCTAATGAATACATTGAAGAAAATTCCTAATCCAATCTAGAATGGAATATCATCTGTATCAGGTATTAATGGTGAGCTATCCCATTTGACACTTTCGTTATTTGAAGAAGTTGCAGAATTGTTTTTTTGATTTGACTGGGTTTTGGAAGGAATTGATGAAAGAGCTATGTTTGTTGAAAGTGGGTGGATTCTAGAAAGAGTAAATTCAGCTTGTTTTTCTTTTGTACCATCTTGTCTAGTAACTGAATTCATTCTTAAGCGTCCTTCTATTACTAATTTAGAATTGACTTGAACTTTGTTTTGCAGTTCTTCTGCTAATTTCCCCCATCCAATAACTTTTATTGAGCTTGGAGGATCATCAGCACGAAGACTGTCGAACTCAGCTTCGATTTCGGCTAATGGAGTTTTGTTGTCTTGGGTAAAGCGAACTGTTGGGGCCTTTTTAACCAAAACCTCAAGCATACAATGATTCATTCTTTCTCTTTAGTTATTGAGGTTTATTTTGATGGATATAAGGAAAAAATGCCAGCCACATCTTTGGTTGTTAACAGGAACAGGTGAAGGTCATGCCTTTGCTAAGTCTTTATTAAAAGAAGGTTGGAAAATCACTGTGAGTGTTGTGTCGGAGAGAGCTTCAATCCCATATGAAAAATTAAATTTAGAGAAAATATTAATCGGAGCTTTGATAAGTGAGGAAGATATTCGAAGTGTAATTTTTAATGCAAGAAATAATCATGGTGGATTTCATTGTGTCATAGATCTTACTCATCCATTCGCTTTAAAAATAACATCGGCCATCTCAAATGTTTGTAAGCAACTAGATCAACCATTTATAAGATATGAAAGACCAAAAAATAAGATTTCAAATGCATTCCTAATAAAAAAATTTAGTGATTTGGGTAATTATAATTTAAAAAATAAATCTATTTTGCTGGCCTTAGGTGTTAGAAGCCTTCGGGAAGCATTGCTTCTTTTAAGAGATTCAGGAGCTAATGTATATGCAAGAGTTTTAGCTAATCCAGAGAGTATAAAAAAAGCTTTGTCTTCATCAATTATCCACACAAATTTTGCAGTTCTCAATCCATCAGGTTCAAGTAATGGAAAAATTGAACAAGCACTTATAAGACGGTGGGCTATAGATGGAGTTATTTGCAGGCAATCAGGAGGAGCTAATGAAATGTTATGGCATCGAATTTGTTCAAGTATTGGTATTGACCTTTGGTTATTGGAGAGACCATGTAAATATGAAAATATTAATTCAATAGATAGCTATGACAAATTAAGTGAAAAATTAAAATCTATTAATATGTTATGAAATAGATTAGAAATTCATGGTTTATTCTGATTTTAGTCAAGGAATTTACTTGATAATAACCACTGAAGCAGATAAAAAAAAAGCATATAAGATGGCGAATGTACTTTTGGAAAAGAAATTAATACCTTGTGTAACATTTAAGCAAGTAGAATCACATTTTTGGTGGGCAGGAAAAATAAATCAATCAAAAGAAGTACAATTAATAATTAAGTGTAAGGAGGAAAACCTAAATAAAGTTTGCAATAAGATATCTCAATGCCATAGCTACGAAGTACCAGAAATAATTTATTTCCCTGTTTCAGCTAATAAAGATTTTCAACAGTGGGTAAATTCTTTTTGATAATGAACTGCTTAGACATTACAAATGTTTGTTGATCAAATTTAAAAGATCAGTATTTGATCGAGAACCTAACTGTGTAACTATCTGTCCTGCGCAAATAGATCCAATTTTTGCAGATATTGCTGGATCTAGATTATTTGCTAGTCCTTTTAAAAAACCTCCAGCATAAATATCGCCTGCACCTGTAGTATCAATAGCATTGCCATGAATATAAGGATCTATAATTATTTCTTTTCCATTTACAATTAGAATTGAACCGTTTTTGCCTAATGTTATTGCAGTGATTTCACATTTTGGTTTCAATTTCTCAATTGCTAATTTTAGATTAGAAGTTTTATATAGTGATGTTATTTCTTCTTCATTTGCAAACAGTATATCAATGTAATCTTCAACTAGCTTTATAAAACTTTCTCGATGTCTATTCACACAAAATGAATCAGAAAGAGATAAAGCAACTTTTCTGCCTGCATTTTTAGCTATCTCTGCAGCTTTTATAAATGCATTTTTAGCGGCGGGGTTGTCCCACAGGTATCCCTCCAAATAAAGTATTTTAGCTTCTCTGACAATAGAAAGGTCTAGATCATTAGGTTCTAGTAAAACTGAAGCGCCTAAGTAAGTGCACATAGTTCTCTGAGCGTCTGGAGTAATAAAAATCAGACACCGTGCCGTTGATGGGCCTGCTGAAGAAGGTGGAGTCTTGTAAATGGTTCCAGTTCTTGAAATTTCTTCTGTAAAGATTTCTCCAAGTTTGTCATTTCTTACTCTTCCAATGAAAGCTGCCTTGCCTCCAAGTTGGGATACACATGCTAAAGAATTAGCAACAGAACCCCCTGATTTTTGGATACCATTGTTGACTATTTCATAAAGTTCTTTTGCTTTATTTTCATCAATCAAGGTCATTGAACCTTTTTTGAAAGATAGTTTTTCAAGAAGAGAATCATCTATTTTCGTCAATACATCAACAATTGCATTTCCAATACCTACAACGTCAAGAGAGGATTCGTTTATTCTTTCTTTCATCAAATTAATTTTTTAAAAATAAAAGTTGAATTCGCTCTTTTTAGGAATTTAGAAGAGCTCTTTTAGGTCCATGAATAGGGTCTTCAATGACAATTGTTTGATCTCTGTTAGCTCCTAAGGAAACTATTGCTATGGGAACTTCCATAAGCTCAGCAAGGAATCTTAAGTAACTCATTGCAGCAGGGGGAAGATCTTCTAGGCGACGACAATTTTCTGTAGAGCACCTCCAGCCAGGGAGCTTTTTAAGAATTGGCTTACATTTTTCAAAATCTTCAACACTACTTGGAAAATAATCAATTCTCTTACCATTAAGTTCATATGCGATACATACATCAATCTCATCAAGTTCATCTAAAACGTCCAGTTTAGTAATAGCTAGACAATCTAATCCATTAACCTCAACTGCGTATTTCCCAATTACGCCATCAAACCAACCACATCTTCTTCTTCGCCCTGTAGTAGTTCCAAATTCCCCCCCTCTATCACAGAGTTGATCATTAATACTTCCTTGCAATTCTGTTGGGAAAGGCCCTTCGCCAACTCTAGTTGTATAGGCTTTAGCAACTCCAATAACTCTATCAATAAGTGTAGGACCTACTCCAGCGCCAATACAGGCCCCTCCTGATACCGGATTAGATGAAGTTACAAAAGGGTAGGTACCGTGATCAAGATCTAAAAGAGTTCCTTGAGCGCCCTCAAATAATATATTTTTCTTTTTTCTGGCTGCTTGATGAATAGTTCTATTGCAGTCAACAATATGTTTTTGTAGCTGTTTTCCATAGCTTAAATATTCTTCAATTATTTCATCAAGGATTAATGGTTCAATTCCATAAATTTTTTGTAGCAATCCATTTTTCTCAGCTAAAGGGACTTTTAATCTTTCTTGAAGCTTTTCCCTGCTAAGTAGGTCAATAATTCTGATTCCGTTTCTTTGAGATTTGTCTGCATATGTTGGCCCAATTCCTCTACCAGTAGTACCTATTTTTTGGAGACCTCTTTTCTTCTCCATTGCCATATCAAGAAGCCGATGATAGGGCATGGTTACATGGGCAGTTGAGGCTAGTTTTAGTCCTGATATATCTATATCGTTATCCTCAAGCATTTTTATTTCTTTAATCATTACTTTTGGGTCAACAACTGTTCCTGACCCAATAAGACAAATCGTGTCTTGATACAAGATCCCGGAGGGTATTAAATGCAATTTGAGAACTTTGTTCTCTACAACAATTGTATGACCAGCATTCACACCACCTTGATAGCGAACAACAACATCTGCGGAGCGACTAAGCAAATCGGTGATTTTGCCTTTACCTTCATCACCCCACTGAGCGCCTATGACTACAACATTTGCCAAGGAAGAAAACTCGGCTCGAAACCGATTTACTTTAGAAGATCCAAGATTTGCAGACCGCCCTACCCTGAGTCAAAGAAATGAATTAAAGATTATCTTTAATTATTTCTAAGTGCTAATTTCTCTGCTTTGGATAATTCTTTGTTTAATCTATCTTTGAGATTTTCGGGAACTGGTCTGTTTGCGAAAGTTTTGTAATGACCTGATAAAGCGTTTAGTGCAGTTTGCATTGTTGTAAAGGTATCAGAGGTATTTACTTGAGATCGATTTCTATATCTAGAAATGTAATCGCTTATTAGAAAAACAGCTTCTTTTTCTGCTTCTGAAAGACCTTTATCTTCTTTAGGTAAAGTTATGGTTTCTTTTAAAACTGAGGAGACTGAAATAGTGTCTTTTGCAAAGTCTCCAGTCATTAGTGTTTTAGCTGCATTCACTTCTGAAGCGAATTGAAAGAGTATTAGGCATAAGCCAAGGCAAATAGCCAAAGCTGCCCTCACCATCCTGGTGGAGAGGTGATGAAAGGCAGAAATCATTTTTATTTTGCAGTTACATGAGACTCTAGAGTCCTTTGGGCGAAATTTATAGTTTTTACTTATTAAATTCTTCTGAAAGCTTTTTTAAAATAGATACTTGATCAAATGACTCTGTAAGTTTGGTTTTTCTATTGTGTAATTCAACTCTGCCAGAATTAGCTTCTCTCCCAACAACTATTCTCCATGGAATGCCAATAAGGTCTGCATCTTTAAACTTTGTTCCAGCCCTCTCATCTCTATCGTCAAGTAATGCATCAATTCGATTGTTTATTAACTCTTTGTATATTTCCTCAGCTAAATTTCTTTGATTAATATCCTTAATATTGGCAATTATAATTATCACCTCAAAGGGTGCAATTGATACTGGCCAAATAATACCTGAATCATCATGGTTTTGTTCTACTGCTGCTTGAGCTAATCTTGAAATTCCAATACCATAGCATCCCATCCAGAATGGTTTTTCTATGCCTTGATCACTGGTAAAATTAGCATTTAGTGATTTGGAGTATTTAGTACCTAATTGAAAAATATGGCCTATTTCTATTCCTCTACATTCTTTTAATTTTTGATTTTTATCATGGAAACACCTATCACCGGCTTTGGCTTTTCTTAAATCACATGTCTGCTGATTTGTATTAAGTAAATCCCAATTATAAAATACTCTATGTTCATCCTCAATATTATTTCCACATATAAAAATTTTAAGATCTTTGGCCGAAAAATCAGCAAGCCTTATAAATTTTTTTTCCCATACTTTGGCATTTGAGAGAACATTATCATTGAGATCGGGCCCTATAAATCCAAATGGGATATTTAAAATACCTTCTTTTAGCAGATCATCATTTGAAATAGCTCTAATTTCTAAAACGTTTTGTTTTAAATTATGACTTATTTCATTCGAAAGTTTTACAATATTTAACTCTTGGTCACCTCTAATACTAATAAGAACCGGGTATTTTTTATTGTCATCACAGGTTGCAATATAAGCTAGAACCTTTATGATTTGAGTAGGATGAAAATCATTATGATTGCATAATTCCTCTATCGTTTTTTGATTATAAGTTTTAATTATTGCAGGTTTTTTATTAATATCTAATAATTTTTCTTCGTCAATAATTGAAACTGCTTTTTCTTCGTTAGCCCCATAATTCCCATCAGAACTTATTAAAATCAAGTCTTCTCCGGTTTTAGCTGTAACCATAAACTCTTGAGAAGCAGCTCCTCCAATAGCACCACTATCAGCATCTACGCAAACAAAATCTAGGCCACATTGTGTAAAAATATTTTCATAGGCATTTTTCATATCTATGTAAGTGGATTTTAAATCATTCTCATTAGCATGAAACGAGTAAGCATCTTTCATGATGAATTCTCTGCTTCTCATTAATCCAAATCTCGGTCTAATTTCATCTCTAAACTTTGTTTGTATTTGAAATATATTTATTGGTAATTGTTTGTAAGAATGAATAGTTTGAGAAATTATTTGTGTTATTACTTCTTCATGAGTTGGTCCTAATCCAAGCTCTTTACCTTGTCTATCTTTTAAGCTGAACATAATGCCTTCTCCTTCTGTATAAGACTTCCATCTGCCACTCTTCTCCCATAATTCTGAAGGCTGTAGTTGAGGAAGAAGAGTTTGAAGACAGCCTTTTTTCTCCAATTCTGCTTCAACAATTAAGGTTATTTTTTTTAAAACTTTCCAAAGCAATGGCATATATGCATAAATACCTCCTGTGAGCCTCCTGATAAAACCTCCTCTTAAAAGTAATTGATGTGAAGTGATATCTGCTTCGGCAGGGACGTCTCTGAGGGTTGTAAGCATTAGGCGGGAGACGCGCATAAGCCTAAAATGTGAATCTTTCTGACATTAGTACTTCGAGCGAAAGCGAGAAGAAGATCAACATTGATTGTGCGGGAATCATGTTGTTTTTATAAAGTGTTCAAATGTACGTGGTGATAATTTGATTCATCTGCTAACTTCTCTCACATATTTCTTTAGACGCATCCTTTGGCAATGTTTAACGGTTCAGTAAATTCAGGCATTAACGGAAGAGCAGAGGAGTCTATAGATAAAGTATTGAATACAGTTGCCAACTCAGCAGACTCATTATTAACAATTGATGAAGTTCAAAAAACGTTGAATAGATCCAGAGCTTCTGTATACAGATATACAAATACCGACACAAGAAATCTTAATCCACCATTCAATCCCAAAAAATTAAATACAGAATTTAGAAGTGATCAAAAAGATCAATTGCTTTTTCATCCTAATGAAGTTGCTCGATTCGCAAAAGATATTCTTAGAATTAAGGAAGTAACTGTTGAAATATTTAATTCACCATCTTCAGAAACTCAAAATACTCTAAATGCAATACTTGAGGAATTAAGGATTATTAGAAATCAACTAGAAGGGAATTCTGAAATTAAACAAACTATTCCAAATCATCTAAAAGATACTGATAGAAAGGCTGCTTAGTTTTCTTGAATGTGGGATAATATTTATATAATTATCATCTGAATTAAATTCTTTAATTGATTTACGCACATTCTACTAACGGTTGATCTATTAAAAACCTTGCATGGATTTGGAACCTCATTTAATTAAGAAGCAATCTTCAGAGATTGATTCTTCCTTTTTCAATAAAGAAACTGATCAACTTTCTTCTGATGATGAAGATCCTTACAGTTTTAATAGTACCTCAACTTCTTTAATTGGTTTAGCAATAGTATTTGTAATGTTAGGCATTCCATTACTAGCAGTTATCAGTGAAAGACCAGATACACAAAAAAGTATTATACCGACTTCCATAAAACAGAATGGACTTGAGTCATCTTCCCCCATCACCATCACCTGGATTAGTAAATCTAGTTGTTGAGATTCCAGCTGGAAGTAGAAACAAATATGAATATTTTAGCTCTGCGGGAATTATGGCTCTTGATAGAGTATTGCACTCTTCAGTCAGATATCCTTTTGATTATGGATTTATTCCAAATACTCTTGCTGAGGATGGGGCGCCGCTTGATGCAATGGTTGTAATGGAAGAACCAACTTTTGCAGGTTGTTTGATCAAGGCTCGACCTATTGGAGTCCTTGATATGCATGATTCGGGGGCTTATGATGGCAAGCTTTTATGTGTTCCTACAGCCGATCCAAGACAAAGAGAAATAAATACTATTAAGCAAATAGCTCAGAACCAATTGGAGGATGTGGCTGAGTTTTTTAGAACCTACAAAAGCTTGGAGGGGAGAGTGATTGTAATTGACGGATGGAGAGATTTTGATGCTGTTGATGATTTATTGAAAAGCTGCATAAAGGCTCATCAATATGATCAAGGAAAATAATAATTATATTAATTTGATTTTTTTTTATTAACTTACTACTCTAATATTTTCAGAAATTTGAAATTATTTAGTTATTCTTCATGTTCTACTTGTCGGAGAGCTATTAAATGGCTTGAAAATAACGACATTCCCTTCGAATTAATTGATATTTTAGGGATTCCTCCTACTAAGGCAATGCTTGTCTCTGCAAGTGAGGTATATGGGGGAAGAAAATATCTTTTAAATACAAGTGGGCTGATATATCGGACAATTGGCTCAGAGGTTGTTAAGAAAATGAGTGATAAAGAATTTTTTGAGAAACTTTTTATAGAACCTAGATTAATAAAGAGACCTTTTTTATATAAGTCTAATAAATGCCTTTTAGTTGGATTTAAAGAAGAAAAGTGGGCTGAAAAATTATTATGAAATTTATATTAGGGCTAGCATTGACTTAATTAAGTAGTTTATAGAAATAAAGTAAGCTATATATTTAATATTCATAAACTAGTGCAGCCAAATCATTTGAACTTAAGGAAACAAAATAAGAAATCATGGTGGCGTTCTTTCTTTGATACGTGGGGACCTGTTTCTCTAACTGTTCTTTTATATGCTGGTATTCGTCATTTTGTCGCAGAAGCTAGATATATCCCGTCTGGCTCAATGCTTCCTGGATTGAAGGTGAATGATCGACTTATTGTTGAAAAAATATCTTTGCGTAACAGAGCTCCTTTTCGTGGGGAAATAGTAGTGTTTAACTCACCGTATTCTTTTGATAAGAAATTGATAGCTGATAGGAAAAAACAACTTCCGTCTGAATTTAAATGTTCTTTAATAACCTTCCCATTGATTTCATGGATACCTACTTTGAGAGATAGGGCTTGTGATGCTTATATCAAACGTGTAATAGCTGTAGGAGGTGATCGTCTCTTGATTAATGAAAATGGAACTCTTGTCTTAAATGATAAATCGATAGATGAACCATATGTTGAATACTTTTGTCCAAAAAAAGACAAATTTAATCTATGTCGTCCGATTACTACAATTGTTCCACAAGGACATATATTTGTATTGGGTGATAATCGAGCTAATAGTTGGGATAGTCGGTTTTGGCCATCGGGAGGATTCTTACCCGAGAAAGAAATAATTGGCAAGGCAACCTGGCGTTTTTGGCCTATTAGTCGTTTTGGTAAACTTGATTAATAAGCCCACAATCTATAACTTTCCCGCATATCTTATGATCTTTCATCGGTTGATTGGTAGCGGTTGTTAAATTATTTTTTTCATTAGATTGGACCCATTCTTTTTCAGGGTCAAACAATAACCATCGGTTACTATCTAAACTTAATTTTTCTTCAGGTTGGTTCATTACTTTAGATGGACCAAAACTTAGTTTTTCCCATAATTTCTCTACTTCCCAACCTGACTTCCTTATTAATTGATCCCAGAGCAAAGGCAGGACTAAGTTGTATCCACTAATACCTTTTTTTCTTCTATTTGCAGGCTGCTTGGTTTCCGAATCATCTGTAGGGGTGGAGTGAACAGATATTGCTGTTAAAACATTTTCTTCTAATCCTTTTATGAGTGATGCTCTATCTTTTGGAGATCCTAATGAGGGTGTTACGCTCCAACCAATGTCAAAAGGAGAAAGATAGGAGTTGTCGGTTACTAGATGCCACCATTGGACAGTTGTTAGTGGATTTAAGTAAGCATCCTTAAGTTTTGAAACACCTTCAGAAGTTGATATATTCATTAATCGCAGAGCAATATCAGGATATTGCTTGTGAAGCTCTAGTAATTGGACAAGAGGAAGAATTTCACTTTCGATAGGGTCAGGAGGCCAGCCTGCTCTTAGTGTATCTACGCTTTCCCTAGACATTCCTTCTGCTTGAAGGGATATATCTCTTGGTGCTAAAAGTACAGGCGATTTTTTCATTTCTCCAAGTGAAAACCCTTGCTTAAGAAGTTCTATGGGAGGAGTGAAATCGTCATCAGCTAAGCCAATGGCTCCATTTTGTAGTAGATCAGAATGTTTAGAGAGGGAAATCCCTTTTCCACCTAGACTAAAAGCTCCCCATATATGAATTAAAACCTCGCTATTGATAGTTTTTAAAGAAATAATTGATTCAATTTGATCTCTCCATAAATTACTTCTTGGCAAAATTCCTAATTGGCCATATCCAGCAACTGTTGCTTTTTTGATTAGTGTATATATATTCTCTGCTTTCCCTTTAAAAGGAGATTCCAAAAACGAGTGAGGGTCAACGAGGCAAGGTGCTAGAAGCATATTTTTAGCATTTTTTGGCTTTATATTTAAAAGTTCCGCATTTTGAAGAGCTTTTTTACCAAATGCTTTGATTACGCCATCTTTTATTAAAACAGTTTGATTCTTTAAAGTTGATCTGGATCCTTCAAGTGTTTGAATATTTTCGAAAAGATAACTACTTTTCATTAAATTAAAGCGCTCCAATAGCTGTTGTGTCGATAATCCCCCCTAAGTGAGAAGTAACATTTAGGCAAGCTATTTGATCTGGTTGCCCTTCTTTCTCGGAGATATCAATAACTGTAATTCCACCATTTCCTTGTTTGATCATCCAAATTTCAGATGGCGTTAAACCCAAGAGATGGCAAAGAATGGTTTTGTTTACTGCATCGTGAGCAACAACCAATGCAGTTTCATTGTCTTTAAGATCTTTACATATTTCTACCCAACCAGTAATGGATCTTGTGGAGACTTGATTTATATTTTCTCCTTCAGGCATTTGGACTTCTTCAGGAGAGATTTTCCATGTTTCAAGAAGATCTGGCCAGTCGGACTTAATCTCAGACTCTAGTTTTCCTTCCCATTTGCCGTGACCAATTTCTTTAAGGTTATCTTTTAGAGAGATTTCAATTCCTGGATGTTCTTTTAGAATTATCTCTGCTGTTTCTCTTGGCCTTGAGAGAGGACTACTAAAAGCTTTTTGAATAGAAATATGTTTCATAAATTCTCTTGCAGCATTGGCTTGTTCTTTTCCATTCTGATTCAAAGGAATGTCAATTTGTCCTTGGAACCTCCCTTGCTTATTCCAATTTGTTTCACCATGTCTCACTAAAATAATTCTTTTTTTACTATTATTTTTTGGAAGACTAGGTTTTAAATGGGCGATATTATTGAGACATTGAATTTGAACTTGCCTATCTTCCCAATTATTAAAGTCAATATTACAAATTGAGATCGAGGTGTTGTCTAATTTAATTCTTCTGAATCCTTTTGACGGCTCATTAATTAATTTGAGTATTAAGCATCTAAGAATTGCATTATGGGCAACAATTAAAATTGTTTTATTAGAATCACAAAAAGACTTAAATATTGACTTGAGAAAATTTTCTGCTTGGGTTAAAAGTTCTTTAATTGGCTGAAATTTAGAACCGTCTTCTCTATTTATAGTTAGTTCTTTTGGTTCTTTTTCCCATATTGCAAACTTATCAGGGTGAAGATTCTTTAGTTCATTTTTTGTTAACCCACTCCAGGGACCCAGGTCAACTTCTAAAAGATCATTCGTGTAAGTTGCTTGAAGTTTACTTTGATGTTGTTTGATAATAATTTTTGTAGTTTCTGAAGCTCTTTGTAAAGGAGAGCTGTAAACCGCATCTATTGGAATAGAAGAGATTATTTTTCCGGCTGCTTCTGCTTGCGATTGTCCCTCTTTAGTCAATGTTGAAAGGTCGTTTCTTCCTTGAATACGACCTTCCTTATTAAAACTACTCAATCCATGACGGACAAAAATTAGACGCAATGTCATTAAATAAAGTGTCTTCTAGATAATTATGGTATTAGCCATGGGGCCAATCTAATGTTCTTTTAGTAAAGATAGAAGTCTTTCTCCATGTCAGTTTTTACAAGTTGATTCTTATGGGACAAGCCAAAATTGGTTGGAAATGGGCTATAGCTCTATTTTCATTGCTTTTAACTGTTCTTATTTGGCGTCAAGGCTTGAAAGAAAGCTTTGATCGTCCATCAGTAGCACCAAGGATTTCATTGATGCAAACTGAAATGGCTGTGTCAGCTTCTTCCTCAGTACCTGAATCGATTAAAGATATATTTTTAGATTCAGAACCTCAAAAAAAACTTTATCAAACTCTTAAAAATATTTCTTTTGAACAAATTGATGATAGACAGAGGTTGTTGCTAGCTGTTCTTGAAGAGTCTGAGAGTGAGCAAAAACTAATATTAAAGAAAGACTTTAAGGATAAAAACTTTGAGACTGTTAAGAAATACTTACTAGATAGAAATAAAGGTAAAGAATTAGATGAATTTCCTGATTCTAATGAGATAAATTTAGATCCTTTACTTTATCAGACCTCTTGCTTAAGGCTTGGATTCTCTGAGGCAAAATGTATTAATAAAAGATATAATTCAAGAGTTGCTTTAAGGCTATTAACTTCTCAGCTATTACCATTTATTGCTTCTTTTCTAGGGACAATATTATTGATTAATTATATTTTGGTTTTTTTAAGAAAGAAAAATACTCAATGGCCAGAAATTATCGCTCCTCCTTTATCACTAATAGATATGGTTCTTTTAATTTCCGGTGGTTTTGTAGTTATTGGCGAGGTTGTTTTTCCTGCACTTGTAATACCAATAACTGATTTATTATTTAATAATTTATCCTCTCCTCTAAAAGATTCTTTAAGAGTACTTATCGGATACTGCTCAATGACTATAGGTCCTTTATTAATTATTAGATATCAATTAATGGGCATTGTTTCTTCAAAAACAGAAGGAGGATGGTTGCAATGGAAAATCAAACCTATCAAAGAAGGAATTCTTAAAGCACTTGCTGGATGGCTAATGATTATGCCTTTGGTTTTGCTTGTTGGGTGGCTAATGAATGAGGTTATAGGGGACCAAGGTGGTAGCAACCCTTTGTTGGAACTTGTTTTAAGTAGTGATGAATTTATCCCATTATTCTTTCTGTTGATTACAACGGTTGTTTTGGCTCCAGTATTTGAGGAGCTGGTTTTCAGGGGTGTTCTTCTTCCTGTATTAGTATCCAAGGTTGGCAAAATTAGCGGAGTTTTATTCAGTGCTCTGATCTTTGCTTTGGCTCATCTAAGTGTAGGAGAATTACCTCCTTTATTTGTTTTAGGTGTTGGTCTTGGATTAATGAGATTGAGTTCAGGAAGGCTGTTCCCTTGTGCTCTGATGCATTCTTTATGGAATGGAGTAACTTTTGCTAGTTTGATGTTGGTAGCTTGATATTAAATAAACAAAATATCAGCATTCCAGGTCTTGCAGTTGCTTGATCAAGGTGTTTGACTTGAACTACTTTCGAATTTTGAATTGGTTAGTCATACTCTATATGAAAAAAAAGTAGGACAATTTCAAAAAAAGAAGTTGCCAATTGTTTTTTCAAATAGTTTTTTTTCTTCAAAAAATGTACAGAGGAAATTTCCAATTCATACTGCTCTTCATATTGTTCTAGATGGAGCATTGGTAGGTGTACTTATAACAGTAGCGATAATGTCATCTGTTGCTCTTCATTCTCAATATCTTTGGACTAAATCTTATACCAAGCTTGAGAAAACTAGAGACTTGAATCGAAGGATATTGGAATCAACTTCAATTCTTGAGGGGTACCTATTGAAAAATCAAAAGTTGTCTAGATATTTAGTTCCTACTAAAGCTGAAGATCTTATTTATTTGGAGAGACCAAACCCACTAAATCCAAAATCTTTAGCTAAAAAGACATTCAAAAAAAGATTCTTAGAAAGAATTTCTTTCTTTCCTGTTAAGTCAGGTTATTGATAATACACATGACAAATTTTAATTCGAGAGATAAGAGAATGGGATTTAAGGTGAAAACTCTTTCGCCTCTATCTGGTTATCGGTTTAGAATTGTCTTTTTTATCTTGTGCCTTGGACTTGGAGGCCTTTTTTTTAGAGTAGGTTGGATTCAATTATTGCAGTCTGAAGAATTAAAAGCTAAAGCACGAGTAGTTCAAACTGAAAAGAAGAGCCCTCTTGGTACACGTCGATCTATTTTAGATCGAAATGGAAAACTAGTAGCAATAGATGAAAAACGTTTTAAGCTTTGGGCTCATCCTAGATATTTTAATTTTCCAGGTGATTCATATGGAACTGTGCGTAAGCCAGTAGAGGTGGCAAAACTTCTTTCTTTACCACTATCTAAAAGCGTAGATGATATTTTAAAGGATTTTGGGAATTATTCTTCTGGGGTAAAGCTTGCCGATGGGTTAACTCAAGAAAAAGCTAATGAAATTAAGAAACTTGGAATTAGTGGTATTGATTTAGAGGCTTATCCACAAAGACTTTATCCTCATGGATCACTTTTTGCAAATGTAGTTGGTTTTTTAGATTTAGATAGAAGACCTCAGGCTGGATTAGAGTTGAGTTTAGATAGAAAACTGAGACGTTTAGAAAAAACAAGTGTACTTAGCAAAGGTGCTGATGGAACACCTTTGCCTATTGGGATTAAGCGTGGTGTATTTGATGAAGACCAATTGAATTTGCAACTAACTTTAGATGTAAGACTTCAAGAGGTAGCCGTTAAAGAAATTTCAAAGCAAGTAAAGGAGTGGAATGCAAAAAAAGGTGTAGTAATAGTTATGAATATTGATAGTGGAGAATTGTTAGCATTAGCTTCTGCTCCAAGTTATGATCCTAATAAATACTGGGAATATTCACCATCTCTTTTTAAAGAGTGGTCAGTTCAGGAATTATTTGAACCTGGTTCTACTTTTAAACCTATCAACTTAGCACTCGCATTGGAAGAGGGCGTCATAAACCCAAATGGAGAAATAAATGATGATGGTCTAGTTACTGTTGGAGGTTGGCCACTCTCTAATTGGGATCGTAATCCCAATGGAATATTGAACTTTGCTGAGGTATTACAAGTCTCAAGTAATGTAGGCATGGTAAAGATTATGAGAAAATTAAATCCAACTAGTTATTGGCAAAGATTAAAACAACTAGGTATCGACGAGATGCCAGAGACTGATTTGCCTGGTGCAGTTGCTGGACACATAAAATCTAAGCAGATATTTGTCAATCAACCGATTGAACCTGCAGTTGCTTCATTTGGGCAGGGCTTTTCGATTACCCCTCTTAAGCTTGCGCAATTACACGCATTGATAGCTAACGGAGGAAAACTTGTTACTCCTCATATCACTAAAGGGTTGAAAGGTGATTACCAATCCTTTTCTACTCGCCTTCCAGAATCTAAACAGGTGTTAACACCAGAAGCCACTAAGACGGTTCTTGGATGGATGGAAACAGTTGTTGAGAAAGGAAGCGGTATAGAAGCAACTGTTCCCGGTTATCGAATTGGGGGAAAAACAGGTACGGCGCAAAAATCGCAGGATGGTAAAAACTATGATTCAAAAATTTGTAGCTTTGTTGCAAGTCTTCCTATTGATGACCCTAGATTTGTTGTTTTGGTGGTAGTTGACGAACCTCAAAAACCATTTGCTTATGGTTCAACCGTAGCAGTTCCTGTGGCCAAAAAAATCATTGAGACTTTGCTTGTTATTGAACAAATACCTCCAAGTACTGGGAGAATTGAGAATTTGGCAAAAAAAAGCTAAGAGATGGCTAAGTTTTGCTTGAAAACTCAATAGAGGGTGAAATCCATAAAAAATATAGCTAGTCTATTACTCATGAAAGACGTTTTTAATTATGCAATCCCTTCTTGAGAAGTTATCTTCAATGACTGTAGTAGTTGCTGATACTGGTGACCTTGAGGCGATTAAAAAATTTCACCCCAGAGATGCCACCACAAACCCTTCTTTGATTTTGGCGGCCGCACAGATACCTGCCTATCAAAATTTGATTGATAAAGCCCTGACTAATTCTAGAGAAATGTTGGGGACCGAAGCCTCAAATAGCGATGTAGTTAAAGAAGCTTTGGATGAATTATGTGTTGTCTTTGGGAAAGAGATTTTGAAATTAATTCCTGGTCGTGTCTCAACAGAAGTTGATGCAAGACTGAGTTTTGATACTGAGGCCACTATTTTGAAAGCTAGAAAAATAATTGCTAAATATAATCAAGCAGGTATTTCTAATGATCGTGTTTTAATTAAAATAGCTTCTACTTGGGAAGGTATTAAGGCCGCTGAAGTATTAGAGAAAGAAAATATTCATTGCAATCTAACTTTATTGTTTAATTTTTATCAAGCTGTTGCATGTGCTGATGCTGGTGTGACTTTAATATCTCCTTTTGTTGGTAGAATTTTAGACTGGTATAAAAAAGCTACAGGAAAAGATTTTTATCCAGGAATTGAAGATCCTGGTGTAATTTCGGTTACTAAAATATTTAATTACTTTAAGTCAAATGGTTATAAAACAGAAGTTATGGGGGCAAGTTTCAGGAATATTGAAGAAATCACAGAGCTTGCTGGATGTGATCTCCTAACGATTTCTCCTAAGTTGCTTCAGCAACTTAATGAAACTTATTCTGACTTGCCTATTAAGCTAAATGCACAAAACCCTTTAGTAATTGATGAGAAGATTCATCTAGATCAAACATCTTTTGAACTTATGATGGCTGGAGATAAAATGGCGACCGAAAAACTTACCGAAGGAATAAAAGGTTTTAGTCAAGCAATTGAGAAATTAGAGAATCAATTGAATGAAAGAATTGAGTTAATTGAAGAAGGAATTGCCCTTGCTTTATGACCTTGACTTTTGAAAGATTAATCTGTTAATTACTCTTTTTGCAATGTCTTCGTAGCTCATCTCACCAGAAAGAATTTGAGCAATTCTTTCTGGTGCAGTGGGTCTTTTAACTCCTAACTGATAACCGACTTTAGGAAAACGATAAAAAACTTGAGAAATTCTTTTTCCCCAAGCCATCGAATTGCCCCAGTTCTTTTTCATATTATTAGTGTAATTATCTAAATTATTAATTTCTCCATCTAACCAATTAACAAGACAGTTTGCGGCTTCATATCCGCTCATCAAGGCCGGTCTTAATCCCTCTGCTAAAAAAGGATCACATAATGATGCAGCATCACCAACAAGAAGAATTCCGTCTCCGCTTAAATTATTGTGGCCATTCCATATTCTCAATTTTTTCTCTTGACCAGTTACATCACAGGGCTCAAGTCCTAGATCAGGAAGAAAAGATTTTAGGATTTTATCAATGGGAATTGAATTTTTACTATCTAGAAAAGTTCCTATTCCAATATTTATTTCATCCTTTAATGGAAAGGCCCATGCGAATCCATTTTTTACGAGACCAAATTCGAATCTGGCAGTTTCACTTCTTAATTTTCCCTTTCTTTTAATTCTTCCTGAGAAAGTGGAAGCAAATTTCAGATTCTTTGGACCTAAATTAAAAGTTTTTGGCCACTGTGATTGGGATCCATCAGCAATAACAACTGCCTTGGCCTCTATTTGTCTCCCATCAAGAGCTGTTATTTGCCAAATATTAGAATTCTTTTTTATTATTTTAACGACGATAAAAGTAGTTAATATATTACAGCCAGAATTTAGTGCTTGACCTAATAAAAACGAATCGAGATTTTCTCGTTTGAGAATCCAAAAAGGAGAATCGCCAGAGAGCTCAGCAACAACCTTGTCAGTATTGCACCAACTAAATTCTACATTTGTTATTACTTCCTCAACAATTGACATAAGGTTAAAAGGAAACCATTTTTGTACTGCAGCAGACATCCCCCCCCCGCAGGTCCTTTCAGCAGAGGAATTGTTTTTTTCAAGAATACATACGCTTTTACCTTTATAGGCTAGATGAAATGCTGTTGTACATCCAGATGCACCCCCTCCAATAATGGCAACATCAATAATTGTCAAACTTTTAATATCTCAGCTTCTTTTTCTGCAAGTTTTTTTTCAATATCATTAATAAAGTGATCAGTCTCTTTTTGAATTGTTTCTTGTTCATCTCTGCTTTGATCTTCAGAAAGGTCACCGTCTTTTTCTGATTTTTTTACTTTTTCTATTGCATCACGACGTATATTTCTAAGGGCAACTTTTCCTTCTTCTGCATACTTGGAAGCAAGTTTACAAAATTCTTTTCTTCTTTCTTCAGTTAGAGGTGGAACATTTATACGGATTATTTTTCCATCATTATTGGGAGTGAAACCTAGATCACTTGTCGCTATAGCTTTTTCAATTGTGGCCAGTGAACCTAAATCGAATGGTTGGATTGCAATTGTTTGGGAGTCAGGTGTTGAGATGGTCGCAAGAGACTTTAGTGGTGTTTCGGCCCCATAGTATTCGACTGTTATTCTGTCTAATAATGATGTATTAGCCCTTCCAGTCCTTATGGTATTAAAGTTTCTTTGAGCAGCTTCTACAGATTTACCCATTGTGTGTTTAAGCTCTTTGTTTGACATTTTGATTTAAGTTATGGGGAAATTGATTATTAAAAAGGTTCAAAATTATGGTGTTAACTTGAATTAGATATTCTTGATCCAATTGGCTCACCTGAAATAGCCTTAGCGATATTTCCTGGCTGGAAAATATTAAAAACAACTATGGGTATTTTATTGTCTTTGCAAAGAGCAATAGCAGTACTATCCATTACTTCAATTTCGTTAGTTAAAACATCTTGAAAGGTGAGATTTTCATACTTGACGGCATCAGGGAATTTTTTTGGATCTCGATTATAAACTCCATCAACTTTCGTTGCTTTGAAGACAACCTCAGCGTTTATTTCAGCGGCTCTGAGGGCCGCAGTTGTATCAGTAGTAAAGAAAGGATTTCCGCATCCACCTCCAAATACAACTACCCTTCCTTTCTCAAGATGTCTGATAGCTCTCCTTCTAATATAAGGTTCTGCAATCTGTTGCATGTCAATAGCAGATTGGACTCTCGTAGGTACCCCTGCTCTTTCTAGTCCATCCTGAAGTGTAATTGCATTCATGACAGTAGCAAGCATTCCTACATAGTCAGCAGTAGCTCTATCCATTCCAGCGGCTGATCCTTTTAACCCTCTGAAAATATTCCCACCCCCAACTACTATCGCTATTTGCGTACCATTTTCTGCTACTTTTGAAACATCTTTGGCTATAGATTGAACAATTTCAGGATCAATCCCATAAGGTTTTTCTCCCATAAGAGCTTCACCACTGAGTTTTATAAGTGCTCTAGAGTATGTCATTAAAAATCAATATCCAATTGACAGTAGCAAGTTCTGAGAGAACGTCTTGATATCTGTATTGGATCCCTTGAGATGGAAATATTTTCAAGATTCAAATTTAGTACTCAATTCCTTCTTGTGCCTTTACCCCTTGCTCTCTAAAAGGATGATGGATTAATTTCATCTCAGTCACTAGATCAGCTGAATCGATTAATTTTTTTGAAGCGCCTCTTCCAGTTAGGACCACATGAGTAAGCTCAGGTCGCATTTTTATACCTTCTATAATTTCCTCTTCATCTATATATCCAAGTTTTATAGCAATAATTATCTCATCAAGTATTACAAGTTTATAGCTAGAATCTTTAATATAGGAGAACGCTTTTATCCAACTTGATTGAACTAATCGTATATCTTTATTTCTATCTTGTGTCTCCCAAGTGAACCCTTCTCCATATGCATGAAACTTTAAATTTCCTCCGAATTTTTTGAATGCCAATGACTCTCCAGGCTCCCAGCCGCCTTTAATAAATTGAATTATCGCAACTTTATGGTTATGACCAAGAGTTCGTATCCCCATACCCAAAGCTGCTGTTGTTTTACCTTTCCCTTGGCCAGTATTAATTATTATAAGACCTTTTTCTTTTTGTCTTTCTTTTAATCTTTGTGTTTGAACTTCCTTCCTTTTTTCCATTCTTTTACGATACTTTTCTTCGCTAATTTCTGGTATTAAATTACCACCCATTCCTATTTCTTCTGCATTCTTATCTAGGTTATTAAGTCTTGAATTTTGACTGGGAACCTTTTGATTCATATCCTTAGGTTAAATTTTAAAAGTTAATAAAAATAATAATAAAAGAATATGATATCTATAAATATTAATTATTCACTTTGTTAATATTTGACTCTAGATAAAGCACTGTCAACAGCAAGTTGCTGATCTCTTTTTGTTATCCAATGATGATAAGTTTTTGTATGGATCGAAACTGAGTGACCCATCATTTTCGCAGCTACTGTATTAGGAAGACCTATTAAAATTGTTCTAACTGCCCATGCATGCCTTAAATCATAGGGAGTAAAAGAAATTTTATATCTTCTAAATTGTTCAGATACCCTCCTTCCGATATGTTGAAGAGTGGTATCTTTTAAATCTGTTTTAATATTAGGGAGTAAATCTGATGTATTAGTTATATTATCCAACTCAAATAAACTAACCCATTCAGGGTGAAATGGCCAAACTTGATGTTCTCCTGTTTTTGTATTAGGGAAAACTCTAAGTATTTTATCTGCATCTTTTTTTAAGCAAGATAAATCACTAAAGAATACTTCATGATTTCTTAGCCCATAGGTAGCCATTAATCCAAAAACAAACCTCCATTTTGGATTTGGGATTAAATGAAAGCTATTAATGATTTCATCGTCACTAGGCAATTCTCTGAAATTAGATTCGTGAATTCCATACCCGCTTTGAAGTTGTTTCCAATTCTCAGGTAGTTCTAAATTGAGATGTCTTGCTAAAGCGCTTAAAGCGATGCCACATTGTTGCCTACTACGAGAATTTTCCTTGTAACTTAAAAGGATTTTCATCAGAAGTCCCTCGCCTAATTTAAGGTTGGATTGATTACTTACTCCAATTATTCTGTTCATATATGGTTTGTAAGCAGACTGCCAAGTGCTGATCATGCCTGCGGGTGATTTGCTTTTAGATGTATCAGAAAAAAATTTTTTTTTAAAGCTTTCTATTTCATTGACTATGTTTTGATTGTTACTTTTTGTTGAAGAGATAGTTTTTTCTTTTATCCAATGAGACCAGCTAAATTGATTTTTTTTGAGTTGAAAATCAATTAATTCTATTGCTTTTTTAGCTTCTTCTAAACCGTTAATGTCGAATGGGAGTTTAAGACTTACTCTTTGAACTTTTGAAAGATTTGGAGATTTCTTATCAGGCAATGAACCACGAATATTTAAAACTTTACCTCTTTTTTCAATTTTTAGAGTGATTCCCTTTGATTCAAGATCCTGATTGATATCTAGTAACTTTTGATTCGCGTCCATCATCCTGTAAATTTAGCTAGCCTTACCTTGATAAGGGTTTTTATAACCTTTTATAAGGAGTTTTTTCTAAAATGGCTCGGGTTGGTGTCCTCTTACTAAATCTCGGAGGTCCTGAGAGGATTAAGGACGTTGGACCATTTTTATATAATCTATTTTCTGATCCAGAGATAATTCGTTTACCAGTTCGTGCTTTTCAGAAACCTTTGGCTTGGCTTATTAGTTTATTACGAAGTAGCAAATCGCAAGAAGCTTATAGGTCAATTGGAGGTGGATCTCCTTTGCGCCGTATCACAGAGCAGCAAGCAAGAGAACTCCAAAGTTATCTTAGAAACCTAGGAATAGACGCAACAACATATGTCGCCATGAGATATTGGCACCCATTTACTGAGTCAGCTGTAGCGGATATAAAGGCTGATGGTGTAAGCGAGGTTGTTGTGTTACCTCTTTATCCCCATTTTTCAATAAGTACAAGTGGATCTAGTTTTCGAGAGCTCAAAAGGTTGAGAGATAGTGATTCTGAATTTGAAAAATTATCTATTCGTTGTATTCGGAGCTGGTTTGATCATCCAGCTTATGTATCTTCAATGGCAGAATTAATAAAGGGACAAATCCAAGCTTGTGATTTACCCGAAGAGGCCCACGTTTTTTTTACTGCCCATGGAGTGCCCAAAAGTTATGTAGAAGAAGCTGGTGATCCTTATCAAGATCAAATACAAAACTGTTCACTTTTGATTATTGACCAGCTTGAAACTTCACTTGGATTTAGTAACTCTTTCTCACTTGCTTATCAAAGTAGAGTAGGGCCAGAAGAATGGCTAAAACCATATACTGAAGACATTTTAGAAAAGCTAGGAAAATCAGGTGTCAAGGAACTTGTTGTTGTCCCAATTAGTTTTGTAAGTGAACATATTGAAACACTCCAAGAGATTGATATTGAGTACAAAGAAATTGCTAATAAAAATGGCATTGTTAATTTTAAAAGAGTCCCAGCACTTGATACTTACCCGTTGTTTATTGAAGGATTAGCTGATCTGGTTTCTTCTTGCTTAAGCGGCGAAGGAATTAGTTTAGAGGAAGCATCAAAATTGCCAGAAAGAGTAAAACTTTATCCTCAAGAGAAATGGCAGTGGGGATGGAACAACAGCTCTGAAGTATGGAATGGAAGAGTAGCAATGATTGTTTTTCTTTGCTTTTTGTTGGAATTAATAATTGGTGATGGACCTTTACATCAAATAGGCTTGTTGTGAAGAATTAAAATAACTTTAAGTATTAATTAACTACTAGTCTGAATAGTTCTTAAACAAAGAGAATTTAATTAATTTTTGCTTAACTTAGATTAATTGAAGTTATGCATACTAAGATTTATTGTTAACTGAGATTTTGTTCTGCCGTGACCCTGACTTCTGCGCCTAATGATATAGGAGATTCAGGCAAAATAACTCAATACGAGATGTCAGGAGCTGATGCACTGATGGATTCTCTTCGTAGACACGGAGTTGATACTATTTTTGGCTATCCAGGTGGTGCAATCCTTCCAATATATGATGCAGTTTTTAAAGCAGAGCAGGAGGGCTGGTTAAGACATATTCTTGTTCGACATGAGCAGGGGGGGACTCATGCTGCAGATGGTTTCGCAAGATCCACCGGAAAAGTAGGTGTTTGTTTTGGTACATCTGGACCTGGTGCTACAAATTTAGTCACAGGGATAGCTACGGCGCAAATGGATTCTGTTCCTTTAGTTGTCATAACAGGACAAGTCCCAAGACCAGCTATCGGTACTGATGCTTTTCAAGAAACGGATATTTTTGGGATAACACTCCCCATTGTTAAGCATTCATGGGTTGTTAGAGATCCTTCTGAAATTGCAAAAGTTGTTGCTCAAGCCTTTCTCATCGCCTCCTCAGGTAGACCAGGTCCTGTTTTGATTGATATACCAAAGGATGTTGGACAAGAGTTGTTTGAATATCGACCTGTTGAGCCAGGTTCAATAAAGCCTGCAGGCTTTGAACTTCCATTTGCTCCAGAACATAAAGCAATAAGTGAAGCTTTAGATTTAATTGAAAATGCTGAGCAACCACTTCTTTACGTAGGAGGAGGTGTTATCTCATCTGGAGCACATGAAACACTTGCTGCGATCGCTAATAAATATCAAATCCCCGTAACAACAACTTTGATGGGTAAAGGAGCGTTTGATGAACGTGAACCTCTATCAGTTGGGATGCTTGGAATGCATGGAACAGCTTATGCAAACTTTGCTGTAACTGAATGTGATTTGTTGATTGCAATTGGAGCAAGATTTGATGACAGAGTTACAGGTAAATTGGATACTTTTGCACCAAGAGCAAAAGTAATTCATTTTGAGATTGATCCAGCTGAAATAAATAAAAATAGAATCGTTGAAGTTTCCGTCCTTGGTGACGTTGGTATTAGTCTTGTGAAATTATTAAATCTTAGTAATCAAAGGAAAATTAATCCAAAAACTTCTAACTGGTTGAACAAAATTAAAAAATGGAAGAATGATTTTCCTTTGATTAAACCGCCTAAAGAAGGAGAGATTTATCCACAGGAAGTATTAATTGCATTGAGAGATTTAGCACAAGATGCTTTTATTACTACAGATGTTGGGCAACATCAAATGTGGGCTGCTCAATATTTGTTGAATGGACCAAGGCAATGGATTAGCAGCGCCGGGCTTGGAACAATGGGTTATGGAATGCCCGCTGCAATGGGAGTAAAAGTTGCTTTACCTGAAGAGCAAGTTATCTGTATCGCTGGAGATGCAAGTATTTTAATGAATATTCAAGAACTCGGAACTATTGCCCAGTACAAGTTGAATTTAAAAATAATTATTATCAATAATCATTGGCAAGGCATGGTTAGACAATGGCAAGAAAGTTTCTATGATGAAAGATATTCTGCTTCTAACATGTCAGTTGGGGAGCCTGATTTTATTTCATTATCTCAGGCTTTTGGAATTGAGGGCGTTGTAATCTCTGAAAGGGATCAGTTAATACCTCAACTGCAGAGAGCCTTAGCAAGTGAAGGACCTGTTCTCGTTAACGTAAATGTGAGGAAGGGTGAGAATTGTTATCCAATGGTGCCACCAGGAAAAAGTAATGCTCAAATGGTTGGAATACCTGATATAAATAGAGAATGAAAAATTAGATTTAGCTAATGAATAAGTTTCTTATGAAAATTGTTGTGTTATTAATATCTTTTTTTTGTTTTTTATCTAAGGTCTATGCTGCCGAAATTTTGCAAGTAAGTAGTTCTTCTGTTTTGCTAATCGGAGATCATAATCGAACTTACACTGTGAAAATAGCTTGTACGGAGGTTAGTCCTGATTTAGAGGAAAGATCGATTATTTGGTTGAGAAAACAATTACCTAGACATACAAAAGTAAACCTAAAACCTAAAGGGTCAGAAGATGGGGTGTTAATAGCAAAAGTTATTCCATTTAAGAGTAATATTGATATAGCTGAGGAATTTATAAATGAAGGACTTGCGACAAATAAATGCTAAATTTAATTAAGGTAATACATTTATAATTATTTCTATGAATATATACAACTCCATTGCCTTAGCTTTGTATTATTTCTTCTATATGAATTAAATAGTTTTGGATTTGAGTAAGTGCAAAGTCTGTTCAGATCGATTTGAGATTGTTTTATACCTTCGTTATATAGTTGTAATATAGCAGCAGCTTGTATATCGATTAATAACCTATCAGGATTAGGGTCTTTTCTATATAAATTTAATTCTTCTTCTTTAGGCCCTTCGATTTTATATAAATAACTCTCCATATATCCTTTCCCTGTTAGCTCAATAATTAAATCCTCAACATCTTTAGTCATAACTTGATAATTATCTCCTTTAATAGATGGTCCAAGGGCAATAATTAGATTGCTTTTCTTCGCCCCTAAAGCCGTAAAAATTTTTAATAATTTTGAGATAATATGTTTTTTAATACCTTTTAACCCAGAATGGCAAGCAGCAATTTGCCTTGTCTTTTTATCTGCAATTAGTATTGGTATGCAATCTGCTGTATATACCCATAAACTTTGAAATTTTTTTTTGGTTATTAGACAATCAGCAAAATTAGATTCTAAATCTAATGTGTTATTTACTTGAAGAATTTTATTACTATGCACTTGCTTTAAATAGTTAATATTTGAGACTAAGTTTAGTTCATTTTGCAATTCGCCTGGTTTGTTCTTTTTATGTCTTTTTGTAAAAAAAGCATTTATAAAACCATGTTCTTTTAATAGACTAGATTGAAAATATTTTGTATTATTGTAATTTATTAATTTCATTAATTTTATACTTCTTAGATAAGGTCAAATTAAGTTTTATCTTGGAAAAATATAATAATAATTATCCAATATCTCGTAGCATCCAAAAACCGTCAAGCGAGTTTTGTTCGGAACTTTTTTGGACTGAAATAAATTGAAGTCCATCAGCATCTAGCTTCGAACTTGAAAAATTATTTTCAATAGCCTTTTTTGCTTCTTCTTCGACATCCGTGACGAGCCACCTATCAGCTTGCCCAGCTTCTAGAATTATTTGTGTTCCTTCAATTAATAGTTTTACTGGTTCAAGTCCCCCAAGCCATGCTGCGAGAGCCAAGGACCTGTTTGAACTAAAAAGTCTAATACCAGGAATAGAAATATTCTCTTTAATTGATTCTTTTATGGGAATTAAATTTGAAAACTCTATTTCCCATTCATCAGCCTCTCTAAGTGTGTTAATTGAGAGTGAAGCAAAGCTCCAAGAGTCTCCTCTTACTTCCTCAGGTAATGGTATTGCTTGATTTTTGATTGGGTCCGATGGAGGTGCGAGGTTAACACCTATGTATCCTTTTTGTTGAGGATAAAAATTTCTTTCTCTATCAATAAGCCACTCCAACAAGGTATATGTTCTTTTACTCGATATAAGTTCAATGCCAACTTGATCTGCTGCACGTTTTATCATTGTTTTCATAGATGATCGCCAACAACGTAATACAGAAGGTGTTTCCCATCCTTGAGAATTGGCTTCATTAATAGCTTCTTCTAAGGCTTCTTTTAACCAAATTGAATTAACACTTGATGCGGGACATATTTTTTCCCATTTAAATGTTTTCTTATCTTTGAAATCATTTGTACTTGTTATAAGCAATTCCCATCTTTTTTTTCCATTTTCATCTAATATTGGTCTGGAATAAAAGTCAATTTCCCAGTCTGTTTTTTTTAAATTAGATTCCTTGGGTACACTTATAATCATTATTTTAGTTATGAAGGTAAATTGATATTTTTTTCTTCTTTTTGTGGTTCAACTTTTTCTTTGTTAAGACTATTTCGAGCTTTAATTGCTCTCTCCTCTGCTTCCTCCATTACTTTTGATTTATCAGTAATAAGTTCTCCTGGAGGACCTTCTAAAATTGCCGTATTTAATCCAATACGTCCACGCGAGGGATCTAAATCAGTTATCAAAGCTTTAATGGATTCACCAGTTTGAAAAACTTCTCTAAGACTCCTCATGCTTCCATTCGTAACCATTGAATGATGTAATAATCCGCTGACGCCTTTTAAATCTACAAAGAAACCATAAGGTTTAATTGTTAAAATTTCACCTTCGATAAGTTGTCCAATTTCTAACTCAGAAAATCTTGATGCAATTGCGGCTTTCTTTTCTGAAAGAACAAGTTTTCTTCTCTCTGGATTTACCTCTAAAAAAGCTGCATTAATTGTTTTTGAAACAAGCGATTGATGATTCTCTCCATCTTCAAGTTGAGATCTGGGAATAAAACCTCTTAATCCTTCGAAATCACACGTAACTCCTCCTCGGTTAAAACCATTAATTTTAACTCGAATTACTTTCCCTTCTTTTGCAAGATTTTGAACTTTGTCCCAGCTTTTTCTTAACTCTAAAGCCCTGCAACTGATTGTTACCATTCCATCTGCATTTTGTTCCCTAGTAACAAGGACTTCTACTTCTAAACCTTTTGGGAAACGCTCTTTTAAATTTGTAATTACACCTAAACCACATTCATTTTTAGGCATGAAGCCAGGAGCTTTTCCCCCTATGTCGACATAAATACCATCACTTTCAATTGCAATAACTGACCCTTTAGCAATTTCACCTGTAGTACCTATCGGTTGATTTTCTTCTAATGCTGCTAAAAACTCATCTTCGTCAAAATCAAATTCATCAACTTTTCTTTCTTGTTTTTCAAAAGCCTTTTGTTCATCAAAAGAGTTAACTTTTTTGATTTTAGAATTACTTTCTTCTGATCTTAGTAAATCTTCCATCGTCATAGCTGGAAAACTTTCGCTAGGACTTTCCTCGAGTACTTTTTTCGACTCAGGAGCTTTTTTTAGACGAGAAATGTTTTTTTCGACTGGAACTTTGTCAACTAACCTTTTATCTTTAGTTTGTTCAGAGAAATCTTTCTCAGATGGATTTTCACTAATGATCTGTTCATCAGTCTTCCGACTAATATGCATAACCTGCAATGGCTTGCGAGGTGTATTGTTTGCCGGCCTTGGGGGAGTAGCTTTTTTAGGCTGAGGATCTGACCCGGCCATAATATCCCTTGGTAATAAGTGAATCATTCTTACAGTCAAGGGTAAGTTGTTTTTGAATTAATAGGAGATTTCTATCATTTTTCAAAATCGTCGATTTGAACATTTGACCTGGCCTGAAGCTTCAAAAGCCGCTTCAGAGAAAGGATCTACATTGGTTTGGCCCTTTGGAGCATGTGAACAGCATGGACCACATTTACCTTTAATTACTGATACTTTTTTTGCAGAGAATATTTTAATAAAGACCCTAGAAGGATTGCCAAGAGAAATGCCGATATGGATGATGCCATCTCAATCAATTGGTTTCTCTCCTGAGCATCAGGCTTTTCCTGGAACTTTATCTTTATCGGCAAATGTTTTGCTTTCACTTGTTAGTGATGTTGGTAAGCAGATAGCTTCTATGGGATTCAAAAGATTAGTCTTTTTTAATGCTCATGGAGGACAAATAGGATTGCTTCAAGCTGTTTCCAGGCAATTAAGAATTCAATGTCCTTCTTTAGCAGTACTGCCTTGTTTTATTTGGAGTGGAGTCCCTGGCTTAGATGATCTTTTGCCTGATAAAGAGGTTGAGGAAGGTCTTCATGCTGCATTGGCAGAGACAAGTCTTATGTTGCACATGGCTGGAGATTTAGTTCGCAATGATTCTTACTTAGAAAAAGAAATTTCTAATGGTGAGATTGTTGCAACTCCAAAAGGTTGGAGCCTTGAGGGTGCGTCTCCATGTGCATGGCTTACAGAAGAATTGAGCTCTTCTGGGGTTATTGGGGATGCAAGTTCTTCAAATGCCAAATTGGGTGCCGCTTTGGAAAATGCACTAATAGATCACTGGAAGTCCCTATTTACAAGCCTTTTGGATAGTGATTGGCCACCAAATATGTCAGAAAAACCTGTTTCTAGCAGTTAAGATGTGGTAACTGAACTACCATTTTGTATTTATTTCTGTAAGATCACTCAGATTGATAAATTTCTAATAGATCTATGCAAGCTCTTGCATCCGACAATTTAACAGTAGAAAATAAAGAGTTAAGCTCTGACTCTCTTCCAGATTTCACTTCTGAATCTTACAAAGATGCATACAGCAGAATTAATGCAGTTGTAATTGAAGGTGAGCAAGAAGCGTATTCCAATTTTCTTGATCTAGCTAAGATGATCCCAGAGCACGCTGAAGAGCTTATAAGGCTTGGGAAGATGGAGAAAAAGCATATGAATGGTTTTTGTGCTTGTGGCAGGAATCTTGCTGTTAAGCCTGATATGCCCTTTGCAAAAACATTTTTTTCAAAACTCCACAATAATTTTATAGAAGCTTTTAAAGCTGGAAATACAACTACTTGCCTTCTAATTCAGTGCATTTTGATTGAATCTTTTGCTATATCTGCTTATCACGTTTACATTCGTGTGGCTGATCCTTTTGCTAAAAGAATTACTGAAGGTGTTGTTCAAGATGAATACTTGCATTTGAATTATGGTCAGGAATGGTTGAAGGCCAATCTTGACTCCGTGAAAAAAGATCTTATGAAGGCTAATAAAGAAAACTTGCCATTAATTAAATCAATGCTTGATGAAGTTTCTAATGATGCTGAAGTTCTTCATATGGATAAGGAAGAGTTAATGGAAGAATTTATGATTGCTTATCAGGACTCTCTTCTTGAAATAGGTCTAGACAATAGAGAAATTGCAAGAATGGCTCTTGCAGCAGTAATTTAAGATTTTAATTTTACATATTTCTCCTTTTATCAATTCCTCAAGAATTTAAACTTCTTGAGGAATTCTTTTTTTTGTCACCTTGGTGGTCTAACCTTCAATCTTGAATAAATAGTTAGTTTCAATTTTGATCTTGCTCGGTACCAAATGTTTGGGCTAATTGGACATTCAACAAGCTTTGAAGATGCCAAGCGCAAGGCATTGGGCTTGGGGTATGACCATATCGCTGAAGGGGATTTGGATGTTTGGTGTACTGCTCCACCTCAGTTGGTCGAGCACGTAAAGGTTGTAAGTGCCATAGGAAAGACAATAGAAGGGGCTTATATAGACTCATGCTTTGTTCCTGAGATGCTCAGCCGCTTCAAGACTGCTAGAAGAAAAGTTCTAAATGCAATGGAGTTAGCTCAAAAAAAAGGGATCAGCATCACCGCTCTTGGAGGATTTACATCAATAATTTTTGAGAATTTTAATTTGCTTCAGAATCAACAAGTTAGAAATACAACTCTTGATTGGCAAAGATTTACCACTGGTAACACGCATACAGCTTGGGTTATTTGTAGACAGCTAGAGCAAAATGCACCTCGAATCGGAATTGATTTGAGTAAATCTAAAGTAGCTGTTGTTGGTGCAACTGGTGATATCGGTAGTGCGGTATGTCGCTGGTTATCTAATCGAACTGGTGTTTCAGAACTTTTATTAGTAGCTAGACAGCAAAAGCCACTAGTTGAACTTCAATCTCAACTTGGAGGAGGGAGAATTCTTACTCTTGACGAAGCTTTACCCGAGGCAGATATTGTAATTTGGGTTGCAAGTATGCCCAAAACTTTAGAAATTGATCCAACTAAAATTAAACGACCTTGCTTGATGATTGATGGTGGATACCCTAAAAATTTAGGGGAGAAGTTCTCTGGTTCTGGCATTCATATTTTAAAGGGAGGAATAGTTCAATTTTTCAAGGATATTGGCTGGAGCATGATGGAATTGGCAGAGATGGAAAATCCTAAAAGAGAAATGTTTGCTTGTTTTGCTGAAGCAATGCTTCTTGAATTTGAGGAATGTCATACAAATTTCAGTTGGGGAAGGAACAATATCACTCTTGAAAAGATGGATTTTATAGGTAAGGCATCTGAAAGACATGGATTTTCCGCAGTTGGCTTGAAATCAAATATTCAGACATTAACCGTCTGATTATTTGATTTTTTTTTTTCATGGCTAGACGTTTTCTCCTCGAGTTTGAAAAGCCTCTTGTAGAGCTGGAAAAGCAGATTGATCAAATTAGAGAATTAGCAAGAGATTCAGAGGTTGATGTAAGTCAACAACTCCTGCAATTAGAGACACTGGCTGCAAGAAGGAGAGAAGAAATATTTAATGCACTTACACCGGCTCAAAAGATTCAAGTAGCTAGACATCCTCAAAGGCCTAGCACGCTTGATTACATTCAAATGTTTTGTGATGACTGGGTAGAGTTACATGGAGATAGAAACGGCACTGATGACCAGGCGCTCGTAGGGGGGTTAGCACGAATTGGAGAAAAATCTGTCCTTATTATCGGTCAACAAAAAGGTAGGGATACAAAAGAGAATGTCGCTCGTAACTTTGGAATGGCTAAGCCAGGAGGATATAGAAAAGCTTTGAGGCTAATGGATCATGCAGATCGATTTAATTTGCCGATAATATCTTTTATTGATACTCCTGGGGCTTATGCAGGGCTCCTAGCAGAAGAACAAGGCCAGGGTGAGGCAATTGCTGTGAATTTGCGTGAAATGTTTAGATTGAAAGTACCGATAATTGCAACTGTAATTGGGGAAGGTGGCTCTGGAGGTGCTTTGGGAATAGGTGTAGCAGACAGGTTGCTTATGTTTGAGCATAGTGTTTATACAGTTGCAAGTCCTGAAGCTTGTGCCTCGATTTTATGGAGGGATGCTGGTAAGGCGCCCGAAGCAGCATCTTCCCTGAAAATTACTGGACCTGATCTTTTGAAGCTAGGGATTGTCGATGAGGTCTTAAAAGAGCCTTCTGGAGGGAATAATTGGGCACCTCTTCAGGCCGGAGATACCTTGAAAAATGCCCTTGAAAAGCATTTGTCTGAATTATTGGCTTTATCCTCTGACGAATTAAGGAATAATAGATATTCCAAATTTAGACAAATAGGAAAATATTTGGAATCTCAATCTCTTGAGAGTGAAGTTACAGTTTAAAGTTTTAATGTTTGCTTCTAACTTGTCTTGCCAACAGTATTAATCACCGGTGCTTCTAGAGGAATTGGAAGAGCAACGGCTAAAGCTTTCGCTAATGATGGATGGGATTTACTATTGATATCTAGATCAGAAGAAGATCTGGTAAGTCTTGTTAATGAAGTTGACAATAAAAAAATCAAGTCTTACTACAAATGTATTGATCTAAGTAATTCAAAAGATATTTCTAAAGGGATCAATGAGTTATTGAAAAATGGCTTGGTCCCTTCGGTTGTAATTAATAATGCAGGGGTTGCTTGGACCGGTGACCTTCTATCAATGCCAATTGAGAAATGGGAATGGATAATGCAATTAAATCTCACTAGTATCTTTCAGATTTGTTCTGAGGTGGTTCCTTTGATGAGAAACAAAGGAGGATTGATTATAAACGTAAGTAGTCATGCCTCTCGAAATGCTTTCTCTCAATGGGGAGCCTACTGTGTTTCTAAAGCAGCCTTAGCAAGTTTTACTAAATGCTTAGCAGAAGAAGAACGTAAACATTGCATTCGAGCATGCACACTTACTCTTGGATCAGTGAATTCATCTCTTTGGGACACAGATACCGTTGAGATGCAATTTGACAAAGATTCGATGCTTACCGTTGATCAAGTTGCATATGAACTTCTACATATTGCTAATCAACCAAGTAATCAAATTATAGAAGATTTAACTCTGATGCCTTCTGGAGGAGTATTCTGATTTTTAATAAATAGAATTACTTTCTCTAACTAATTATTTTCTCTAATTACTTGAACAAGAGATCTAACTTTTTTAATATCTTTTATGCCTGGAGATATTTCTAGACGACTAGAAGCATCAATCCCATCGGGTTTCAGTTTAGAAAAAATTTCAGGAATTATTTCAGCAGATATTCCACCAGCTAAGATCCAGGGACTTTTAAAACTTTTATCAATTAATAATTCTATTGGAATTCTATTACCTGTTCCACCTAGGCATTTGTCATCCCAGGCATCTAATAGGATGGCGTCAATATTTTTATCATATTGACTTATGTTTTCTAAATCATTAAGAGATTTCAATCTGAACGCTTTCCACAACTTAATGGTTGGAAATTCTTTCTTCAATTCACGGCAATAATCAACTGACTCATCTCCATGAAGTTGTAATACAGAGGGTGGGTTTAATCTATTTGATATAGATTTAATGGATTCAAATTTCTCATTTGCTATAACTAATACTCTCTGAATACTTGTAGAAACTTTTTCTACTTCTTTAAAAATTTTTATACATTCTTCTTCTGGTACAAAACGAGGTGAATTTTTAACTCCAATAACTCCAAGCGCATTTATTTTGAATTGAGAGATAATTCTTGCTTGTGAAGTCTTTGTTATCCCACAAATTTTTATTGCTGTTGATTTTTTAGAAGTTGATTTTCTGATCATTACCAGAACTTTTATTAGGATTAATTTAAATAGATTTTTTTGAGAGCTCGGAGGCCTTTGGCGTGGGTAGTTGGGAAGTTATGAAAATTAGGGGCATTCCTTTGAGGATTCATCCTAGTTGGTTTTTTGTCTTCTTATATTTTACTTTGTCAGCCAGAGATCAATTTGAGACACTGCTGGATGGTCAAGCATCTAATTGGAATGGATGGTTAATTGGTGCGTTCACTTCATTACTTTTATTTTTGTCTGTTTTATTACATGAATTGGCTCATTCTTTTGTTGCAATTGGGGAAGGTTTAAAAGTTAGAGAAATCACACTTTTTTTTCTTGGAGGTATGGCAAATCTTGAAAAGGAATGTACGACTTCAAAAGGAAGTTTGAAAATTGCTATTTCAGGACCAATTGTTAGTCTTTTATTAGCTTTCTCAATGATTTTATTAAGTAATACTTTATTTGAATCAAGTTTAATTATTTCTAATTTATTTAAGCAGGTTGGCAGCCTGAATCTTTTAATAGGATTATTTAACTTACTTCCAATAATCCCTCTTGATGGTGGCGTAATATTGAAATCTTTAATATGGCATTTTACAGGGAGTAAAAAAGCAGGAATAAAAGTTGCTATTGCGTCTGCAAGATTCATTTCTATTCTTTCTATTTTTATTGGATTTCTAATTTTACTTAGAGGTAATCTTTATATCTCTTTTTGCTTTTTAATTATTGGTTTATTTATCTTTTCCTCCTCAAAATCTCAGAGTCAACTTATTAAGATCCAAAATATATTATCTATGTTTAAGGTTGGTCAGGTTTGCAGCAGATCATATAGAGTTCTCGAGGATGATTTACCTATAAAAGTTTTGTCTAAATATAATTCCTTGAATAAAGGTGGTTTCAGTGAAGAATGGTTTCTTTTGTGCAGAGATGGTAGATGGGTAGGTTATGTAACTGAAAAAATCTTGAAGAATATCTCTATACAAAACTGGGATAAGAAGTTTCTTTATGATTTTTCATTGCCTATAGATGATTTGCCTTCAGTTGGAGAAAAAGAATCACTATATAAGGCCATAATAAAAATTGAAAACACAAAAGATGCAAGACTCCTTGTTCTCTCAGTAGCAGGACTTCCTTTAGGTACTTTGGATAGGGTTGATATTGGAAAGGCAGTACTCAAAAAAATAGGATTAAATCTTCCAGATCAATTAATTAAAGTTGCAAGAAAAGAGAATATATATCCACTGGGCTTGAATTTATCAAGCATTGCAAAAACTATGGAATCAAGTTATGTAGAAGAAGATCAAAAATGATTTATTTCTTTGAAATTATCTCTGGCTAATTTATCTATTAATTCTTTATCTTTTTTATCTAATTTGTAATCAGACCATTTTAAGCTAGGCCATGTTTTAATTAATGATTCTTTTAAATAAAATATAATTCTATCTTTCTCTTTCAATTCATTTTTTATTTTGGGTGGATCAGCATTGAAAACTTTTTTCCATAATCTTTTTGATGGTTCAATTAATATCTCTCCATGTTGAAGCAGGTGACCCTTTTTCCAATATTGTGCGCTACCAATATATTTATTTTTTTCTTTATCTACTAAGTCAGCTAATGTTGAAGTCGCGAAACAATTGTTATTGGAGAGATTTATAGGTTGATTACCAAAAGTTAAATCCACTCCAATTTTTTTAAAACCATCTTTTAACCATTGGGCAGTCTTTAAATATGATTCTTTTTTATTTCTTGGTGGATATTTCCATACAATGGCGTAAGTGAGCCCTTTACTATGAAGAACAGATTTTCCTCCACTAGGCCTTCTTACTATTTTTAAGTTTTCATTTTTTGAAAGATTTATCCAAGTTTTTGGCAAAACTTTTTGATTCTTTCCAACCGATAACCAGTCTCCATTCCACGTATAAAAGCGAATTGCCATATTAAAATTTTTGTCAGTAAATGATTTTTCTAACAAGAAGAGATCAATTGCCATTTGTTCTGGCCCACTTAATTCAAGAGGATTTAAATAAAGGACTTTTTCTGGGAGGCTCATTCTTATTGTTCGTTAATTGTCGGCAAAATTTTTAGGGATCTATTAAGAAATCATCAACTTTTATTTTAAGGATAGTTAAATCTTTCTAATTGAACTACGAGCAAAAGTATGTAACAAAGAGATTTATTGGAAGCTCTAAAATATTAGTTTTTATACTCATGAATTTATTTTTTTTTGAATTTATAAATACATGGCAAGAAATTAAAGAATTGATTCCCTTATTAATTAAGTTACTATGAAAATAATTGGGCTGTTTGTATTTAATTTTGGGACAACCTCAACGAATTGACGAGTCATACAGAATAAAGCGTTCAAAAAAAATCAGAAAGAGAAATCCTTCTGGCATAGAAAAAATTGATGCCTTTACTCAAGTTGCTGAATTCCAAAAAGAAGAAGTTAGGCGGGAGCTTTTCTATAGTTATTTGGCATTGATTTTGAAATCAGGATTATTGATTGTATTTTCAACTAGTCTCGTGAATTTAGGACTTGCATCTCATCAACGTGTGAATAGAAATATTGAGTTGTCATATCTATTAGAAAAAGAATCAAAAAAACTTCACAGGTTAAGACGACGTTTTGATGAAATGTTTGTTATTGGTGGTGAAAAAAGTTTTTTCAAGGAGCAAGATCAGTGGATTACTCCAAATAGTGTCAGAGTTATCTGGAGATGAGTAACTTTGCTTCTCTTCGGTTTAGATTCGTATTTGAAACTTGATTAAAAATACCGTAAATAAAGAAGATGGCTCTAGTACAAGCTGCACCAGGAACTGTCTTAATTACTGGAACCACATCAGGGGTCGGTTTATATGCAACAAAGTCATTGGTAGAGAGGGGTTGGAGAGTTATTACTGCAAATAGATCCTCTTTGAGAGCTGAAGCTGCAGCCTCCTCACTAGGTTTGCCTATTAACAGCCCAAGACAACTAAAACATGTGGAAATTGATCTTGGCGACTTGAATAGCGTTCGCCATGGGGTAAAAAGTCTTCTAAAAGATTTGGATGAGCCATTAGACGCTTTAGTTTGTAATGCCGCTGTCTATCTTCCTCGTCTGAAAAAGCCTTTGAGATCTCCACAGGGATATGAAATATCAATGGCAACAAATCATTTTGGACATTTTTTGTTAATTCAGTTGCTCCTGGAAAATCTTAGTAAGTCTTCAAGACCAGTCTGGAAGGGAAGATCTTGGGGGGTGGAATCATCTCGCGTTGTAATCTTAGGAACCGTAACTGCTAACAACAAAGAACTTGGAGGGAAAATCCCAATACCAGCTCCTGCGGATCTGGGAAATCTATCTGGTTTTGAAGAAGGTTTTTGCGACCCAATATCAATGGCTAGTGGTAAAGGTTTTAAACCAGGCAAGGCTTATAAAGATAGTAAGCTTTGCAATATGATCACGACTCAAGAATTACATAGGCGATTTAATTCTTCTTCAATTCTTTTCAGCTCTTTATATCCAGGATGTGTCGCTAATACAAGATTATTTAGAAACACTCCAAAATTATTTCAATGGTTGTTTCCTTGGTTTCAGAAATTAATAACAGGAGGTTTTGTAAGTGAAAAACTTGCTGGTGACAGAGTAGCTCAAGTTGTATCAGACCCTCAATTTGGGATTTCAGGTGTTCATTGGAGTTGGGGAAATAGACAAAGAAAAGACAGACAACAATTCTCTCAAGAATTGTCCGATAGAGTGACTGATCCAGTGACTTCAAGAAAAGTTTGGGAGTTGTCTATGAAATTAGTTGGTCTGAAATAATCCTTGAATAGTTTTTTAATCAAAACCCAATAGATCAAATATTTCTCGATCTTTTAAAGGTTCAGCTTCCAAAGGTTCAACGTTATCAATCATTTTTTTTGCTAATGAAAGATATTCATTTTGTACTTCTAATACGCCCTCTTCTTTTTCATCCATCTCGAAAATTGTGCATTTTTTTAGTCTTGACTTGCGTATTGCATCTACGTTGCGGAAATGAGCCATGGTCTTAAGACCAGTTCTGTCATTAAACTTCTCTATTTGATCTAATTCAGCAGAACGGTTAGCTATTACCCCTCCAAGTCGAACTTTGTAATTTTTTGCTTTTGCATTAATGGCTGCAACGATGCGATTCATTGCAAAAATAGAATCAAAATCATTTGCAGTAACTATTAGGCAATAATTTGCATGCTGTAATGGAGCCGCAAAACCTCCGCATACAACGTCACCAAGAACATCGAATATAACTACATCAGTATCTTCAAGAAGATGGTGCTCTTTTAAAAGTTTGACTGTTTGACCTGTTACATAACCACCACATCCTGTACCAGCAGGAGGGCCACCACTTTCAACACACATAACACCATTGAAACCTTTAAACATAAAGTCTTCAGGTCTGAGTTCCTCGCTATGAAAATCAACTTCTTCAAGAATATCTATGACGGTGGGCACCATCTTGTGAGTAAGGGTGAAGGTGCTGTCGTGCTTAGGATCGCAACCAATTTGAAGAACTTTCTTTCCAAGTTTTGAGAAAGCAGCTGACAAATTTGAAGAAGTAGTTGATTTGCCAATACCTCCTTTGCCATATACAGCAATAACAAGAGCTCCTTCTTGAATTTGAGCTTTAGGATCTTGTTTTACCTGAACGCTACCTTCACCGTCCTCCTTACGAGTCAAAGTCGAAGTCATTAATTTTTTCTTTCGAAAGTCCTTATTTGTATTCTTGCAGGCAAATATCTCTTTAGGAAATGTTTAGAGAATTCGATACATTTAACATTAAAAATATATCTTTGAATAGAGATATACGAATATTTCACCCCTGAGAATGCGTATTTGTACTCATGCCTATGGATCGCTTTGTGAGTAACGAATTCACCTTTGAACTCTTTGCTGTCGCTAAGTGCTGATTGCTTTTAGCGGATCAAAGTCATCGTAAGCAGATATTAAAGTAACTAAAAAGTAACTAAATCCCAAAGAGATTAAGTGTTAGTTGACGGTTTGCCCTTTTTGGATGCAATTTGAATATATACATGTATTAATTTTATTTCTATGAGCGGTGCAACGCTCCTTAAGGAATCTGGTCCAAGAGAGGTTTTTTGTGGCTTGACATCTATTGTTTGGCTCCACAGGAGAATGCCTGATGCCTTTTTTCTGGTTGTCGGTTCTAGAACCTGTGCTCATTTGATTCAAAGTGCAGCTGGTGTGATGATTTTTGCTGAGCCGCGTTTTGGTACAGCCATTTTGGAAGAAAGAGATTTAGCAGGTTTGGCTGATGCTCATGACGAATTAAATAGAGTAGTTAAGAATCTTTTGGCTAGACGTCCAGAGATTAAAACCCTTTTTCTAGTTGGTTCATGCCCAAGCGAAGTAATAAAAATAGACCTTTCACGAGTTGCTGAAAACCTGAATATTGAACTTAAAGGTCAAGTAACAGTATTGAACTATTCGGGTAGTGGAATTGAAACAACTTTCACACAAGGCGAGGATGGAGCATTAAAGGCATTGATTCCATTAATGCCGAAGAGCAATCAAAAAAAATTACTTTTAGTGGGTACTCTCGCAAATGCTGTAGAGGATCGGTTAATAAGTATTTTTAATCGACTTGGAATAGACAATGTTGAAAGTTTTCCTCCTAGACAGTCCACGGAATTACCTTCCATTGGCCCAGATACTAAAGTCCTTCTTACTCAGCCATACTTAACTGATACGGCAAGAGAGCTGAAAAATAAAGGCGCTGAAATCATTGAAGCCCCCTTCCCGTTGGGTGTCACGGGAAGTACATTGTGGATTCAGGCGGCTGCGAATTCATTTGGAATAGAAAAAATTCTAGTTGATTCAATATTAAATCCCTTGATATCAAGGGCTAAGCAAGCTTTGCTTCCTCATGTAGAGAAACTTTCTGGCAAGAAATTGTTTCTTTTGCCCGAATCGCAATTAGAAATACCTCTGGCAAGATTTCTTAGTAATGAGTGTGGAATGAAGATTGTTGAGATAGGAACGCCTTACTTAAATAGAGATTTAATGAAAGCAGAGATAGACCTACTACCTCCCGATTGTCGTATCGTTGAGGGACAGCATGTAGAGAAGCAATTAGACCGAGTAAGAGATAGTTCTCCAGATCTAGTCGTTTGTGGAATGGGGCTTGCTAATCCACTTGAAGCAGAGGGGATATCAACCAAATGGTCAATTGAAATGGTTTTCAGCCCAATTCACGGGATTGACCAAGCTTCAGATTTGGCAGAATTGTTCTCAAGGCCACTTCGCAGGCATGACATTTTAAATCCTAAAACACTTACATCAAATTAATTTCATGGAATTAACTCTCTGGACATACGAAGGACCTCCTCATATTGGTGCAATGAGGATTGCTACCTCGATGAAGAAATTACATTATGTTTTACACGCTCCTCAAGGCGATACATACGCTGACCTTCTTTTCACGATGATTGAACGTCGTGGTAGTAGACCACCTGTAACTTATACAACTTTTCAAGCTAGAGACTTGGGAGGAGATACAGCTGAACTTGTAAAAGGACATATAAAAGAAGCTGTTGATAGGTTTAATCCAGAGGCCCTTTTGGTTGGAGAAAGCTGTACAGCTGAATTGATTCAAGATCAGCCTGGATCACTTGCTAAAGGTATGGGGTTCGATATACCAATTGTTAGCCTAGAGTTACCTGCTTATAGCAAAAAGGAAAACTGGGGTGGCTCTGAGACTTTTTATCAAATAGTAAGAAATTTACTTAAAGATCACTCGGGAGAATCAAAAGAAACTTGGCAGGAAGAAAAAAGAAGACCGAGAGTAAATCTTCTTGGCCCAACTTTGCTTGGCTTTAGATGTCGTGATGACATTTTGGAAATACAAAAACTACTTGGTCAGCACGGCATTGATGTCAATGTTGTGGCTCCTTTGGGAGCTTCACCTGCAGACATAATGCGAATGCCCGATGCAGATGTTAATGTTTGCCTTTATCCAGAGATAGCCGAATCCACTTGTATTTGGCTTGAAAGAAATTTAAATATTCCTTTTACGAAAACAGTTCCTCTTGGTGTTGGGGCTACTCAGGATTTCCTTAGAGAATTACACGAAGTTTTAGGGATGGAAATCCCAAAATCTGTAAACGAATCTAATAATTCGAAATTAACTTGGTATTCGAATTCAGTCGATTCGAATTATTTAACAGGGAAAAGAGTCTTTATTTTTGGAGATGGAACACATGCTCTTGCGGCAGCAAGAATTGCTAACGAGGAGCTTGGTTTTAAAGTTGTTGGTCTAGGAACTTATAGCCGTGAAATGGCTAGGAAGGTTCGTCCAGCTGCTAAGGCACTTGGCTTAGAGGCATTGATAACAAATGACTATTTAGAAGTAGAAGAAGCGATAAAAGAAACGTCTCCAGAATTAGTTCTTGGTACGCAAATGGAGCGACATAGCGCAAAAAGACTTGGCATACCATGTGCAGTAATCAGCACACCAATGCATGTTCAGGATGTACCAGCTAGATATAGTCCTCAAATGGGATGGGAGGGAGCAAATGTCATTTTTGATGACTGGGTTCATCCTTTAATGATGGGATTAGAGGAACATTTGATTGGAATGTTTAAGCATGACTTTGAATTCGTTGACGGTCATCAAAGTCATCTAGGCCATTTAGGTGGTAAAGGAAATCAAAATGTGAATCAAGAAGTTAAAACAAAAATTTCAAGTGATGCAACAACTTCAAATGCGGATCCTATATGGACACATGAAGGTGAAAGAGAACTTTCGAAAATCCCATTTTTCGTTAGAGGTAAAGTAAGAAGAAATACAGAGAATTATGCACGCCAAGCGGGATGCAGAGAAATTAACGAAGAAACTCTTTATGACGCTAAGGCTCATTATAAGGCCTAAAAATTGATCCCTCTAATTACGCCAATGAGAATTTTCTTGACTTGATTTGATTAATCTCCAAACATTTCTTGATATCTTTTTGGCAATGAGACCGCCTCTCTCAACTCTTGAAGAGCCTGGCCTTACGCCTAAAAGTTTTGATACTTCTGTAGTGCTAAGTGGAGCTCCCGTTTCAATAGCTAAAGAAGTTAGTTCAAGTCTTTGACGTAGCTCATAAGTATCACATTTTTCGTCTTCTTTTAACCAATTCAAGTTGTCAATACCTTTGTCAGACAATTTTTGCATAAGACCTAATGAGACCAAACCAAGCGCTTGCTCAGGGTTGATTTCAGTATTTGAGTTATTGTCTTTTGAATCCTTTGGCTGGGGTAATGACATTCTTCAATCAGATCAATATATATTGAATTTATCGGCTTAAATTCAGCATGCAAGTCTTAATTGCTAGCTAAAAAGGCAATCTTTGAGGTAGTATCCCGCGCATGACAAGATTCGCCACATTTGAAAATAATGAAAGGCGACTTGGTGGTAGCCAGAGAGTTACTGGTGCAGAAGTAAATGAATATCTTGCAGATGATCCAAAGAGAGTAATAACAACTGATTCAGAAAAATCTTTAGTTGCTCGTCAAGCAAGTCATGTAAAACAAATTGAATTAAGAACATATGTATTTCTAGATTCATTACAACCTCAGCTTGCTGCTTATATGGGAACTGCAAGTTCAGGATTCTTGCCCATACCTGGTGATGCTTGTCTTTGGATGGAGGTTTCTCCTGGAATGGCTGTGCACAGGGTTACAGACATAGCACTAAAAGCCAGCAACGTTCGATTAGGTCAAATGATCGTTGAAAGGGCATTTGGATCTCTTGCTCTTTATCACCGAGATCAAAGTACAGTTCTCCATTCAGGCGATGTCGTTTTAGATGCGATAGGAAGCACAATTGATAGAAGAACTAATCCTCAAGTTACATGGACTGAAGTTATCCGCTCTATTACTCCGGATCATGCTGTTTTGATTAATCGCCAAAACAGACGTGGCTCAATGATTCAATCTGGTATGAGTATGTTCATTCTTGAGACTGAACCTGCGGGATATGTTTTGATGGCTGCAAACGAGGCGGAAAAAGCATCAAACATAACAATCGTTGATGTGAAAGGAGTTGGTGCTTTTGGAAGACTGACTTTGGCGGGGAAAGAAGGCGATGTTGAGGAAGCTGCTGCTGCTGCTATGAGAGCTATTGATTACATAAATAGAAATTAATTATTTTTAATTCCTATAGCTTTCAAAAGGTAAGGAGCTAATTCTCTAGCTGCTTTACCTCTACTTCCATGTTTTGATAATTGTGCATTATTTAATTCTCCATAAGTACAGTTAGTTTCACGAACCCAAAATAATGATTCAAACTCACCATTGGGGTAAGCAGGCTTTTTTAAAATTTCACCCCAGCAAATACCTATTGCATTTTTAACTATCTCGCCACTGTTTGTGCATAGCACCATTACGCTGCATACTTTCGCACTTCTGTAAGGACTGTCGCCAAGTGCGGTAAGAATCTTTGCTATTTTTTCTTCATTTGTGTCTGCAAGTCGCGCAGAAAAGATACCAGGAGCATTTCCAAGAGAATCAATTTCAAGCCCAGAATCATCTGCAATAGTCCAACTGTTAGTTATCGCTGCGGCTGCTTTCGCTTTCAATATTGCATTGTCTAGGTATGTTTTTCCTGTTTCTTCAACATCTAGAGAGCTAGGTTGCTTTTTAACTTCAATTGGGAGTGGCCCAAGCATTGCCTCTATCTCGGCAACCTTCTTGGGATTACCACTAGCTATGGTTATTAGTGGCTTTTTCAAATCGAATAATTTAACTAGATCTATATAGTCTTACAGGAAGAAGTTAAAAACAATAGTCGTTGAATTTTTTAGATGATTTTGAGACAGTTTTGGGCGAACATTCCAACCCTGACATAGCCAGGAAGCTGTCTCGTGGGTAAAAATAACTACATTGACATGTTTACGCAATGCAATATGAGTATGTCCTAACCATTAATCGAACAGCGTTACTCAACTGTCGTAGCAAGGGTGATAAGCTCAGCTTATATGTGGAACTAGAAACTGTAATCAGCGCTATTAGGAAATCCCCTTGACTAATTGCAGTTTGACGGGCCATTGTCCCTCCTGAACATTCCATCCCTTTACTGAAATAGGACATGGCTAGCGAAACAATGGGTATTGCTCTCGGCATGATCGAGACACGCGGATTAGTACCAGCTATTGAAGCTGCTGACGCGATGACCAAGGCAGCAGAAGTGCGCTTAATTGGTCGTGAGTTTGTTGGTGGTGGTTACGTAACAGTTTTAGTTCGTGGTGAAACTGGCGCTGTAAACGCTGCAGTTCGTGCAGGCGCAGACGCTTGTGAGCGTGTAGGTGACGGACTTGTTGCAGCTCACATCATTGCTCGTCCTCATCGTGAAGTTGAGCCAGCTTTGGGTAACGGTAACTTCTTAGGTCAGAAGGACTGATTTTTGACTAAGTCCTAAGAGGAGAGGACTTTTTAAATTTTCAACCTTCTAACTAATTAACAGGAGCTATCAATGGCTAAAAAGTATGATGCTGGAGTTAAGGAGTATAGAGATACTTACTTCACTCCTGACTACGTCCCCCTAGATACTGACCTACTTGCATGTTTTAAATGCACAGGACAGGAAGGTGTACCAAAGGAAGAGGTTGCAGCAGCTGTTGCGGCTGAATCTTCTACAGGTACATGGTCAACAGTTTGGTCCGAATTGCTAGTAGATCTTGAGTTCTACAAAGGCCGCTGTTACCGCATCGAAGATGTCCCTGGAGACAAGGATGCCTTCTATGCATTTATTGCCTACCCATTAGATCTTTTTGAAGAAGGATCTATAACTAATGTTTTAACATCACTTGTTGGAAACGTCTTTGGTTTTAAAGCCTTGCGTCATCTTCGTCTTGAAGATATCCGCTTCCCAATGGCATTTATCAAAACCTGTGGTGGACCTCCTAGTGGAATCGTAGTAGAACGTGATCGTCTTAATAAGTACGGTCGCCCATTACTTGGTTGTACTATTAAACCGAAACTAGGTCTCTCAGGTAAAAACTACGGTCGCGTTGTATACGAATGTCTAAGAGGCGGTCTTGATCTAACTAAAGATGATGAGAATATTAATTCTCAGCCATTCCAACGTTGGAGAGAGCGTTTTGAATTCGTAGCTGAAGCAGTAAAGCTAGCTCAACAGGAAACTGGTGAGGTTAAAGGTCATTACCTTAATTGTACAGCGACTACTCCTGAGGAGATGTATGAGCGTGCTGAGTTTGCTAAAGAACTCGATATGCCCATCATCATGCATGACTACATTACTGGTGGTTTTACAGCTAATACAGGTTTGGCTAACTGGTGTCGTAAGAACGGCATGCTTCTTCATATCCACCGTGCGATGCATGCGGTTATTGACCGTCATCCTCAGCATGGTATTCACTTCAGAGTTCTTGCGAAGTGTTTACGCCTATCAGGTGGAGACCAACTTCATACAGGAACAGTTGTTGGAAAACTAGAAGGAGATCGTCAAACAACCCTTGGCTATATCGATAACCTTCGTGAATCCTTTGTCCCTGAAGACCGTACTCGCGGTAACTTCTTCGATCAAGATTGGGGTTCTATGCCTGGTGTATTTGCTGTGGCATCTGGTGGTATCCATGTTTGGCATATGCCAGCATTGCTCGCAATCTTTGGAGATGATTCATGTCTCCAGTTTGGTGGTGGTACTCATGGTCACCCATGGGGATCAGCTGCTGGTGCGGCTGCGAACCGTGTAGCTCTAGAAGCATGTGTTAAAGCACGTAATGCAGGTAGAGAAATCGAAAAAGAAAGTCGCGATATCCTTCTTGAAGCTGCAAAGCATAGCCCTGAGCTTGCAATTGCTCTTGAGACATGGAAGGAGATTAAGTTCGAATTCGATACAGTCGATAAACTCGACGTTCAGTAAAAAGATATAGAGGTAATTTTTAAAAGTTATCTCTAACTTTCTTAAATTCACTAGTCGATGACTCAGTCGACTTTCATTCATTCACTAACCTAAGTTCACCATGCCTTTCCAGAGCACAGTAGGTGACTATCAGACAGTCGCCACCCTGGAAACATTCGGCTTTTTACCGCCGATGACCCAGGACGAAATTTACGATCAAATCGCTTATATCATTGCTCAGGGTTGGAGCCCAGTTATTGAGCATGTTCATCCAAGTGGTTCAATGCAGACCTATTGGTCTTATTGGAAATTACCTTTCTTCGGTGAAAAGGATTTGAATCTTGTAGTAAGTGAGTTAGAAGCTTGTCATAGAGCATATCCTGACCACCATGTTCGTATCGTTGGATATGACGCATATACTCAAAGTCAAGGTACTTGCTTTGTAGTTTTCCAAGGCCGCTAGATTTTAGGCTTTGATAAATTTAGCCCTGAAAAACTTTCGGGGCTAATAATTCCTTAGAGAATTAAAAATTATTTTTTACGATCTCTCAATTGGATTGATATGGCAAAACAAACAAGTAGACAATTAGTTCTTGATCGCCGACAGGCATTGAGTCAAGGTGGTAAAAATGCCTCTATTAAAGGCTCAACACCTAATAGAGTTCGTTCCTCAAGTGATGCGAGGGCTACGAGGACTGATGCAGCTTTTGTTAAGCCTCAAAAAACTTTGGCTAATTCAAATAATTCTTCTTCTCAGATAAGTACTAGTAGTTATCAATCAGGTACTTCTGGAAGTTCAAAAGGTGCAAGGTCATATAAAAGTTCGGTAGCTCATTCTAGTCGCCAACTTGTTATTGCTAGACGGGAGGCATTATCTCGTAGAGGTAAATCTGCTGATCATACAAAAGATATAACTCGAGTTGATGTTGAAAGAAAAAAGGTTCAAAACGCTCCTTCTTATGATGCGAAAAAGGCTGAACATTGTTGTCCAGAATGTGAGCAAAAAGCATTAGAGGAGACAAGTAATACAACTTCAAAGCCTGAAATTAGTTTGACATTAAATAAAAGAAAGATTGATCACCGCTCAACTGTTAAAAGAAAAGCAATTACGAATTCAAGTAGAGCTTTTGTGCTGGCTCGAAGAGAAGCGCTATCAAAACATGGTAAATCTGCGGGGAAGCAGCCAACTACAGCTGCTTCAGTAGCGCGGCAAGGTAATCCTGATTTGACCACTAAAGAAATAGCTCAACGTGTTAGAGAGCTAAAAAGTAAAACAGGAGCTACTGGAAAAACTCGTACATCAGTAACACGTCCTTGTGGCCCAAATAAAAATGGTGCAAAGCAAAATGCTAGTGCACCTGATGCTCATTGGAAAGTGGGAATGAGTGAGACTTCTACGGGGCAACTTGTTACCGGAACTCAAGCAAATAGATCTCTAAAAACTACAGGAAATGAAGCAAGTACATGTCGTTCAATAACAGGTACTCAATACTTGGGTTCAGAAGTTATTGATTCTTTCTGTAATGGTTCAAATACCTCTATAAGTCAGCCAGCAAAAGTAGGCGTTACAAGTACTACTCATGGAAATTTAGTTACTGGTAACGAGGTGGGTAGATCAGAGAAAGTTACTGGTGATGAGCCTGGAACCTGCAAAAACCTAACTGGCACTGAATATATATCTGCTAATCAATCTAATAATTATTGCGGAGGAGTTATCCCTTCACCATCAAAAATTGGCTATAGTCAAACTATTGATGGTCAAAAAGTCAGTGGAACAATGACAGGAAGGTCAGAGTTGGTGACAGGAAATGAAGCTGGATCAAATAAAGGTTTAACTGGTGATCAATATTTAGGCTCTGACCCACTACCTTCTGGTAGGCCTGCAGAAAAGGTTGGCTCACTAACAACGATTCGAGGGAATGGTGTAACTGGTACTGATGTCTCTAGAAGAGAGAATGTTACTGGTAATGAGGCTGGTAGTTGCAAGAATGTGACAGGAGATGAGTATGTGGGTGCTGGACAATTTGATGCTTTTTGTGGAAGTAAGCCCGCTCCTGATCCATCAAAAGTGGGATTGAGTATTACTAATAAAACTCAATCTGTTAGTGGAACTATGACAGGTAGATCACCACTCGTAACTGGAGATGAACCTGGCACTTGTAAAGCCGTAACAGGTACACCTTATGCTGGATTAGATCAAGCAAATCAATGGTGTGATACGCCTGCATCATCTGAAATAGAGGCTAGAACTCCTAGGAAACTTGGTACGCCTGCTGCAAGATTGACTGGCCAGCAACCGGGCATCGGAGGAAAGATGACAGGTGCTCATAAAGGTGCTTGTGAGCCTTTAACTGGAACTCCTTATGTAGGAGGAGATCAATTAAAAGATAATTGTGGCGTTTCAAATATTCCTGAAGGTTATGCGCATCAAGAAAAACCTGAGAAAGCAGCTGCATGGACAAGTTTCAGCGTGAAATCTCCAGCTAGACAGGCTCATATTCAAAATGAAATTAATTCAGGTGTAACAGGTACGAGCTATGAAGACAGCTCAAGAATTACTGGTCCATTTGATATGGCTGCAAATAAAGTGACAGGAACTGAACAATTTCGCTTTGATCGAAAACCATCAAATTCTCAGAATAATAAAGTTGACGAAATAGTTAATGAAGAATCTAAGCAACGCCCAACTTCGCAAATAACAGGAGAAGGACAATCTGCAGGATTGAATATAACTGGTGATGATTGGGCTAGAGGAGAACATGTCACTGGAACAGAGGGTGCTTCAACTAAGCGTAGAAATCCTTCACGTCCAGGACCAATGAGTGCAATGAAAGCATCTGAATTAAAGAGAAACCAAGAGGTCCCCGAACCAGATTTCCTAATCACTGGTTCTAGTGGTAATACAAGGGATGGTCAACTGGTTACTTTCTCTGGTGGAGCAAGAGGTTAAATAGTTGATGGCCTATCGTAATTTGGCCAAGAAATCTCTTCGTGGGCCTACAGCTCCTATGAAGAGATTTGTCGACCTAGAGACAAAGAATTTTAATACTGAAGTTATTAAAACTACTAATTCTTTTTCCGATGAAATAAAAAATATTAGCTCTTTCTCAACTGATCATCCCTTAACTAATTCTCAGGAAAATCAGAAGTTAAATCAATACGAAAATAAGGTTAAAGGTCGATTTGATAATATTGTCCCTCTTTTAAAGAGAGTATCTAGTCTTCAAAATGATTTGAATTTTGTAGAAAGAGCTCAAAATCTATGTCGCTCAGAATTAGGGTATGAATTACCACTGCACATACTTGAAAAGGCTTGGGTTGGAAGTGTTGATATAAGTGCCTTGTTTGCATGGTGTGTTTTTCAATCACATCAATTGACGAGTAATGAATTTTTCAATTCAGATCCACTAGAGGGATCAGAAAATAGTCAATATGCCCAATCTTTTCAGTCTTTCCTTTATCAATGTGGCTTTCATCTTTTAGATATAACCCCTTGTGCCGATGGTCGATTAGCTCATGCTATTTCTTATGCACTACGTATACCTTTTAGTTCTGTCAGGAGGCGTTCTCATGCAGGTGCACTTTTTGATATTGAAAAAACAGTTAATCGTTGGATTAAAACTGAACATAGTAGATATAGAGAATCAACTCCGAATTCTGCAACTGAGCCAACAAGATATTTAAAATCAGTAATCTATCACTTTAGTTCTGTTGACCCTACTCATCAAGGATGCGCTGCTCATGGTAGTAATGATGAGTTAGCAGCATCAGAGGGCTTACAGAGATTATTAGATTTTAGAGAAGCAGTCGAAAATAGTTTTTGCTGTGGTGCATCGGTTGATTTGCTTTTAATCGGCATTGACACAGATACAGACGCGATAAGAGTACATACGCCCTCGAGAACTAATGAAGTTGATCTGAAATCATGGGTTTGTGCAAATGAAATATATAAAGAGACTCAATTTTTAAATGCTGAGGAGGCTCTTCAAAAAATCCAAGAAAATGTAATAAGTGTTTGCCCTGGAGAAACAGACCCTAATATGGTCACATTTATTACAAAGCTTATTTCAAATAATATTTCTCAAATTGACTATGTGAAAAATTTTCATTCCGGTAGATATCAAGATGCAGGTCATGCTGAAAGATTTATTGGTGTAGGTATTGGTTTTAAAGAAGTTCATTTAAGGAATCTTACTTATTTTTCTCATTTGGAGACTGTTGAACAAGGAGCTCCTGATCTCGATGTTGGAGTGAAAATTTTTACAGGTCTAAATATCTCGAGGAGTTTACCAATACCTATTGTTATTCGCTTTGATTACTCAGGGAGTGTCCCTCATGCAAGAAATAGAGCATTATCTGATTGTAATAGAATTAACGAAGCTATTAAGTCTCGTTATCGAGATTTAATAGATGATGGTTCACTTCACACATTTCTTACTATTCGAGATCGAGATAAAAAGGCTCCTGCAGAAGTTGTAGGTTCTTCCCTCGATCCAGTCACTCAGGAGGCTCACTAAATGCTCATTTGTAAAGTTCTTAAACCACTTGTCTCAACCAATCGTATCCCAGGCTTTGAACATAAGCATTTACAAGTAGTATTGGACGGTAGTTCAAAAAAAGTGGCGGTTGATGCTGTTGGATGTAAGCCAGATGATTGGGTTATATGTGTAGGAAGTTCTGCTGCTCGGGAAGCTGCTGGAAGCAAGTCTTATCCAAGTGATTTAACAATTGTTGGAATTATTGATCATTGGGATCCAGAGACACAACAACAGATCTCAGGAGGAGCAAAATAATGGAGATCATGCAAGTTATGGGACGTTTGGTTTGTACACAGAGAGTGGAAGGGTTGGGACATATGCATTTAAGAATATTGTGTAATAACAAAGGTAAAAGGCTTGTAGCGGTTGATCCTGTTGGTGCACGAGAAGGGAATTGGGTTTTTACAGCAACAGGAACTGCAGCTAGATGGGGATGCCCAGACCCTAATGTTCAAACTGATTTAACTATTGGTGGCATTATTGATAATTGGTCGCCTGATGATTAGTTTGCTCCTTTATTCAAAAAAGCTTAATTCTACAAAATCATTAATCCATGGCTAGACCCCCCAAACGTCAATCAAAAAGTAGTAATAAGAGTATTAAAGCTCAAGATCAGGTAGTTGATATTACTCCTGAAAATTCAACTGATGCATCAAATATCTCTGAGAAAAATAATTCCTCGTCAATTAAAAATAATTCAAGTGGTAAAAGAACTTCAATTCCTAAAAGCTTGTTAAATGGGGCAGTGGGCGTTGGGGCATCTAAAAGTCATATAAGAAACAATAAAGGTTATAAAACTAATTCAAATTCCGGCATTGCCTTAGGAATGATTGAAACTCGTGGATTGGTTCCAGCAATAGAAGCCGCCGATGCAATGACTAAAGCTGCTGAAGTTAATTTGATAGTAAAGGAACTTGTTGGAGGGGGATATGTGACTGTAATGGTAAGAGGTGAAACTGGTGCAGTTAATGCCTCTGTTAGGGCTGGTGCTGATGCTTGTGAGCGTGTGGGTGACGGGCTGGTTGCTGCGCATATAATTGCTCGTCCACATGTTGAGATTGAACCCGCCTTGAAAGGAAGCGGTGCGAAAAGAAGAAGCTAAGTACTTTTGATTGAAAATTATTTTTCAATCAATTCATTATGTAGTAGTTTTTAGAAAAGATAATTATTTTTATGGAAGGATGGAGGCAAAAAAATAGACCTGAGTGTCTTGAAAAAAGGTATGAGTTTGATTCTTATGAAAAAACAAGGGATTTTCTTGATGACTTAGGGGATTTTTGTGAGAAGGTAAATCGCTTTCCAGATATAAGTTTTGGTAAAACTTATATAAATATTACAATTAGGCCTTCGGAGAATAAGAAAAAAGAGGAAATATCAAAAGTAGATCATGAGTTCGCAATTCAAATAGATAACTTAAATAAAGAAATAAAAAATTAATTTTCCTCTTTCGGTTGCTCTAGATCCCTTTTTATAAGTGCCATTAGATAAGAAGGAGTTTTATATCTTCCCGGTAAACAACGATTAAGAGTTTCTAAATGGCTCCAACAAACTGTTCTTTGAATTTGATCGGCTGTTCGCCCTTGTTGTAAAAGCCGCCTGAGAGCTTTGCAGTAAAGAGGGTAACCAGCCTCTAGTTCGCCAATAGTCAACTTGGCAGTGGCCATTGTTTATCGCGAATCAATATTCAATTTAGACAATAAAGGGGCCACTTAGCAAAGTGGCGGGATTCTATTTAGTTATATTGCTGTTTTTTTCTTTGTTTCCTAGCCAGGCAACGCAATCTATCTCGACTTTTCCTCCTTTAGGAAGATTAGATACTTCAACGCATGCTCTTGCTGGGCTAACTTTATTGTTAAAGATTTCTGAGTAAATTTGATTAACTTTTGCGAAATCACTTAAGTCGGTCAAATAAATTGTTGTTCTTATTACATTTGAAGTCCCTCCACCAGCAGCTTCAACTACGGCAATTAAATTTTTTAAAACTTGTTTAGTTTCTTTTTCTATATCCCCATTCCCGATCATTTCACCAGTCTCAGGATCAAGAGCAATTTGTCCTGAGCAATACAACCAATTCTCTATTAGAACAGCTTGACTATAGGGGCCTACGGGGGCAGGAGCCGATTTTGTTTCGATTGGTTCTAATGCTGAACTGTTCATGAATGATTAGGCTTCAGTTAAGAATTTTATACACAATTGGAATTTAACATTTCCAATTATCTTTGTGTTCTCTAAGCATTGTAAATTCTTTTATATTTTTTGCTCTTACAAATAAATTTGTTTTTCTTTCTTCTGAGATCGAAGAGGGAAGACTTGTCAGTCCTTTCTTACGTATATTCTGAACTAGCTTCAATCTCTTGATAATAGAAATATCATTATTTTTTAAAGATAAAGCCCATTTTAAATTGTTTTCTGTATATTCATGTGCTGGGTATATTTTTGTGTTTTTTGGAAGAGAATTAAGTTTATTTAAACTTTCAAACATTTCAGTTGGTGTGCCTTCTAAAAGACGACCACAACCTGCTCCAAAAAGGGTGTCTCCAGGAAATAATATATTATATTCAGAATTTTCTTTTGATATATAAAAAGCTATATGGTTATTAGTATGACCATGTACTTCAATGACTTTTATTTCACTTTCCATTAAATTAAAAATATCATTATCATCAACCGAAAATGTTTGAAATGGTATTCTTTTAAGCTCCTTTTTAGATGCAATTACCTGTGCATCTGGCCATTTATTAATTAACTCTTTTGTTCCACCAATATGGTCCTCGTGATGATGCGTTTGCAGGATTGCTTTTAATGATAAGTTGTTGTCTAAAAGCCATTCTTTGACTGGATCAGAAATAGAGGGATCTACTACCACTGCATTGCAATTGTGGACCCATACCCATACGATATTGTCCTGCAAGACAGTAATTGGATGAATAGTGAATTCGCTTTTTTTCTCTAACATTTTTCATTTAGGTACTGGAATAGGTAGAGTCCATTTCAATAGTTTTTGACATGTTTACTGTTGCATTAGCTAAAGGTGCTTTATTAAAGGAATCAGTCTCAATGTTTTCGAACGTTGGACTTGATTTCTCTTCTGTTTTAGAAGATAGCAATCGACAACTCATGATACCTTCGGTGTGTGGCAGAGCTAAGGCACTTTTAGTTCGAAATAGTGATGTACCTGTTTACGTTGCTTATGGCCAAGCTCAATTAGGGATTGTCGGTTTTGATGTTTTGCAAGAGCAGAAATTGAAAGTAGCAAATTTAGTAGATCTGGGCTTTGGAGCTTGTCATATGTCTGTGGCAGTCAAATCGTGTAGCGGTTATTTAAGTGCTTCTGATTTACCTCCTAACTGTCGAGTAGCCAGCAAGTTTACAAATTGCGCTAAGAATTATTTTGATCAAATTGATTTGCCTGTCGAATTGGTCCATTTGAGCGGATCTGTTGAGTTAGGTCCTATTACTGGTATGGCTGAAGCAATTGTAGATTTAGTCGCAACTGGTCGTACTCTTAGAGATAATGGACTCATAGAAATTGAAGAACTTTTCAAATCAACTGCTCGACTTGTAGGGCATCCACTCTCTCTAAGGTTAGATGAAGGTACTCTTCAAGACATTATTGATTCAATTCAAACACTATCTCTGATAAAACACTCTCCTGATGGCAAAAAATGATTTTCGAAGAGTTAAGAAACTTGGAAGGTATTTAAAGAAAGAGAATAAACGTTTAATTCTTATACTTTTGATATTAATACCTGTTGCTTTGGCAGGTGCAATCCAACCGCTTCTTGTAGGTCAGGCAATTTCTGTTTTAAGAGAGGAAAATACTATATCCTTTTTTGATAACTTATCTAATGAAGTATCAATCAGATTAATAATAGTAATACTATTCATAACAGTATTACTAAGGCTTGGATTACAAGGCTTTCAGTCATACAATATACAGGCTGTAGGCCAGAGGCTGACTGCACGAATAAGAAATGATTTGTTTTCTCATTCCATGTCTTTGTCATTGCGTTTCCATGACAAAATGCCTGTTGGTAAATTACTCACGAGATTAACTAGTGATGTAGACGCATTATCAGAAGTTTTTGGAAGTGGGGCTGTTGGTGTTTTAGCTGATTTTGTAAGTCTAATAGTTATATCTATAACTATGATTTTAATTGAATGGAGATTAGGTTTATTGCTTTTAATTATCCAAATCCCTGTTACTTTGTTTATTCTTTGGTTGCAAAAACGTTATCGTAAACAAAATTATAAAGTGAGAGAAGAACTATCTCAGTTAAATGCAAATTTTCAGGAAAATCTTCAAGGACTAGAAGTAGTTCAAATGTTTAGAAGACAAACATTAAATGGTCAAAATTTTTTCAAAACTGGAACTAATTATAAAGATGCTGTAAATGGAACTATTTTTTATGACAGTAGTATCTCTGCTTTTATTGAATGGGTCTCCTTGGCTGCAGTTGCTTTAGTTATTTCTCTGGGAGGCTATATGGTTACAGCTGGTGCTATGGGATTAGGAACTCTCACAACATTTATTTTGTATTCCCAAAGATTATTTGAACCTTTAAGGCAACTAGCAGAACGATTTACGCAAATACAGGGAGGGTTAACAGCAGTCGAGAGAATAAGTGAATTACTTGAGAAAAAAATTGAGATTTATGATCAAATTCCCCAGGAAGTTAAAAATAAAAAGATATCAAATTCAATCAAAAATACTTTGGGTGAAGTTATATTTGAAAATGTAAGTTTTTTCTATAGAGAAGACGAACCAATAATCAACGATTTAAGTTTTACAATTAAACAAGGTGAACACGTTGCTTTGGTTGGCCCAACTGGATCAGGAAAGACTACTTTAATTAGATTATTATGCAGATTATATGAACCTCAAAAAGGAAATATATATATTGATGGTCAAAATATTAAATATATTTCTCTTGAGTCATTGAGAAAACAGCTTGGAGTTGTTCTTCAAGATACTTTTCTTTTTAGTGGTAATGTTGCAGATAATCTTCGTTTAGATTCTTCGGTAGATGATCAACGCTTAAAAGGCATATGCAGTGAATTAGGACTTGATAATTTATTGAGTAAATTGCCGAATGGATTAGATACTTATATTAGAGAAAGGGGAGGTAATCTTTCTTCGGGAGAGAGGCAACTTTTATCTATTGCTCGAGTGGCGATACGAGATCCAAAAGTATTAATTATGGATGAAGCAACTGCTTTTATGGATCCATCTACAGAGGCGACTTTACAACGAGATCTTGATAGATTATTGGAGAAAAGGACTGCGCTTGTTATTGCCCATAGATTAGCAACAATTGAATCCTCAGATCGAATACTCGTTATGAGAAAAGGAAGGCTTATTGAGCAGGGCACTCATAAGGAATTAAGGTCTCAAGGTGGACTGTATTCTCAACTGGCGGATTTACAAGAAAAAGGACTCACAACAATCTAGTTATTATTAATTTTATGATTAATTTTGGATCTAATAAACTAGGAATGCAAAGTGGGAGAAATCAAAATATTCTTCCGGATGAAATTTTAAAAAATTTATATGGTAATCAGGCGCTTCAATATATTAATAAAAACAATTCAACACCTTTTATTTTTAGTGATTCAAAATCTTTTGATTTAATTGAACTTGAGCAACTTCTTCAAGCAGTTGGCTGGGGGAGAAGACCACTAAGGAGGGTTAAAAGAGCCCTTGACAATAGCTTGATTAAAGTTGGTTTATGGCAACATGATCCTAAATTTCCAAGATTAATAGGATTCGCAAGATGCACTGGCGACGGGTTTATTGATGCAACGATTTGGGATGTGGCTATTAACCCTGTCTATCAAGGTTATGGTTTAGGAAAACAACTTATGTCATATTTAATGAGAAGCTTAAAAAGAGAAGGTATTACTAGAGTAACTTTGTTTGCTGATTCTGATGTTGTTACTTTTTATAAAAGACAAGGCTGGAATTTAGAGCCGAAAGGTAATAAATGTGCTTTTTGGTATTCAAATTGATTCGTTAATTTATCGTTTCTAAATTATGAATAATATTCTTCCGATAATCTATCATTGTTATAACCTTGCCTCCACTTTTTTCTTAATTTTGAGTTTTTAACTGCACGTTTAATAATATTAGATTTAGCCCATTTTTTATCATCTGTATATAGATTTTCTCTAATACGCTTCACTTCATTTGTTTTGGTCACCCTTGTGATCAAATCTAGATCTTCCATTATTTTTAAGCAAGAGAAACCTCCTGAATGGTAATAAAGATCTTTGTGTATTAGTAAGCCTTGATCGCCGTAAGGCTTCTGTAGGAAAAAACTTCTAAGTGCTACTGCTAATTCTAGTACTCTGAACTCTAAATTATTATTTTTAATCTTAAAGTCAAAATACCATGCAAAATCTTTTGATTTTTTGTTCATAATTATCTTTAGTACACTCTTTTCCCAACCTGGATCTAATCTGCTATCAGCATGGAGAAATAAAAGCCAATCTCTTCTTGCTTTTGAAGCTCCTAAACTTAGTTGATAACCTCGGTTTTTTTCAAGGCTTTCAATAACATTTACTCTATGTATTTGTGCTATCGAAATAGTTAAATCTGTACTCCCTCCATCAACAATGATTAAGTCAGAATTAGAGCGCAATGAATTTAGATCTGCGAAGAGTAGAGGTAGATGACTTGCTTCATTTAAAGTTGGTATGATGATACTGATAGTTGAAAACTTTTGTGATTTAACCATGGCGATAAATCGATAACACTATCCAAATCATTCTTGGTTTGAAGTAGTTGATAATTAACTTGATTTAAGGATGCTAATTGAATTGTTTTTTTAAGAACTTCATTAGTGCCCCAACTTATACCAGAGAATGGCCATGCACATATAGGATTTAAAAGTTTATTTGATAATCCTATAAGCCAGTAACCTCCATCATGGGAGGGACCTAAAACCATTTCTTTATGATTAAGTATTTGTATTGCTTCAATTAAGTCTAAATGAGATATGGTCGGCAAATCAGTCCCAATGAGTAGGATTGGGTTTGGAATTTGATAAGAATTATTTTTTTCGGCATAAGTCTTCAAAAACTGTCTTTTCATTTTTGTTCCTAAATTGCCAGGCCCTTGAGTCACGATTGTTTTGATTTCATTTTTTAGCGCCCATTTCTTAGCAGCTTGAATACCAATTCCATCGATGGCGACTTTTACATCTGCAAGACCTTCCTTTTGTAACTCGTTGGCTACATTAATTGTATGACTTGTTAATTTTTTTTGGATCTTTGCTGCTTTAAGCGCACCTATTTCCTCTGATAAGCGACTCTTACATCGATAGACAGCGTGCCACCTAGTCATTAAAACTATGGTTGGTTTGCATTTTTGTAGGAATTTAGTTGTCTTTGATTTTTGTATTTGTACTTGATGCTGATGATTCATAATTATTAATTTCTTAAACTTCATATATTGAAGGTTAAGTTACTATTTATTGCTTCTGATTAATTTATGTTCTGAAAAAAATAAATCTATATTCGCTGCTATTTGTCTAATCCATAGCTGAGATTGCTTTTTGGAGGTTTACGATTCAATTTTTACAACTGGATTCCCAAATTTAATAATGACTGATTAGAGTTTTTGGCTAAAATCATATTCCATTAGGTGATGCCGGTGCCAACTCGGAATGAGCTATGGATGAAGGTGCAGCAATTACTGCAAAAGAATTTAAGTAAGCCTTCATATGAAACATGGATACGTCCCGCTGAATTCTTTGATTTCAAAGATGGTTGCTTGACTTTGGTTGCTCCAAATAGTTTTTCAAGTGATTGGTTAAGGAAAAATTATTCTCAGACAATTGAAGAGATTGCAACAGAGATATTTGGGCATCAAGTTAAAGTGTACATAAAAGTTAAAGATGAGTTTTCATTAAACAAAAGCAATAAGAAAAAAACTTTTTCAGGTGTAGCTCAAAATAATTCGATTTCAGTTGGAGAAAGTTCAGATGGTAAATCCAAGCAAGCTCCGGTAAAAAAATTTTTACCTAGTTTGAATCTCCGATATGTTTTTAATAGATTTGTTGTAGGCCCTAATAGTCGGATGGCTCACGCTGCAGCAATGGCAGTTGCCGAGTCGCCTGGTCGAGAGTTTAATCCTTTATTTATTTGTGGAGGGGTTGGTTTAGGTAAAACACATCTTATGCAATCTATAGGTCATTATCGATTGGAAATTGATCCAAAAGCTAAGGTTGCATATGTTTCTACTGAGACTTTTACTAATGATTTAATAGTTGCGATAAGAAAAGATGGAATGCAAGCTTTTAGGAACAGGTATAGAGAAGCTGACTTGATATTGGTTGATGATATTCAATTTATAGAAGGAAAAGAATATACACAGGAGGAATTCTTTCATACTTTTAATGCTTTGCATGAGGCTGGGAGACAAATTGTTCTCACAAGCGATAGGCCTCCAAGTCAAATACCTCGATTGCAAGAACGATTGATTTCAAGATTTTCAATGGGACTGATCGCAGATATACAAGCGCCTGATTTGGAGACAAGAATGGCAATATTGCAAAAAAAAGCTGAGCATGAAAGGATGCGTTTACCAAGAGATTTGATTCAGTTTATAGCTGGAAGATTTACATCTAATATAAGAGAGTTAGAGGGAGCATTTACTCGCGCAGTTGCATTCGCTTCAATAACAGGGTTGCCAATGACAGTTGAATCAGTTGCACCTATGCTTGATCCTACTGGACAAGGGGTTGAGGTCAGACCTAAGCAAGTAATGGAAAAGGTGGCTGAGGTCTTTGGTGTCACTGAGGAGGAAATGTGTAGTACAAGTAGACGTAGACCTGTAAGTCAAGCAAGGCAGGTCGGTATGTACCTCATGCGGCAGGGCACAGATTTAAGTCTACCTCGCATTGGTGAATCCTTTGGAGGGAAAGATCACACAACAGTTATGTATGCAATTGAGCAGGTAGAAAAGAAATTATCAAGTGAGCCACAATTAGCAAGTCAAGTTCAAAAAGTAAAGGATCTCCTTCAAATCGATTCAAGAAAACGTCGTTGAATTTAAGTATAGATATTTATAAGAATTTAGACTCTTAACTAAAATGTATAGGGTTTTGATCTAGCCTATTTCTTGTAGGTATTTCAGGTCCTAGATCACTACCATCAATATTCGCTGTGCGTTCAATAGCTTGTCGAAATAATCTTGCTGATAATAAAGGCATATCTCTTGGAACTGAAATTCTATCTCGAAGGTAACGTAATGCAGAAGCACTATTCTTCTCTGGACGGCAATCTTTTTTTGTAATCATAGAAGTTAAGGCTGCTCTCAATGGTTGATCAAATAATTTATTCTTCATTGGGCTAACATCAATGATTCTCTCTTTGTGTTTAATAACTCTTTCTAAAGCTAATGCTTCAAATTGTTGTTCCGATTTTCGATCAACTTTGAAATCTACTAACTCTAATTGTCCTAATCCAGACCCCGTATCAATTTTTTTTGCAAATAATTGTTGGTTTGCATTTGAATAATTAAAGCAACCTCCCATTTGAGGAGGTAAATCATGAGCATGTGTGTGAAAATCACCTTGAGTTCCTCTATATTCATCAAGTTTTTCAAGATTTTTAAGCCATGCATTTATAAAAGGGTGCTCTTCTCTAAGTGAATATCCTTTGTAGTAAGCCAATGAGGCATTCATTCTTTCAACATATGGAATAAAAATTACATCTGCTGATCCAGGCTTTTCACCATTTTTTGTTGGGATTGGTGTGAGCCATCCTGAAGCATTTTTTTCTATTTCTTTTTCAAATTTTTTGGCAACATTTTTGAAATTCTCTTTCTTTTGTTCTTCTTGGGCTTGGAAAAGAGAGTTGCGACATAACCAGTTACACCATGATGAAAATAGTTCTCTTTCTAGTCTCCTAAGCTCTAAGACGTTCTTCTCATTTAGAGATTGACCTAAAGGACCATAAATTTCTTCTAACACAAATAGTATCTCATCACTTTCTGTGATTACATGATTTTCAATTTCTATGGCAGGGAGCATTCCAGAGGGTACTTTTTTTAAATACCATTTTTCCTTTTCTCCGTAGCAATGCATTGTGACTTTTTTAATCCGGTAAGGAATTTTTTTAAGCTCTAACCAAATCCAAACTTTTTGGCAATAAGGACACCAAGCATGATTGTCTCTGTAAAGAGTAACAATTGCTTCGGACTTATTTTTATTAAAAAGACGAAGTGAGGAATATGGGTTATTTAACCCATTGATTAGATCAATAGGTTCAGCTTTATATATTGCTAATTCTTCCCAACTCATTGCATTTCTGGTTGGATTCATTTATTTCAACGAGAATAGAGAAATAATACTAGGTTGCAAAATTGAAAAGGTCTTTTGATTTAATTGTCATTGGTGCAGGATCCGGTGGATTAGCTGCTGCAAAGAAAGCAGCCAGTTATGGAGCATCTGTAGCGATTGTCGAAGGTGATCTTGTAGGAGGAACGTGTGTAATTAGAGGTTGTGTTCCTAAAAAATTATTAGTTTGTGGCTCTTCTCTCTTAGAGAGTTTTTTGTCTGCACCATCTTATGGTTTTGATGTTGATAATTTAAAGATCAAGTCAGAGACTTTATTAGCCAATGTTCGAAAGGAAGTACATAGGCTTAATGAATTACACGAGAATTTTCTAAATAAGGCTAATGTTGAGCTTTTTAAAGGTTGGGGTGAGTTTAAAAATTCAAATTGTATCGCAATTAAAAATCGAATAAATGGAGAGACTTTAAATGAACTTTATGGAGAAAAAATTTTGATTGCAGTGGGAGGCAGACCTAAAAGACCAAGTATCGAGGGGGCATCTTTAGGTTGGACAAGTGATGATATGTTTCTTCTTAAAAGCTTTCCGAAAAAAATTACAATAGTTGGTGCAGGCTATATTGCTTGCGAATTTGCATGCATTTTGCACGGTTTAGGTGTTGAGGTTACTCAATTAGTTCGAGGTGATCGGATTCTAAGAGGATTTGACCTCGAACTTTCTTCAGCATTAACCGATGCAATGAAAAATAAAGGAGTTAGCATAAACTTTGGTGAAAAAATTTCTTCATTAAAAGGAACTCCTGGATCTTTAATGGTAAAAACAAATAAAGGTAAAGAGTTCGACTCGAATGGATTGCTTTTTGCTACAGGTAGAGAGCCATTTTTAGAGGGTTTGAAGTTAGAACAAGCGGGTATAGAAATTTTTGAAAATAAAATTAAAGTTGATAGTGAAAGTAAAACAAATATTGCTAATATCTTCGCCATTGGAGATGTAACTGACAGGATCAACCTTACACCTGTCGCAATTGATGAGGGTAGAAAGTTTGCTGATAGAAATTATGGTGAATCAGATCATAAAGTTAACTATGATTTTGTTCCTTATGCTGTATTTAGTCAGCCTGAAATAGCTTCTGTAGGCATGACTGAAGAGAATGCTATCCAGTCGATGGGGAAAGATAATATTAAAGTATATAGATCAATATTCAGACCCTTATCTAAATCATTGCCAAAGACTGGCTCTAAATGTATTTTAAAGCTAATAATTGATAAAAAAAATAATAAAGTTTTGGGATGTCATATGATTGGAGATAATGCATCTGAGATTATTCAGATGGCATCAATCTCACTAATGCTAGGAGCTAAAAAATCTGATTTTGATAATACAATGGCATTGCATCCTACAATTGCTGAGGAATTCGTGACAATGAGATGATTTATATACATGTATTAGTTATTTGAACTTTTTCTTAGCCTTAACCAGTAAGTAATTGTCTTATATATAATTATTATTATTGATAATGATATGGCTATAAAAACTAATTCTTTGAATACTGAATGTAAAGTTGGTAGAGTAAGAGGTATTATTTTGTCTGCAATGTAAAGCATATATAATCCTAATAAAATTCCACCTTCTCCTCTACTTATTATTCCTTTTGTCCAAAAAATTGGCATACACGCAAGTGTAGTAATAACCATGATAGGAATATCCTTAGTTATTAGTAAATTCTCAACCACTAAACCACTGCCTCCAGATAATACAGAACAGCTACCTAAAACTAGTAATTGATTTAATAAACAACTTCCAATTACGTTGCCTATTGCTAGATCAGTTTGACCACGAATAGCAGCCACTAGTGACGTGATTAACTCAGGTAAAGAGGTGCCCAACGAAACTATCGTTAACCCAATTATAGCTTCGCTTACCCCTAATAATCCTGCAATTGTAGATGCGCCTTCTATTAACAGCCGTGATCCAAGAGTTAGCAAAAAAATACCACCTAATAATTTAATGCCTGCATTTAATAAACTTGTTGAGTCTTTTTCTATATTGATTTCTGGCTCTGCTTCTTGGGTTTTTTGAGGTTCCTCTCTTGCTGTGCGAATTTCCCAAGTGGTATTTATTATTAGCGCCACTAGCAAAGCTATTCCAAATTGCCAAGTTATCAGCTCTGAAGCGGCCATCCCCCAAACGGCAGTTGAGACTGCTAAAAGAAGAGGAATGTCTCTCCTTACAAGACGACTTTCAACTCTTAAAGGTCGTAAAAGTGCACTACCTCCGAGAACTACCATCACATTGAAAATATTGCTGCCAACAATGTTGCTCAAAGCTAGACTATCTGATCCAGTGAGAGAGGAGTTGACACTCACAAATAGTTCAGGTGCACTTGTTCCGAGAGATACTATTGTTAAACCAATAACTAGTTGAGGGATCCCAAGGATTAAGGCTAAAGCTACAGATCCTTGAATAAAGAACTCACCACCGCTAAAAAGTAAAAGTATCCCAGTAATAAGCTCTAAAAATGACAATAATATTGATGGCATAATTGAGTAATTTATTTAGAAACTAAATTAGTGAATTAATTTAAATTATTTCCATTTGGTATTATCTTAATATCTTAGCCCTTTATTGATACTTGAAGACTTATAGATCAAGGTTGAATAAGATATACATTGAAAAAGCTTTAATCCTGTGATTGCCTCTGTTAACAAAATCTCATTATTAAAGCCGGACGATTGGCATCTGCATTTGAGAGATGGAAAGATTCTTAAAGGTGTTTTAAGTCATACAGCAGATGTGTTTTGCCGTGCAATCATTATGCCTAATCTTGATCCGCCCATAACTACTTTAAGTCAAGCACAGGAGTATAAAAAAAGAATTATCCAGTCTATCCCTGATGGAGTTTCTTTTACCCCGTTAATGACAGCATATCTTACAGATGATATTTCTGCGGAGGTCTTAGAGAGAGGCTTTAGAGATGGTGTCTTCCATGGAGCAAAGCTCTATCCAGCTAATGTGACAACTAATTCCTCTTATGGGGTTACAGATATCAGTAAAATCGACAATTTATTTGAGACGATGGAAAGAATTGGTATGCCATTATTGATTCATGGGGAAGTGACCGATTTCAATGTTGATGTATTTGATAGAGAAGCTGTTTTTATTGAGCGTCACCTTGAACCATTATTACGAAGATTTTCATCACTTAAAGTGATTTTAGAACACATCACGACAATTGATGCAATTGACTTTGTAGAAAATAGTGAGTTTGATATTGCCGCTACAATTACACCTCATCATTTACATATCAATCGGAACGCAATGTTCAATGGTGGGTTAAGGAGTGATTTTTATTGCTTACCAACAGCTAAACGAGAAATCCATCGTATTGCCTTAAGACAAGCGGCTACCAGCGGTAAACCTTGCTTTTTCCTTGGAACTGATTCAGCACCTCATACTCGTAGATTTAAGGAAAGCTCATGTGGATGTGCAGGAATTTTTAATGCCCCTTTCGCTTTGGAAAGCTATTTAAAAGTTTTTGAAGAAGAAAATGCTCTAGATAGGTTTGAAGCTTTTTCAAGTATTAATGGAGCAATTTTTTATGGATTACCTTTAAACATAGAGAGAATAACTTTAGTTAAAAAAGATATTTCTGTACCTCAAATGATTGACGTTGGACTAGATGGTGATCCCAATGATTTTGTAAAACCATTTCATGCAGGAGAAACTCTTAGCTGGGTAATAAGCGATGTTTAGTGAGATTGGTGAATGACTCTTTCAATAATTATTTAACTCTAGATATTCTTAAGAGTACTGATTTAAGCACATACGTTTACGCTAATATATAAATGGCTTAGAGTTGAATCTCTAGCATTGTGACAACCCTTGCTATCACTGGGGAGTGTGGCGGAATTGGTAGACGCACCAGACTTAAAATCTGTTGGCCGCTTTTTGGCCGTGGGGGTTCAAGTCCCCCCACTCCCATGATATTTTCTATTTCGATTGTGTCTTTAATCCCTTTTGGATTAATAGGAGCTGTTAATCCGATAATTACATTATCTGCTTATGTGGTATTGGGGGGGATGTATTTATTGGTAGTTCCTTTATTTCTTTTTTATTGGATGAATAATCGTTGGAATATTATGGGAAAGTTAGAACGCCTTTTTATATATGGACTAGTGTTTCTTTTCTTTCCTGGAATGGTTTTGTTTGCACCGTTTCTTAATTTAAGAATGAATGGAAAAGAGGAGTCTTGAACTTTGACAAGAGCACAGGTTTTCCAAATAGGTTTGATAGTTTTTGTTTTAGGCGGCTTGGGATATGAAGTGTTTCAGTTATTTGGATTTGAATCAATATCAGCTGGTATTGCAGCACAGTCGATATTAATCTTAATTATTTTTGTATGGACTGCTTCTTACCTTTTCAGGGTTTTTTCTGGGAATATGACTTTTATGGAGCAACGTAAAAGATACAGAGAGGCTTATGAAAAATTGACTGATGAAAAAATTAGAGAGAAGTTTGAGGCTATGACAGATGAAGAAAAAATTGAATTACTAAAAACCGTAGAGGAAGAAAGTATTGATCAAACTTAAGTTTTAATTACTAAATCTCAATAATTTTTTACTCTTAGGGATACAAAAATGATAAAAAAGATAGATACCCAAGGCTTAGAACATTGAAAAGTACAAATATTAGTAGGTCTTTTTCCAAAATAAAAAAGGAGAAAAGAATTGCATTAATGCCTTTCCTTATGGCAGGTGACCCTGATTTGGAAACTACAGCAAAGATTTTGTTAGAACTTCAGGCAAATGGTGCTGACATGATTGAGCTAGGTATCCCATACAGTGATCCTTTAGCAGATGGACCAATTATTCAATTAGCAGCTTCTCGAGCTCTCTCTGCAGGAACTTCTCCTGACAGGGTTTTTAAAATGTTATCTGAATTGAAAGATCAATTGACAATACCAATAATTTTATTTACTTACTCAAATCCACTTATTAATAAAGGTCTGGAAGAATTTTGCTTACAAGCTTCGAAAGTAGGTGTTTCAGGACTTGTTGTACCAGATCTTCCATTAGAGGAAGCAGAAAAACTTTCTGATATAGCAGAATCTAAGGAAATTGATTTGGTTTTACTTGTTGCTCCTACAACCCCCAGGGATCGTATGAAAAAAATCGCAGAGACTTCTAATGGATTTACTTATCTTGTAAGTGTTACTGGGGTAACTGGAGAAAGATCATCATTAAAGGATAATGTAGGATCGCTTGTGCAACAACTAAAAGATTCTTCATCTAGTCCAATTGCTGTGGGCTTTGGGATTTCGGAGGTAAAGCATATTGAACAAGTTAGAGATTGGGGCGCTGATGGTGCAATTGTAGGTAGTGCTTTAGTTAAAAGAATTGCTAATGCTTCGATCGAAATGAAAGTCGAAGAAGCTGGTTCTTTTTGTAAAGAACTAAGAGCCGCAACTAATTAATATTTTTTTAAATAGCAACAGATCAAGCTGAATATTGAATTCTTTTCTATGTTTTATCTTGAGAAATATTGTCTTTATTTAACTTGAAAACCATGGATCAATTTGTCCTTTGGGGGGCTTACTGTGAAGATGCTCTACTAAAAAGAACACCTTTTAGGGAAGAGCATCTTCTAAGGCTCTCATTACTTAAGGAAAAAGGTATATTAATAACTTTAGGACCGACAAAATGTAATAGATATGTTTTTGGAATATTTAAATCTGAGGATATTGAATATATAAGAAGTCTTATCAAAGAAGACGTTTACTGGAGAGAAGGAATATGGACTGATTTCGAGATTTACTCCTGGACCCAAGCTTTTTGAGCTTGCTCCAATATCCAATTAGCTACAATTTGATCGCCATTTTCTTCTAGCTCATCTTCATAGCCACTCATTATTCCTATACCTTGTCTTGCTATCTTCGCTATAGCTTCTGGATTGTCAATTCCATTACGCTTTAATGATGAAATCTTCAAATTCTTTGATCTTCTGATTATGTTCCCACCATTAATGTGACATCCAGAACAGTTGTGTTTAAAAAGAGCTTCCCCTGAATCTGCTTCAAAAGCATTGAGCTCATTCGGTAAACTTAAATAAAAAAATGTACAACAAAAACTGATTAGAAAAAAAGCTTTCAGTTTTTTTTTCATAGTCTTGAAAATTTATTTATCGAAATTAATTTTTGAAAGATCTTCACAAATTTCATCAAGAAGGTCAAGTTGACCAGAAGTATTTAATTCAATATTCTTTTTCTTATCTTTTGATATATCTTTCTCATCTTTTTTCCATAAATTTTCTATTTCACAAAGACGATTTGCAATTTTTGGGATTCCACCAGAAAAAAAATCTTTTTTTAAAAAGTCAATTAATATTGGAAATCTTGTTGAGGGAAGATTGAGACTTTGGCAAAGTTCCGATTGTGTTCTTCCTGTTTGCCTTAACCAATCTTTAATAAGAAGAATTAGATCTTCTTCTATATCTTTAGACCATTGATCATTAATCATATTGGGAACCATTTGTCTAATTTACATTTTGCTTTGAATTTTATCTCTGGAGTAATGTGATGCTGCCAAAGACTAATTACAGCTGTTAGTGCAACAAGATCGTCGCTAAAACCAGAAGCAGGAATAAAGTCTGGAATCAAATCAACAGGAACAATTAAATATGTTAATGCTCCCATTATGGATACTTTTACTTGAGGAGGGGTTGAATTATCCATGATGAGTTCAAATCCTTCTAGAGCAGGTTGAGCTATTGTTCTCCCCGCAGTTAATAAGATTTTTTTTAGTAGAGTTTCGTCTAAAACATAGCTTTCTAAGACTTCCGCTTCAAATACCTCTTTATTTGAGTTTCTTTGGCTTCCCATAATTAAATACTTGTTTCTAGTAGACCACTTTGGAGACCTGTCTTTCTTAGCTTCCTCAACGCTCGTTGAACTACTTGTCTGCAATATTCCCTACTGCAATTCATTTGTCTAGCTACTTCAGCTAAAGTTCTCCATTCATTAGACCCATCTAATCCAAATCGAAGGCTTAGTATCGTTCTCTCTTTGGGAGTGAGATTTGACTTGTCTAATAAAGACCATGCTGATGCACTTCTTTCTGCTAGTTCAGCTAATTCCATAGGTGGAACTTCTTCACTGGGAAGTATATCAACAAGTTCAGAAGGGTCCGCCTTTGATTTAACGGCACCTTGCAAGCTAACCGTGATACTTCTCAATTCGCATGCGAGTAATTCTTCTACTTCCTCTAAAGGCATTTTCATTCGCATGGCTATTTGGTTCGTTGAGGGATGAACCCCGAGTTCTTGCATTAGTCGAGATTTGGCTGCACGAAGTTTTGTTAGCTTTTCATTTATGTTTACAGGGATTCTTATTGTTCTACTTTGAGTGGAAAGAGCTCTATTTAATCCTTGTCTAATCCACCAGTAAGCATAGGTTGAAAATCTATGACCTCTTGTTGGGTCATATTTTTCAACAGCTCTAGTTAACCCTAAAGTACCTTCTTGAATTAAATCAAGTAATTCAAGTCCTTTACCTTGATATCGTTTGGCTAAGTTAACAACAAGCCTTAAATTTGCAGTGATCATTTGATTTTTAGCTCTCTCACCTGCTTTAAGTGCTTTTTTTTCTAAGATTGAATATTCGCACTCCGGTCCACTTCCTCCCGCTTGCTGGCAACGTTGATTAAGTGCAACCATGGCTTGCACTTTCCTTCCCATTGTGAGCTCTTGCTCAGGTGTGAGCAATTCGTGTCTTCCTATTTCTCCAAGAAAGTCGCTTAAAGAACTCACGATTTGTAACCCTTGTATTAATAACCTAGAGAAAAAATGTTTACTTTCAATAGGCGTAATAAAGTGTTCGGAATTTATTATTTATCCTTTATGCCTTAACCTTTGGAAATTTAGCAACAAATACTTTTATATATTTTGTTTACTGAATTATGTGAAAGAAATTAAATGCATTGTTTTTTACTTCCAAAGCCCTAAATGCCTTGCTATTAAAGAGTTTTACTAAATCATTTTTTGATCTATCAAAGTATTTAATGTTTTTTTGTCTCTAATCATTATTGTTATTCACTTATCTCTAATTAAGAGTATCGACGTTTTATCAAATATTGAAGAAAATCAGTTGATTTTTTTTGTTCAAGACTTTTTAATATTCTGAGACTTTTTCTTCTGCAGAAATAAGCCTCAGAGAAAGTGGATGAAATAATCTTGACTAGTAATTTAAGTTTTTTTAATAAGCTTTACATAAGTAGTTTAAGTGTTGATTTAATTATGATTGATTTCTTCTAGGTCCACCTCTTCTTTTAACTAAAATCTTTTGGACTTCAGTCCATGAAACGTTTTGATGGGATAACGCAACCTGCAAATGGAAGACCAAATCTGCAGCCTCATTTGCGATTTCAACCGGTTCTTGATCTTTACAAGCCATTACAAACTCTGCGGTCTCTTCTCCTATCTTTTTTAGAATTTTATTATCACCTTCTTTAAGAAGACTATTTGTGTAGCTTCCTTCCTCAGGATTGATTTTACGATTTTCTATAACTCTAAATAATTCACTACATGCATCAGATGGAGGTTGAGGACAATCTTGGCTCGTTTCTAAATCTCTAAAGAAACAACTTCTTTTGCCTGTATGGCATGAGATTGAACCAACTTGCTCAATTGATAAAAGTAATGTATCTAAATCACAATCAGCCATAATCCCTTTCAGTATTTGAAAGTGACCACTTGTTTTACCTTTGTGCCAAAGTTCTTTTCTTGATCGACTCCAGTAATGAACTTGCCCTGATTCTAATGTTTTTGTAAGGGATTCTTTGTTCATCCAAGCCATCATTAAAATAGATCCATCAATCCAATCTTGTGCTATTGCAGGTATCAAGCCATTTTGATCAAATTGCAAATTATCAATTAAAGACATTTTTAATTAAGCCAATCTGGCTTTGATAACTTTGTTTAATTAAATTTAGCTCTCTAATGGTTTTAAATTCATCTTTGTATGACGATTAAAGATATTCCATTTAAATGTTCAAAGCATTTTAGAGACTATCCTTGTTCTCATAGGCAATGGAGACACAAAGGTCATTGCCGCTATGTTCATGGATATAGTCGAAGCTTTACTTTTTGGTTTGCTTCAAATGAGCTGGATGAAAATGGATTTGTTGTGGATTTTTCAAGTTTGAAGGCTCTTGAAGAAAAATTGAGGGGATATTTTGATCATACTTTTTTAGTTAATTTTGATGATCCTCTTCTTGAAACATGGAAAAAACTCCATTCTGAAGAAGCCTTGGACCTTAGGGTTATGGATAATGTTGGCATGGAATCAACTGCCAAATTGATTTGGGGTTGGGCTAATGATTTATTATTTTCAAGAGAGAAAGGTAGATCTTGTTGCTTTAAAGCAATAGCGCATGAGAATGATATTAATTCTGCTAGTTATAATTTATGGCCCGATTGGTTTAGGCCTATTTAATATTTTTAAAGTTACTGATATGTATTAACTTTTTTAATTATCGAATACTAGTTGAAGATAAATTTCGAGTTTTTAGTCTCTATCTTTATAGTACTTCCATCTTTATACTTTCCTTTAAGAATAAATTTTGCTATTTCATTCTCTAATTCTCTTTGTATTACTCTTTTTATAGGCCTTGCTCCATAGATTGGATTATAACCAAGATCGGTAATTAATGAAAGGACATGATTATTTATGTCAATATTTATTCCTTTCGTCTCTAATTTCTCTCTCAATCTGTTGAGTTGTAAATCAACAATTTTATGTAAAGTTTCTTTATTTAGTTGTTCGAAGTTAATTATTTCATCCAGCCTATTTAGAAACTCTGGTCTGAAATGTGACTTTAATTCTTTGTCTATAATTTCATCTTTATTGGTCAAAATATTATTGCTGATTTCTGTATCATTGATTAATTGGCTCCCTAAATTACTAGTAAGAATAATAATGGTATTTTTAAAGTTTGTTGTTCTTCCTTGTCCATCTGTTACTCGTCCTTCATCAAGTATTTGAAGTAATATATTGAAAACATCTTTATGTGCTTTTTCAATTTCATCGAAAAGCAAAACGCAATAAGGTTTTCTTCTAATTGATTCTGTTAATTGTCCACCTGCTTCATAACCAACGTAACCTGGAGGGGCTCCAATTAAACGACTTATTGAGTGCTTTTCCATATATTCAGACATGTCTATTCTGATTAGAGAACTTTCACTATCAAAAAGTTGAGATGCCAAGGTTTTAGATAATTCTGTTTTACCAACACCTGTTGGTCCTAAAAATAAAAAACTGGCTATTGGTTTGTTTGGATCACTAAGACCAGTTCTTGATCTCTGAATAGCAGAAGAAATTGATTGAACAGCTTTGTGTTGACCAATAACTTTTTTATGCAGCTCATGTTCAAGGTTGAGTAATTTCTCAATTTCAGTTTGAGCGAGTTTTTTTACTGGTATTGATGTCCATTTCGCAATTATTTCAGCTACATCATCGGCTTCAACTTCTTCACGCAAAAGTGATTTTTCAGAATTTTTAGAAGAATTTTTTAAATTAATTTCTTTAGATTTTAAATTTTTCTGTAAATTAGCAAGTATGCCATATTCAAGTTCTGCAGCTTTGTTGAGGTCATAATTCCTTTTTGATTTTTCTATCTCTAGTTGTACTTTTTCAATATCTTCTTTGAGTATTGAAATTTCTTCAATTGACTCTTTTTCTTCTTTCCATTTTTTGTTTACTTCAATTTGATTTTTAGTTAATGAAGAAAGTTCTTTAGTAATTAATCCCAGTCTTTCTTGACTTGAAATATCAGATTCACTTTCTAAAGATAATTTTTCCATTTGCAGTTGGATGATTTTTCTATCAATTTCATCAATCTCTTCTGGTTTTGAGGTTATTTCCATTTTTAAACGTGAAGCTGATTCATCTATTAGATCAATAGCTTTATCTGGTAAGAATCTCTCGGAGATATACCTATCACTTAAGACTGCTGCCGCTATAAGGGCGTTGTCAGAAATACGAACACCATGATGAACTTCATATCGTTCTTTTAGTCCTCTTAATATTGAAATCGTATCTTGAACTGAGGGCTGTTTTACAAGTATTTGCTGAAACCTTCTTTCTAAAGCAGGGTCTTTTTCGAAATTTTCTCTATGTTCATTTATTGTAGTTGCTCCAATACATCTCAATTCCCCTCTAGCAAGCATTGGTTTTAGGAGATTACTAGCATCCATTGCACCACCACTGGCTCCTGCTCCCACAACAGTGTGAATTTCATCGATGAATAAAATTATTTTCCCTTCTGAATCGGTGACATTTTTAAGAACAGACTTAAGTCTTTCTTCAAATTCACCTCGGAATTTTGCACCTGCTATAAGAGCACCCATATCCAAGGAAATTAGTTGACGATTTTCAAGTGATGTTGGGACATCTCCATTGATAATTCTTTGTGCCAAGCCTTCAATAATTGCGGTTTTACCTACACCAGCTTCTCCAATCAATACGGGATTGTTTTTAGTTCTACGACTAAGTATTTGAATAGTTCTACGAATTTCTTCATCTCTCCCAATTACAGGGTCTAATTTTCCATCTCTAGCTGAAGCAGTTAGGTCTTGGCCATACTTTTGCAGTGCTTCATAGATATTTTCAGCATTTTTTTCGGTCACTTTTTTGTTCCCTCTAATATCTCTGATAGCCTTTAGAAGACTATCTTTTTTGATTTGATTTTGCTCGAATAATCTATGACAAACTCTCTTGTCATCAAATAGGGAAATCACTAAATGCTCACTTGATATAAAACTATCTTCATATGTTTGTTTTATATTTTTGGCTTTTTCAATTGATAAAGATACATTTTTCCCAAAGAAAATAGATTCTTGGGGCTTTTTCATACTTGGTTGTGAATTGATAAATTCTTTAGTTTGTATCATTAAATTTTGTATTGATCCGCCAGACCTTTCAATAGCGTTAATTGCAATTTGATTTTCTTCTAGAAGAGAATAAAGAAGATGCTCTGTTTCTAAAGTTTGATGTTTTTTTTTTATTGCTAAATCTTTGGCACCAATAATCCCCTCCCACGCAAGTTTAGTGAAATCGTCAGGATTAAGTTTCATCCTTCAAATCAATGACCTTTATTGTATTATATTAATTTATTTATTATATAAAATAGGAAAACCGACCTTCCATAAGTTCGAAAAATAATTCATAAAGTTAACCAATCTTTATTATGTAATCTTTTCAGCTATTTAATGGATTTATTCTGCTTTTTTTAAACCAAATTCCAAATTGAGTAGCAGTTTTATCGTAATTCAAATCTTCAATTGTAATTGAGTACCCGTATTTTTTTGCTAGTAAGATTATTTCTTGTGATGTTTTACATAGCTTTAGTTTCTCTTTTACAAGAAGATTATGCTCGATAGTGTTTACAAAATTTCTAAACTCTTCTCTACTCATTTGTATCATTAATAAATAAAATTAATTTTATTTGTGCATCTAATTTTTTCAATAAAAAAATGGGGTTTCCCCCATCTTTTTCTTGAACTTTTTTGGTTTTGGATTTAGTTAACTACGATTTTTCCAACCATACCTGCACCTCTATGAGGCTCACAGTAGAAATCGTATGTCCCAGCGGTACTAAATGTTCTTTCCCAAGACTCTCCAGGAGCAAAAGCTAGGTCTGGGTGACTTAGGTCATCATTACCGTCAAATACAGCATTATGAGGAGCTAGTTTGTTGTTGACAAACTTAACGGTATCACCGGCGCTTATGTTTAATGTGCTTGGCTCAAAAGCAAGCATTCCTGCATCAGTACCAAGCTTGACTTCTACTGTTGAAGCATTCACATTAGATACTCCAACAATTAGGAATGCAAAGAATGCAAATAAAGCTGTTGAAATAGAACGAATCATGAAATTAATTCTTTTCTTTTTTTAATTTTACTACTTTAGCTTCCATTTGCCATTTTAGTGTTTATGTAATCCAGAATTATGTAAAACTTGACTTAGTGTTTTGGCATAGCTTATACCTCCAAAAGTTTCAGGAGAGGTAACTGGCTCATGTATAAAGTGTCTTTGTCTCAGACTAAACTTATCCCAGTTTGTGATTTGAATAGGGAGCAAAATACTTAGAAGTTCAACAAGCCAGTTCCATAAAGGAATTTGTGGCACCTTTCTCATACCTTTCCATTCTAAAAGTGTCTGAATTGCAATATCAATACTTATGTAGGGTTGTCCTAGAACAAGTTTTTTTATTTTGTTTTTTTTAATGGGTTTAGTAGATTCGAAATGAGAAGTGACTAGATGCCCACAAATGAAGGCAATATCTGCTGCATGAATAAAATGAAACCTTGAAAAAACTTTTATCCACCTAGCTAGCCAGATCCATTTTAAGGCCTCTCTAAGGCCTTCGGTAAGATAGCTTGTTGGAAATATGCTTTGATCGTCTAAACGTCCTCCAAAAACAAGTGTTGGAAAAACAGCTATGATTTTTTTTGATAGTGGATGAGATTCAAGCTCAGTGAGACATTGTGCTTTCGTTTGTATGTATTCTGTTCCATATGTAAAAGCTTCTGGTAACAAATTTAAGTTCCTATCTAGAACACTTGCAGTGGAAAAATAGATGATTTGTTTGATTTTAGAAGGATTAAGTAAATTGAGTAAATTCTTTACTGCATCAATATTTACTTCTTTGGCTCTTTTGGGATCACCCCAAGCAGTAGCTGTGTGAATAACTCTATTTACTTCCGAAATTTCTTTCTTGAACTTATTTGTCTCTCGTAAATCTCCAACTAGAAGCTTAATCCTTGGATTTTTTAAATTTATTGAAGTTATTTTTTTTGGATCTCTAACCCATAAAAATAATTCTGAGCTTGAGTTTTCGATTAACCAATTTACTATATATTGACCAACGCATCCACTCGCTCCAGTGATAAGAATAATTTCTTTTTTCAAGATAAAACTTTTATAAGTTCATTTACATTTTTGCCTGCCTCAAAAAATACTCTTGCATTTTCTTCTGGTGTCCCGGGAAGTATTCCATGACCAAGGTTAAGAATATGTTTCCTGCCTTTTGCTTTCCTGACTACGTCAATAATTCTTGATCTAATCGCATCAGGTGTGCCAAATAAAAGTCCTGGATCAACATTTCCTTGGACTCCAATTGATTGAGGCAGCCTTTTTAAACCATCTGCCATATCAACAGTCCAATCTAAAGAGACTATGTCTACTCCAGTTTGCCCCATCCTTTCAAGAACTCCAGCACTACCTGAGATATATAAAATCATTGGTGTATCCGGATATTTCTCTTTTACTAAATTGACTACTTTTTGTTGATAAGGTGATGCGAAATTGTCATAATCTTGAGGACTTAATTGCCCTGCCCAGGAGTCAAACATTTGAACTACTTGTGCTCCAGATTCAATTTGGTAACACAAATAGTTCGCAATTGATTCTGCAAAATGATTTAAAAGTTGATGCAATAATTCTGGTTCTTGGAATGCCATCGCTTTTATAACTGCATAATTCTTGCTACTTTTCCCTTCTACAACATATGCAGCAAGTGTCCAAGGAGCACCAACAAAACCCAGAACAGCAGCCTCGTTCCCAACGCTTTCTCTTAGTCTACCTAAAACTTCACCAACAAAGCTCATGCTTTCTTCTGGTTGAAGAGGCTTTAAGTCTTGAACTTGCTTGAGGCTTCTTATTGGGTCATTTATCAAGGGCCCTTTACTTTCGACAATGTCAAAGTTAATTCCCATTCCAGGAAGAGGAGTCAAGATATCTGAAAAAAGTATTACTCCATCGGGTTGAAAAGCCTTAAAAGGTTGCATTGAAATTTCATAAGAGAGATCGGGGTTCTCTGATCTCTCCCTGAAACTTGGATGGTTATCACGTAGGTCACGATATACCTTCATGTAACGCCCTGCTTGGCGCATCATCCAAACAGGAGGTCTTTCAACATCTTCTCCGCGAGCTGCTCGAAGTAGTAGAGGAGTAGTTTCGTTCATTATTTAGTCCTTTTAAGCAAAAAACCTACACTAGGCGGTACCCGTAAAACCATGAAATACGTTCTTGGCGAATGTTCGTGATACCTTTTGAATTTTTACATCCAGACGACAGTTGAAATTAGTTTATGAGGCAAGTTTGAAACATTTCTATTCGCAGAGGCTTAAATATCCTTGGATTTATGCTTCAAAACAATAACGCTAAGAGGAGGGAGGCAAAGGTCTACAGAATTTTCATATCCATGTATGTTGAACAAATCTGTTGATTTTCCTCCCATATTGCCTAGGTTTGAGCCTCCGTATTGACTCGCATCTGAATTGAAGATTTCTTCATAGAAACCAGCAACAGGTACACCAATTCTATAATTAGAGTGGTTTTGAGGGGTGAAATTTGCCACTACTACTAACCATTCCCCATTGTTTTTTTCTCTTCTCATAAAACTAATTACTGAATTTTTATTATCATCACAATCGATCCACTGGAATCCATATTCGTCAAAATCATTTTTCCATAAAGCAGGTTCTTTTTTATACAGAGAATTTAAATCATCTACTAATTTCTGTATACCTTTGTGGGGTTGAAAATTTAGAAGATCCCATTGTAAATCATCCCAAACATTCCACTCTTGGCGTTGTCCAAATTCCATTCCCATAAATATTGTTTTTTTCCCTGGATGTGTCCACATATAAGAAAGTAAGGCTCTTGTATTTGCATACTTTTGCCAGTCATCACCTGGCATCTTATGAAGTAGATGACTTTTGCCGTGAACAACTTCATCGTGGCTTAAAGCAAGCATAAAGTTTTCAGTAAAGTTATAACAAATTGAAAAAGTAATGTTGTTTTGATTGAATTGTCTAAACCATGGATCAATCTCAAAGTAATCGAGCATATCGTGCATCCAACCCATGTTCCATTTTAGATTGAAACCTAGACCATTTATGTCAGTTGGCTTAGTTACGCCACTCCATGTTGTTGATTCCTCGGCAATAGAAAGTGCACCTGGAAAGTGTTGAAAAAGAACGTGATTAGCTTGTTGTAGAAATCTAACTGCTTCAAAATTTTCATTGCCTCCATCCTCATTAGGAATCCATTCACCCTCCGGACGAAGATAATCTTTGTAAAGCATTGATGCAACTGCGTCTACACGTATTCCGTCTATATGAAATTGATCAAACCAGAAAATTAGATTTGCAACTAGAAAATTACGAACTTCATTTCGACTATAATTGAAAATTAATGTTCCCCATTCTTTATGTTCTCCAATTCTGGGATCTGAATGTTCATATAGATGACTACCATCAAAATAAGCAAGTCCATGCTGATCTTTGGGGAAGTGGCCTGGAACCCAGTCAAGGATTATACCTATGCCCTCTTTATGGCATAAGTTAACAAAGTCACGAAACTCATCTGGGGATCCATATCTACTTGTAGGTGCATACCAACCAGTTACTTGATACCCCCATGAGCCATCAAAAGGGTGTTCTGAAACTGGCATAAGCTCGATATGAGTAAAGCCTCTTCCTTTGACATAGGGGATGACTTTATCTGCTAGTTCTTTGTAAGTAAGCAATCTTGATCCAGGTTTCATATCTGCCGCTGGAACGGGGGCTCTTTGCTCTCCGTTTGAGTTGATAAAAGGATCGTCTGTTGATGCATGCATCCAACTGCCTAAATGCATCTCATAAACTGATATTGGTTGCTCTAAAGGATCTTTTTTGTCACGCTTGGCAATCCAAGACTGATCATTCCACTGAAATGAATCAATTTTTGAGATGACTGAGCTTTTTGCAGGTCTTACTTCATGTTGAAAACCATAAGGGTCGGCCTTTTCATAGCAATGTCCTTTTTGAGTTCTGATTTCAAATTTGTATAAATCTCCTTCTTTTAGTCCTGGTATAAATAGTTCCCATATGCCTCCTAGGCGTTTTTGCATAGGGTGATGCCTGCCATCCCAAGAATTAAGATCCCCAATAACAGAGACACTTTTTGCGTGAGGAGCCCATAAGCAAAACATTACTCCTTTCTTTTGATCAATTTCTGTGAGATGAGCACCCATCTTTCTCCAAATGTGATGGTGATTTCCCTCAGCAAAAAGATGTCTATCAATTTCTCCCATCCATTCTTGTCTGAAGCTCCATGGATCATGCTGAATATGTTCAATCCCTCCTCTAATTACTTTTATTTGATAATCAGTACCAGGGTCTTTGTCTAAAACTCCTTCAAAAATCCATTGATGGTTGGGGTTGTTTAGCTGGATTTTCGTTTCTTTTATTAAAAGTTCAACTGCATTTGCCTCAGGCATCCATATCCTAATTATCCATTTATCTTTAAACGGTTGAGGACCAAGAATTGAAAAAGGACTTTCGTGTTTGCATTCAGAAAGTCTTTGACCGTCTTCTCTCAAAGAATCTAGAAGAATAGAAACGGTCATGACTCATTGCTGAAATAGCTAGTTAGCTTAATCCCATGCAAGTAAATATTGAACCCCTAAGAGGAAATAAGTGATTCAAATTTAAGTTTTGATTTTGAAAGTAAGAGTGAAATTGTAGTCACTAGGCAGTGAGGGCTTGGCCCTTCGGATAAATATTTGCTCTGTCCAGGATTTATTCCAATTGCTGGCCAACCAGATCCTGAGATCGAAATTCTTAAACGATCACCTTGTTTAAATGTTGCAAGTAATGGTTGAAGTCTTATTTCTCTTTTACTTTTTTTATTTATTTCGTTCTCAGAAATTCTAATTACTCCAGTTGAAATTTGAGTGACAATATTTTCAATCTCATTTGGGATTATTGATAATGCAACGAAGAGATCAAAAGTTTCTCTATCACACTTGGCTTCCAAAGAAAGAATGGGAATCCCTTCAAGCCTTAGATCTTTCGAAATAGGATTTGATGTGAATACAGCGACATCAGGCCGAGTATCGAGGTCGAATCTGTTCACTTCACCTGGTGTATCGCTTAGATGTCCCCCAATCGCTGGGAAGGGTCTCCATGGGTCATGAACTAAATTCACTTCGCCATCTGCTTCTAAATTAGAATTAGGGAATAGGGACCCTTCCTGATGGCTGATTGAGGCTAATCCCTCACTATGAAGAATCCATGTAGGAGTCTTCTTTTGATCTGAAATTTCCCAATTCTTTGTAGTTAGATTCCAAAGATTTATTTGAGGGAAAAGATGTTTTTTATTTTTTTCTTTTAAATGAGTATCAAAAAAGTTTAATTGAGTGCGTTGTGCCTCTTCCCACCATCGAAGATGAGTAGCAGGACCAATTAATAATTTTGGATCACCTCCAGCATGTTTAGCTTTCGAAAAAATATCTAATATTCCTTTCAAATGAGGATCCCACCACCCCCCAATTAAAAGTAAAGGTTTTTTTAACCAGCTATCTAATGGCTTATGACTTTTCCATTGAGGAGTTTTTCTATGAGAAAGATTTAACCATTTATTGGCCATTCCCTCTGGATCGATCTTTTTAAGTAACTCATGACCGTTATTTAAATACTTTTTCGATTCGAGATTTTCACGGATTTCATACCAAGCTTCCCAATCTTCCTCTCTTTGCGCTTTTTGTGCTGCTAATTGCAAACCCCATCCAATTCCCAAATGCCACCAAAAGGCTCCTCCTTCACAACTCCAATGTTCATTCTCTGAAAGACCTGTCATTGCTGGGATCATGCAATCTGGAGGAGGAGTTCCATCTTCTGCTAAGAGCTGTGTGAAGCCTTGATATGAAAATCCATACGTACCTAGTAAGCCATTGCATTCAGGCAAGGATCGAACCCAATAATGCGTTTCACTGGTGTCAGAAGCTTCTTGGCTAAAGCCAGAAAAACGACCTTCAGATCCGCCCTGACCCCTTACATCTTGTATGACTACTAGATAGCCATTGCTTGCCCACCAAGAGGGATGAGCATAGGTAACTACCGAAGCAATTTCCCTCCTATACGGCTGGCGCATGAGGAGTACAGGCCAAGGCCCCTTCCCGCTAGGCAACCAGATTCGAGATTTTAGTATTGTTCCATCTCTAAGTTTTAAGTCCTCGTCTCTGTATCTTATGGAATTCATTTGTTGCTTTAAAAAGTTTCAGGGCAATAAAGCCCTCTTACGTACATAGAGAGGATCTCCGCATCAACTTCGCTTATGTTCTTTTGAGTTGAGATTTTTTTAATAGATTGTGGAGAACCAGCAGCAATATTTTTCTTATTAAGTTCCTGAAAACTTTGACAGATTGATTTAGCTTCATCAGGATTTCTCTTTACTCCTTCAAGAAGTCTTGATTGCGCCAATGCTTCTGGATAAATGGCAAAGCAAGTAAATATTAATGTAATCAGCAATCTAATCATTACTTTGTGTTCCCTATATTTATTTTGGTTATATATATTCTATTATCTATTTGTTCTTGGGTAAATTAAATAATGGTTTTTTTAGCTTTTTCTATTAAAAAGTGAGCTTTTTTTAAATCTATTAGTGGAATACGCCCTGTTTGTAAACCCCTCTCAAAGCGCCCTGTCTTTTGAAGTAGCTCTTGAGGGCTAAGTCTTGAAATAGCTTTGTTAGAGATTAATCCTGAGTGCATTAACAAGGCAGCTTCATTTAGCTCAATATCTAAAGTGCATATAAAATATGCTATACATTTTAATCTTTTTAGGTTGCGAACACTTCCAAGACTTCCATTGATAAGTTGATGAATTCGTTCATCAGTAATAGATAACAAAGAATCCCATGTTTTTATATTATTTGAAAGGAGTATTTTTTCTTCTTTAGAAAAGCTTTTCGGGAGATTTTTTAAGAATAATTTATTATTCATAAGTTTCTAATGAATAACTATCCTTATTATTAGTTATATCCGATAATTTTTCCTTAGGAGAATAATTTCTATCAGGTAATTTTATTATTTCTGATTTCTTTAAATCATTCATGACTTCACCAAGAATAATTGGTTTACTTATTCCATCTCCCGCTGGCTCAATCTTTCTAAGCCTAACTTTGACTTGAGCACCATTTCTGCTGCCCCCTTTCAAATTACCAGCTATTTGTTGCAATGTTGGTTGTATAGCTTCTTCAGGAAAATCATTTGTTGCTTGTGCAACAACTAAATCGAAGCCATTGTCATAAACTATCGGGGCATATTTATATCCCTCTACGTTATATGGAGGGGTATAACTTTGTTCGAAGGCCCAACAACTAGCTGATAATAAAAGAGTGAAAATTGTTATCCCAGTTAATCGAAATTTAATTCCCCAACTAAATAAATAAGCTAAAATAGTTAAGAGACCAAGCCCTGCCCCCCCCCAGGCTAGCCATTTTGTTGCGTTTTGGATAACTTCACTCATAGACATAGGCTGGTTTCTCCTGAATTGATTCTTTATAGTTTGTTAGCTCCCCCAAGTTCGAGAAAAAAGTTTTATGGGAGATGAGAAGAGTTCTAAAAGATTAAAGCGGTGGGGACTGGCTGGAACCTTTGTGGCGTTGGGTGGTGTTTTGATTTGGAGTGGCGCAGATCTCTTGGTCGCTAGAACTATAAGCCGTTTTTCTCCTCAAATAGAAAAAAAATTATCTAATTCATTGGGACATCCTTTGAAAATTGGGTCATATAAGGGACTTAGACCGTGGGGTGTTGAGTTAGGCCCAACGAAGCTGCTTCCAGGTACAAAAGATTCTTCATCAGTTAATATATCAACTTTAACAGTTAAGTTTGCTCCACTTGCAAGTTTATTTAATTGGCAACCAGTAGCAATATTTAATCCAAGGGGCACTGAAATAGTTCTAAGTAAAAATGATAAAGGTTCTTTTTGGGTAATGCCCCCATCTGATGATTCTAAGCAATTAAACCTTCAGCTAAGGTTGAATTTAAAAGGTTCAACTAAAATTTTATTTAACCCAGAAAAAACTTCAGTATTAGTCCGAGGAAATATTTCTCTGAATTTTGCTAAGAAAAAGATTTATGGTGCTATTAATTTAGACTCTAAAAATAAAGGAAGCCTCTATCTTGCTGGAAAGGGTTATTGGGATGGATTAGAATTTCAGACTAAAGCAAGAATTAATAAACTTAAACTTGGAATAATTCGGGATATATTAGGTAATGATTCTAATGTTATTACAAAAGGAGATATTAATGGTAATTTAAATTTAGGAATAAAAAAAGGTTTTATCAAATGTAAAGGTGATTTATCGGTAAGCAATATGAGAGTGAGAGGAGGTAATATGATTGATACATTATCTACTAATAAGTCAAAAATAAAATGTGATAATAATAAATTAAGCATAACAGATTCTAATTGGAACTATGGATATTGGAATATAGCTAATTCACTTGAATTACCTATTAATAAAACAAGTAGAACTTATATAAAATCTACTACTGATATTAAAATAAAAGATCTTGATCATAAGCCACTTTCTTTGAAACTAAAGTTGCCAATTTCGATAGTGGATAGGCGCTTAGTTTTTGGAGATTTAAAAGCTAATTTTGATTTAGAATCTTTCCCTTTAGGTTCTTTAAATCAAATATTAAATGCTTCATTATCAGGCAAGTTGAATACAAATGGTTATTTCCATGGCCCATTATCATCTTTAGCTTCGAGGATAAATCTTTCTGTAGATAATCCACAAGTTAATGGAATTCGTTTAAGAGAGAAGTGGAAAGGGACTTTTACTCGAGTTCCAAATGAAAAGAATTGGGGTAGTCTAAAAATGTTTTCGGAAGGCGCCTCCATCCCTGGAAATCTTCAAATAAATTTAAATAAAGACGGTAATTTTAATGATTTAACTTTAGATAGATTAGGAGGCAAAATCACTTTATATCCTAAAATTAACTCTTATGAATGGAAGGCTAATAAATTCAGATTAGATCGAGTAGAGGTTGCTTTTCCTCCTGAAAAAAGTTTTAAAAGAATTTTTGGTGAAGTTTCTGGTGATGGAATTTTTTCACTTAATCCATTATTTGTTAATGGTGAATTGAATTTAGATTACTTTAGGTTATTAGGATTCAAATTAAAAAAAGCAAATGTTAAAGGTCAAATTAAAAACTCGAAAATTAATTTAAAAGGTGAATTAATACCATCTGAAAATGGAAAGATTCAATTTGATATCAATAATGAGTCTGAATTTTCTTTACTAGCCAATGTTAAGGATGTTAGTTCTAGGTGGCTTGCTGCTACAGCTTTAGAGATTCCTAAACTGGGATTGAAGTATTCCGAGGCAATGGGTAAAGCCGAAGATTTAGGGAAACTGATAATTGGTTCTTCTAATAGTTCAATAGATAATCAGTTAGATGCTTTAACTAAATCTCAAAATTCTTATAGAGAAGAGATCTCAAAAATAAATAGTCAGAGTTTTATTAATCCTTATGATCTTATTGGAAATGTAAATTCAGATATTAAATTAACTGGCTCAAGTCTTTCAGATTTAAGTTTAGATGTGAAAGCATTTGGAAAGGTCTGGACAAATAAGTTGAGTGTAGTAAGTGATAAGGAGGTAAGGCCTTTTAATATTAATTTTAGTGGTAATATTGGAACAGGTGATGGTAAATTCTCCTTCCTAAATTTGAATTATTCATTGTTATCTTTACTAGTCCCAATACCTTCATCTATTAATGGATATTTTGGCTTGAAAGGTATATATAGTCTAACAAATGGAACTCCAGAAATTACTGCAGATTTAATTATTGATGATACTAAAATTTATAATAGGGAAATTGTTTTAGATAATGGAAATATCTTTTTTAAAGATAATTATCTTGATTTTGATATTAATCTAAGGGATAAGACTTCTCTAAACCCTGTTAGACTCAGTGGGATTTACCCATTAACTAATTCTTTGCCTATTGACTTAAGAGTCGAAAGTCATGGGGATGGATTGGCGTTTTTAACTGGGCTAACAAAAGGAAGCCTTTCTTGGACTTCTGGAACAGCTGATTTAAGTTTGCTGATTAGGGGAAAACCTTCAAGTCCAATTGCAAATGGTTTTGTGGTTTTTAAAAATAGTGATCTTCTTTTTCAGGATAAAGAAATTAATAATTTTAATAGCACAATTGTTTTTGATTTCAATCGTATTGAAGTTAGAAAGCTCAGAGCGAGTATTGGTCCGAAAGGATTTATTGATGCTCAAGGTGGTATTTCGTTATTTGATGCTCGACAAAGTGAAAATGATCCATTGGCTTTTTCAATAGAAAAAACTCGTATTAAAACGGCATTTACTGATGTCAATGTTTCATCCAAGATTATTGTCAAGGGATCTATTTTGAATCCTCAATTAGCTGGTGAAGTATTGATATCAGAGGGATCGATTTTTGCAAAAAGAGCTAATAATTCTGGTATGACTACTTCAGACAAATTAAATCCCAAAAAAGATTCTAAGCTCAAGAAAATTCGTAGATTTCCCGAGCAAGACTGGGATCTCAGTGATCCCTTGATCTTATTTATTCAAGATGAGGATGCTCCTGCAAGTCGCATGGTGAGTGCTGGGTTGCCGAAAGGATTCGAGTCTATAATATTTGATAATTTAAAGCTGGTACTTGGTCCTTCATTGCGATTGGTTTCTCAACCATTGGCTAGCTTTGATACGAATGGATTTCTGTTTTTAAATGGTGCTTTTGATGAAACCCTTGATGTTAGTGGTGTTATTAAGCTTGTAAGTGGCTACGTTAATCTTTTTACGACTACTTTTAATTTAGATCAAAGTGAACCTAATGTAGCTGTATTTGTACCTTCTATGGGCTTGGTACCTTATGTAGATGTGACATTGAAAAGTAGAGTCCCAGACAATGTTAGAGAAACAAGTAATTTTTCCTCTAATGGAATGGCATCATTTGGTATTGGAGGATCTCGTTTTGTAAATGTAGAGGTGACGGCCTCCGGACCTGCTGATCGAATTAGTGAAAACTTTCAATTAAGAAGTACTCCAGCGTTAGGAAGAAGTGAGATTTTAGGACTCATTGGAGGAAATTCTCTTACAAATCTATTAACTAGTGGAGGAGATGGAGAAGTTATCACTAGTTTTTTGAATAGATCTTTTGCTTCATATATTCAAGGAAATATAAATGGATTTTTAAGTGATAAGCTTCAAATATCTTTGTATCCCACCTATATAAGTGGATCAGACTTGGATGATGATGTAACTGAAAATAGTTCAACAAGTACAGATCAAGACGATACAAGTCCAAGCCTTCTTGGTCAACAGGCATGGGTAACTGAAATAGGAATTGACCTTAGCGAGAAAATTAATTTTTCAGTTCAAGCTGCTCCTAACCGACAAGATATTCCACCGAAAGGAAATATTACTTTTCAAATGAATCCAAATATAGGCTTACTTGGTTCTTTTGATAAAAATGGGAATTGGCAAAGTCAGGTTCAACTCTTTTTTAGATATTAGGTCTAAAAATACTTGAAGAAATTTATCTACATTGAGAATTTCTTAGCTCGATTGAATTTTATCTTTTTTTATTGCTTGATTAGGTCCAAAGGAATAGTTTAAGGAAAGTGGATAAAAATTATCTTTGAATAAAAGGTAGATCTAAAACTAATGAGTACAAATTTATCAGTTCCTAATCCAACTCCTGAGTTGATTAAAGTTGCAGAGAATGCTAAAGAAGCCTCTATTCTGCTTGGTCAAGCCACTAATAAACAAAGGTGCGAGGTTTTGATAGAAATGGCAAATGCTTTGAATGATAATGCTGATAAAATTTTAAAAGCAAATTTAGTAGATATTGAAAGATCAGAAAAAGAGGGGTTGAATAAATCACTTTTATCCAGACTTCAGTTAACAAAAAATAAACTTGAAGGATGTATTGATGGCGTTTTAAAAGTTTCAAATCTTGCAGATCCAATTGGCAATAGGCAACTCCATAGAAAATTAGATGAAAATCTTATTCTTGAAAGAGTTACAGTTCCATTAGGTGTGTTAGGAGTGATTTTTGAATCCAGACCTGATGCATTAATACAAATAGCTTCTCTAGCGGTTCGCTCTGGTAACGGTGCATTATTAAAAGGAGGAAGTGAAGCAAGGGCCACAAATCAAGCCATAATGGATTCTCTTGATATAGGTTTAAGCAAATCAAATGTGGGCACAGGAGCATTGTCTTTGCTCACTACACGTCAAGAAAGTCTGGGTTTACTGCATTTAAATCGATTTGTTAATTTGATAATTCCAAGAGGAAGCAATGAATTAGTTCAATTTATTCAAGACAACACACGTATCCCTGTATTAGGGCATGCTGATGGAATTTGTCATCTATATGTAGATGCTTCTGTAGATATTGACAAAGCTATAAGTATTGCTTTGGATAGCAAGATTCAATATCCTGCTGCTTGTAATGCAATTGAGACATTATTAATTCATGAAGATGTCGCGGAAATATTTTTGAAGAAAAGCTTACCAATTTTTTCTAATTCAGGAGTTACTCTTAAGGGAGATAGTAAGAGCCAAGCTTTAGGGGTGAAAAACCCAGCTATTGATTTAGACTGGTCTACAGAATATCTTGACTTAATTCTTTCAATAAAAATTGTTAGCAACGTAGACGAAGCCATTGAGCATATTCGGAAATACAGCTCCCGTCATACTGAAGCAATAGCTACTAATGATAAGGACGTTGCTGAGAAATTTCTCCGTTCAGTTGATAGTTCAGGTGTTTATCACAATTGCTCTACTCGTTTTGCAGATGGCTTCAGATATGGTTTTGGAGCTGAAGTTGGGATAAGTACTCAGACCCTTCCCCCAAGAGGTCCAGTTGGCCTGGAGGGTTTAGTTACCTATCGTTACTTCCTAAGAGGTGATAGTGATCTCGTTAAGGATTTTGCCTCTGGAGATAGAATCTTTTCTCATACGGATTTGCCGTTATGAATTACTTTCTTAATTCCAATGCAATTCATATAAAAGATATAAATCTTTGGGCTCATGTAGGTGTTTTAGAAAGTGAACGTATTAATGGTCAGGATTTTGTCCTTGACATCAGCTTTTGGTTGGATTTGGATGAGTCATCAAAACTTGATCGATTAGATAAATCTATTGACTACTGCGAAGCGATTAAAGCAGTTCAAAAACTTTCATATGAAATTAAATGCTTAACGATTGAATATTTTAGTGATCAAATTTTGAACCTTCTTGAGTCTCTATATGGTCAAGTTCCAATTTGTATTCTGTTGAAAAAATGTTCTCCACCCATAAAAGGATTTACTGGAAGTGTTTTAATCGAAAAAAAAAGGAATTTCTCATCTCTAAATAATTAATTGAATCCAAACAAAAGACCAATTTTTCTTGTTCATGGTTTATGGAATAATCCTAAATTATTTGAAAAATTAATAAAAAGAATAAACGAAGATGATTATCAATTGTATAGACCACATTTGCCACATAAATTTGGGAAGACATCCCTTAGGCGTTTAGCTATAGATCTTGATTCTAAGATTGAGGAATTAGTGGGGCCAGAAAAAGAAATCGATATTGTTGGTTTCTCAATGGGTGGATTAGTTAGCAGGATTTGGTTGCAAAAACATAATGGCTTTTTAAGAACAAAACGTTTTTTTAGTATTGGTACGCCTCATTTTGGTACTTATACAGCTCAGATGATACCTTCTTCTTTTATGCCTGGGATTGCAGAGATGAAAAGAGGTAGTAGTTTGTTATCTCAATTAAATACTGATTTGAGTTCTCTAGAAAAGGTTGAATGCGTTAGCTTTTTTACAAAATGGGACTTGATGTCCTTTCCAGGTTGGCAAGCAAAGCTTTCTATAGGCGACTCTTATCACTTACCTGTATTGACACATAAAGAATTGATAACCAATTCTAATTCATTAAAAATTGTAGTTAAAAAAATTTTTAATGATACCTAATCAAGACCACTATGCCTTATTAAGGCTTTTGTAGAGGGGAGTCTTCCTCTAAATTTTTTGAAAACCTGATTGGGTGAACGACTACCACCAAGACTCAAAACTGAATCGCGATATTTTTTACCAATCTTTCGGATTTCATCTTGATTAGCAAGGCCTGCCTCCTCAAAGGCGGCAAAAGCATCAGAACTGAGTACCTCAGCCCATTTGTAAGAGTAGTACCCAGCTGCATAACCACCAGCAAAGATATGACTGAAGGCACACAGAAATTGATCTTCAGGAATGGGAGCAAGTACAGTTGTTTTTTTTGCGATTTGTCTTCGTAACTCATCTGGGGATATGCCTAGATCTTCATTCCATTGACTATGAAGTTTCAAATCAGTAAGGGCAAAATGTATTTGCCTTAGAGTCGCAAGCCCAGAATTAAATGTTCTGCTTTGTCTCAATTTAGTGATTTCTGATTCAGCTAATGGCTCTTTAGTCTTCCAATGAATTGCTATCTCTGAAATTGTTTGCTCCTCTAAGCACCAATTTTCCATAAATTGACTTGCTAATTCGACCGCATCCCATTCGACGTTATTAATACCGGCTGCTTGAGGGTAATCTACAGTTGTGAGCATATGTTGTAAGCCATGCCCAAATTCATGGAAGAGTGTTTCTACTTCCTCGAAACTCATGAGACTAGGTTCGTCCGCAATAGGGGGGGTTTGATTACAGACTAAATAGGCTACTGGAAGAATAATGTTATCTTTCTCTTTTTGATTTCTGCATAAACATTCATCCATCCATGCCCCTCCTCTTTTTGTCGCAGGGCGACTGAAAGGATCTAGATAGAAAGAAGCAATTTTCTGGCCATCTAAATTTTTAACATCAAAGAAACGTACATCTTTATGCCATAAAGGTACTATATCACTTGCTTCTTCTATTTCTATTTCGAAGAGTCTTTTGCATAAATTGAATAGACCATTGAGAACTTGATCCAAAGGGAACCATGGCCTTAGTTTCTCTTGGTCAAGTTCGTACTTTTCTTTTCGTAGAACTTCTGCCCAAAAACTTATATCCCATGGAGATAGATCGAAATCATCGTCTTCTCCATTTCTCTTGGCGCACTCGGTTAGCTGTATAAGTTCTTTTTTTGCATGAGGCATTGCAGCTAATCGTAATTCTTCGAGTAACTTCTCAACTGCTTCTTCATTATCAGCCATTTTTGTAGCTAAGCTAATTTCACACCAGTTTTTGTATCCCAATTGTCTTGCTTGTTTATTTCTGAGATCTAAAATTTCTTCAATTATTTTCTTGTTATTAAGCTCCCCGTGGCTAGCCCTACTTACAAAGGCTCTATAAACTTTCTCTCTAATGGGTCTATTTTTTGCATAAGTTTGAAAAGGAATGTACCTAGGTAAATCCAAGCCAACTCTCCAGGGGCCAGTGGATGCTGTGGGATCATTACCTCCTTCAGCTTTATCACCAGCTTCTTTCGCTGCAAGAGCCAATGTCTCAAGAGCTCTATCAGGAAGGCCTTCAACTTCAGAATTGTTTTTTAATAAAAGACTCCAATTCTTAGTCGTATCTAATACGTTGTTACTAAAAGTAGTTGATAATTTAGCTAATCGTTCACTGCGAGAATTGAAGAGTGTTTTTTCCTCAAGCTCTAGACCAATTCCTTTATTTTTCATAGTTATTAGCTCTGTTTCAATTATTCTTATTTGCGTTTCATTCTTTAAACCTCCCTGCTCTTTTAAATTTGAGAGCGCTTTAAAAATAACTTCATTTTGAGCAAGTTGATTACTAAATCTAACGATTTTAGGTTGTTGATTTGAATGGACTTCACGTAATTCGGAGGAATTGCATACTGCATTCAGATGACTTACAACTCCCCAGCTCCATCTAAGCTTTTCACCTATTTCATAAAGTTGAGGCATTACATCTTCCCACCTTAAAAAATTTTCCTTTAATAACTTCTTACCTAGTTGTTCTTCTAGTTTATTTAATTTTTCATTTAGATCTTTTATAAGTTTGGGTATATTTTCAGTAATCTCTTCAGGGGTGATTTTATCGTAATCAGGAAGGCCCTCACCTTTTAATATTGCTGCTGGCTTAATTGAAGTCATTTTTTAAGATTCAAAAACTAACTGATTGGTATAAGGTTATTCGTAATTAATGATTGTGCGAGAGCATTAGTTGATACCTCATATAAATCAATAGCTATTCTTGGCCAAAAACCAATTACCAATGTAGGAACTAAAAGGCTTAATCCTATTGAAAGCTCTCTCGCATCCATTTCTTTAACGATTGATAACGCTGGTATCCTAGGGCCAAAGAAGACTCTTCTACACATTGAGAGAAGATATATGGGAGTCAAAACCAGTCCAATCGCTGCGAGTAAGATTGTTATAGCTCTAAATAACGATGTGAATCCTTCTTGACTTGTTATACCTAGAAAAACGGTGATTTCACTTATGAACCCACTCATCCCTGGCAAAGCAAGAGATGCTAGAGAACTGGCTAGAAAGAATGCAAAAGTAATAGGTAAAGCTTTTGCTAATCCACCCATGTTGGGGATTGAGAGAGTGTTAGTTCTTTCATAAAAACTTCCGGTAACAAAAAACATTGCGGCAGCAATTAGTCCATGACTAATCATTTGGAGCATCGCTCCACTTATTCCAAGTGCATTAACTGCCCCAATTCCAACAAGAACAAAACCCATATGACTTACAGAACTGCAGGCTATGCGTCTTTTTACATTGTCTTGAGCAAAAGCATTTAGAGCTCCATAAATAATATTTACTATTCCAATAATGATTAGAGCTGGAGCGAGTATTAAATGAGTATCCGGTAAGATTTGTACGTTAAACCTTATGAGAGCATAACCTCCCATTTTTAATAAAACACCAGCTAATAACATTGAAACAGGTGCATTTGCTTCTCCATGAGCATCTGGAAGCCAGGTATGAAGTGGAAAGATAGGAAGTTTTACTCCAAAACCAATTAAAAAACCTAAATAACAAAATATACCAAAATTACCAGTAAAAGATTTAGATGCAATTTCACTTAAATTGAAGGTAAATTGATCTCCAGAAAGTGCTAAAGCAAGCCCACTAATTAATATTAAAAGTGAAGCTAGTGCCGTATAAAGTATAAATTTTGTTGCTGCATAAAGTTTTCTGTTGCCTCCCCAAATAGCAATCAAGAGATAGACAGGGACAAGTTCCAGCTCCCAGGCTAAAAAGAATAGTAAGAAATCCTGTGATAGGAAAACTAACGCTTGCGCAGAAGCTTGTATGAGTAATAAAGCAAAATATAGTCGTGTTTTTTGTTTTACTTTCCAGCTGGCTGCTGCGGATAAAAACGTGATGAGGCCGCTAAGTACAACTAGCGGAGCAGAAATTCCGTCTACGCCTAATGACCATTCGAGTCCAATTGAGGGAAGCCATTGAAGTCTTTCAACCAATTGAAGCCTTTCGCTCCCTGGATCAAAAAGATTTGCAAATGCCCCTATAATTATAAAAAAATCTGCTAATAAAATAACTAGAGATATATTTCTTGGAAGATTAGAATTTTTGCTTTCTTGCGTTGGAATGAATGGCATTATTAATGCTCCAACAGCTGGAAGGAGCACAATGAGTGAAAGCCATGGAAAAGCTGTCTGAGAATCTATGCTCATAGGCAGATTGGCATCCATAATTTGGGGCAAGTCAGCCATAAAGCTATCAGTTTTTGTTCGTTTTCATGAGTAAAACTACCCAATCGTGTTTGAAATGCATTCGCTTCCTCTTTGTTGGAGGCTCATTAAAGGAGCACGACTTGCTACACCAGCAGCTTCCCAGGCTTTGACCATCGCAACACTGACTTCTCGACCTTTAGTCGCTTTGCATAATGCCAAAATGCTTGGTCCTGCTCCGCTAATTGCACATCCTAAAGCTCCGGCTGCCTTCGCGGCCTCTCTTACCTCTAAACCACCTTTAATCAATCCCCATCTATATGGCTCATGGAGCTTGTCATGCATACCATCTGCAATTAAATCCTCATTTCCGGTCCTTAGTCCCTGAAGAAGAAGAGTAAGTGCGCCCAAGTTAATCACTGCATCATTTACAGGGATGTTCTCTGGCATGACGCGTCTTGCTTCGCTAGTGGAAAGACGAATAGATGGGATTGCGACCACTGCTTTTATCGATTGATCCCAATCGCAGCGAACAACACGCCATCTATCAGTTGCAGTTTTAGCTGTTACACATAGTCCCCCAATTAAGGATGGGACAACATTGTCTGGATGTCCTTCTATGTCTATAGCTAGTTCTAGAAGCTTCTCTTTAGGCAATGGATATCCAGCAAGTGCATTTGCTCCAACTAGGCCTGCCACGATAGCAGTAGCGCTGCTTCCCAGCCCTCTTGCTGGAGGTACAGCTAGTTTTACTCTTGCTTCAAGGGCAACAGGCTCTATACCTGCAGTTCTCCAAACTCTTTGAGCAGCTCGATAAAAAAGGTTCTCAGGGCCACCCCTTAAATGATTTCCCTCAGTACTTTCCATTATTAATTCAAATCTTTCTCCATTACCTTCAATTCTTCTGATAGTGAAGTGGTTTGAGAGATCTAATGCGGCTCCAAGGCAATCAAACCCTGGTCCAATATTGGCTGTAGTAGAGGGAACTTCTACTACGACAGTTTGTCCTATTTTTGGCGGCCCCATGTTTTTATCCTTTAACTAAGTCTCCCATTTGATTCGGCACTTAAGTGTGCTCTGCAAGCTGAACTGAATAATGTCGCTTCTGGATCTTTTAGAACAATCAATGGAATGTCCTTTAAATAAGATTGAAATCGACCTTTATTACTAAATGCATCAAGGAAGTTTGTAGAGTTTATTCCATTGAGGTTTTTTATTGCAGTCCCCCCTGCAATCCATAATCCAGAAGAGCAAAGTTCTTGTAAAGCAAGGTCTCCAGCTGCAGATCCATAAGCATTTAGCCATAATTGCATAGCTTCAGACATTAATTTGTCTCCGTTATTTGCTTTTTCCCAAACAAGTGCGGGTAAATCTGTGAAAGCAGATTGGTCAGTATCCATTTTTTTTAAAGTTTCCTGAAGTGGGTGGTTTTCATTTATTGGATCATCCAATTTCCATCTCGCAATCATTCCAAGGCCTGTCCCACTGACTATTCTTTCAATCGATACTCTTTGAATATTTAGCTTCTTTTTTAGCCATTTGACTAATTCCCATTCGTTTTCTGTTCTTGGGGAAAATTCCCGATGACCTCCTTCACTGGGAAATATAAAAATGCTTTTAGGTGTAATTAAGCCTCTGGACATTCCTAATCCAGTACCAGCTCCGATAATTGCAACTAATTCTTGGTTGGTTTTTGTCTCAGAATTTAATGTTCCTTGGATTACTTCATATTGGGATTTTTTGAAAAATGGTATTCCATATATTAAAACTGAGAAATCATTTATTAATTCAATATTATTTATTTTTGAAAGCTGAGATAATTCTTCTGTTTCTATATCCCAGCCTAGATTTGTAATCGTAACTTTCTGGTCTTTTATTGGGCCTGCTACTCCAATACATCCATATTCCGGGAGTGATATATGATCTGGTAAATGTTTGAAAAAATCTTCAGATATTGAGTAAAAAGATTCCCATTCTGAAGAAATATAGTATTTTTCAAATAATTTTTTTGGATAGTTCTCGTTTGAATAAACAGCTAATATAGTTTTTGTCCCTCCAAGGTCTCCAGCAAGTAAATTCATTAGTTATTAAAATCGTTTTTGATTTAGGATTGATTAACTTGTATACCTTTTTTGCTAATTGATTCGTCAATTATTAATTTAAACTTGTCTATACTCATATTTCCAAGATCTTTACCTTCTCTTGTCCTTACTGAGATTTCATTATTCTCTTCTTCCTTATCTCCAATAATTATCAAGAAAGGTATTCTTTGCATAGTATGTTCTCGTATTTTAAAGCCAACTTTTTCATTTCTAATATCAATTTCAGTTCTGAAGCCAAAGTCAACTAATTTGTTTTTAGCACTAAAACATGCTTCATTATTTCTATCAGTTATGCCCATAATCATTATTTGAACAGGTGATAACCATGTAGGAAAATTTCCTGAATAATTCTCAATTAATATCCCAATAAATCTCTCAAATGAACCTAAAATAGCTCTGTGAAGCATTACAGGTGTTTGTTTCCTTCCTGTAATATCGATATAACTTGCATTGAGCCTTTGAGGCATAGAGAAATCCACTTGAATTGTTCCGCACTGCCATACTCTGTTGAGACAATCTTTTAAGGAGAATTCAATTTTTGGACCATAGAAGGCGCCTTCCCCAGGGAGTAGTGACCAGTCTAATCCTTTTGAATCAAGAGCCTCAGATAAGGCTTTTTCTGATTTGTCCCAGATATCATCACTCCCAACCCTTTTCTCTGGTCTTGTTGAGAGCTTAATAAGAATTGAATCAAAGCCAAAGGTTTTATAAACCTCAAATACCAAATCAATAAAATTTTGGACTTCTTCTTGGATTTGTTCATCGGTACAAAATATGTGTGCATCATCTTGAACAAAATTTCTTACCCTCATTAAGCCATGCAGTGCACCAGAAGGCTCATTGCGATGACAAGAACCAAATTCAGAAAGTCTAATAGGAAGATCTCGATAGCTTTTTAAACCTTGATTGAATATTTGTATGTGGCATGGACAATTCATAGGTTTTATTGCATATTCCCTGTTTTCTGAAGTTGTAGTAAACATATCTTCTTTAAATTTATCCCAATGGCCTGATTTCTCCCAAAGACTTCTATCTACTACTTGCGGAGATTTAACTTCTTGATAATCATATTTTGTAATCGTTTCCCGAATAAAATCTTCTAAAATTCTATAAATAGTCCACCCTTTAGGGTGCCAAAAAACCATACCGGGTGCTTCTTCTTGTGAGTGAAAAAGTGAATACTTTTTCCCTAATTTTCTATGATCTCTTTTCTCAGCTTCTTCAATTCTAGAGATATATTCTTTTAATTCTTTAGAGCTTTTCCAAGCTGTTCCATATATTCTTTGTAGCATTTCATTGTTAGAGTCTCCGCGCCAATAAGCCCCGGATACTTTCATTAGCTTAAATACTCTTAGATGCCTTGTATTTGGCACATGAGGACCTCTGCACATATCAATATATTCTTGATGTTTGTATAACTTTATGATTTCATTTTCAGGGATATTTTTAACTATATCTAGCTTGAAAATTTCACCTCTATCAGTAAAAACTTCCGTTGCTTTCTCTGGACTAACTATTTCAACACCTACATTATAATCTCTGTTAACTAACTCTTTCATCCTTTTCTCAATTTTGAGAAGATCATCAGGAGTAAAGGTATCTTTATAAGAAATATCATAATAAAAACCATCTTCAATTACAGGCCCTATTGCCATTTTTGCTTCGGGGTATAATTGCTTTACAGCATGTCCAAGAAGATGAGCGAATGAATGTCTAATAATTTCTAGTCCTTCATCATCTTTAGATGTAATAATCTGTATATGAGAATTTTGAGTTATAGGAATACAAGTATCAATTAATTCCCCATTCACTCTCCCCGCTAGCGCTGCTTTTGCTAAACCAGGACCAATTTCTGATGCTATTTGGTCAATTGTGACTGCGGAATCATATTTTTTTTCAGTTCCATCAGGTAATGTAATTATTGGCATAATTTTCTACAAATTTGAATAAAATCCTAGAGCTTCTTTGACTCTATTTAATGTTAACTTAGAAACCTCCTCGGCAGTAAGTTTGCCTTTATTTAGTATTCTTTTTAGCTCTTCTGGATCATTCATTAGTTCTTTATATTTTTCTTGAATAGGTTTGAGAACGTTAATCATTGCCTCTGTAAATTCTGGTTTGAATTTACCCCAGCCCATTTCTGCGCAATACTCAGCTGCTTTTTCTCTGCCTAGGCCGGAAATTATAGAATAAATTGTTAAAAGATTATCAGCTTCAGGTCTTTCAGTATTTCCGAATTCTAATCCTAATTCTGAGTCGGTTTTTGCACGTTTTATTTTTTTAGTAATGATATCTGGACTGTCTAATAAAGTAATCCTACTATTTTCGTTTGGGTCGCTTTTACTCATTTTCTTTGTTCCGTCTGTCAAGCTCATGACTTTGGAACACTCTTTCAAAATTAAGGGATTTGGGACTTTTAGTATTGGATTCTCTTTTGTTCCAAATTTTGAATTAACTCTTTGAGAAGCAATATCTCTTGCGAGCTCTAGATGTTGCTTTTGATCTTCTCCAACAGGAACCAAATCAGCGTCATAGAGAAGAATATCCGCTGCCATAAGGACTGGATAATCTAATAATCCAATAGATACATTGTCGCCTTGTTTAATTGACTTTTCCTTGAACTGAATCATTCTCTCCATCCAGTTTAAAGGAGTTAAGCAATTTAATATCCAGCAAAGCTCGCTATGGGCGCTTATCTGACTTTGAATGAATATTGAGCATTTATCAGGATTCATCCCACAAGCGATATACAAAGCCGCTGTAGATAAAGAATTTTGATGAAGAGATTTTGGGTCATGCGGAGTCGTTATCGCATGAAGATCAACAACGCATACAAATGTTTCATAATTTTCTTGTAATTCAACCCAATTTCTTATTGCTCCAAGCCAATTACCAATATGAACATCTCCTGTGGGTTGAACACCAGATAAGACTCTCTTCTGATTCACTTATCCTTGCTCGCTTGTATTTGTGGAATCAGCTTCATTTGAACTTGCTTCTGTTGCTTGATCATTATCTTTTTCTGCAGGATCTTGAGCAACGTTGTTTGCCTGATCAGTATCAGCTACCTCTTGTTCTTTAGCTGGCTTTGCTGGTCTTGCAAAAGGGTTGGGCTTTGTGCTGGGTGAGTTGTTATTTTCACCGTTATAATTTCCCCTGTTACCCCTGCCTCTTCTTTGGTCATTGGCGGGCGCTTGAGACCTATATTCGTTGACTAAATTTTCAAGACTTCCATCTTCAAGCATTTGGGCAAGAGTTCTTACTGCGAAACCTAAAACAGCAACAGTAGAACGAAGATTAAAGGCTTCTTGTAATGATCTGGCTGCTCGCATTTCATTATCACTTAAGCGAATACGAAAGCCTCCCTCTCTATTGTTAGGACCTCGGCCACCTCTGAAATTATTACGACCATTTTGTCTTTGGTTTTGAAAATCTCCACCACCTGACTGATTATTGGTGTAAGAGTCACTCATGAACATATTTGCCAATAGGGGCAAGTGTGACGCATAGCCGGTACTTTTGCGACATATTTGAATATCTTGATTAGCACTTTCACATCTAATGATATTGATCCCAGCGGAATGATTTGATTTCTTTAGGCATAAATTTTTCTTCTTAAAAACGTAAAACCTTCTTTCTTTGCGGTTATTAAGGGAAAATTTGCTTTAAAATGAAAGTTAGCTAAGAAGAAACTGTATTTATTGAAATCGTGGAAAATCATTCATTAACAAAATCTTCTCTCTCCTTACCTTCTTTTTCGATTCCGAAAATTAGTCTTTTTATTGGGCTAACTATTACGGGGCAATGGGTTTTAAGTGATGTGGCCCATATCCCTGGGGGTGGACTTGGATTGCTATTAGGACTTGGTTGTATTTTTTATTTTTTAAAACCAGGAAAGGTTTCATTTGATGCTCCCTCTACTGTTCAAGGATGGGTAAGAAGATGCCATGACGTTTTAGAGAATTTTGAGTACTTGCTTGAGGATGGAGAGCAAAGTGAAAGAAAAAAAGAAAGAATTAATTCCTTGCAAAAAATTATTGATAGAAGCGAAGATCAAAGCATTGGCTTCTTGAAAACAAAAGGCGTAAAATTACCTGATAAAGAGCAAATGGAAAAAGTTTTAGGAATAAATAATCAAATAAAAGTTTCTTTTCCACCAGCTCTTCCTGTAAGAGATAGAAATTGGATTTTGCCAGATTTAATCCAAGAGCAAGATTTTATTGTTTATTCTTTGGCACTTCCAATGAGCGCAGCGGATCTTTTGTGGATTAAAAATATCCCTACAGATCAACCAGCCTGGCTAATGGTTGCCAGTAAAGAATCTACTGATTGGTCTGATGAGCGAAATGCATTAGAGGCTCAATTACCAGATAGATGGACTAACAGAGTATTGAAATGGGATGGATCTCAAACAGAAATGGCAACGGTTCTTTCTCCAGTTAAGAAACTTCTTGAAAATCCAAAGAAAAATACAGACATTACTAAGCAAAGACTTTTGTCTCGATTGCATACTTCTTGGCAAAAAGATTTAGAAAAATTAAGAAGAGAAAAATTCAAGGTTATTCAAACAAGATCTCAGTGGATAGTTGCAGGTATCGTTTTCGCCTCCCCTGTCGCCTCAACTGATTTGCTTGCAGTTGCAGTGGTTAATGGCTTGATGATCAAAGAAATGTCGAAAATATGGTCTTCCAAAATGAAGCCAGAATTACTTGAGGCAGTCTCACGACAACTAGCAATGGCTGCAATTGCTCAAGGAGTGGTCGAATGGAGTGGACAGTCCTTGTTGAGCTTGGCAAAGCTTGATGGCTCCTCTTGGGTTGCTGCTGGAACAATTCAGGCCTTGAGTGCTGCTTATTTAACAAGAGTGGTTGGGAGATCGATGGCTGATTGGATGGCTCTCAATAATGGAGTAACTCAACCTGATTTAGAACTTATTAAGCAACAAGCTCCTCAACTAGTATCAAAAGCTGCTGAGCTAGAAAGAGTTGATTGGGTGGCTTTTTTAAAGCAATCAAAAGAATGGATTCAGTCTCAATCTATTAATTACAAAGTTAAATCAGTTTAAGTTTATAACTTTTCTTCTGGTATATCTTTGACTTATATTTAGATAAAACATTAATATTTTCTAATTTCAAATATATGTTTAATAAAAAGGTTGTTTCTGATTATATTTATAAGAAAAACAAGATACTTAGTTTATCTATTTTCCTTGCTTTAAATATTTTATTCCTGACAGGATGTGTAAATAAAAACACTTATGGACCAAGTAATGATAAGCCTTTTGTTTTAACTACTTTTACAATTTTGGCCGATCTTGCTAGAAATGTTGCTGGGGATAGACTTCTAGTTAAATCAATAACGAAACCAGGAGCAGAAATCCATAGTTATCAATTTACACCTAGTGATATTGTAAAAACTAAAGGAGCAAAACTGATTATTGAAAATGGTTTAGGTCTTGAAGCGTGGTTTTCGAAATTTATGATTAGCACTGGCGATATTCCCAGTGTGAAATTAACCGAGGGGATTAAGCCATTATTGATAGAGGGTGATCTTTATTCAGGGAAGCCAAATCCTCATGCCTGGATGTCGCCCAAAAGAGCTATGAATTATGTAGATAAAATAGTTGATGCTTTTATCAAAATTGATCCTGATGGAGCTCTTGAATATACATCTAACGCTTCAACCTATAAAGCTAAACTTGAATTGCTTGATAAAGAGCTAAGAGATTCATTATCCTCTATTCCTAAAGAAAGAAGATTTTTGGTGACATGCGAAGGTGCCTTTACTTATTTAGCCCGTGATTACGGAATGAATGAGGCATATTTGTGGCCAGTTAATGCTGAAAGTCAAGTAACCCCTAGGAGAATGGTTAATCTAATAAAAACAATTAAAGAAAATGAAATCCCAACAATTTTTTGTGAAAGCACTGTGAGTGCAGAAGCACAAATGGAAGTCGTGAAATCAAGCGGAGCTGTTTTTGGTGGGACCTTCTACGTTGATTCACTCTCAGATATAAATGGTCCTGCTCCTACCTATATAGATTTACTAAGGCACAATGTTCGATTAATTATTAAGGGCCTATCCAACTCAGAAGTGACAAAATAATGAACCCAATTTTTAAAAGTCACGAGAAAGATTTTATGCGTATTGAGGCAGACCAAGTTTGTGTTGACTACAACGGTACAGTCGCTCTTTATGACGCAAGTTTAAATTTAAAAGCAGGTTCTATATGTGGTCTTGTTGGGATGAATGGTGCAGGAAAATCAACTTTTTTTAAAGCTCTAATGGGTTTTGTTAGACCATCAAGGGGAAAAATAAGGATTAATGGGATTAAGGTTAATCAAGCTCAAAAGGAGCAATCGGTTGCATATGTTCCTCAGAACGAAGGAATAGATTATTCATTCCCTGTGAGTGTTTGGGATGTTGTGATGATGGGGAGATATGGTGCGATGAATATTTTCCGAATACCAAGAGAGTCAGATAGAAGAGCAGTTGTTCATGCCCTTGAGCGAGTTGATCTTTTGGATCTCAGAGAACGACCAATAGGATCTTTATCTGGTGGACAACGCAAAAGAGCTTTTCTTGCAAGAGCAATTGCTCAACGAGCATCAGTGCTTCTTTTAGACGAACCTTTTTCTGGAGTTGATGTACCCACTGAAAAGCTTATGGCTGATCTATTTCTTCAGTTCCGACAAGAAGGACATACTATTTTGATATCTACTCATGACCTGAATCATGTGCGAGATTTTTGTGATTTTGTTGTCCTTATCAATAAAACTGTTCTTGCGTATGGTGAAACCTCGGAAGTTTTTACTTCGGAAAATTTAAATAAAACATTTGGAGGAATTCCACCAAATCCTTTATCAGGTCCAACTTCAAGTAAAAATTTTATAAATGAGTGAATTTCTAATTTCCATTACGCCAATTGATTGGTTATTGGATCCATTAACGCATGATTTCATGAGAAGAGCTTTAATGGTTAGCGCATTAGTTGGAGGTGTTTGTGGGCTTTTATCTTGTTATATGACATTAAAAGGTTGGGCCTTAATGGGTGATGCTGTTTCTCATGCAGTTATGCCAGGAGTAGTTGTTGCTTATGCACTAGGGCTCCCTTTCTCTTTAGGTGCTTTTGTTTTTGGAGTTGGTTCAGTTGCTTTAATTGGATTCGTCAAACAAAAATCTAGGATCAAAGAAGATACAGTTATAGGACTTGTTTTTACCGGCTTTTTCGCATTAGGTCTTGTATTGGTTTCAAAAATTAAAAGTAATATTGATCTAATGCAAATACTTTTTGGAAGTCCTCTAGGGATTTCACGCTCAGATGTTAACCAGACTTTAATAATTTCGTTTATTGTTATATCTATTTTGCTTATATTTAGAAAAGATTTAATGCTTTATTGTTTTGATGCTAAGCATGCAAGGTCTATAGGTATAAATACAGGCATGCTTCATTATTTATTGCTAACGTTGTTATCTCTATCTGCAGTAGTAGGTTTGCAAACTGTTGGTATTATTTTAGTAGTAGCAATGCTTATTACGCCTGGTGCTACAGCTTACTTGCTGACTGATCGTTTTGACAAAATGACTTTATTAGCAGTAATTAGCAGCTCATTTTCAAGCATTCTAGGTGTGTATATAAGTTATTGGTCAGATATTGAAACAGGTGGATCTATCGTTTTAGTTCAAACATTAATTTTTCTAATAGCATTTTTATTTGCCCCAAGATATGGAATATTTAAAAACCAGACTTTTATAAATAATAATTAAATTAAGCAAACGATGAGTAATTTTTCTAGTGAACAAAAATGGAGTTGGTGGCCACTTTTACCGCTCTATCCTTATGGCAGAAAAAGAACAATATTCAGGGAATTAGTTCCTAATCAGATTTGGAGTTTTGAACAACTTCAGGGAATTTATTATGTTGCTGTCCCTGTGAGGCTATTAGTTGTAAGAGTAAAGAATGAATTGATGATAATTAACCCTCTACCTCCCACGGAAGAATTGCTAAGAGACATTGATGTACTTGTAAAAAAAATCGGCCCTGTAAAAACTATTGTTTTACCAACGGCCTCTGGTTTGGAACATAAAATTGCTCTTCCTGCTTTGGCTAGAGCTTTTCCTGATTCAAAAATATGGGTTTGCCCAGGACAATGGAGTTTCCCATTTCAATTGCCTTTTGATTGGTTGGGAATTCCGTCTAAAAGAACAAATATTTTATTGGCGGATGGATTTCCTCATAGTGATTATTGTGACTGGCTCCCATTGGGTCCAATTGATATTGGACTAGGACGCTTTCAAGAAATATCTTGTTTTCATAAACCATCAAAATCTCTTTTGGTAACTGATGCACTTGTGGGTATTGAAGAGACTCCTCCAGAGCTCTTTGATTTAGACCCTACACCTTTATTGTTTCATTCAAGGGATAAGGGTTCTGAAGATCTTATTGACTCTCCAATCGCGAGAAGAAAAGGATGGCTTCGTTTGGTTCTTTTTGCTTCTTATTTAAGACCTGAAAAGTTGGAGATACCAAAAATAAAAGAAATTTTTGAAAATTCTTTCAAACCAAATTTAAGAAACAAAAGAGCACATTTTGGAATATATCCTTTTAATTGGCAAAAAGGTTGGGAGTTGTCTGCTAAAAAAATTGTTGGAAAAAACAATCCTTTAATACAAATTGCTCCTGTAATAGAAAGATTGGTTTTCCCTAGAGCACAAAAAGCTTTTATAACTTGGCTGAAGAATATTGAATCCTTACAGGGTATTTCTTGGCTAATTTCTGCTCATTACAGCGGTAAAGTTAGATTCTCAAAAAATGAAATACAAGCGTTAAAAAATAAAATTAATAAATCAGATTGGGCTAATAACGAAGGTGACTTTGGATTCCTAAGCTGGTTAGATCAAAAATTATTGAAAATTGGTGTAGTCCCTAAAAACCCGTTAGAAAAATTTGGCGATTAAATTTTATCCGGGTCGACTGACATATCCTCGTCAGATAAAAGTGTTTCTTCTAATTGCTTTCTTTGTTCCATTTGTCTTAAAAAATAACCAGTCATCATGGCTGAGGCTAATAAACTAGCAAGGTTATCTTTACTAGAGGTTACTTTTACCTCAAATTGTTCCCCAGGAAGCATTCCAAGCAAACCTTGGACGTTGTGTCTGATTATTTCTTGGATTTCAGGACTAGCAGATTTAGCAACTCTTTGCAAAACATCTGCAGGTTGATCTTGTAAGTATTGAATTAGCGCATTTGCCTCATGGCCTTCATTATTGTCAGTAGCTAAAAATTCAGGATTAAACATCCAGTTTTTTATATGTATTTATAGAATATCGCAAAAAGTACTCTTATAAAATTTAATTTAGGTTATGGGAACCGAATAGGTCCTATTTCTTTTAATGGCCAGTACCTTGCAAGTGCTGTGCCTATAAGATTTTTTTCAGGGAGAGGTCCCCAAATATGAGAATCTAAGCTGTTGTTTCTGTTGTCTCCTAAAACCCATAGTGAAAAATCAGGTACTTTTATTGCTTCCATTTCATATTGAATGGGTTCTTTAATCCAGGGTTCATTTATTTCTTTTTCATTTCTATATAGTTTTCCATTTGAAACTTTTATTTTATCTCCCGGTAATCCAACAACTCTTTTTATCAATGCTGAACCATCGCTATACCCAGCATCTGTAAGAATTTTTGGAGGTTTGAAAATTACAATGGTATTTAGAGATAAATGTTTATTTAGTTTTTTATTAAGTCTGGGGGTTATTTTCTCTATCAATATGCGGTCTTGAATTTGTAAAGTTGGAATCATTGATCCAGAAGGGATCCATCTAGGTTCAACTGCTTGCCATCTTAATAAAAGCGCAATTAATATCCAAATAATCCATCCTTTCCAGCTATTTTGGTTTTGATTTTTTTTTGATCCAGTTGATGTCATGAATTTTTTTTGTTTTAGTTTCTTGTTAGAAAAATTTCTACAAAATTTGAAATAGTTGTTCTTTTGGAAATTTCATTAGCACGATACAATTTTTTTATTAGCTTAGAGCTCCTCAAAACTCTAGTAGCAAAGGGAATGAAACATATTATCCTTTGCCCTGGAAGTAGATCAGGACCTCTTGCTTTAGCGGCGGCAAGTTTATATAAAAAAAAAGAATTAATTCTAATAACATCTATTGATGAAAGATCGGCTGCTTTCCTTGCATTGGGAATAAGTGCTGCAAGTGGTCAAGTGACTTGCGTTATTACAACTTCTGGAACTGCAGTCGCTAATCTTTTGCCTGCAGCAGTTGAGGCAGATAGATCATGCCACCCCCTTTTGTTTTTAACCGCAGATAGACCTTTGAGATTAAAAGAATGTGGTGCGAATCAAGCAGTGAATCAAGAGGATTTCTTGAAGTCTGTTTGTAGACATTATGATGAAACTCCTAGAGAAGGAATTCATTTAATTTCTAGAGAAAGACTTAATTCTCTAGTAGGAAAGTCGTTTGAAATGGCTAAAAATATTCCTGGTCCAGTTCATATAAACCTCCCTTATGAAGAGCCTTTGCACCCTTGTGTGCTTGATCAAAAAGAAGTTATAAATGGATGGGAAATTGATGGATTTTCAACAAAAAAAATCACTTCAAGTTCGGGAGATTTTCTTTCAAATGTTTCATCTTTGAAGCTTCCAAGATTAGATCCATTTTCATTAGGAATAATAATTGTTGGTCCTTGGAGGGGGAAAGCAAAACAACTTGATTCTTTTAGAAATGCATTAAAAAAATGGCAAAAATTATCTGGATGGCCAATTCTTGCGGATCCACTTTCTGGAGTTGAAAATAATCAAGAGGGATTGATAAAGCACTGGAATCTTATTCTCTCAACAAGTTTATTTGAAACAGTTAAGCAAATCCAAGTTTTACGATTGGGGCCATTACCTCCAAGTAGAGAATTACAATTTTGGCTAGAGAAACCTGGAAAAATTCAATTACTTATTACTGAGGGAGATTATAGAAATCTTGATCCTATTGGTGGTTCAACTCAATTTAGTGAAGGATTTTCTTATTGGGTTAATAAATCCATAGGGAGTATTTCAACATTGCCTAAAACAAATAAAAATATTATTAGTGAAAAATTTACTTCGGAACTAATAAAATATGATTTATTTATCAATAATTGGCTTGATAAAAGGTTATTGAGAAAAGCAATAATTACTGAACCTGCTTTGGCTAGATTGCTTCCTAGATTATTGCCAAAGTCTATTCCTGTAATGCTTGCCTCAAGTAGTCCTATAAGAGATTGGTTGAATTATTCAGGAGAGGGGGCTTTTTTAAGAAGATGCTTTGGGTTTAGAGGAGCTTCAGGAATTGATGGGACACTTTCAATGGGGATGGGATTATCAATAATTATGGGAAGGATGATATTAGTTACAGGTGATTTAGCACTTCTTCATGATACAAATGGATGGTTGTTTTCGAAGGATAGGAATATTAGTCTAATAGTAATAATGATAGATAATGGAGGAGGTGGTATTTTTAACCAGCTAAATATAGATCAGGTTGAAGAGGGTGATTTTAAAGAGATTTTTCTTATGCCTCAACAAGTTTGTCCTCTGACACTTGCTAAAGCTTATGGGGTGAAATATAAGCAGGTAGCATGCATAGATGATTTAGAGCAAGCGATTGAATGGAGCTTTTCTTTATCAACTAATGCATTAATAAGAGTTTGTACTAACTCTATTGAAGATCATAAATTGAGAGTAAGTTTACGTAATGATCTAAAAAAAAGATTACCTGAGAACTTATTAAGTTTTGATTAATGAGATTTAAACAATGGCCTTAGAACCTATTAATCCTAAAAATATCTCTAGAAGAGTTTTGCCTGGGGAAATTATTACCTCATGGGTTGCTATTGGTGAATACAAAGATATTTTCCTTGACGTTAGCCCTGAGGGGATTGCTCGAGTTGCGATAAATCGTCCTGAAAAAAGAAATGCTTTTAGGCCTCAAACTATTTCAGAACTTTGTGATGCGTTTATCAGAATCAGAGAAGATCCTGATATTGGAGTGGTATTACTTACAGGAGTTGGTCCTTCTAAAGATGGAAAGTTTGCTTTTTGTTCTGGTGGAGATCAAACTGTTCGGGGAAGTGGAGGTTATCTCGGTGATGATGGAGTCCCTCGTTTAAATGTCCTTGATTTACAGCGAATAATTCGTAGCCTTCCTAAAGTAGTTATTGCTCTTATCCCAGGTTTTGCAATTGGGGGCGGACAAGTTTTACATTTAGTTTGTGATTTGAGCTTGGCTGCTGAAAATGCAATATTTGGTCAGACTGGTCCTAAGGTAGGTAGTTTTGATGCTGGTTTCGGATCAAGTTATTTAGCTAGGGTTGTAGGCCAAAAAAAGGCCAGAGAAATTTGGTTCCTTTGTAGGAAATATGGAGCAAATGAAGCATTAGAAATGGGGCTTATCAACAAAATTTCACCATTGAATTTGCTCGAGTCAGAAGGTGTTAAATGGGCGAGAGAAATACTTCAAAACAGTCCAACTGCTATAAAATGTTTGAAATTTTCTTTTAATGCCGATACGGATGGTTTAGCAGGTATCCAAGAGCTTGCAGGTCAGGCAACACATCTTTTTTATACGACTGATGAGTCAAAGGAGGGAAGAGATGCTTTCATGGATAAAAGGGATCCTGATTTTTCTAAATCAAAATGGCTTCCATGATTTTATTTGATTTATCCAAAAAGATAAATCGTACTTTTTTATGAATTAAATGCGAATACTTTTTGCTGCTGCTGAATGTGCCCCAATGATAAAAGTTGGAGGAATGGGTGATGTCGTTGGTTCATTGCCTCCTGCCTTGAAAAAACTTGGACATGACGTTCGATTAATAATTCCAGGGTATGGAAAATTATGGACCTTGATGGATATTTCTCCTGAGCCTGTTTTTCGTGCTAACACAATGGGGGTTGATTTCGAAGTTTATGAAACAAGGCATCCCTCTAATGGGTTGCCAATTTATTTAGTTGGACATCCTTGTTTTGATTCTGAGCGTATTTATGGCGGAGAGGATGAAGATTGGAGGTTTACTTTTTTTGCTAGCGCAGTTTCTGAATTTGCATGGAATTCTTGGAAGCCGCAAGTACTCCATTGTCATGATTGGCATACTGGAATGATTCCAGTTTGGATGCATCAGGACCCTGAAATTAGTACAGTATTTACTATTCACAATCTCAAGTATCAAGGTCCATGGAGATGGAAACTTGATCAAATAACTTGGTGCCCATGGTATATGCATGGTGACCACACCATGGCATCAGCAATGTTATACGCCGATAGAGTGAATGCAGTTTCTCCTACCTATTCAAGGGAAATTTGTACATCTGAATATGGAGAAAAATTAGAGGGACTTTTGAATTATATTTCTGGCAAACTACGTGGAATTTTAAATGGAATTGATTTAGAAGAATGGAATCCAGCAACGGACAATTCATTACCAGCTAAATTTAGTTCTGATAATATTTCTGGTAGAGCAATTAATAAAAGAGTTCTTCAAGAAAGAATGGGACTTGAAGTGAATCCAGATAAATATCTAATGGGAATGGTTGGTAGACTTGTTGATCAAAAAGGTATTGATCTCTTATTGCAAGTAGCTAATAGACTTCTTTCTTATACTGACTCTCAAGTCGTTGTCCTTGGTACAGGTGATCGCTATCTAGAGTCAGCTTTATGGCAATTGGCAATTGAGTATCCAGGTCGTTTCTCAGTTTTCCTTACGTATGACGATGCATTATCTAGGCTGATTTATGGAGGCTCTGATGCATTCCTAATGCCTAGTCGTTTTGAACCATGTGGAATAAGTCAGTTATTAGCTATGCGTTATGGTTCTATACCTATAGTTAGAAAAGTAGGTGGTCTGGTTGACACTGTCGAGCCTTATAACCCTATGAATGAAACTGGTTCTGGATTCTGTTTTGATCGATACGAACCAATTGATTTTTATACAGCATTAGTTCGTTCTTGGGAAGCGTACAGGCATCAAAAAAGTTGGAAGGATTTGCAACTAAGAGCAATGTCAAATAAATATAGTTGGGATAGATCAGCTAAGGAGTATGAGTTGATGTATAAAGATGTTTGTGGGATTAAGGAACCCTCTCCAGATGCTGCAGAAATTGAAAAATTTTCTTATGGGCAAGAAGCAGATCCTTCAAGGAAAGGGTTAAGTAAAAAAATAAAATCATAGGATTTTTGATGATTTAATTGAATTTGCTTATTTCCAAATAGTTATATGGATATTACTTTTAAAGATTTAACAAAACTTTGGGGGAAACCAATTAATCAAGAGAAAATTGACCTTGATTTACCTATTGGTTTTATTTCTACTGATACAAGGACAATTGAAAAAGGAAATTTTTTTGTTCCTTTAGTAGGTGATAAATTTGATGGTCATGATTTTTTAGGAATGGCTTGTGATATTGGTATACAAGCAGCAATAGTTGCAAAAGAATTTAATGGTTTAGTCCCAAGTGGCTTACCTCATTGGTTGGTCCCAGATACTCTTTTTGCTTATCATCAGATCGCGTTGCTTCATAGGAGAAAATTAAATCTCCCTGTTGTTGCTGTTACTGGATCTGTTGGAAAAACAACTACAAGAGAATTGATTCGGTTAGTTTTGTCTTCCCTTGGTGAAATCGTTTCAAGTAGAGATAATGAAAATAACGATATTGGAGTCCCCAAGACTCTGCTAAGAGGGTCAGCAAGCGATGCTGCGTATGTACTTGAAATGGGTATGCGTGGCTTGGGTCAAATTGAACGTCTTTCAAAAGTTGCTGAACCTGACATCGCAATTATTACAAATATTGGGCAAGCTCATATTGGCATTCTTGGTAGTAGAGCTAATATTGCAAAAGCCAAGTCAGAAATAACTACAAATTTAAAACCTGACGGCGTTGTAATTATTCCATTTGGGGACAATCTTTTAGAGAAAGCTTTAAGAGAAAAATGGTCAGGTCGTATTGTTCGAGTAGCTATAGAGGATTATTCATTGGATTGGTTGGGATCTGGTGATGATGATTTTGCTTTTAATGATATAGAACCAGATTATATTTCTCAAATTGATATGCAAAATAATCTCATATATTTTGAGAAGCTTAAATTAAAATTGCCTTTAGAAGGTAGACATAATGCTATGAATTTTATGATGGCCCTTACTGTTGCAACTGAATTGGGGCTATCAATAAAGAATCTTAATAAATTTAATATCAATATGCCAAAAGGAAGAAATAGATTGGTCGATTATGGAAAGTTTTTAGTTTTAGATGAGACGTATAATGCTTCTCCTGAGTCTGTTATTGCATCGTTAGAATTATTAGTAAGTAAGCCTGGACGACACTTTGCAGTTTTAGGTACAATGCTTGAGTTAGGCTCAGAGAGTATTAAACTTCATAAAAAGGTTTTTCAAAGAGCCGTTGAGTTAGGTCTTACTGGAATTGTTTTTGTTTCTTGTGGTAAGGAATCTAATATCATAAAGAAAATAATCAAAGAATTACCAAAGCATGAAGTAGTTAGAACTCCAAAAGATGCAGCTTTAGCACTATTGTCATGGCTTACACCGGGAGATAATATTTTGATTAAAGGTAGTCGCAAATTGGAACTAGAAAAAGTATTACCTTATTTACAGCAATAAGCTTGATGTTCTAGTTAATTATTTTTTTTTCTAATTATTGCTTTTGATCTTTCAACTACTAAACTCTGATCTGGGATATCTTTACTTATAGTTGAGCCTGCTCCAATCGTTACATGAGAACCGATCTTTATAGGTGCAACCAAGACTGAATTTGCACCAGTTTTTGAATAATCATCAATTATTGTTCTATGTTTATTCTTGCCATCAAAATTAGCTGTAATAGTTCCTGCTCCCACATTAATATTTTTCCCTAGAGTTGAATCGCCTACATAGCTTAAATGATTGATTTTTGTTCCTTCACCAATAAAACTTTTTTTTATTTCTACAAAGTTCCCTATCTTAGAATTTTCGCTTATGCTTGATTCCGGTCTTATATGAGCAAATGGACCAATTGACGTATTGTTCCCAATCGTTGCTTCATTGATGAATGAATGAATGGCTAGAACATTTTTCTCAAGCGTTGAATTTGTTATGACACTGCCCGGTCCTAAACGACATCCATTCCCAATATTGCATTTACCACGAAGATGAGTTTGTGGCTCAATAATTACGTCTGTACCAAAATCTGAATCCTCGCTTAGCGAACAGCTAATAGGATCAATAAATGAAACACCCTTACTCATCCAAAAGGATTTAAGCGTTTCTTGGATATGTTGTTCGCATTCAGAGAGTTGATATCTATCATTAATGCCTTTAACCTCAAATGGATCATCGACTTCAAAATGCAATGCTTTTTTGAGTAATTTTATTGTATCAGTTAGATATAGTTCATTTTGACTATTTTTGCTAGATAATAAATTTAAAACATCTGATAATTGTTGCCAATTAAAACAATATATACCAGCATTTATTAATTTATTCTTTCTTTGTTCATTGGTGCAATCTCGTTCTTCAATGATTTCGCTAACTAGTCCTGATTCATTTGTGATTACTCGTCCATATCCTGTTGGCGATTCTAAACTTGCAGATAAAAAAGTAACACTCGCATTGGACTTTTTGTGAAATTTTAAAAGTGAATTTAAAGTTTCCTCTTTTAGCAATGGCACATCGCCATTTAAAACTAAAAGCTCTCCTTTAAATCCTTTTAATTGGGTACCTAATTGTTGAATAGCGTGTCCAGTTCCGTTTTGAGGTTGTTGAAGTACAAAATCTAAATCTTGATAATTTTTTAGAGAGTCTTTTACTACGTTGGCTTGATGTCCTACAACTATTAGTCTACGGTTTGGATTTAGTCGTTGAGTACAAGATAACACTCTATCAATGAGCGATTTTCCTGCTAATGAGTGAAGAACCTTAGGTAGGTCGCTTTTCATTCGCGTACCTTTCCCAGCCGCTAAAATTGCGATGGCAAGCATTAGAGTATTTTTTTTAGAAATCTAATTGCTTTATTGTCATTGCGCAGCATTCCATTTTTTTCTCCAGGAGGATGTGTTTATTAATTGACTTTTAGATTGTTCTATCTCTCTAGATAAAATGATTTCTTTAGAGTTACCTCTCCCGGTTGGATCTCTATATGGAATTGATGATCGAGTATTGAGATGTTCTAATTCCCTATCGCTCAAGTTTTTAATCTGACAATTTTTTGAAATGAATTGTTGTTCTAATTGTTGTTTCATAGCAACGGTTCCCAAGCTCCATTTGTTTTGCTTATCTGTTGAGGGGATTATTGAATAGATTTTTAAACCAGCTTTTTTTAAACTCGCTCTTATTGAAGCAGCACTTGAATAAGTAATCAAACGTCCATTTAAAGATAGCCTTGAGGATAATAAAGATATGAATTGTTCACTCCAAAGTTCTGGACACTTTTGTGGAGAAAAAGGATCAAGAAGGATCAAATCAAACATCAGTGAATCTTGTATTTCAGATATTTTTTGTCTTGCATCGCCCCAGTGGATAGTACCTTTATTAAGACCTTCTATCCATCTTTCTGATTTTTTTAAGCAATCGAAAAATCTCAATACTTTTGGAGACCAAAGCTTTTGAAATGTTTTTTCATTAAGACCAATATTTAAAGGCCTTTGATCAATCTCAAGACCATGCCACTCGATTTTATGATTGCGTTTAAGCAGTTCTTCAAGAATAGATCCAGTGTTATATCCCAAGCCCATACAAACATCTAAAACAACTATTTTTTTTGAGTTGGAAAATCGATCTAATTGAGCGGGTAAGAGATATTTATTAATTGATTCTTTAAGTGCTCCTTCAGTATCATGAAAACATTCTTCATAGTTCGAGCTATAAAGACTTAAACTTCCATCTTTTGTTGTTTGTTTCTTTAAATCATCCAACTCTAAAAAAGAAGCTAATATTTTTGTTGGAGTCTTTTGAGATCACTCCAAAAATCAGGATATGAGATTGCCGCAGCTTCACTACGTTTTAATGTTGAATTAGAATTAGCCATTATTGATGCTATCGCTAAGCTCATGGCTATGCGGTGATCATCTTCGCTATCAAGCTCGCATCCTCTTAAATTACTCCCTCCATAAATAGTTAAACCATCTTGGTGCTCTTCTACTTTTGCTCCCATTCTTTTTAATTGCCTGGCCATTACCGCTAAACGATCAGTTTCTTTGACTCTTAATTCACCTGCTCCTGTTATTTTACTGATACCGTTGCAGAAACATGCAGCTACAGACAATATGGGTATCTCGTCTACTAGTCGAGGGATTATCTCACCATCAAGATTAAATGGTTTCAAGTTCTCTTTGTAGAAGACCTCAATGTCTCCAACAGGTTCACCGGCAACATCTCTTTTGTTGGTTACATTGATTTTTGCATCCATTTTTTCTAGTACGTCCAGTATTCCAGTCCTCGTTGGGTTTAGACCAACATTTTCGATAATTAGTTCTGATCCAGGAATGATGCTACCTGCAACAAGCCAAAATGCTGCTGAACTAATATCACCTGGAACGATAATTGATTGACCTTTTAGATCTTTCCCAGGGTAAACAGTTATATGTCTACCCATTTCACCACCTACTTCTAGATTAGCTCCAAAGGCTTTTAACATCCTTTCACTATGATCTCTAGATCTGGCGGGTTCAATAACAGTGGTTGAGCCCTCTGCATTAAGAGCAGCAAGTAGGATTGCAGATTTTATTTGAGCACTTGCTACTGGAGTACCAATTACTGCACCTCTTAATTTATTCCCAACAATCGATAGCGGAGCGAAGTCTCCACCGCTTCTTCCTGAAACTTTACCCCCCATCATTTTTAATGGCTGTCCAACTCTTTTCATTGGCCTATTTCGAAGTGATTTATCTCCCGTAAGTATGAAATGATGATCTTCTTGGCCAGCTAATAATCCCATTATTAATCTCATAGTTGTTCCTGAATTTCCGCAATTCAAAATATCTTGAGGCTCTTGAAGACCATTTAATCCAACACCATCAACTTCAACAATGTCTCCTTTTTTAATGGGACTAATTCTTACTCCCATTGATCTCAGGCATTCAGCTGTACTTAATGGATCTTCAGCAGGTAAGAGCCCCTCAATTATTGTTTTCCCTTTAGCTATTGCCCCAAACAGTAGTGCACGGTGTGATATTGATTTGTCTCCAGGTACTTTAACCTTCCCGCAGAGCTCCCCTCCTCTATGAAGGTCTCTTAAATACTGATCTTTAGTGGGAACTTTCAATGAAAAAACAATATTTTTATTTTATTTTATTTATCAATAAGCTTTAATTCCTTATTTATGAATTGTTTATCTTTTTTTGACGCATTAGCTCATCAATAACGTAACCAAATAATTCTGGACTCGGTTGTTTATTTTCTAGCTCTGATAATCCTAGTTCGGCCCATCTTTCATCTACTTTGTCTTCAAGTTCTTTAGGCCTTGTTAATGGCTTACCCCAATCATGATTTTTTTCTGGGCCAATCTTTGTAGTTGCATCAATAGCTAATCTTCCACCTAAGCCTATATGTTCACTTGCGAAATCAAGAGTATCAAAAGGAGTATTTTCTAGTACAAATAAATCTCTTTGAGGGTCGACTTGGCTGGACAAGACCCAAACTACTTGTCTAGGGTCTCTTACGTTTATGGTTGAGTCGACGACGACGACAAATTTTGTATAGGTGAATTGGGGTAAAGCACTCCAAAAAGCCATGGCAGCTCTTTTTGCTTGACCAGGATATGCTTTGTCTATTGAGATAACGGCTAATTTGTAACTCAACGCTTCCATTGGAAGGAAAAAATCAATAATTTCAGGGATTTGTTGTTTGAGTATGGGTGTATAAATTCGATTCAGGGCTATTGCCAGCATTGCCTCTTCTTTTGGAGGCCTACCACTGAAGGTTGTTAAAAATATTGGGTTTTTCCTTTGGGTCATGCAGTGGAATCTGATTAAAGGTGAAGACTCAGCACCGCCATAGAACCCCATGTGGTCTCCAAAAGGACCATCCATCATTTCTTCTCCAGGAGAAATGAATCCTTCCAAAACTATTTCACTATGACTTGGTACCTGTAAATCGATAGTTTTGCATTTTGTTAATCGAACTCCCTCTCCTGCATATAAACCTGCAAAGAGCCACTCGCTGAGCTGTACTGGAATAGGAGTTGCGGCAGCCATTACAAGAAGTGGATGAACTCCAATAGCTACAGCAACTTCTAATTTCTTATTCATAGCAGCTGCTTTTCGAAGATGCCTGGCGCCTCCTCTAACACTTAACCAATGTACTGTCATGCTCTTGGCAGATTGTCTTTGTAGCCTGTAAACACCAACATTTGGTACTCCTGTCTCTGGATCTTTTGTGATCACTAGACCTAACGTGATGGCACCTCCTGCATCCTCTGGCCAGGGACGCAAAAGTGGTAAAAGATTTAGATCCAAATCTTTTTCATCGATTACTTTTTGATGGCATGGTGGTAAAAGATCAATATCAGGGCGAGCTTTAAGTAGATCCCAAGCAACTGAAGCAAATGCTTTGGTTTCTTTAAATCCTTTCGGTGGTCGCGGTTGCTGAAGAAGGGCTAATTTTTTTCCTAAGTCTTCCAACTCTTCTTGTTTGTCTAAGCCCATACTCCAAACCACCCTTTCCATCGTCCCAAGCAAATTAACTACAACAGGAATTGATGAATCTTTTACATTTTCAAAAAGTAGAGCAGGTCCTCCCATCCCTAAGACTCGGTCACTTATCGCAGCAATTTCTAAGTCACTATCAACTTGGCAGCTTATTCTCTTTAATTGACCTTTTTTTTCTAGAAGAGTAAGAAAATCTCTAATGTCCCGTGTAAGAGGTTCTTGACGAAATAATTTCATGAAGGTCTGCACGATTAACCTATTTATCTAGTTACTGTGACGCAAGTTATCAGCCTTTGTGGAAATGAAACTTTCTTATTTTTATGTAGCTGCGGATGTTCCTAGTGGAATTATTCCTGAATCTTCAGTAGTGATTGATGTTCTTAGAGCCACAACAACAATTGCCTGGGCCCTTGAAAATGGTGCTGATTCAGTGCAAGTGTTTGCAGATGTTGATGAACTTAAAAATCATGCTAAGAATTTTGACGATAAAGAAAAGATTCTTGTTGGTGAGCGAGGAGGAAAAAAATTAGATGGATTTGACTTGGGGAATTCTCCATTAGGAGTCTCAACCGAGCGAGTAAAAGGTAAAAGAGTTTTTATGAGTACTACCAATGGAACAAGATCACTTCATCGAGTTAGAGAATCAAAAAGTTTGTATACAATGGCACTTCCAAATAGAAAAGCCATTGCTGAAAGATTAAAAACTGACAATCCCCAGGAAGTATGGATAGTTGGTAGTGGGTGGGAAGGCTCTTATTCTTTAGAGGACTCATTGGCCGCTGGAGCTTTGGCCTCTCTGCTAATGGATCAATTAGAGTCAGTTCACATTTTAAATGATGAATTAATGTCCTCCATAGCTTTATGGAAAACATGGGAGAATGATGTTGAAGGATGTTTACGTATTGCAAGTCATGGACAAAGACTTGCAGGAATAGGTAATCATGATGATGATTTTGCTTGTTGCGCCTCTTTGGACAACCTTTCTGTTATTCCAAAACAGATTGAGATGGGCGTACTTCGCTCAAACTAACTTTTAAATTATTTTTATTTTTTAACTCAGTGTCAGATTTTTTGGCTGCGGCCTTACAGCTAACAAGTACCTCAGATATAGATGCAAATCTCAATGCTGCAGAAGAACAAATTGAGTTGGCGTCAAGGCGGGGGGCAGATCTTGTCGGGCTCCCTGAAAACTTTGCTTTTTTGGGGGAGGACCAAAAAAAACTAAAAATTGCATCCTCAATATACGAAAAATGTAATAGTTTTTTAGTGACAATGGCAAGGAGATATCAAGTCGTTTTGCTAGGAGGTGGCTTTCCTGTCCCCGCTGGTGATGGCGTTAGAACGTTAAACAGGGCAGAGTTGTTTGGAAAAGATGGCCAATCCTTGGCAAGATACGATAAAATTCACCTTTTTGATGTTGATCTTCCTGAAGGAAATACTTATAGAGAATCTGAAACAATAGTGTCGGGAAGTCAGTCTCCACCTGTCGTTGATGTTCCTGATCTTTGTAAAATAGGATTATCTATTTGTTACGATGTTCGTTTTCCTGAGCTTTATCGTGATTTGGTCAATAAAGGCGCTGATCTATTAATGATTCCAGCTGCTTTTACTGCTTTTACTGGAAAAGATCATTGGCAGGTTTTACTTCAAGCAAGAGCAATAGAAAATACCGCTTATGTTGTTGCACCAGCTCAAACAGGACGCCACTATGGCAGACGACAAAGTCATGGTCATGCGATGGTTATTGATCCATGGGGGACAGTTTTAGCAGATGCGGGAGTTGTTCAAGGGGCAGCAATAGCTCCTGCTGATAAAGAAAGAGTAGAAAGGATTAGAGGACAAATGCCAAGTCTTAAACATCGAAAAACAGAGCTTTTTAGTTGATGTTTAAAGATCAATCTTTAAAGTCCAAATTAGGATTGGTTGCGGGATTAATTTTTTGTTCCAACTTTTTTCTTTCTTTGCCTCTCAGATCCGCTAGTGCACTTGCTGCATGGGCATTATCTAGTGATGGCAGTCTTAAATTAAGAACTTCTTCTGGGACGAAATTAGATGCTTTTTTTCAACCATCTACTAATGATAAAGGTGAAAGAGTATGGGTTGATTTTCCTGGAGAATTAAGTAGGCCTAGAACTTTAAAAGGCAATGGATCTGTAAAGGAAATCAGGTTAGGAAAACCTTCTGATGGTATTACAAGGCTTGTTATTGAGTTTTTACCATCAGTTGAATTAGAATATTCAAAATTAAAATTAATTGGGATTTCTCCAAACACTTGGGAGCTGAAATTTATTGGTTTAGAAAGTAATTCTTTTAGCTCTATTGGAGAAGGTAATATTTTAAGAAACTCTATAAAACGAACTTTTGAAAAAATCAATATTCAGGATTTAGATATTTCATCTTTGCCAAATGTTCCTTATGGGAAGTATAAAGTTGTGATAGATCCTGGGCATGGTGGTTCAGATCCTGGTGCTGTTGGTATAAATGGATTAAGAGAGACTGATATTGTGTTAGAGGTGTCAAAGAATGTTTCTGAATTTTTAACAAAGAAAGGGGTTAAAACATTACTAACTCGTAATTATGAGAGAACATTAGATTTACAACCTAGAGTTGAAAAAGCTAATAACTCAAAAGCAGATGCTTTCGTTAGCATTCATGCGAATGCGACTAGAGGAAAAAGAAAGGAAGTAAATGGTTTAGAGACTTATTACTATTCTGGATATAAAGGCTATTCCTTAGCTAAAAATATTCATAAACAAATTTTAATAACTTCTACCCAAAGCCCAGATAGAGGTGTTCGGAGATCTCGTTTTTATGTAATTAGAAAAACATCTATGCCTGCAGCTCTTGTAGAGATTGGATTTGTTACTGGTATTTATGATGCCTCTTTATTACGTCAAAAAGCTTACAGATACAAAATGTCTTTTGCTATTGCTAAGGGGATACTTAATTATCTCAAAGTATCAAATTAAGTATGCGTCTTGGATTGTTTGATAGCGGTGTTGGCGGTTTGACAATTTTAAAAAAGGTTGTTGATTTATGCCCTAATGTTTCATTTATATATTTAGCTGATACCGCAAGAATTCCCTACGGAGTGAAAACATCTAATGAGATAATTCAATTTGCTGATGAAATATCAGAATGGTTTATTTCTCAGAATATCGATGCTTTCTTAGTTGCTTGTAACACAACAAATGCAATTGCCTTGGATGTTATCAAAAATAAATTAGATGTACCTGTTTTCGACTTGATTCGCTCTGCTTCCTCAACTATCCAAGAATCCAGAGTGGGGGTTCTTGCTACTCCTACTACAGTTAAAACTAAAGCTTATACAAATGCGATTTTAGAATTTAATCCAAGAACTTTTGTAATTGAACAATCTTGTCCCGAATTTGTCCCAATGATTGAAATGAATAAAATTAATTCAGATGAGATTATTGATTTAGCAATTGGATATTTAGAACCTCTTTTAAAGCAAAAAATTGAGTCTATTATCCTTGGTTGCAGTCACTATCCTCTTATAACTTCTTTGCTTACAGAGATATTACCCACTAGTGTCAAATTGATTGACCCCGCCCAGACTCTTGCTTTGAAGTTAAAGCTATATATGGATTCAAAAACAAGCAATTTTTCAAAGAAGAAATATTTAGTTGATTCAAAGTTTTATGCAACCTCTGATCCTAAAGACTTTTCTTACAGAGCTAAGCAATGGATGAATGTGTTTCCTGAAGTTAAACTCGTTTCGCTGCAGAAGAAGCGTTGTGTCTCTTAATATTGAAAAGTAGAGCGCTTTTATGACCACAGCCACTGAAATTCTTCAACCTGTAGAACTTGATCTAGAAGCATTGCTTTCAGATCTTCGCAGCCTTATTGGTGCTGGACACCCAATTTTGCAGGCGGCTGCAGAACATCTTTTTAGTGCAGGGGGGAAACGATTAAGACCTGGAATAGTTTTATTAATTTCCAGAGCTTTAACTTCTGAAAAAGATCTTCCTTTGAAACATCGAAAATTGGCCCAAATCACTGAGATGATTCATACCGCTTCTCTTGTGCATGATGATGTCGTTGATGAAGCCGATACGAGAAGAGGTGTTGAAACTGTTCATAGTCGCTTTAATCCAAGAATAGCTGTTCTTGCGGGGGATTTTTTATTTGCACAAGCGAGTTGGCATTTAGCAAATCTTGAGAATTTAGATGTTGTTAAGTTGTTAAGTAGGGTGATAATGGACCTGGCCGAAGGTGAAATAAAGCAGGGTCTTAATAGATTTGATTCAAGTCAATCTTTTGAGAGTTATTTAGAAAAAAGTTATTGTAAAACAGCTTCTCTTATTGCTAATAGTTCCAAGGCAATAGGTGTTTTATCTGATGTAAATTCTGAGAGCTTAAATTCATTATATTTTTTTGGAAGACAATTAGGTTTGGCTTTTCAAGTGGTCGATGATATTCTAGATTTTACTGGTAATGATGAACAATTAGGAAAGCCAGCGGCTAGTGATCTTCAGAGCGGTTATCTTACTGCTCCTGTTTTCTATGCTTTAGAGGATAATCCAACTCTTGGTGAACTTATTAATAATAAATTCTCAAAAAAAGATGATCTTGATAAAGCTTTGTCTCTCGTGAGAGATTCAAGTGCTATCAAAAAATCAAGAGAACTAGCTGAAAAATTTGCATCTGAGTCAAAAGATTCAATTTCTTGGTTGCCAGATTCACCATCAAAAAAAGCATTACTTGAATTACCGGAATTCGTTATAAGTAGACTTTATTAATTTGGTGCAAATCTAACATTTCTTCTATTTCTTTTAAGTCGTGAATTTTCTTTAAATTATTATTTTTTTCAAAGAAATCTTTTTTATCTATTTTCTGATCACTCTCTTTTAAAAATAAAACAAAACAGCCTGCCTTCAGTGCTGAAGATACACCAGAAATTGAATCTTCAACAGCCCAGCACTCTTTGGGATCAATATTTAATTTTTTAGCAGCTAAAAGATATGGATCTGGAGCAGGCTTCCCTTGAACTAGTGATTTATCATCGCCAAGAATCTTTACAGAAAATAGATTCATCCATTTATGATGCGCAGTTTTTATTTGTATAGATTCCGAGCTGCTACTAGTTACTAAGGCCATTGGAATATTATTTTTATGACATCTTTTGAGCAAACTTTCACTACCTGGCATTGCTTGTGCGCTGATAATGAGTCGTCTCGATATAGGCTTGTGAAGGTTGAGTAAGTCTTCTGTCTTAACCTTCTTGGGAATCATTTTAATAATTTCATTTGCGCAATCAATTCTTCTTCTGCCTCTTAAGAGTTTTAGTTGGCCATAAGTTAGATTTAGATCAAAAAGCGCGGCAGTTTCTTTCCATGCTTGTCCATGTAAGGGTTCTGAATCAATTAGAACACCATCAAGATCGAATAATAATGCTTTAGGAAAATTCCAATTTTTATTCATTATGAATTTGTTTTAAATAAGAGTTTCACTATTCAAGCCTTTTGGTCAGAAATAGCTTGAATGCAATAAATGAAAAGTTGTTTTATCTTTCATGAATTCAGACAATTCTAACTCTATTGAGTCTGTTCTTCAGGAGCAGAGAGTTTTTCCGCCTTCTGATGACTTTGCTAGTAAAAGTAGAATCTCATCTTTTTCAAGGTACTTGGAAATCTCAGAGATGGCTAAATCCGATCCAGATAAGTTTTGGGGTGATGCAGCTAGACAAGAATTACATTGGTTTAAACCTTTTGATAGAGTTCTTGATTGGTCAAAACCACCATTTGCTAAATGGTTTGATGGAGGAAAAACCAATATATCCTTCAATTGTTTAGATCGGCATTTAAATAGCTCAACAGCTGAAAAAATTGCTTTAATTTGGGAAGGTGAGCCAGGCGATCAAAAAAAATATACCTATAAACAATTACATAAAGAAGTTTGCAAGGCAGCTAATGCACTCAAGTCAATAGGTATTGGTAAAGGAGATCTTGTGGCTTTGTATATGCCTATGGTCCCTGAAGCTGCAATTGCAATGCTTGCTTGTGCAAGGATCGGAGCACCACATTCTGTCGTTTTTGGAGGTTTTTCTTCTGAGGCGCTTAGGGACCGATTGATTAACGGAGAAGCGAAAGCAATAATTACAGCTGATGGTGGCTTTAGAAAAGATAAAGTGATTCCTCTTAAGGAAGCTGTTGATTCAGCATTGGAAGGTGGTGCTTGTCCAAAGGTCCAATCAGTTTTAGTTGTTCAACGGACTAAAAAACCTATTGACATGAATGATGGCAGGGATTATTGGTGGCATGAAATTGTCGATAGTCAATCAGAAGAATGTTTGTCCGAACAAATGGATAGTGAGGATTGCTTATTTGTTTTATACACCTCTGGTTCGACAGGCAAGCCAAAAGGAGTAGTTCATACAACTGCTGGTTATAACCTATGGTCTCATTTAACTTTTAAATGGATTTTTGATATTCGTGAGAATGATGTTTATTGGTGTACCGCTGATGTGGGGTGGATAACAGGGCATAGTTATATTGTCTATGGTCCACTTTCTAACGGCGCAACCACTGTTATGTATGAGGGAGTTCCTAGACCTTCAAATCCAGGGGCTTTTTGGGATGTAATTCAAAAGCATAAAATCTCGATTTTTTATACTGCCCCAACCGCGATAAGGGCTTTTATGAAAGCAGGCAAAAATATTCCTAATCAATATGATTTATCCAGTTTGAGACTTTTAGGAACTGTTGGAGAGCCCATTAATCCTGAGGCTTGGATTTGGTATCGAGATGTCATTGGAGGAGGAAACTGCCCAATAGTGGATACTTGGTGGCAAACAGAAACTGGTGGAGTAATGATTAGCCCTCTTCCTGGTGCGACCCCAACAAAGCCAGGATCAGCAACTTTCCCTTTGCCTGGAATTGAGGCGGATGTAGTCAATTCAGATGGAAAGTCTGTAGCGAATAATGAAGGTGGCTATTTGGTAGTTAAAAGGCCATGGCCTGGGATGATGAGAAATGTTTATGGAGATGAAAAAAGATTTAGAGAGAGTTACTGGGAGTATTTAAATCCTTTAGATAACGGCTATATGTATTTTGCTGGAGATGGCGCCCGAAAAGATGAAGATGGTTATTTTTGGGTAATGGGTCGAGTTGATGATGTTATAAATGTCTCTGGTCATAGGCTTGGCACAATGGAAATAGAATCAGCTTTGGTTAGTCATCATTTGGTCTCAGAGGCAGCTGTTGTGGGTAGACCTGACAATTTAAAAGGAGAATCAATAGTAGCCTTTGTCACATTGAAAACCGGAGCAGAAGCAAACGAGAGTATTAATGCGGATTTGAAAAAACATGTTGCTAGTGAAATAGGTCCTATTGCCAAGCCTGACGAAATTAAATTCACTGACGCTCTTCCCAAAACTAGAAGTGGAAAAATAATGCGCAGAATTTTGAGAGCACTGGCCTCTGGTGATGAGATTAGTGGTGATACGAGTACGCTGGAAGATAGGTCGGTTTTAGATAGATTAAGAAGTTGATATTAAATATCCCAATGAGTTATTTGATCGACTAATGAATCAATTGTTTTATATTTTATAGCACCTTGTAAATTTGTTTTTAATAATTTTTCTCTTAGACCAAGGCTGACTGGGCTTAGATGGTTGCCATCGAGTTGAATGATTTTAGAATTATCAAAATCTCTTTCTCTTAATGATTTAATTAGTGAATTATTTTGATCCAGACTATCATTTTTAAATCTTATTAATAAATTATTTATTTGTTCATAGTGCTCTTTTATAAGATTTAATGTTTCAAAAGGACTAGGACTAAATTCAGTTTGAAAGTTTAGTCTCTGTGAAATCTTGTTAAGCATAGGTATAGATTTTTTTGCCCTGAAGTTATTAAAACTAATAGCTACCAAACCATTGCAATTTCTTCCTCCATCAGGAGCTAGTAGATGTAATTTACATCCAAGGCTATGCCCCAATCTAATTGACTTCGGTATTAAGCCTACTCTTTCTTCAAGGATTTTTCGAGATATTCGGAATTGCTTCCATGCCTGATTTGCTTGAATCTGATGATCAAAGTTAGGGATATAGCTCCATGAATGTACTGCAAAATTTCTTTGCAAAAGACCAGTAATTAGTCTTTTGTATGAAACTTCAGGTTTTATTGAAATATAGCTACCTCCAATTATTTCTATAAGACCAATTGGCTTTGAAGGCCATTGGCACAAAACATCACTTATACGTCTAATAGTACCCATTGATTAATAATTACTTTCTTAAAGAGAAATAAAAATGATTATAGATATAAGTGTCTTTTGTTTCTAATGTGCTGCTAAGTTTTTATTTAACTCTCTTTTTTGATGATAATAGAACTATGACTAATTAAATTTGAAGTGAAAGAAGAGCAAAATCATCAGAAAGAAAGTGAGCAGCTTGACTTTCTTAATGGAACAATTAAAAAAAATTCCATAGAAAAAGAGAGAGATCAAGGAGGAAAAAGTTCTTCCAAATTTATCGAAGGCCCTATTAAAATTTTAAATAGCAAGAAGCCTCCAGAGAATATCTTGATTTTGGATACTGAAACAACCGGCCTTGACAATGAAAATGATGATTGCATTGAAGTCGGTTCGATACTTTTTAATGTTAAAAGTAGATCAGTATTAGCCCAGCAATCTTTTCTCCTGCCAGTTCAAAATAATAATGCAGAAAAAATAAACAATATTCCTGCAGAAATAACAAGATTGCCTCAACCCCTATGTGAGGCGATTAAATATTTTGAATCTTTGGTTCAAGTATCAGATGTAATTGTTGCTCATAATGCCGAATTCGATATGAAATGGTTTGGTCTTAAAAAATTACCTCTGATTGAGAAACAATGGATTTGTTCTATGGACGACATCACTTGGCCAGCTGATAGACAATTGAAGACGCGACCTTCTGTTAGAGATCTTGCATTGGCTTATGGCATCCCAGTCTGGAATGCACATAGAGCTCTTACAGATTGCATATATCTGGCAGAGGTATTTAAAAGATGTAGTGAGCTCGAAGAGCTTTTGATTAGGGCTCTTGAACCTAAAGTGCTTCTTCGAGCTGAAATCTCTTATGAAGAAAGATATTTAGCTAAAAATGCTGGTTTTCGGTGGAATGATGCCATTAAGGGTGCTTGGTCTAGAAAAATGAGTCGTAGGGATATGGAAAAATTAGAATTCCCTGTACATGAGGTAGATTTTTCATAAAGTACTCATTTCAAATATTGGATATATATTTAATGTATAAAGTAACGAGTTTTCTAAAGCTTTTTCAATGATTGATTTATGAGAAAATATTTTACTAAGCAAAATATAGTCTCTCAGTGTCATCTGGTTAAAAGTAAGACTGATGGTAATGATTTGAAAAAGCGTCTTAGGCAATGGCAGCACTCAAGAAGTTGGGCTCGTTTGATTTGTGAAGCTGAAAAGATGTGGAGTCTAGAATCAAGAGAATTAAAAAGGTTAGGGGCTATGGAATTAATTCAACTTCAAAATGAAATGCCTTTTAATGTTCGAAGAAGAGTGAATTTTTGGTTGGTCAGATATTCAGGTGCTACTCGATTAGAAGATTAAGCTTAAATTACTTTTAGTTGAGCTTTACCCGTTTATTTTGCTCAGAAGCACAAATTAAATATTGAATTGCCAGTTTACGTAAACAATTACTATTAAACAAACAACAAATAATTTTTCTGAAGCTACTTTGACCAATCTCAAGAATTTAAGAGGAATGGTAGATCTTTTACCCGCTCAAAGTAGGGGCTGGCAGAAGGTTGAATCAATTGCCCTCAAGCATTTTAGTCGAGCTGGATTGCAAGAAATTAGAACACCGATCATTGAACAAACTGAATTGTTTTTAAGGGGCATTGGCGAAAACACCGATGTTGTGGGCAAGGAAATGTACAACTTTCAAGATAGAGGAGGTCGATTGTGCACTCTGAGACCTGAAGGTACAGCTTCTGTTGCAAGGTCTATTGTTCAGCACGGATTATTAAATAATGGTCCTCAAAGGCTCTGGTATAGAGGACCAATGTTTCGTTACGAGCGTCCTCAAGCAGGAAGACAAAGGCAGTTTCATCAGATTGGAGTGGAGTTTGTTGGATTGGCTTCAGTTATGAGTGACGCTGAGGTTATTTCAATTGGTTGGGATTTTTTAAAAGCTGTCGGCCTAAATGATTTGACCTTAGAACTTAATAGCCTTGGAAGTAATGAAGACAGAAATATTTTCAAAGAAAAGTTGAAAGATTGGCTAAATCAGAGATTTGATTTGTTAGATGAAGATTCTCAGAAAAGAATTAATGTTAATCCTTTGAGAATATTAGATAGTAAAAATAATTCTACAAAAGAACTTTTATATGAAGCTCCTTCTTTAAGTGAATTTTTATCTAAGGAGAGTAAAACTAGATTTGATTGTTTACAGGAATCGCTAGATAATCTAAATATCCCATTTAAAATAAATACTAATTTAGTAAGGGGACTTGATTATTATTCTCATACGGCTTTTGAAATAACAAGTGATCATCTTGGATCTCAAGCAACAGTTTGTGGAGGAGGTCGTTACGATGGATTAATAAGCGAATTGGGGGGACCTAAAGCACCTTCAATTGGTTGGGCAATTGGAATGGAAAGATTGATAATTCTAGCCGGAGATAAAATTTTGCATTCAGAATCTCCGGATGTTTATGTAATTCATAGAGGTGCAAATGCGGAAAAACTTGCTTTGAATATTACTTGTCAGTTAAGATCAGCTAATCTAACTGTTGAATTGGACTACTCAGGCTCATCTTTTTCTAAACAATTCAAACGAGCAGATAAAAGTATGGCTAAATGGGCAATAGTTATAGGTGAGGAGGAGGTATCAAAAGGACAATTCTCGATGAAGAAATTAAGAGACAATGAAAATGAAGTAGGTATTAGTCAATATATTTTTTTAAGAGAAGAGATAGATCAGTTAATTAAAAAATTGATTGATTAATAAAATGATTGTTTGTTTAAAATGAGCTCTATTAAAATCCGAAAAATTTGTTGCATTGGCGCTGGTTACGTTGGTGGCCCTACCATGTCTGTTATTGCAGATAAATGCCCTGATTTGGAAGTAAGGGTTGTTGATATAAATAAAGAAAGGATTGCTGCTTGGAATGATTCTGATTTAACTAAATTACCAATATTTGAGCCTGGATTAGATCAGATAATTTCAAGGACAAGAGGTCGAAATCTGTTCTTTAGTTCAGAAATGGAAAAGTCAATATCTGAAGCCGACATGATATTTATATCAGTTAATACTCCAACAAAAACAAAAGGTCTTGGGGCTGGTAAAGCAAGTGATCTAAGTTGGGTAGAAGCAAGCGCAAGGCAAGTCGCTAAATTTGCAAATGGACACACAATCGTAATAGAAAAAAGCACGCTTCCAGTTCGTACTGCACAAGCAATAAAAGAAATACTTAAGTCATCAAATTTAAAGAATCAAAAGAATCAAGTCTCAAAAACTTTTTCCGTTTTATCTAATCCTGAATTCTTGGCAGAAGGAACCGCAATAAATGATTTGGAAAAACCTGACAGAGTTTTAATTGGTGGAGAAGATCCTGCCGCAATAAATGCTTTAGTAAACATTTATTTGAATTGGGTTCCTAGTGAACAAATAATTTGTACTAATTTATGGAGCAGCGAGCTTTCAAAATTAGCTGCTAATGCCTTTTTGGCTCAACGGATCAGTTCCATTAATTCTATTTCAGCCTTTTGTGAAGCGACGGGCGCTGATATTCAGGAGGTAGCAAAAGCGATAGGAACTGATAAAAGAATAGGAAATCAATTCTTAAGTGCTGGTCCAGGATTTGGGGGCAGTTGCTTTAAAAAAGACATTTTGAATTTAGTTTATTTAAGTGAGTATTTTGGTTTGCCAGAGGTTGCAAATTATTGGAATCAAGTTGTGCTCCTGAATACTTGGCAACAAGATAGAATATATAAAATTGTTCTTGAAAAACTTTTTGGTACTGTTAATGGTAAAAATATAGCAATACTTGGATTCTCTTTTAAGGCAAACACAAATGATACGCGTGAATCGCCTGCTATAAGGATTGCTAGTGATTTGCTAGAAGAAGGTGCTCTTCTTTCGATTTATGACCCTAAGGTTTCATTTGAGAGAATAAAAGAAGATTTTGAAAAATTTTCTTTTAATAATCAAGGAATTTGGAAAATGGCAAATTCAATACCAGATGCATTGAAAAATGTAGACGCAGTTCTAATTCTGACTGCATGGGATGAATTCTTTGGTCTTGATTGGAATTATTTAGCTTCTTTAATGAGATCACCAGCTTGGGTGTTTGATACAAGATCAGTTGTCAATCGACAAGAAATAGAAAAAACAGATTTGAATTTGTGGAAGTTGGGCGAGGGGAGCTAAAGTATCCATAATGAGATTTTATGGCTGTGATGAGTCATTAAAAATATGAAAATTCGTTTGATGTTTACAAATTTTTTTAATATATAAAGATGTTCTTTAAATTTATTTTCAAAAGAAAGACAAAAAACTTTCAAGAAAAAAGAAAAGATAAATTTGATATAAATAATTGGATGGATTTAACTAAAGATGAGAGACTTGAAATAGATTCTAAGGAAAAGGATGAGTCAATGAGAAAAAAAAAGGCATTGTTAAAAAATATTAGAGAAGAATATGTTAAAATGAAGAATAAAAAATAAAGAAAAAATGGTTATAAAAGATTATGCAAAAAAATCTAAAATATATGATTCAATTAGATTATTTTTATGAATTGGCCTCCATTTAAAGCATGGACTTGTAGGTATGAAGTTGAGGGACACAGCCATTTTGTTGCTATAAACTATGGTGGTAAACATCAAGATAGATGGGTTCTCTTGATGTCTGTTCTAGATTCTAGTGTAGTATTAAAAGTTCCTTGGTTAGAATTAGATGACCTACTTTATTGGGAATGCGGTTGGAGCCCAAAACCTTCTAAATTAGTTAACAATAAAACTAAAATAAAAACTACTAATTGTATACATCTATCTATTGATTCAGGATTAACTATACCAATTACTAAAGATAGTATTAGACCTTGGTTTAATACTATATAAATCTTATTCGATAAAAGACTTCAATTAAATCTAATAAAAAATTAATTTTAAACTTTGTTTGAAATCTAATAAAGTGCGCAAACTATCTTTCTTTTCTTAACTTTTGATGATAAAAAAAAGATACTGACTTGTTTAAGCATGACAGAATCTTCTATGTGGTTATCAGGAAAAGAAGCTAGTGATGCTTTAAGAGTCGATGAGAAAACTTTAGAAATATTGAGAGAGAGGGGCTATTTAAAGCCAGGAAATCACTGGAAAAGTTCAAATGATCCTGAACAATTGCCTTGGAATCCAAAGGCTTTTTATCAAATAAGTGGATGCAAAAGAATTATTGAATATTTGAAGGATAATTATAGTTCTATTGATCAAATAGCAGCTTAAGCAGGAAATTAAAGGAATTTAAATCATTCAATATTTAGAGTGTTAATTCTTCATGCTACTAAATTTTCATCTTTACAGTCTTTAATAGATGACTCTAGGATGGGATAAAGAGAAATCATTTTTCCGTATTCCGGAGATGTTCTATAAAAGTTTGCTTTTTTTCTATAGTGGTCTTCTGTCTCCATTTCTAGGCTATTAATTCGTTGGAAGTTCATGATGCCGATCTTTATGTATTTAATTGTTTGATAGTTGTAAATAAAGACAGCAAATTGATCTTTTATATTAATTACATATTTCCGTGTATTTATATGGATTTTGAGGCTTGATTGGTTTCGATTGCCTGATATGAGTTTTATTTATGTATCAATTAATTCTTTAATTAAAAAATTCTTCTGAAGTTTTTCCTGATTTTATTTTGTTATTAACCCTACATAGTCTGTTTTTTTTGTATTTGAAAAACTTCCTTTTTGAATTATTTTTAGCTGTCTTTGGATTTAAATAATAAAAAAAATTTACAGATTCTTTCTCTTACATGAGTATTTGGTGTATTTGCAGTAACCTCAGATCGGTTTTGAAAAATAGCACTTCTAATGCAGACCTATGGAAATTCAGCCGTCACCTACGGGTGGTGGGCTGGTAACTCAGGGGTCACCAACCGTTCAGGCAAATTTATTGCTGCACATGCCGCTCATACCGGTTTGATTGCTTTCTGGGCTGGTGCCTTCACGTTATTTGAATTGGCTCGATTTGACCCTTCCGTACCAATGGGTCATCAGCCTTTAATTGCGCTTCCTCATTTAGCAGCTTTGGGTATAGGTTTCGATGAAACTGGAGCCTTTGTTGGTGGAAGTGCGGTTGTCGCAGTAGCTGTGTGTCATCTAGTTGGATCCATGGCTTATGGGGCAGGTGGATTGATGCACTCTCTTCTTTTCTCAAGTGACATGCAGGAATCTTCTGTGCCACAGGCCAGAAAATTCAAGCTTGAATGGGACAACCCTGATAACCAGACTTTCATACTTGGACATCATTTGATTTTCTTCGGTGTTGCATGTATTTGGTTTGTTGAATGGGCGCGAATTCATGGAATCTACGATCCTGCTATTGGTGCTATTCGTCAGGTTGAATACGACCTAAACTTGAGTCATATCTGGGATCATCAGTTTGATTTTCTAACTATTGATAGTTTGGAAGATGTTATGGGAGGTCATGCATTTTTGGCTTTCTTGGAAATAACTGGTGGTGCATTCCATATCGCTACTAAGCAAGTTGGAGAATATACGAAGTTCAAAGGAGCTGGTCTTCTCTCTGCAGAAGCTATTCTTTCTTGGTCATTAGCTGGTATTGGCTGGATGGCAGTAGTTGCAGCATTCTGGTGCGCACAAAATACTACTGTTTACCCTGTTGAATGGTTTGGTGAACCATTAGCACTTAAATTTGGTATTTCTCCTTATTGGGTAGATACGGTTGATCTTCCTAATGGAGCTCATACTTCTCGCGCTTGGTTATCTAATGTTCATTATTACTTTGGATTCTTCTTTATCCAAGGTCATCTATGGCATGCTCTTAGGGCAATGGGATTCGATTTCAAACGAGTAACGAATGCTTTAAGCAACCTTGATACTGCTTCAGTTTCATTAAAGTAGTTAATTAAATTTAACTCAATAAAAAAGCCCCACTTTTGTTGGGGCTTTTTTATTGGATGCTTTTTCCTTCTTCAGACTTAAGTGATATTTTTTAATTGGAAAAATCAGAGTTAAGTTTTAGTAAAATAAGAAAATAGATTTAATATTAAAATTTTTTGGTTTACTCAATCTTTTAACCAATTATTATTTGATTCGGTTGAGAGGTGTTGAATTAGTTATTCAAGAATTAAATTTTATTGACTTAAAGTTCTCCTCCTATTTATCTAATATTAACTAATACTTGATTCAAGTAAATGACTTAATTGAGATATAATAAGAATCTAATTTCCTTTCTATATAAAATATTAGTATGAGATAATATTTTTGAGTTGTTTCATTTATTTCCTTTATCGAATTAATTGATGAGTCAGTTGTTTTTTGGTTTTGAAGACCTATATAAAATTAATGCAATCCCAACTTTATTCCTCTCTTTAGGCTTGCTTGGAATTATAGGGATTCTTCTAACACTTGGAAGAAGATTAGATTCTGCAATGAAGTTGGAGAGATTTGGTATTCCAATAGCTCTTTTAGTTGGAGCAATTGGTTTTTTAATTGGTCCTTATGGACCTTTTTCATTATTACCAGAGAGGGTTTTGAATACTTGGATGCAATTACCAACTCCTTTGCTTACATTGGTTTTTGCAACTTTGATGCTAGGGAGACCCATCCCTAAACTAAGTGGCTTATGGCAACCAGTAGCATCTCAGGCATTATTGGGGCTTCTACTTGGTTTTGGTCAATATGTTGTAGGAGGAATAATTGTTTTGTTATTTTTGCTGCCTTATTTAGGGGTGGATCCATTAATGGGATGCATTATTGAAGTTGGTTTTGAAGGCGGTCATGGGGCTGCTGCAATTATGGGGGAAAGTTTTAGAAAATTAGGCTTTCCTGAGGGATTAGATTTAGGCTTCGCAATGGCTACTGTCGGCTTACTTGCTTCTACGTTGCTTGGAAGTGGATTAGTTGTTCTAGGTAGGTTTTTTGGATGGTTGGTTCCTGCTGATAAAGAGATCAAAAATGATTTAAGCGTCGTCGATCTAGAATTCAAAACAATTGAACAATTTAAGTTGCTTTTATATAATTTTGCTTTTGCAGGATTAGCTGTATTGGTTGGTATCTTTTTGCTCTATTGTTTAAGGTTTTCTTCTATGTATATGGGTGAAATAAGTAAACAGGTTATATTAGCTTTTCCAGTCTTTCCATTGGCTTTAATGGGATCATTCTTTATAAGGTTTGTCTTAGAAAAGTCTAAAAACACAAAATTAGTTTCATCTCTTTTTCAACGTGAGATTGGAATACTTTCCACGGATTTACTTATAATTACAGCTATGGCTGGATTGAATTTACCATTGCTAGTTAACTATTGGTTACCTATAAGTCTCTTAGCAATTGGTGGATTGATTTGGAACCTTGCAGGGATGTTGATTTTTTCTAGATTGTTTTTTAGAGAAGAGTGGTTTGAAAGATCAATCGCAGAGTTTGGTAATTCGACAGGAGTTGCTGCTAGTGGATTATTACTTTTGAGATTAGCTGATCCAAGAAATACCACTCAAACCTTACCTGTATTTTCTATTAAACAATTATTTCTTCAACCACTGCTTTCAGGTGGTTTAATTACTGTAATAGCCCCTTTATTTATTAGTAATTTTGGGCTTAAAGGATGGACAGAATTTTGTGGATTAATTTCATTATCTTTATGTGCGGTAGCAATATCTCTACAGTCGAAATATACAAAAGCTTCAGCATGACAATTAAGACACTTAAGAAAAGTTATAATCTATATAAAATATTATTTTAATTAACTATTAGTTTTTTTAATATGAACCGACAAATCTACAAAGATATTCCTCCTCAAGAATTAAAAGAAAAATGGTTTAAAAGTCATCTTTTAGGTAAAGAGGTTGAATTAAGAGAACTCTATGAATTACCTCAGGATCAGTTGGATTTAATCATGGCAGAAACTGCTGAGTTTAGAAGTGATATTGGAAACAGAGATAGGAATCTAGGGAAATTTTGTACGGCTGGTTATTTTTTAGAATTATCAAGAATTATTGATAAAAGAAGGGCTTCAGAATAATTTTGAATTCTGTCTACTTCATTGTCCAAAAAATATTGGTTTGCTTTCCTTATCCCAAGGCTTATTTTTCTTCATTACAATATGATATTTCTCGTGATTTAAAAAATAATTTAACCAATTCCTTAAGAATTCAATCTCATGATTTTGATCAAATCTTGAGATGTCAGCTATTCTAAATTGTCTTATAAATGGCCATATAGCCCAGTCAGCAATGCTTTCTTTGGCATCAACAAGAAAAAGTGGCTTCCCTTTATTTGAAAAGCTTTTTAATCTATTATTTAATGATAAAAGTATTTCATAACAAGCATCCCTATGAGTTTTTAATTCTTGATAGTTGAATCTAGACGCATATTTATATCGATCTAAATGATATTTAAATTCTTTATCATTTAGATCGATAAGACTAAGTATTTCTTGTGATTTACAATTTTTAAATAATAATGCATCCATATTTGATTCTTTCAAACTCCAGATCATAATGTCTATGCTCTCATCAATTACTTGATTTAAGCTTGTCTTTAATACAGGTACAGTTGCCTTCTTAGAAATCTCAATTAATTCAATAGGTTTCTTCTTTAAATCTACCTCTCTTAACTCAACCAATTGATTTGTATTTAATAAAGCCCATCTAGCTCTGATCGCATAGGGACATCTTCTGAAGCTATAAAGAATATTGTGCTTCATAACTTTCCTGTTAAGATCATATTGTGAGCTTTTTAAATGTATGATTATTCAATCCTAAATAGTAAATAGGATATACTCTATAAGTATATCCTATTTACTATTTATTTTTTTATATTCCTCAAGTTTCATTTATTAAAAAAATTCAATCATGTCAGAATTTGTTTATCTAATGAAAAACGGTGATTTATATAAACTTGGATGCACAAGTAATTTGGAAAGTGAGGCTAATAAAATGAAGCCAGGTGAAATAATTTCTTCTTTTAAAATAAAAAACCCTAAATCTTTTCAGGCAAGATTATTGAGGCTTTATAAGAAAAAAAGAATCCCGGATACAAATTATTTTCGTTTATCTGAATCAGAAGTTGATAATTGTAAAAAACATCTAGAAGGTAAAAGTAATTTACCTAAAAGCTTAGGCGATGAATTGAAAATTGGTTTAAATGGATCTTTATTGTTTGCTAGTTTAACTTTTTTCATTTCATTTATAATTAATAAGATGCTTATATTCAGTTTATTTCTTGCAATCTTATTAGCATCTCTTCCTATGTGGTCTCTTGCTATTCTTGGTAGCTTCGGGGGCTACGATATTGATGATCTTAAACTTTTTTCGACAATTTCTAATAGATTAAAGGGCTTTCTGATTGCTCTTTCAATGACTTCGTTTGCGTATGTTCTATATTCCTTTTTTCATTTTTAGATTGATAATTAATTTATATAAATTAATTATGATTTCTTGCTTAATTTTAAAACGGAGCTATAAAGATATTGATAAGCTAATGTCCTTTAGCGAGTATGAACATTTCCGAGTATCTTCAATTCTTAGAACCAATACAAGATCAGCTTAATAAAGTTTACTCAATTGCGTCTTTGGGACTAACTGTATTGATTTGCTTATGGCTTTTTAATTTTATTGTTGGTCTAATTCAAAGAACTTATTCCGTTGGTAAAGCTATAGGAAGTTTTTATAGAAATTATATTCATAAGTATATTAGAAGAGTAATTATTGGCACTTTTAATATATTTAAGAAACCTAGCAATGCAATTTAGTTAAATAATAAAAAGAGTTTTTGTTTTTTTTACTTAGATTGATGTTTCAAGTTTACAGTTTAGTGCGATTTCAAAAGGAACTGAACTGTTTGCTAAATTTAATAAATTAGAACAAATATTGGCAATATCATTTGGCTGAGTCATTTCCTCTTTTGGGAAACTATTTACTTCTTTTGCCATATCTGTATTTACCCAGCCTGGGCAAATTGCAGTAACTCTAATACCTTTATTCCATCCTTCATTTCTCATCGTTTGGCATAAACTCATTAAAGCGAATTTACTCATTGAGTAACTAGCTAAGCTACCTTTTGATCGTTTTCCACTCATTGATACTAATACAATAATTCTAGCTGAGTTATTCATTGATAAGTATTTCCAGGCATCTTTTGTTAATATCCATGGTCCCATTACATTAACTTTCCATAGATCTTCTATATCCTGTATTTCATTGTCTTTAAAGATTAGATTTGTTCTTTTAAAAATTCCAGCACAATGAATAATGGTATCAATACTTTTAAATGAATTAACTGTACTTTTCACCCATTCTCTTGATGATTCTCTTTTAGTGGCATCATAAGAATGTACAACAAAATTTTCTGGATTATTTGATTTAGGATCTAACGGTGTATTGAACAAATCTTCTTTTCTTCTTACTCCCAGGCTTATTGAATGTCCTTCTTTAAGTAACTTTAATGCGATCGCTTTACCTATACCTCTACTTGCTCCAGTTATAAGAATCTTTCTCATTTGTTATCAACTAATAATGCCTTAAACAATAGATTTAATTCTCTTCCATGCATGTTAATTAAACCTTGTTTAATTGTCCAAGGTGATTTCCTAAACATTTTCCACATAGCAGATATTAATTCTTTAAGGCTCAGTGTATTTGTTAGGAATCCATACCATTGTTTATTAGGCAAACTAAAAAACTCTACAAAAAAACCTCTAAGCAATTTCTCTTCGAAGCGCATTAATTTTTCTAATCCGAATTTGTATATAGCTTGTTTTCTTCTAAGTTCAGTAGGCCATAACACTTGCCAACCTTTCTTTGCTAATGATGCGGAGGAAGCTTTTTGGTCTTCCATAGCCAATGAGAGGGCTTTGGCAACTTTAGGAGCTCTTCTTAAAAGACTGCCAACCATATATCCCGATGCAGGATGAACCATTCCAGCAGAACCTCCAAAGCCAAGGACAGGTTGAGTCAGGTCAGGTATTGGCATATTCATTGGCAGATATGAACCATGTTCTTCATGCTCAAGACTTTTTATTTTCAAACCTCGAGTTTCTAATCTTTTTTCAAGTCTTCTTTTTAATTCATCAAGTGAGACTGGAGGAAATAGACCTAGAGATGTTTCTTCTAAAAAAAACTTCCCATTACCCATATCCATGGCATACAAAAATGTTGGAGCTTCTTTTCTCTCTTCTTGATCCAGATGATCACAGCGATAATCCATGAGTACAAATTGCCCTTTTTCGACAGGAGGTGAATTGAATTCCCCTACGATCCCGTAACAAGTTTGAACAGCGACTGGCCCTTGGTTTGGAGCTTTAATAAAAACAGGTTTGTAGCCAGTTGCATCAATGACTAATCGAGCATTGAGTTCTTTCCCCTTCGAAGTCTTAACCGTGCTGATTAATTGATTAGTTTCTAAGTCGATTGCCGAACCTTTATGCCATTCAATTTCCGCTTTATTGCATTGCTGAAGCCAATAGGCTTGCAATTTATTTTTGTCAAAAAGGCCATAATCTCTATTGTGCTTCGTTACTTCATTTTTCTTCGAATTTGGATCCTTGTCGCCTTCCCCAAAATAACTAACGGTGTTAATCCACCGATGCTCAAGCAAATGACTTAGTCCAAGCTCGTCTACCTCCTCCCCCCAAATGCCATAGGTAAAGGGCCATGGTTCATCTGGGGATTGTTCAGATAAAATTTCAACTTTTAAGTTTTCATTAGCTAAGGCAGCCGCTATTGATAATGCACCTGGGCCTGAACCTAGTACTAGAGCATCTTTTAATGCACTAGTCTTCATAGCTCCCCTTGAGGAATATTGACGTTAACTTGGAGTCGAAAATTTGAAGTTAAATTTTTGGAAAATGACTTAGTTATTTGATTGCCTCCCTGAATTACCACTTTAATCACCTCTGCCTATAGAATCAACAATAGCTCGTGATGGCATTAACAATGGATTGTATTAATGTTTTTTATCAACCTAACGATTTAATTCTAAAATTAAGTATATATGATGACTTTTTATTGAAAGTTAAAAAATAAACAATTTAATTTCATAATTATTGAATATTAAATGAACAAGTTGATGTCAAAAAATTCAAATATACCAAAACAAGATAAACCTTTAACAATTTTTATAACAGGTGGTTCATCAGGTATTGGTTATCAAGCTGTCATAAAATTAATTTCCCTTGGATATAATATAATTTTACCATGTAAAAATATATTACGAGCTAATGAAGTATTGACTAATATATTCAATCAGTTGCCACATTCTCTATCTAAAAAAGGGGATATTGCTACACCTATAATGGATCTTTCTGACTTGAAAAGTGTTGATTCACTTTGCAATGAACTTAAGAAAAAAAGATTAAAGATTGATATTTTAATTTTGAATGCTGGTCTTCAGTATACTGGATCAAAAAGACCTAGAAGGTCGATTCAGGATATAGAATTAACTTTTGCAGTTAATCATTTAGCACATTTTTATTTAACACAAAATCTCTTACCATTGATAAATATTAGTAATGATTCTAAAATAATTATCACTTCTTCAGAAGTTCATAATCCTAGTAGCTCTGGAGGTAAAGTCGGACTTAAGGCTAGCTTGGGAGACTTAAATGGATTAGCTTCTGGTTCAGGATTTGATATGATTGATGGTTCTAAATTTAATGCTGATAAAGCATATAAAGATAGTAAACTGTGTAATATTTTATTTGCTAAAGAACTAAGTAACCGTTTAAATAAAAAAAAATTACCAATCAAAGTAATAGCTTGGGCTCCTGGCTTAGTTATATCTAGAGATAGACAAGGATTTTTTAGGTATAGCAGGAAATACAATCAGATAGGACAAGTATTATTTGCTACTTTAGCTAGAGATCTTTTGAGGATTACTACATCAAATGAAAAAGCTGGAATGCTTCTAACTAGTTTAGTCTGTTCAGACGAATATGATAGATCTGATTTTAACTATTATAGTAATAAAATTATATCACCAGGTAAATTTATTTTTGAAAAAACTAACATTAGTGAAGAGGCTCAGATAGAAGGTTTATCGAACAAATTATGGTATTTATCTAAATCTTTGATTTATGATAAAATTTAGATAAATACATTTATTTATTTATTTATGTATATTGTTTGAGTTGGATATGCAAAACTTATATTTTCAATTTGAAACTTTTTCATTATCTCCAGATTGATTTCCTGTTGAGCTGACATTGCTTGAACGTAATCACTTGTTGGTATGTAATAAACAAGTTCAAAATCAAGGCTGCTATTTGCAAATTCGATAAAATGACATCTGTCAAAGATCGCATTTTCAGTTTTATCAACGATATTTTTAATCATTTCAGGTATATTTTTTGTCTGCTCATATGTGGTTTCATATACCACTCCTAATTTGTGAACAAGTCTTCTTTGCTTCATCTCAGCATAATTTGAGATAACCCCATTTGTTAGACGGCTATTGCTCATAACTATTGCTTCTCCATTAATGCTTCGCAAGCGTGTTGATCTAACACCAACGCTCTCAACTTTTGCCCATATTCCATCAATATGAATAAACTGACCACTTTGAAATGGTTTGTCAAGAAGGATAGTGATGTATTCGAAGAACTCTTGAACTGGCTCTTTTAAGGCCAGGCCAGCCCCAATACCTCCTGCACTTAAAAGAGCCCAAATTGCTGCCATTTGGACACCCATATTTTGTAGATAAAAAATAACTCCTATACTCCAAACAGATGCCCCAACCATTGGACTAAGTGAACGAATCATTTCACTGATCGATTGATCATTGATTTTGCTTGCCCATCTTTGAATTATTTTTAAAAAGACTCTATTTACAAATCGAACTAAATAAATAAGGCAGATAAATTTGCTTATGCCAATTAATGTTTTATCAACTATTCCACCAATTAATAGAACTTTCCATCCAATTATAAAACTTAAGATAAACCCTAAAGGCTTAATAGTATCAATTAAAAGAGAAGCTATGTAGTCATCAGTTTTGCTTTGAGTAGCTGATGTTATTTTCCTTAAAACTTTTTTTAAAATTTTTGGACTTACTAGAGAAATAATACAACCAATACTAAAAGTAAGTAATGAAATTATTAGGTTTTTATAAAAATCATCCATGATGAGATAACACTTCTCTTAAGACTGCCTGAAAAAAAAGATTTGTCTAGATATTATCTTATTATTTAATTTGAAAAAGAATTTTTTAAAATTTTACTAACCTCTTTAAACTCTTTTCTTTTGGCGGTTTTACATAATTCACAGATTAGACTTTCAGTTGTTGATGGAACTGCCCCAGACAATATAAGCCTTAGAAAAGCAGTATCATTGTCTATTTCATTTCTACTTCCAATAGCATCCCTTGGAATTAGAATATTAAAACCTTGTTCTAAGAGCTCAATCGATGTTTGGAGAACACAAATATGACTTTCAATTCCGCAAACTATTATATTTTTAAAACAATATTTATTAACATAATCACTAAAATTCTTATTTTTGCTACAACTAAATTCCATTTTTTCGAATTTAGGATATTCTTTTTTATCTAGGATTGATTCTAATGTTGAACCAAGCTTTAATGGATTCTGCTCTGAAAAGGCAATAGGAACGTTAAGTAAATTACACGATTTTATAAGCTTTTTTATATTAAATATTAATAGTTGATTACCTTTAATATTATTTAAAATTTTTTCTTGCAGATCCATTATAAGTAGCAATGTTTCATTTTCTATCAATAATTTATTGTCATTCTCTATTTTTTTTATTGAGGGGCTACTTTTAAAAAACTGCTCCATTATTAGGATATTTTTTCTTTTATTAAATATAAATCATTTAGTAAATCCAGGCATCATATTTTATTAAAAAATTTATGGAAAGCTTTTACAAGTTGCAACCTGTTCTCATTACGCTAGACTATTGAGAAAATAAAGCTGATATTGGTTGCTCCCAGTTCTTTTCGTGCTCATCCTTCTCCTTTGGAGTCTGGACTTCGTCTAGACGGTAAACGTATGACACCTCAAAGGAAAAAAGTTCTTTCCTTGTTTGAAGAAATAGGTTCCGGAATACATCTTAGTGCGGAAGAAGTTCATTCCAAGTTGACAAGTTCAGGGGAAAGAGTTTCTCTCGCAACTATTTATAGAACTTTAAGACTTTTAGTCAAGATGACTTTTCTTAATGAACTGGATTTAAGTGAGGGGGGAAATAGATTTGAGTTGCTGAGTCATGATCACCCTGATCATCATCATTTGATTTGTATTCGCTGCGGTAGAACAGAAGAGTTTGAAAATAATGCAGTTATTAATGCAGGAAAGGCTGCTGCCAAAAAATTTGGATTTAAATTATTAGAATCTTCTTTAAATGTAAGAGCATTATGTCCAATGTGTATGAATAAGTAAAACTTTGTTTTTCAAGTTAATTCTCCTCCACAACTAGAACCAGCTCCAGCAGTGCATCCGAAACAATGATCGCCTATTGCAATAGGGTTGTTTTTTAATGAGACTAGTGGAATCAATAGATCATCCAAATGCTTTATATTGCCCTTTTTCCTGATCCCAAGTTGTTGGTTGAAATCGCAGTCATACAAATGCCCTTTCCAGTCAACACTAAGAGTTGTCTTACACATTACTGAGTTAAGATTTCTAGAATTATGATTATCGTTAAGTAATTTCTTATATTCCTTTAGTTTCCCGATTACATTTAAATATTTTTCATATCTATTGATTGGCATATTTGCTAAAACAAATAAATTAGAGAAATAGATGCCATGCCTTTCCTTTAGTTCGTGCCTATAAATATCTTCTAATTCTTTCTGGGATGGTGGTAGCTCTGGACCACTTGGGTTATAGACTAAATTTAATATAAGGCCTTTATTCTTAATACCGTATCCATAAGAGTTAAGTTGTTTGAGCGCAAAAATACTTTTTTCAAAAACACCTTTTCCTCTTTGTTTGTCTACATTACCTTGTAGATAACATGGAAGAGAAGCCGTTATCTGTACTTTGTTTGATGCTAAAAAACTTGCTAAGTTTTCATGACCTGGCTCAGTAAGTATAGTTAAATTGCATCTATCCATAACTTCAACATTAAGACTCCGAACTTCTTTTACTAATTGTTTAAATTTAGGATGAAGTTCAGGAGCACCTCCAGTAATATCTAACATTTTAATATTGTTAGCTTTGATAACTTTTGGTATAAGTTTTATAATATCACTGCTCATCATCTCTGTTCTATTTGGGCCAGCATTAACATGACAATGGCTACATGATTGATTACATTTATAGCCTATATTTATTTGTAAAGTATCAAGATAGTCTCTTTTTATCTTGGGGAACTTTGTTTTAATTCTGTCCATAAAATTTAATATATAATTAATATCATAAAAATATTATAGTTAAATTATTTGTTAATATACGAAAATTTTATAAAATTTTCTAATAATAATCTAAAAGTTTCTAGCTAATTTTTTAAACCACTCTATATATTCTTCTGGACCATCATTAATCACCATATTGAACTTTAGATCATCATTAGGATCACTAATTCCTCTCATGTCAGAGCCAGAGATTCGTGGTCTCAATACTTGATCATTACAGCTATTCACGAATATAACTTGATTCGTTTTTTTGTATGATTCTCCTAATCTTTGAATCAATGTTAAGAATCCTCTGTCGCTTCCGCCTCTTTGCCAGACGTTGTTTTTAGTGTCTTTTGAACTTGTAACTGTATCACCAACACCTATGAGCATAGGCATTTGATCAATAGGAATCTCATCTCTGCATAAGTTTACTAATTCTTTAAGTGTCTTTGGAGCATCTCTAACGTTGAAATTTTTTCCAAAAGGGTATGTTCCTGTTTTATTGGATATGTACTTATTTAAGAGTAATAAAAGACCTGCTTCTTTTATTGCGCCATTAATAATAAACTGAATATCTGTTGTCCCAAACTCATTTTTAGTTGCATATTTCATTATCTCTGTGCCTTCTTTTAATCCTAGATTAGGCATCATATGTAGATAAAAGGAATTTTCTAATCCATAATTGTTCGATTCTTTTAGTATATTATTCATTATCTTTTCCATAGTTAATTGTAAATCTTTTACTTTCTCGAAATCTGCTTTTACGTAGGTAAAAATTTCATTGAAGTTTAATGTGGGAGTGAAACGAGTATCACATATAGCTACGTCAATCAATTTAGTTCTTTCTTCGTTTGACAGGTTAGGTAAAAATATTTGTAATTCTTTAGTTAACATTGATTTCATCATCTTTGGCACTTTTGCTAAAAAGTTAATCTCTTTATCTTTGAGTCCTGGATGTGATGAATTACCAAACCTGTCTTGAAACTCAACTCCGCAGGCGGCAAGGCCAGGCAAATAAAGTCCATTTTCTTTTGCTTTTGTTTTTGAGGCAAGTGCTTTTTCAACTAATCGATTAACTCCTCTTCTCCCTTCATGTTCGCCACAAGTTAATACTGAAAATTTTTCTCTTAATTTTGCAACAGCATTCACATATTCTTCATTGAGCCTTCTTTTGAGTGGGTCTTGAACTAGAGGAATACATACCCCATCAAGATCCTGAACTATTAGAATATTTTCCTCACTTATTATGGTGTTAATAACCTCTTCTTTTGTCCGGAAACTCTTCATTAATGATGCCTTAAAATGTCAATTTAGTCTAGATCAAATAAACTTATAATTCCAAGATAGTTCTTATTCTTAAATAAGTACATGGATACATATTCATTTACTTTAAAACTATTTTTAAAGTTTTCATATTATTGTATATAATACTAATGTATGCAAACAAAATGTGTTTGAAAAGAATTTAACTAATAGCTTCTTTAATGAACCTTATTCAAGTGATCATATAGCTATAAGAATTAATGAGGTTTTAAAAGGAAAAGTAGGATTTTATAGTGTTGGCTTATACCCAGCATCTCTTGCTTATAACTGTGCAATGCAAAATAATGATTTAAATATTCTTTTAGCACCTAGAAACGGCAGAGAGCTTTTTGGAGCTTTTTCTGAGAGAGATCTTTCTGACATGGATAACGACATAAAAAATAAAATTGAATCTATGGCGATTTCATTTGATAATAAATCACGGAGATATAATACGCTTAAAGATTTATTAATTAAATGTGAATTAGTTGTTTTAAGTTCAAATAGTAAAAATATTATAAATGATATCAATTTCGCTTTTAAACTAAGAAAAGAACTTGATCGTGAAAATGTTCTAATTGCCTGCTTAGTAGGTTCATTTTGTCATGATAATGATTTGAATGAGTCTTTTGTATTATGCGAAAAGTTAAATAATTTGGCTTTCTTTTCAGGATTTCATCGTCATGGAGCACTTCGTAATCCTTTAGATAGTTTCACCGCTAATTTTTGTCATCCTGATGCAATGAATGCAATATTAGGTGCAAAACTATTGAATAAGATTTCTCCAAATATTCAAGTCTCTGCAGGTGTTCATAATGTTGAAGGTCAATATATAAAAGCAGCTAAAAATATTTCTTCAATTTTAGCCGGTTTTGGTCATACTTATCATAAGAAAAATCCTGGATTGCTTCCAACTTTATTAACTCTTTTATTAGATCAATGCCTTGATCAGGCTGCCTATGTTTCTATGAGTCGAGAAGATAGAGAGAATTTATACAAAAAACAACCTTTTCCTATTACTGAACTTGGATATGGCGTTCAACTTATAGAAGCTTCTCTTTATAAGGATGGAAATTTTGTTCAAGTAAGAGACCATACTTTTAGTCAGTTGAAGGCAATGGTTGCCGATGTTAGGGGAAGCATGATGCTGCCTGTAAGTGGTAGCCCAACAAGAAATTTTCAAGCTGGGGAGGTCTTGGCTGAAAAGATGATTGAACATAAAAGATGTCCTTATGGGGTTGAAGAGTTTCTTGTATGGTGTGAAAATTCTGGACTTAAAAGAGGAGCTTTAGAAGGTATTAATTCTCTAAATTATTGGCCAGATATAATTAAAAAATATTTAATACCATTAAATGATTCCTCAATGATTAATCTTTTATATATGTGTATAATGGGTCCTATAGATATTAAAGATGATATTTATAATGTTATGACTAATAGTCGTGAACTAACAAATTACTGTCAGGAGTCTGTTAAATCATTTCATAGTAAAAAAATATCAGATTCTCTAAATAACTTTCATTTAAAGATAGCAATGGATTTCATTGCGGGTTCACTGACTGACCAAGATAGTTTATTTTTTGAATCCAATGATATTAATTTTACAGATCCTGTAGAATTAGAAAATAAACCAATTTATAATAAGGTTATAGATTATATAGAAAATTATTTCATTGAAGTTAATCCCTAAATTAAATTATGGATTTATCAAAATTAATTTTTATCACACAAAACTTTTTTACTAATACTAAAGTTATAAATATAGATTTTATAAGTTCTGGTTTAATTAATAAGACCTATATAGTTGAACATTTATATAAGGGTATAAAATCTAAATTTATTTTACAGAGTCTTAGTAATATTTTTGAATCTCCTGAAAAAGTTACAATGAATCATATGTTAATAACTGAGCATCTGAAAAATAAAATTAATGGTGGTTATTTAAAGTTCGATCAAAAAAGATGGGAAACACCAAATTTAATTAGATGCAAATCAAATAATCTTTTTATTTTCCCTTATCAATCTGAATTTTGGAGAGCGATGGTATATATAGATAAAACTTTTTGCTTGGATGTTTTAGAGGATGATTTAATGGCTTATCAAACAGGTATAGGTCTTGCTAAATTTCATTTATCTTGCTCTGACCTAGACAGTTCAAAATTAAAAGATAATATTAAAAATTTTCATAACACTAAGTATTATTTAGATCAATATATCATGGCAATTAAAGATTCTATGTATTTAGACTTAGACAATGAAATAAAAAAGAGAGTTCAATTTCTAATTATTTCTATATCTAATCATTTAAGATATATTGAAAGATTATTAATATCTTTAAATAAGGAATCAATTGATCATAATATTATTCATGGTGATCCTAAGCTAAGCAATTTTCTATTTGACGTTCCCAAAAAGTATGTTGTTTCTTTGATTGATCTAGATACAGTTTCCTCTGGCTATTTTCTCACGGATTTAGCTGATTGTATTCGCTCAATATGTAATTTGGCTGGCGAAGAACCAGCAAAAAATGAGAATATTTGCTTTGATATTACTTCTTGTAGGTATTTCCTGAAGGGCTATAGATCAATAATGAATGCAAAGCTAGATTCTTCTTTTAAACTTCTTCCTGAGTTTATATATTTATTAATATTTGAATTATCGATTAGATTTTTGACTGATTTTTTACAATCAAATAGGTATTTTGAAATTAGATATTCAACTCATAACTTATATAGAGCTGAGGTTCAATTTTCTTTACTTTCTAGTTTTCTTGACCAAATGCCTGATTTTTTATTTGTGCTTGATGAAATTGGGATTTCCCCTGGCTCAACTTTTGTCTCAGATGTACAAAATTTTGCGTAGGGTTTTCATAATACCCGACTTGTCACTAAAGTAAAAATTATAATTATTTTTTCTAGTGGCAAAGGAATTAACCCATAGGGCTGATGAGCTTAAACAATTAGGTTGGAATCAGGAAGATTTGTACAAATATATTGAATTATGGGATTACAGGCAGAGATGGGGCTCTATTAATTTAGAGAGAGAGGATAGGCAGTTTTTGAGAAAAGCTGAATCTTTATTGCCTGAAATTACTAAAAACAAAGTTTCTATTAAAAAACCACTTAAAGAAAAATCATATTATTGCTGGATTCAGTTTTTCCTTGATGAGATGAATAATTTCGAGTCAAAAGAAAAATTAGAAAGTGGCATGAGAGGTGTTTGGCCCATTTTTCTAGAAGAAGAACTTCGGGTAATTGATTACTATGAACCTGTTTTGGGTTTGCCAGATACTATAAAAGCTAAATCAATTGGTCCTATTAGAGAGGCATTAGCTCAGGAAGCTTTAAAGAAATATGAGAAATCAATAATTACTAGACAATTTGATTTTCTAGGGATTTTGCATAATGCGAAATCAAATGGTAGAAATGCTAGCTGGCGATCTCTAAGAGATGGTGAGTTTGAGGGAAATCAGGATTATCAAATTATTGATAAATCATGTGTTCTTGAATTCCGTAAAAAAGTTAGTGAAAAACTTTTATCATTCATCAAAGAAAATTTACCATCTTTAGCTGAAACAGATAAATCTTTACCTCCTAATGATTGGATACATTAGGTAGCCAATTCTCAGCTTATGTGGCTAAAAAGAAAATAGAGATAATTAATTATTTGACTTCCCAACGTTTTGAAACTCTTCAATTGCATGCAGGTCAAGTACCAGATCCTGCAACCAATTCAAGGGCTGTTCCTATTTATCAGACTAGTTCATATGTTTTTAATGATGTAGATCATGGTGCGAACTTATTTGGTTTAAAGGAATTTGGAAATATCTATACCCGCTTAATGAATCCCACAACTGATGTTTTTGAAAAAAGAATTGCAGCTCTTGAAGGAGGTGTAGCGGCTTTAGCTACAGCATCAGGACAGTCTGCACAATTTATCGCAATCACTAATTTTCTTACTGCTGGAGATAGCTTTGTATCAACTTCATTTTTGTACGGAGGTAGCTACAACCAATTTAAAGTTCAATTTCCACGTTTAGGCATCAATGTCAAGTTTGCTGATGGTGATGATGCAGAAAGTTTCGAAGAACAAATTGATTCATCTACAAAGGCAATTTATGTTGAATCAATGGGGAATCCTAGATTTAATATCCCTGACTTTGAGGGACTTTCTAGATTAGCCAAATCGAAAAATATTCCTTTAATTGTTGATAATACACTTGGTGCTGCTGGGGCTTTGATTCGTCCTATTGAACATGGTGCCGATGTAGTTGTTCAGAGCGCTACAAAATGGATAGGCGGTCATGGGACTAGCTTGGGAGGGGTAATAGTTGATGCGGGAACTTTTGATTGGGGAAGTGGGAAATATCCTTTAATGAGTCAACCCAGCGCTGCTTATCATGGTCTAGTTCATTGGGATGCTTTTGGATTTGGTAGTGATATTTGTGGGATGCTTGGAGTTCCTGCAGATCGAAACATTGCTTTTGCTTTAAGGGCCAGGCTGGAAGGTTTGAGAGATTGGGGCCCTGCTATTAGTCCATTTAATTCCTTTTTATTGCTTCAAGGGTTAGAAACTTTGAGTTTAAGAATAGAAAGGCATTGCTCTAACGCCCTTTCATTGGCCAAATGGTTAGATAATCATTCGAAAGTTGATAATGTTAGTTATCCCGGATTGGCTTCGGATAAATACTATTCAAGAGCTTCTTCTTATATGACCAATAGGGGTAAAGGATCCATGTTGATCTTTTCTCTGAAAGGTGGCTTTGATGATGCTGTAACTTTTATAAACTCTTTGAAACTTTCTAGTCATTTAGCAAATGTAGGCGACGCAAAAACATTGGTAATTCATCCTGCTTCAACAACTCATCAACAATTATCTTCTGAAGAACAGTTGTCTGCAGGTGTAACTCCAACTATGGTTAGAGTGTCAGTTGGAATAGAACATATTGATGATATTTTAGAAGATTTTGAGCAGGCACTAAATTTAATTTAAATTCATAAGGAGGTATATAGACATGGCTTTAATACTTCCTCGTAGTTATCATAAAATATCTTCAATTGAGAAAAATCATATTTCATGGATTGAGCCTGAGTTAGCAGAAAGACAGGATATTAGGCCTCTTAGAATTGGGATATTAAATATTATGCCCCTTGGAAAACAATATGAATTTAATTTATTGCATCCATTGGGTCTTTCCCCACTACAAATAGAACCTATATGGATAAGATTAAAATCCCACTCTTATAGAACTTGGGACCTTGAGCATTTAAAAAATTTATATGTTTATTGGGAGGAGGCAATGTCCCCAACGCCATTAGATGGTTTGATTATTACTGGGGCTCCTGTCGAGCATCTTCCTTTTGAAGAAGTTAATTATTGGAAAGAATTAGTAAGTCTAATTGAAGAATCAACTATTAAATGCGCAAGTACCCTTGGTTTATGTTGGGCTGGTTTCGCTATGGCATATATTGCTGGAGTAGAGAAAAAGAATTTCAATAAAAAACTCTTTGGTGTATATCCAATGAGGAGTCTTGTGCCAGGTCATTCTTTAATGGGGACACAAGATGATGAGTTCCTATGCCCACAAAGTAGGCATGCTGGCTTGCCAGACTTTGAAATGGAACAAGCAGAAAAAAAAGGTAAATTAAGATTATTAGCTCATGGAGAAAAAGTTGGATACACGATTTTTGAAACTCCTGACCAAAGGCAGTTAATGCATTTAGGGCATCCAGAATATAATGTTGATCGATTGAGATCTGAAATGGAAAGAGATAAAAAAAGAGGGGATGTTCCACCTCCAGAAAATTTTGATTTGGCTAAATCAAAAACCTCATGGCGATCACATAGGAACTTGCTATTTCAACAATGGCTATGGTTCTGTTATCAACATGTAAGCCTAAGTGTTTAAAAAATTTTTTTTCAGAGTTTAGATTTAATTAACTAATTTAAAGGTGGCATTATATTGTTTGGATCATAAAAGGATTTAATTTCTTTTAATTTTGGAAGCCAATTTTTGAATGCTGATGATAATTCTCTTTTATGCCAAGTCAAATGGGGATGTATTTGAGCTAGATGAATACCTGGGCATATGAATTCTAGATTGCTCCAACATTCCTCCATCCATTTAAGGGTCATATTTCTCTTTGATGGATCATTGGCTTCCCAAGACCCATTAATCCAAGGTTTCCATATTGAATCTCGATGAAGAAAAGATGTATCTATATCCCTTAAATGTGTTAAACCTCCTAGTTGTTGGGAAGCTATATAACAACTTTTATTAGGTCTTCTATCTATTAAATCGTTAATAATTTTTAAAACCTTTATATTATTGTCTTGCCAAGCAGGACCCAATAATCCAAGCACCTCAGAATGATTGGTGTTATTCCTTTGATTGTTGCCTAAGTTTAGGGCTGGCAACTTATTCAAATTTTTAACTTTAGTTATGATTCTATTAGATGTGAAGGGTAATTTTTCTAATAAATTAGTGAGGATGAATTCATGATCAGAATTTATAACTTCACCAATTGCATGTGCAAAAATATTCTCTCCCCAAATCCATTGTAAACTTAGTGAGCTAGGCCAGTTTTCAGCTTGATTAATACATTCTGATAGCTGAGAAAATGAAAGATTTGCTGTCCAACTCAATATTGGTTTTAAAGGTTGCGTTTTTAACTTAACTTTGGTGATTATCCCAAGAAAAATTGCTGCTCCACATAGGGCTTTCCATTCAAGCGTTAATTCTTTTGGTGTATTCGGTCGAAATAAATGAAACTCTTTCCCATTGCCCCAATAACCTCTAATCTCAAGTATCTGATCAATTGCTAACCCTCTATTTCTGCTAAGAGGACTTATTCCACCAGTCAGGATATATCCCATGCCTGTTTTTCCAGATAAACCTATTGGAAAACTTCTTTCATGCTGTTCTAAGAAATCGGATAAATCTCCCATCCTCACCCCAGCTTCAATTTCTACATGCTTTTTATCTAAATCAAAAGAAATATTTTGGTAGTTTTTTCTTAAGTCAACAATCCAATGATTATCTGCAGCTGCTCTACTTGTTGTGCCTCCACTAGATACCAAAAATGGGATAGAAGTTTTTTGAGATGAATTCAGAGATTGGAAAAATCCTGAGTTAACTTCTTCGAAAACTCCAAGGACATTACTATCATTGGAGTTACGATTTTGGAGTGGTAGTAAATTTTTAATAATTCTCTCCTTTTTCTATAATGAGTTTCTTAAGTTGATATTTTATAAAACTATATTCAATTAAAGTAAATTATTGTCTAAAAAGCGTTTTGATTAATTCGGCTTCAATCACTTATAAATATCCATCTAATATCGGCATTGTTTTATGTGGTCATGGTAGTAGGGATCCTCAAGCTGAAAAGGAGTTTATAAATGTAGTAGAAAAAATAAAGTCTAGAATACCTAATATTCCTGTCTTGTATGGATTCTTAGAATTTAATCGGCCAATAATTAGTTCTGCCTTAGATCAACTTAGAAATATGGGAGTTGAGAGAGTAATTGCTTTACCTGCAATGTTATTTGCAGCTGGACATGCTAAAAATGATATTCCCGCAGTTTTGAATAAATACTCAGCTGAAACTGGACTGCCCATTCAATATGGCAGGGAGCTTGGCTTGAATTCTTTGATGATCGGAGCAGCTGGAGCAAGAATTAAAGAAATAATTGATATTAATCCAGTTTTTCCTCTTTCAGAAACATTACTTGTTGTAGCTGGGAGGGGATCGTCAGATCCAGATGCAAACTCAAATGTTTGTAAAATCACAAGGATGCTTGTTGAAGGATTTGGTTTTGGATGGGGCGAAACCGTTTTCTCAGGAGTTACATTCCCTTTAGTTGAGCCTGGACTCAGACATGCTCTTAAATTAGGTTTCAAAAGAGTAGTTCTTTTACCTTATTTTCTTTTTTCTGGCGTTTTGGTAAGTCGTGTTAGAGACCATTCTATGAAAGTCTCAAATGACAATCCAGATGTTCAGTTTTTAAATGCTAGTTACTTATCAGACCAAGATTTTGTTATCGATACTTTTATGGAGAGATTTCAAGAAGTTTTAAAAGGAGAGAATTTTATGAATTGTGCTTTATGTAAATATCGGTCTAATTTATTAGGTTTTGAAAGTGAAGTTGGATATGAGCAGATCAGTCACCATCATCATTTTGAAGGCATTCTAGAAAATTGCCCTGATTGTGGATCTAACGAATGTGACTGTAAAAATAAGAAGAAAAATTCTTCAGAGAATAAAGAACAAGAACATTCACATCAACATTTTCCATATCCTCATGCTGAGCATCCTTTAGGACCTGTCACGCTTCGCTCTTTAAATAACTAGCAAATCTAAAAATAATAGGTTTAAATTAAAGACTCATTTGTCTCTTTCTTGACTGCGACACAATGGACTCGTTATTTATACATTTTTTTAATGTTTAGTTTCAGCTCTTTTCCCCAAGTGATTTCCACAGCTAAAGATGAGTTTTCCACTAGAAAAAATCAAAACACTAGTTTTCGTGAAGAGCTTGTGGGATTCAATAGAAATTTTAATAGTAATTTACACTTAGATGTTTTCAACGAATGAACTTGATTATTTTTCGAAGCTTCTTTTAAAAGTATTTGTATGACATGAGTCTATGGTTGTCTCAGATTTTTGGTACAGCTTTTCTTTATCTTTGACGTTTTATTGAAAATTTAAGATCCTTATTACATAGATTTTTGAACTTAAAAAAGGAAATGGAGTTTAATCAAATTGAAACTCGTATTGAAGAGATAAAAAACGATCGGATAAAATGCGTTGAAAATGACTTGGATCTAATGTCTATAAGTCTTGAAGCCGAGGTTCCTGAGGCTCTTTACGTTGGGATGAAAGATTTTATTAGCAGTAACGAGAAGTGGAATCAATCCAAGCTAATTAGTTCAGCTATTGCAAACTTTCTTTTTCAAAATGGATCTGATGATAGGGCAGTTGCTGAGAAATATTTAAATGATATCTTTAACCTTTAAAGTTGATAATTGCCTTTTCGCAAGCTCTTTTGGTTATGGCCATCATTGTTAGTGTTGGGCTCTGCCAAGAGGAAGTCGGCCAGCAAGCTCCATCTACTACTAATACATTTCCGCATTCCCATAAACGATTCCAATTGTCCACTACGCTTTTTTCTTTATTATTTCCCATTGGTGCGCCACCTACTTCATGAATGTAGTATCCAGGCGGAGGAGCATCATTTTTAATTGCAACAGATTTGTCTAGTATTCGTTTAACGAACGGAATGTTTAGGATTTCATCAATAGGAAGAGTAGTTCCATTACCACTATTGATAATAAGTTCAATAACTCTGTTCATTTCTATGACCATATTTTTTTCATTTTCACGCCAAGCAACTGATATGTGAGGGATAGAAACACCATTTCTGTCTGTTTCTGTTGACAAGGTCACTTTGTTTTTCTTATTAGGTAAGACTTCTCCATGACCGATAAGGAATCCCATCTTTGTATTTTTAGACCTTTTTAAAAACTCTGGTGGCTCAAATCGATCGATCCCTCCCCAGATTCCATATCCGCCTACAAAATTATTTTTAATTGATCGATTTCTACCGATAGGGATAAAGAAACTTCCAGCACCTGATAAACGTTGATGATCCTTTTTATCTGATAATTTCTTCGAATTTCGCTCGACTGGGACAGTGAAAAATCTACAGGTTGAGATATGGTCCATTAAGTTCATTCCCAAAGATTGAGAGGGATCAATAAGTCCATTAGAACTATTTTTTTCTTCGGAACTTAGTAAAAATCTAAGTGTTTGGATTGTCGATGAACACAGTATAATTAATTTGCTATCTAGTTCACTTCTTTCTCCTGTTGTCTGATTAATAACAATAACACTTTTTGCTGATTTTCTATCTTTATTGAGTACTAATTTATCTGCAACATGATTAGACAATATTTCTACTTTTCCTAAGCTAATGGCTTCTTTTAATGTACTGCCTAGGCTACTAAATTTGGGCCATTTCGTTTTGTCTTCATTAGGCCCAAAACCTCTTGAATGTATGAAAGGAAGATTTAATTTCTCTTTTATATTGGAGGCAAATTGTTTTTCACTTTCTGTAAAAGGAATACTACCAATATATTCACCACAAGGTAGTTGCTCTAACTCATCTCTATTACCATAAACTTTTAGGAATCTCTCGATTTCCGTATAATGAGACTCAAGATCTTTATAATTAATAGGCCATTTTAGGCTATATTCTTTTTCCTTTGATACTTCAAAATCTTCATTACATAATCTTAAAGTTATTCCACCCCAGGTCAGACTTCTTCCCCCTACTTGATTGCCTTGGGTCCACATAAATGGACTCTTTTGAGGATATGTATAGGGATTGGACTTTTTGTCTGCATACAATAATGGGTTTGATTTCCAAAAGCCTGGATGCTGAGTTTGACTTTGATACTTTCCATTCGCAATGCCTGTAAGTCTTCGAATCATATTGCAAGCTGCTGTTCCGTTTGCCTGCTTAATTTCAAGTTCAGGCCCTCTCTCTACTACCAATACTCTTACACCAGCCTTAGCCATCGTTAGAGCAGCCATACCTCCGGTTGCTCCAGAACCAATAATTATGACTTCATATGGCTTGTCGATCATTTTAGAGGATTTAGATCTTTTGAATTTAGTAGACTTAGTGAATTATTTTTGTTGAAATTAAATATATATTAAACCATAAGCTTTATTTGCTTCTAGTTAGGGAATTTGAAATTCTATTTCGTAATTAGCTAGCTTTTTAATTATTTGCTATGATCAATTTTTGTGAAATATTTCTAAAAGTGTTTAGATAAAATATCATCATTTAGGCTGATTTATCTTTTTTGATTATTTGCGATTTAATATAAAAATTTATATTTATTCTGGATGAATATAAAATGATTTTTTTTTGTTTGTATGAGTAGATTTCTACATCTAATATATATTAAATTCAATATTTAACTTTTTAACCTTTTTGAATTAAAATATAATCATTATTAGCTACTAGAAAGTTATGATTAAAAGCTTTATTCTTTTTTTAAGCTCAACTCTATTCTTCTTTTATTCTCTCCCAGCTTTTGCTGCTTTAGATTATGGAAAGCAAAGCTTGATAGGTGCTGACTTCTCTAATACTGATTTACAAGGGGCGACCTTTTATTTAAGTGATCTTCAAGATGCTGATTTTTCTGGCAGTGATTTGCAAGGAGCTAGCTTTTTTGATGCAAAACTTGAAAACGCAAATTTAAGTAATACAAATATGAAAGATGTAACAATGGATGCGGCAATCCTAAATGGATCAAATCTTTCAAATAGCGTATTGGAAGGTGCTTTTGCTTATAATGCTAAATTTGAAAATGTTATTATTGACGGTGCTGATTTTACTGATGTATTGATTGCAAATGATGTTAAAAAAAAGCTATGTAGTATTGCTGATGGTATCAATAGTGTTACTAATAAAAAAACAAGCGAAACATTAGATTGTTAGTTTAAAATATGCGTCTTAAGAAAAGTAATAATCAATCTAAATATATTTTTTGGATTTTAGTTATATTAATATGGATTATATCTACTTTAGTTGATCGAATTTGGTGGAATTTTTATAGTAATACTCCTTCCTGGGATCAAGCTGATTATCTTAATAGCGCACTTGATCATGCACGCGCACTTTCTTTTATCGGCGAAGCTGGATCTCTTGACTTTAGATCTGTTCTAGATAAGTCTCCAAAGATTCCTCCTTTAGCCTCAATTTTTAATGGAGCAGTTATTGCTTTTGCAGGTGATGCTCCTCATGAGGCTGCATGGTCTTTAAGTTTTTGGAATGGTTTTTTTATTTTCAATATTGCTTCATGGGGACTTTATCTAAGAGGACAAAAGTTCGCATTTTTCGCTGTTCTTATTAGTGTTTGCTCTCCTTTCTTATTTCATCTAAGAACTGATTATGTATTGGAGTTGCCTCTGATTTCTGCTGTTACTTTTTATTTGTTTCACTTAGGTAGATGGAGCGATAATCATAGGGGAGCTAAATGGACGCAATTGATAGTTGCTTCAATAGCATGTGCTTCGTCTTTACTAATAAAGCAGAGTGCATTATTAGTTATTATTCCTTCTTTTTTATTTATTTTTATTCTTTCTTTCAAAAGAGATAGAACATTTAGATTTCAAATTTTATGCTTATTGTTTATTAATTTCTTAGCTATTTTACCTTGGTTTTATCATAATTGGATAATGATATTAAGTGGGACCTATAGAGCTGTTTTTGAATCAGCAGCTATTGAAGGTGACCCTTCCATCTTTGAGTTAAAAAGTATTTTTTGGTACTTCCCATATTTGAAAAATCAGTTTGGTAGTATTATTTTCTTTTTTGGCTTATCTGGATTAGTATTTATTCTTTTAACTTATATAAGATCTTTTAAAACTCCAATAAAATTCGAAGATTTATTAAATAATAATTATTATTATAAATGGACTTGGATCCTATTTAATTTATTTACTAGCTGGACTTTTACAACTTTTATACCTAACAAGGATGAGAGGTATATAGCTTCTGTGATTCCATTAATTATATTATTACTAGCTCTCGGTTTTTGTAAGTGGAGTGATTGGCTAGATTCTTACTTTAGATTTAATGGCTTATTATTAATTGCACCTTTAAGCTTCATTTTTTCCGATGCTTTCACTAAGTTTAACTCATTAGAAGGGCAGAAAAATAAATACTATCCTGTTAAACAAATTGTTTCCATTGTTAAATCAGGTCAAGATAAATATAAAAAAGAAACTATTATTGTTGTTCCAAGCACACCTGATGTTAATCAGCATAATGTAAGTTATATAGGTAGAATGAAAGGGGGAAATATTTTAGGTAGACAACTTGGACAATCTCTTTTGCATATAGACCCAGTATTAAAATATTCTAACTGGATTATTTTGGCTGAAGGAGATCAAGGCTCTGTTTCTAGTAATTCTCTGGCTCTCGATAAATCGATTAGAGATAGTTATCTTTTTAAAAAAGTTCGACAATTTGATAGAAAAGAAGGAGGGAGCTTTTCTTTATGGAAAAGAAGTGAAAGATCAAATAATCCCATTGAATTCCATAATAGATTTATTAAACTTGCCAATGTAATGGATCAAGGTCCATTAGGCATTAAATTGATTTTTGATGAAATAGCTATAGAACATATGCTTGATGGCCACTTTAAATATCAAAATATAGTTAGAGATAAAGCCTTGTCAGAATTGAGTTTTAATCCTAAAAATATTGAATCTTTATGGACATTATCTCTTTTGGAGATATTATCAAATAGGCCTTATGAAGCTGATATTTATTTAAAGGATTTGGAAATATTGTTACCAAATAATCCATGGCCAAGTGCATACAGAAGTGTTGTTAATTTAGTGTCATGGAATCCTTGGAAGGCATCATTTATTGCTGAAAAAGCTAACATTAAACATCAGAATTACATTCTAAAGGCCCTCAGTGATATTAGTGCAATTTGTAGTGGATCCTTTTGGCGATTGACTTCTACTTTTGAAAGTGTTAACTCAGCCGCAAAAAATATAGAACGAGTTTTAAAACCCACTCCAAAATAGGTCTTATCTTGAACAATATGAATGTTAACTAATTCAATTAGAGTTGGTCTCTTTCAAATGTTTTAGTGATTTCTTTTAGAAACTCCACTATTTGTATATTTGTGTAGCCAAGCTCAGTTCTAAGCCCTTTGCAAGATGAGGTAATCTCTTTCCAAATATCTGCCCTCACAATAGCTTCTCTGTCTTTTAAGTAACGCTCTTCTTTCATTTTGATTTGATTAAGGATTTAGGGTGGGGTTGAATTTTGTTAAGAAAACAATCAAATAAATCTTTAGCATTACAAGGTTTATCAGATTGTTATTAGATAGTTCTTAAAAATCAAAAACCTATTTTAAAAAACACCATAACGAAAAAATAAAAAAATCATGAGCATTATATAATTCTTGTTGGCATTAAATATTTGATTTTCTTATGTAAAAAGGTATTAAAAATAAATCTTATTAAGACTTTATGGTTAATTGACCATTCGTTTGAATATTTAAAGCTAACTCTAGAAATTAAATTTTTCTTTATTTTATCTATATTCTAATTTTTAAGGAGAACCATGATTCTCCATGAAGAGAGGAGAGTAGGGTGATTAAAGCCCCCCTATAGAATCCCCTATGCTAGTTTTCAAGAATAGCGATATTTATCTCATGCCAATGGCTTTCAGCTGTGCTTTGAACAAAGAAGACCTACTTTGCCCGGAATATATTTGTAATCTTTTGTAGAGAAGATTTGTTCTTAATGAAAGAAAATATTATGTTGTCAAATTTTAGTCAACTTTTGTATTACGGATAACAAATAAAGAGATTAACAATATAATTAAATAATTCTAGCATCCCCGTAATAGAACGGAGAGTGGGGGATTCGAACCCCCGATGGAGTTGCCCCCATGCTAGTTTTCAAGACTAGAGCCATAAACCACTCGACCAACTCTCCACTTCTAATTTTACATCATTGGCTTTGGATTTTTTTTAATAAATTTTGAAAAAAGCAAAAATCTATAAGGAGAAAATCTAGTTAATGCAATTGTTTAGTCTTGTTCCTCTTCTTGGTGGTTAAGTTTGAACCAACCTTCTTCTTTCATTCCTCTTCTAATAGCAGTAAAAAATGCTCCAAGGAAAAAAGAGCCTACCCCAGCAAAAATTGCCAGAGTTAATAAAGGCTTAACTCCTGTTACAGCTGTACTTTGAAGGGCAGGATCTAACGGATCCATTAAAGCTTTGTTTTATTAGTCTTCATAAACTTTGCATGTTAAAGAAGTTGGGTGGATTTCACATTCTGCTTTCCAAAAATCTTCTCTTGTCTCAGCAGGAACTTTATAATTGAAATCATGCATTATTCGAATATCACTCAACGCATTTTTGATAAAAAATGGAGTTCTTAGCTTCATAAACCTCCTATTCGGATGATTATGTTCTACTTGATTCCTTGTGATTTAAACACCCCGGCTTTTACTCAAGTACTACTTACTAGTTATTCGATATCTAATTTAAAAAGGGCTGACCTTAGTCAGCCCTTTTTAAATTAGATATAAATCAGCAGCCAATTCAATTCTGAATTAAGAATCCATTGCTGCAACCTCTTCTTGAGCTTGCTTTTGTCTCCCTAGAAAAACTGAAGTTTTGTAAGAAGTAAATACTCCTTTCTTAAATGTTGCAAGTTGAGCTTTGTGTAGTCTTTTTGCTTTTAAGACTCTTTTTTTAGTTAGTACTAGGTTGTTCATGACCTTTTTAATTACTGGAAATCCCGTTCCCTACTTCCATGTAATGCACTCCAAATAGATGGAGCGAACGTACATTTAATTTAGCAAGCCAACCAGAACAACCGAAATGAAATTCAAGTACGGTTTCTTAGAAAGTCATCAATAAAACTGTCCTTAAGCACCCGAACTGGTTAGCCCTATCTAAACCGAACTTCATTAAATTAAATCTTCTTATGTTTTTTTCATTGGTGACCGGAATGTTCAAACTCTGTTTCATCGAAAAGCTTACTTCCTCTATATAAAATAACTTCCATTAATAATTCCTCAGCAGCTAAGTTTCTAGCTCTTTTCTGCATACCTGCGCTAATTTTGCATCAGGTCCATTTGATGCAGCTAAATCAGTAATTGAATCCAATTAAGTAATCAACGAGGGAACAATTTTTGCAAGCTTGGCCATACCTTCAATATTGTTCATTGGCTTTTCAACAATCCTTGTAAATAAACTTCGCCAGTGAATGTAATGACTATCTCCACTTCAGCTAAATCAAATAAGAAATCATGGTTCTGACCTGGTGAGATTATTGGTTAGACTTTGTTTGATCTATATGCTCTTTACTAAGCCATATGCCCAACGTGCAAGTATTTTCAGCAGTGCATGATTCGATAGTCTTTTAATACTTAAAAGTTTCTCATAATATGTAATGCTTTAGGTTCTTGTATATTATTGATGACCTCTAATTTTTATATCGTTCATCACGAATTTAGAGCTGGTACTTCATCTAAGTGGTGGGAAACTGCTTATGCAGCTATGGCACCTGGCGGTGGATGGGATGAGGCTGTAGCAGCAAATAAAGAAAAAGGTTTTTACAACCACTCTGCTAATGCTGTGACTTCTGAAGGCCCTGTTTACTGTATTTGGGAAACTAAGGAGAATATTACGGTAGAAGAATTTCAGGAATTCATTGATGGTCCGACAGGTCCTGGATTTGGTCTGAACGCATTAATGAATATCTGCAAACCAATAGATACATCATTAATGAACGGACAAACTCCATACCCAAGAGTTTTCTCTTGAAACAGTTAAATTAGAGTTGGTTGACAGCCGATTGTTATCGGAAAGAAAAGGGCTGACTTTGTTCAGCCTTTTTTACGTTGCTAGTCTTCATGACCGATATTGACCACTTTTTTGAAAGTTGCTCATTTTATTATAAAAAACTTTTGAGTATTAAGAATTAAATTATGGTGCTATAGAAAATAAATAAAGCTAGTTATATCAATAAAATTACTATAATTATTATTGTAATTAAGGCTTATTTTCAAGACTAGAGCAATAAACCACTTGACCAACTATCCATTTGAAAAATAGTTTTATTGGCTACTAAAATCTTAAATATATTCTTCAAAAAAAAAATTACTCCACTTTGAGCTGTTAATTCACTTTTAAAGGAGATCCCCACTCTATAAAAATTTCAGAACCTATAGATTCTCTTCTTGCATAAATATTAATGATATTATTTATGCCATAATTTATGACATTGGTAAATCACTTTCATGGCAAGCAACAAGAGCCCACAATCTCGTTTCCTTGGAGACCTTCCAATGGAGGGTGGTATTAGTCAAAAGGAAAAATACCGTTACGTTGCTCACTTGATGTTTTTTATAGGATGCGCTCTATTTTCTTTTGGGATTTGGGCTCTATCAGGTTTTACTGCTTCAAGCGGTTCAACTGGACCATTCCCTTTCTAAAATAAAGGTATTTAAAATTATTAGATTCCAAGAGAAGATTATTGAATAGACAGTTTTCTAATATTATTATCTCTATCTTCAATAAGAGTTAACAGCCATTTTGAGGCCAGTCCCCTTGAGATACTTCTATTTTTTAAAAGTTCGCAAATTCTTTTATACAGTTTGTCAGATTCAATATTTGAATTGAACCATTTTTCAAACTGAAGAATTTCTTCGGGATTTTTACATGCCCTTAGCTGATCAATAAGTGCATCATTAGTACTTGTGCTATTTATTTTTATTTGTTTGTTAGTTGTAGTCATTCAATTTTTAAAGAACACAAGACCTATTAAACATCTAGCTACTTTTTTTTATTTGGACAATTATTTTTAAAACTTCTTCTAAAAATTAAGCAAATATATTTTTGTAACTTTTACTTGAAGATAGTTAAAAATTCTAGACGAGTAAATGTCCTTAAGATGGTTTAGCAAGTGGTAGTAGGCACTTATCCGAATCACAACCTGCTGGTCCAGCTTCGGTAAGCTCTCCTTGGTCATATCGGCTAAGAGCATCAAAGAAATCACAATCTTCTCTTCTTTTTATTACCTCTGCTTGCAGTTTTGTGTATATTTCTTCGTCAATAGGTTCAAAAGGAAGTCTAGGGAATGTTGCATTTGCATCAAATCTTGCGAGCAAAGCAGCTGAAATATAACCTTTGTTTTCATTTATTGAGTTATGCAATGCTTTTGCTAAACCCTCTATTTCATTTTCTCTGAATTCGATCGTCGCTGAAGTGTTGTGGTCAGTGTAGTTTGTTTGAACTTGCATATAAAAATCAAATTGGGCAAGAGCTGAGAAATTATTAATATCAATTTGATCCGCACCAGGTATATTTGCCCAACTTACCTCAGTTGGTATTTCAACTAGCCACTCAGTACATTTCGGATCAAAAGGATTATCTAGTAGTTTCCCATTCTCATCTTTATCTGATTGTGAAGGAACTATCGTGTATCCATAGTCCATACAAGCTAATGCAACTGGATCGTTCTTACGAAAAGTAATTCTTCTAATAAAACGCTGAGCTTTTGGAGGGTGCCAACCTGGAGAAGCCCCGGTTAGAAGACTTTTTGTTCCTGCAGGTTGAACTGTTGTACAACGACTTGGGCGACGGATGTTATGTCTATCGCAATATTCAAAAACTGTGTCGTTAACGATTTTTTTCCATCGACTTAAAAAAGTAGCTTCTTGATTTTTAAAATCTTTCCCTTCTTTCGTATCTGGTCTTCCAGCTTCCCACCACTTAAGCCAAGATGTCCCAAAGGCATGGACAAAAAAGTCAAAAAGGCCTGTGAAGCTGACCCCAACGATTGGATCCCATTCTCGACTCTTTCTGTATCTTTTTACTTCAAATCTATGATTGAGTAGACATGCAACGGACAAGGCTGCCGCTTTGAAGGCATCTTCTTGTTGGCTTATGTCTAATGGATCGATTTGATTTAGATGGATTTCTGCAAGATTACAGTGGAAATCAGAGCCAAGGATTTCACCACATGGGTTAAGACCGTATCTACTTAGTCTATGGAAAAGTTCTTTTTCATCAAATGGACCGTAATTTGATTGAATCCATTTGGAAGCTTCTTTTTTACCTTGTTCGCAATAGATCTCAATAAATTCATTTCTTAATTCTACTGTTGTAAGTATGTCTGCATTTGAACGAGCAATTGCTTCTGGTGCAAATTGAATTGCTCCTTCTCCTGAATGAAATTGCTTAGTCACTGCTTCCACAAGCACTTTCAGCTCAGGTTTAGTGTGGTAAACGCGTGTATGGTTAGCCATTCGTAAAGCATCCTTCTCTGGGTCGATGCTCCAATTCCCATCAGAGTCTTGTTTCCATAAATTTTCTTTAGCACCAGCCGCTCCTAAATCTTCTGAAGAGAATTGACGCATACCTGCACTCCTTCTTATATTTCCAGCAACAATTGTCACTGCTGCTTCATCTATAAGTAGGCAACATTCTATTGAAGTTAGTTTTCTTCCTTTTGCTTTGTTTAAAAGATTCGTAACGCGAGGATATAAATCTTTGAGTTTGACGGGATTTGCCATTCCTCCGAACCCTTTAAGTGATTCGCCAGCTGGTCTTACATCTTTTAAATCTATAGATATGTTAATTACTCTAGAATTGAAACTTTCGTCACTGCTTAACTCAAGTATTTTTTGATAGCTATCAACCCATCCACGTCTACTATCACCAACACTTATTAGTACATTATTACCTTGAATAGAGAAAGTAGTTTTTTCATTTCTTTTTTCAGCGGGCGTAACTCCTATATCTGAAACATTTTGAATGTTAATTGTATTGATAATCTCTGGTAGTTGATCAATTAAATGAGGCTCAATTATTGCTCCAGTTCCGCAACCCATCATTGCTAGATCCATCATTAGTCCAAAGGCCTGCCAATCTATAAGGTTTGTTGAGGTGCAATTGTAGGCTCCAGAAAAATTCTTTTCTTTCTCAATCCAGTCTGTTCCTCCGATCCAAAGCCATCGACCTGAAGGAAGAGCTTTTTTCTCTTGTTGCATTTTTTGCATTAAATTTATTTCAGCTTCGTTTAACCCTCCAAGTTTTTTTAAGCCTTCAAGGTTTCTTGTGTTCACTTGTTCCCAACTTTCGCGACCCGCAGGAAGCTTCCTACTATAAGTTCTGTAAAAGACAGGATTTGCGGCAGGTGCAGTTATTGGAAAATCAGTTTTTGCATTTTTTCTACCCGAGGCTGAATTATTGGTTTCGGGCTGGCTTGGTGCGATTGTCAAGATCTTTTATCCCTTTAGTAACTACTACGCTAACGCCATGTATAGCGTTAGCAAGTTTTTTTAACACCATCTACAGGGGTTTAAGGAAAAAACAAAATTATTTCTTTCATTAATGAATAGAACACCTGAACCTGAACTTATGAAAATCCCTTCGCAGGTAAGGGCTTATGCAGATGCGGATTTTTCAAGAAGCGATTCTATGGTTGTTAAAGGACTTGAAAAATATTTAAAAAAAATAGGAAAAACTCTTAATAAAAATGATTTGATTTTGGATGTTGGATGTGGACCTGGAAATATTTGCGAGAGAATTGCTAAAAATTGGCCGTTTGTAAAAGTTGTTGGAATTGACGGATCAAAGGAAATGTTGAATGAAGCAGAAAAAAAACTTTGCAAAAGTTTTAGCAATAATCTTACTTATGAGTTGATTGAGATCAACTCAATAGCCACTGGTGAAAAAAAATTCGAGCTCAAAGCTGATGTATTGGTAAGTAATAGTGCTTTGCATCATTTTCATGATCCTTGCAGATTTTGGAATGCCTTAAAGAAAATTGGTAAAGAAAACTGTATTCATATTCATCGTGATTTAATAAGGCCCTCTTCATTAGAGAAAGCATTTGAACTAAAAGAAAAATATCTTTCAAATTCACCAGAAATTTTAAAAAAAGATTTTTATGCATCTCTCAAGGCATCATTTACAGTTGAAGAAGTAAACCAACAACTTGTTAATGCAGGCTTATCTCAATTAGAGGTTTTTCAAGTTGATGAGCTTTATTTTGAGATTATTGGGTGTATTTAATCTTTTCCTGAACAATTGAACCATCAAAAACAATAATGAAATCAACCCCTCAAGACAAGAAAAATTTAAATCCTAATTTAGAAGAAGAATTGTCGATTTCTCTTAGTGAAGAGGTTGGGAAAAGAAGAAATTTTGCAATTATTTCCCACCCCGATGCGGGAAAAACAACCTTGACAGAAAAACTTTTACTTTATGGCGGAGCTATTCAACAGGCAGGAGCAGTAAAAGCAAGAGGTGAACAGAGAAAAGTTACTTCTGATTGGATGGAGCTTGAAAAACAAAGAGGCATATCAATTACATCAACTGTTTTACAATTTGCTTATAAAGATAAGACGATTAATTTATTAGATACTCCTGGCCACCAAGACTTTTCGGAAGATACGTATAGGACGCTTGCCGCTGCTGATAATGCTGTAATGCTTGAGGATGCGGCGAAAGGTCTTGAGCCTCAAACAAGGAAGCTTTTTGAGGTTTGCAGAATGCGTCAAATACCAATTTTTACATTCATTAACAAGATGGATAGGCCAGGTCAAGAACCGCTTGAATTATTAGATGAAATTGAGTCTGAACTAGGTTTATCAACCTTTGCAGTTAATTGGCCAATAGGAAGTGGTGAGCTTTTTAGAGGTGTTGTAGAGCGTGCAACAAAAGAAGTTGTTTTGTTTTCTAGAGCGGAACGAGGGAAGCAATCTAGTGAAATACGTTTGAAAATTAATGATCCGGAACTTAAAAACCTAGTAGAAAAAGAACTATTAACAAAAGCACTTGAAGAGATAGAGATCCTTGATGAGGCAGGTTGTGACTTAAATCAAGAATTAATCTTATCTGGCGAATTAACCCCTGTGTTTTTTGGATCTGCAATGACCAACTTCGGGGTTAGGCCTTTTCTAGACAATTTTCTTGAGTTATCTCAGGGACCAGTTGCTCGAAATAGCTTTGATGGACCAATTGTTCCGACAAGAGAATCATTTAGTGGATTTGTCTTTAAATTACAAGCAAATATGGATCCAAAACATAGAGATAGAGTTGCTTTCGTGCGCGTATGTAGTGGGAGGTTTAAAAAAGATATGACAGTTCAACACGCTAGGACGGGCAAACAAATCAGACTTTCAAGGCCTCAAAAGATTTTTGGTCAAGATAGGGCCGTTGTTGATGATGCTTACCCTGGGGATGTTATCGGTTTGAATAACCCAGGGATGTTTTCGATTGGAGATACATTATTTATTGGGCCGAGAGTTGAATTTGAGGGAATCCCATGTTTTAGCCCCGAGATATTTAGTTGGTTAAGAAATCCAAACCCCTCAGCTTTCAAAAACTTTAGGAAAGGGGTCAATCAATTAAGAGAGGAGGGAGCAGTCCAAATTCTTTACGATAAAGATCAAAGCAAAAGAGATCCAATTTTGGCCGCAGTTGGTCAGCTTCAGCTTGAGGTGGTGCAACATCGACTCGCTAGTGAATATGGAGTGGAAACTAGGCTTGAACCAATGGGTTATCAAGTCGCAAGATGGGTAAAGGGGGGATGGCCTGCTTTAGATGAGGTTGGAAGAATTTTTAATTGCAAAACGGTTCAGGACCCTTGGCTTAGACCAGTACTGCTTTTTAAAAATGAATGGAATCTAAATCAGTTAAAGGAAGATCATCCTGAAATGGAATTAAACTCAGTTGCTCCTGTTGTCAGTGGTGTTGATCCTGTTTCTCTCTAAAGTAGATTAAAATCTAATTATTAAAGAGAGTTTATAAATCCTTTTTTGGAAAATCTATGGATTCTGGTACTAGTTCACAATCAAATTCAAACTCACAAGATCCATATTTGATACTTGGAATAAATGAGGGTGCAAGTTTTGATGCTATTCAAGAAGCAAGGGACAAAAAGTTAATTGAGGCTGGAGATGACCAAATCACTAAAGCAAAAATAGAAGCTGCTTATGATTCGTTGCTAATGGTAAGTCTTAAGTCGAGACAACTTGGTAACGCTAGCAACGAGGCGATAAATGCATCAAAGAAAGAAAATGAAGTAAAAAAAATTGGAGATATAGGACCTGGTTCGCTTCTCACTAGGTTGACAAATTTAAATCTGCCTAAATCCGAGGCATCACCATCTAATTTTTTACCAAGCTTAGAGTTGCCCTCTGGACAAGAATTAAATATAAGGCTTTCTTTGGGAATATTGGCTTTTTTACTTGTTTTAATTGTGCCTTCTGAAAGTGTTGAATTAATACTTTCATTCTCAACAATAGCCTTATTCATCAGTCAGTCACGTAGAGGTAGGCCTTTCTTTTCCTCTATCCTCTGGTGCATTCTTCTTCTCAGCATTGGACTTATATCTGGTGCATTACTTTTGGGCGGTGCTCAATCATTTGTTGATAACGCTGGATCATTTTCTCCTGACAAGTTTGAGGCGATACCGGCAGTATTTTTGATTTGGTTGGGAGTGATTTTCCTTGATTAATTCTTTAATCAATTAAAGATATCAATTCTTCCTCGTTAACAAGATAAACATTTTTGCAGAATTGACATGTAAGTTCTGCTTTCCCATCCTCCTTGATCATTTCCTCAAGTTCATGTTTCCCCAAGATCTTTAATGCTGATAGGCTTCTTTCCCTTGAGCATCTACATTTAAAACGAACTTCTTGAGAAGAGCTAATAATATCTGAATGTGATTGATCAAGATCAGGAAAAACTTCTTCAATAAGAGAAATAAGGTTGTCCCCATTTTTATTTAATAACTCACTAAAAGAGTTAATTTCTTTACATCGATCTTCAAGTAAGGCTATCAATGAATAGTCTCGTTCTGCTTTAGGTAGTATTTGTGCTAACAGTCCTCCGCTACAAACTATTCCATCCTGATTAATTCTTTCTCCAACAAACACAGCTGATGGTGTTTGTTCGGAATGTAATAAATAAGAAGCTATATCTTCACCTATCCCTCCGTTAATTAATTCAACTGTGCTGTTATGTGGCTCACCTTTCCCGTTATCTCTAATAACATGAAGATAGCCAATACCTGCAGCTTTTTTAAAATCAAATGTATAGTGATTATTTTTATTTTTAATTAGGTCTAATTCAAGACTTGGATCCCCTACGTATCCTCTCACACTTCCATCTCGACCTGCATCAATAGTTAATCCTTTTAGTGGTCCATTTGAACTGAGCCTCAAAGTCACTCTTCCATGATTCACTTTCATTGAGCTTGCAAGCAAGAGACTTGCACTCATCGCCCTACCTACAATTGCAGACGTTAGATATGAAAGAGAATGTCTTTCTTTTGCTTCTTTAGTTGATTCAGTTGTTGACACGGCGACTAGCCTGATCCCTCCTTTCGCAGCAGTAGCTCTAACTAGTAAATCTGTCATTGATTAGTTAAATTGTTTACTTAGGGATAAGTTGACCATTGTGCAACTCATAATTGTCGGTATTCAAATTTTTAAAAAGTTCGGGTTCATGAGTAACTATTAGGATTGTTTGCTTGTCTTTAAGCTTTGCGAGTAATTCTATAATTCCGTTTCTTACTGACCAATCTAAACCTGCTGTTGGCTCGTCCAATAAAAGTACTTTTGGACTTCTTAATAGTTGAACAGCAATAGCTAGTCGTCGTTGTTGTCCTCCACTAAGAGATTCTGGCGGCTTCTTTAAATCTAAGTTGATTAATCCCACTTTTGTGAGAGCTGAAATTTGTTCTTCAGTCGTTAACCTCTTATGTCCAAGACGTAATTCTTGAGCTACCGATAATCCAAGAAAATATCTTTCTGGAAATTGAAAAACTAATCCACATAACCACCTGCGCTGACGTGCATTTAGAGGTTTGTTGAACCATGTGATCTCTCCTTTTTGATATCCCGAAAGACCGCTAATGATTTCTACTAATGTAGTTTTTCCACTTCCACTTGGTCCTCTAACTATTGTGATTTTTCCAGAATTTGATTTTAAACACAAATCTCTAAGGATTGGCTTCTCTGATGTTGAGGGATGGTAATAAATATTTTTTAAACTAAGCATTCTTTTTTATTGAGGCTTTGATCAATTAAATAAAGATTTTTTAATTTCCTTTAATCAATTTACATTAGATTATGTTTGATATCTTTTAGAGTTTCTTTTTTAAGATCTATTGTTTATGGAAGTTCGATTTCGTGAAGTTGATCCTTTTAATTGTTGGATATGGCTTAGATATTCAGATGTCCCAAGTAAGGGAGAAAAAGAATACGTCGATGGTATTTTTGATTCTTGGTATGTGCTAGGCAGACTTGGGGGATTTAATTCTGAAAATTTGCAAACGCACGAAATGGGTTCTGATGTCAGTTGGATGAGCTATGAGAATGATGATAACTCCTCTAGTCTTCCATCATTAATGCATAATCTTGGAGAATTTGAATTTAATGAGTGTTGGGCTAGATGTTGGGTCGATCTAGGTACTTCTGACCTCATTGCAATTGATGTTTTGATAAATGTACTAAAACAAATGGATGTTGATGTTGTAAAAATAGAGGAACTAATTATCGGAGGAGAAAATCAAGATTGGCCAGTAGAAGAACATCCTGATGCAATTTTTTCTTCAACAGATTAATTTTCTATGGCTGAGAAAAGAAGATTATTTGTAAATCCAAATCGATTAAATGATGAAATCGATTCAAATGGAGAGTTGATTTTGACCTCTAATGAATCACATTATTTATCTAGGGTTATGAGGATGAGATCGGAAGATCTTTTAGAGGTTATTGATGGAAAAGGTCATCTTTGGAATGCAAAAGTTGTTGGGAGAAAAACTATAAAACTTACCAATGGTTTATATAAACCTCTTCAAGTCGTTTCAAGAGAGAGACCATTAATAGGCATTGCTGTAGTTATTCCTAAACAGGGGTTTGAAAACTTTTTGCAAATGAGTTCTGAAATAGGAGTTGACATTATTCAACCATTGATTTCAAAACGATCAGTAGTTAAAGAATGCAATAACGAAAAAATTATTAGATATCAAAAAATTATTCATGAAGCCGTTGAGCAATCTGAGAGACTCTGGAGTCCAGAACTAATGCAGGCATTGACATTTCCTAATTGGATAAATGATTTACCTTCCGAATCTCAAATAGGATTTGCCACAACTCGTATTGAAGAATTGCAGGATTGTGTGAATTGGTTAAAAGAAAGATCACACAAAGTCAATCAAGTTTGGTTAGTAGTTGGTCCAGAGGGAGGCTGGAATAAAGATGAAGAGGCATTAGCTTTTGACTCTGGCTTATCTGGGGTGTCTATGGGAGAAAATATTTTGAGGACATCAACAGCTGCCGTAAGCGCATGTCAGCTAATGATTTCATGGAGAAGACTTAAATCATCCCTTTAAGATTGAATATTTTTGATCATGAAACCGTCTATTGTTTAGAAATAGGCATGCTGATTAGCAACGATGGCTAACTTCTCTTTCTTTAACAGTATTTGGATTAATGCTTTTTTGATTAATTTCTTGTTGATATTTTTGGGACATAGGCTTCCATTTTTAACTAAGAAAGGTTGGATTCATGCTGGAATACTTGGAACACTTTTATTAGGATCTATTGGTTGGAATGGTTGGATATCAGTCTGTGTATATCTCTTGTTGGGAACTTTAGTTACAAAAATTGGATACAAAAATAAAGCTTCCCGAGGGATTGCTGAAGCCAGAGGTGGTCAACGTGGCCCTGAAAATGTATGGGGGTCTGCAGCAACAGGTTGCTCACTCGCTTTATTAAGTTGTCTTTGGCCGAATTTTTTAAATTTATTTATGGTAGGTTTTGCTTCTAGTTTCAGTGCAAAACTTTCCGATACTTTTTCAAGTGAAATTGGCAAAAGATTTGGTAAAAGAACTTTTCTAATTACGACTTTAAAGCCAGTATCACCAGGAACAGAGGGGGCAATAAGCATAGAAGGTTCGATGGCTGGTTTGTTAGGAAGTTTTATAATGACTGGCTTTATGCTTAATCTATCAATTATTTCTGGACTATCTGTTGCTTTTATAGTCTTCTTATCTGGCTATTTAGCCACTTTTTTGGAAAGTTATATTGGGGCAGTGGTGCAAAATAAGATTGATTGGATGACTAATGAATTAGTTAACTCTATCCAGACATCTATAGCCGCTATTATTTCTATCTTTTTATATTTGAATTTAATTTAAATATTTATTTTAAATCAGCCCAATTCTTTAATGCTGTCCATTCATTAATTTGTTCATAAATCCATTTATGACCCTTAGTATTCAGATGTATTCCATCTGATGAGAGTAATTCTTTAAATGATAATAAGTTGATCATTTTTTCATGGATAGATAAAAATGGGACATTTAATTCTAAGCAAGTTTCTTCAATTTTATTTTCATACTTAGAACAAGCTTTATTTGAATACCAAAGACATTCTGCAAAAGGCATTGAGTCTTCATTAACAGGTGTTAACCCAAGAACCATTATATGCACTTCATTCTTGATTTCGTTTACTAATTGTTTTAAGCCAAATTTAAAAGCATCTTCGGAAAGTTGTGGTCTGCCATCTTTTCTTCCAATTCTAGCTGTATCATTTAATCCAATTGATAGCAAAATACCTTCAGGAACTTTTCTCCTTAACTCTCCCCTTGTTGCCCACTCATTCTTTAATCTTATAGCAACTTTCTCTAATCCATCTCCTCTTACTCCAAGAGAATAAATGATAGGGGCACCGTCTAAATTTAACCAGTTTTGTCTTAATCTCTCAGACCATCCACCTCCCTCTCGATCTCCCCATCCGTAAACCCCACTATCTCCAATTATGATTAATTTTTTCTGATATTTATTCATAAGTCGATATGTTGAATAAAATAACTAACTAATGAAATTGTTGGTTGAATTCTTTAACCAATAATTTTGAGAAGTGTTAAATAAAAATTCTCCTGACATTGTTAATAAAGAGAAAGTAGTAGTTATTATAATGACTTGTGCCCAATCGAATGAGCTTAGTGATTCCTGTAATTGCCACCCTAATCCTACTCCTCCAACCGCACCTATAATTGCTGTTTCCTTTAGGATTACGTCACTTCTATATGCTCCATAAGCTAAGTAACTATTACTTTGGGGAGCTAATATTCCATAAAGTGTTGCTGATTTCTTGCTAGAACCATTGTTTTTAATTGCTCGATAAATACTTTTTTCTTGATTTAGTATGTTATCTGTAAGTAATCTTCCCATGACACCCATATGTGTAATTCCTAGTGATAATGCTGCTACAGATATATTAGGATTAGTAAAAAGAAGAATAAGTATAGTGGTCAATGGAGGAGGTATCAATCTAAAGAAGATCCAAATAAGATTTTGCACTTCTAGAGGGAATTTACCTGGGAATAATACTAATAAAAGTGGAGGTGTCCCTATTGCAATCCCAGATGCGAGAAAAGTTATTAAAATTGTTGTGATGATTAGTTTAAACAGAGGTAAGGTGTTAAATCCATTTCTTATCTCTACGAATGAAGGTAAATTTAAATACGAAAAGCTTAATGGAGTAAATATCTCAAAATTTAGCTTATAAAGCCAACTAATACCTAACGATAGAGATAGTGAAAATATTGAGATTGAAATTAAGAAAGACTTTTTCAAACTAATATTTTCAGATAAATAACTTCTTAAAAATCTTATAAATTTCTCTAATAAAATCATTACTAACCAAAGCATCCACAAACAAGTCCACATTTCATTGAATTCAAAGGATTTTAAAGTTAAATATAGTTCTGTTCCTATACCTCCTAATCCAAATATTCCAAGTAATGTTACACCTCTAATTGCACATTCAAATCTGTAACTTCCATATGTAGATACGATAGGTATTAACTTTGGTAGTAGAATAGTTATAAATGAGATCATAAAATTAGATCCAGTTTGCTTAATTGCTTTTAGAGGTTGTATGTCAAAACTATCTAGTTGCTCAGAAATTACTCTTGCTGTTAAGGCTGAATAGGGAATGACTATAGATATAATTGCCACCCAAATATTCAAACCTAAAATTTGTATAAATAGCAAGCCCCAGACTACTTCATGTATTGATCTTGGAATTGCTAATGAGTATTTTATTAATTTACCTAAATAAGAAAATTTAGGAATACTTTTCCAAAATAAATCTGTAGATAGTACACCTAAAAGAATTCCAATAAGCATACTTATAACCCAGCTAGTTAAAGCAGTAGCAATTGTTATTTGAAGTCCTTCCCATGCGCTTTTAACTACTTCTTGATTGAACGATGGTTTTATTGCTGAGCTTATGAATTGAAATATGATATTTAGACCCCCAATATGAAATCCTTTTATGATTTCTATTAGAATGGGAATGTAGGCTATTGATGGGATTAATGTTAATAAAGTTGATACTGGTTTTATTAATTTCATTATGAATTAAAATAGCCAATCAAACTCTGATTGATTAATATTATGAATTTCTCTATCTATTGCAATCTCTCCATCTTTTAACCCAATAACTCTATTGAAATTATTTATTAAATATATTTGGTGGAGACTTATAAGTATGGTCTCAGGGATTTTAATTCTATGATAATTTTTTTGATTAACAAATAAATTTAAGATATTTGTTGATAATAGAGGGTCTAAATTTGAGAAAGGTTCGTCTCCAAGAAGAATCTCTGGCTCTTGTCTTAAAAGACGTGCAATTGCTATTCTTTTTTTTTGCCCACCAGAAAGTTTATTTATATTGGAATAAATAGTTTTTTTAGGCAGAGAGACTGCTGCCAGGCATTCTTGGCATAAACCTTTTTCTAAAACTCCTAGGAGATTTTTTAAAGCCCATATAAAATTGTGTTTACCTAGTGCACCGCAGTTTATATTCTGAGCGACATTTAGCTCTTCTATTAAAGATAAATCCTGCCATATAGTTCCTATTTTTGTCGACTCAATATTTGAGATATTGTTAATGTTAGAACCTTTCCATATTACATCCCCTTCGTTTGGGATTAGTGATCCATTCGCGATCGAGATTAATGTACTTTTGCCAGAGCCACTCTTGCCAATAAGCGCTATCTTCTCACCTTGATGTATTGTTAAATTAATATCTTTTACTCTAATACTTTCTTTACTACTATGGTTTATATTCTTTAATTCTAGTAACTTATTCACTTAATCTTTCCAATTTCTCTAGCTACCTTTTCTATTTTATTATAATTCTCATTTTTTGATATTATAAATTTCTTTGCGCTAAATAATTCGAGAATTTGTTTTTGTTTTTTTGACTTTTCATTGAAACGTAAAAATACTTTTGTAAGCTCTTTCGTAAAACCTTTTTTGAACTTTTTATCTAGGTTTCCTTGAGCAAGCCAATGATAATTATGATAAGAAGGAGTCTTCCAAATCACAAAGACTTTTGAGGGGTCCACGCGTCCTCTCTCAAGATTTCTCTTCCATACTTCTTCGCTAAGAGCACCTGCCTCATATGAACCACTTTGCACAAGCATTAATGTTGCATCGTGGCTACCACTAAAGCCTGGGCTTGCACCTTTGAAATCTTTAAGTTGAACACCTGCTTTGTTTAAAAAATATTGTGGCATCAATCTTCCTGATGTTGAACTTTCAGAGCCAAAAGTAAAACGCTTGCCTTTTAGTGTTTTTAAGTCATTTATGTTATTTATTTTTTGGATTGAACTTTTCTTGTTTGCAATAAAAATACTATGGAATTTTTCATCAATATCTCTTTGTGCTATTACCTTGGATCCTTTGGTTTGAAGTCTTGCTTGTAAACCCGTTAAAGCACCGAACCATACCAAATCTAAATTCCCGGTCCTAAAAGCTGTTACAGCTGCAGCATAATTAGTAACTGGTTTATAACGGACTTGAATATTGAGCTGCTCGCTTAATTCTGAGGATAATACTTTATATAGACGATTCAGGTGCTCTGGGTTTTGATCTGGTATCGCCCCAATGCGAAGTATTTCCTCTGCTTTTAATGAACCAATATTAGATAAATTAAATATTGATAAGAGAGCAATAGTTATTTTCATGAATTTGATTGCTCTTGGTGCTTGATGCATTTTTTTTTAATTTAAAAAATCTAAAAATCATTTAAAAATGTTTCTAACCTATCAACCCCATCGTTGATCATTTGATTTGAGGATGCATATGAAATTCTTATACATTTGTCATCTCCGAAAGCAATCCCTGGAACTATTGCTAGGCCAACCTTTTCTAGTGCCAATTTACAGAAAGTTATTGAATCGATATCCTCTAGATTAATTTCTGGGAAAACATAGAAAGCTCCAGTAGGAGGGACAAAAGAAATATTTTTTATTTTTTTTAGTCTTTCTGTTATCAATAACCTCCTTTTGTTATAAATTGCTGCCATTTCATGAACGCAATCTTTTGAACCCTGAAGTGCGGCAATAGCTCCTTTTTGAGCAAAACTACATACATTGCTTGTACTTTGACTTTGTAAAGCAATGGCTTTCTTTATTACCTCTGTATTTCCTGTTAGGTATCCAATCCTCCAGCCAGTCATTGCCCAAGCCTTGGCAAAACCGTTGACTGTGAAAATTCTATTTTTTAAATCTGGTGCTATTTTTGCGAAACTGTGATGAACTTGATTTGGAGAAATAAGAAATTCATAAATTTCATCACTCATTAAAAAAATTCTTGGGTGTCTTCTTAAAAACTCAGAAATAGTATTCATTTCTTGCTCGGTTAAAATGCAGCCTGTTGGATTACTTGGAGAGTTAATAATTAATAACCTTGTTTTTTCAGTTACGTTTTCTTCTAGAGAATTGATATCTATTTTGAAATTATCTTTAGTTGAGGATTTAATTTTAATTGGCTTGGCACCAGCTAAAAGAGTTATCTCTGGATAACTAAGCCAATATGGCGCGGGTATGAGGACTTCATCTCCAGGATTCAAAACTACTTGAAATAAATTGTATATTGCTTGTTTTCCTCCATTAGTTACTAAAACATTATCTATTTTTGTTGGGACTTTATTTATATCTGATTGTTTTTGCGCAATGGCTTCTCTTAATTCAGGATCTCCAGCGGCAGGCCCATAACGAGTTTTCCCGTCTTTTAATGCTTTTAGAGTTGCATCGATAATAAATTCAGGGGTATCGAAGTCAGGTTCCCCTGCGCTTAAACTACAAATATTTTTACCCTCTGCTTTCAAAGCTTTAGCTTTTGCGCTGATCTCAAGAGTTAGAGAAGGTTTTATGGAGAGAGCTCTTATAGATATCTGTGATTTGTCAGTCATCTTCGAAGCATAACTTCAAAATGTTTTTCTTAGATTCACTTTTAAAGTGAAGTGACCTAATTACAAATTTACTACTTAATCTGATACTTGCATGCCTTTGATGAACATAAATTTTGTAATTGATTCAGAAAACCCTAAAGATTTGTCTTGTTTTTATGCCAAAATCAATTCTGACAAGGCAAAAAAAGGTTTTAACTCAAATCATTATTTTATTTCATTAAGCAGTCGATCTAAAATACATTTTTATCGTTCTAATAAAAATCGTGATTACCAAAGGGAAGGAAACATAACTTCGTTATGTTTTCAAGGTGAACCTTCTAAAGATCCAGGTCAAATTATTGAAAGGTGGACGTCTGAGATATTAAAAATAGGAGGAAGAGTGATGGGAAAATCTAAATTAGCAAAGTTTGGATCTGAGCAATGGATGCTTGATCCAGAAGGTAATCAATTCTTGATTTTGGTACCTTATCTTTCGAATGGTTCTGATATGGATGCTCTGATGTGACAAAAAAAATAAGTCCAGCAAAAGAATTTGAAGAAGGTTTTGTTTTCTTTAATTCTACAAAAAAAATTGTTGTAGCAAGGGGAAACCCCCAAGCCCAGTTAATGATTATTGGAGAAGCCCCAGGAGCAAAGGAAGATGAAATAGGAAAACCTTTTGTCGGAAGGTCTGGAAAATTACTTGATAAATTGCTTCAAAATGTCGGGATTGATATCAACCAAGATGTTTATTTTTGCAACGTGGTCAAATGTAGACCTCCTAAAAATAGACGTCCAACTAAAACTGAAATCAAAGAAAATCTTCCCTGGTTGTACCAACAAATAAAACTTGTAAATCCATTAGTTATAGTTCTTGTTGGAGCAACAGCATTAGAAGCGATTTTAAAAATTAAGTCTCCAATAAGCATTCTTAGGGGGAAATGGATTAATTGGGAGGAAAGACTCGTTATGCCTGTTTTTCATCCATCTTATTTACTTAGGAATCCATCAAAAGAGGAAGGTACTCCGATGAGTTTAACTAAATTGGATTTTTTGAAAATTAAGGAAAAAATTGATTTTTTATAATAGCCCTTAAATATGTCATTCTTATTTATTAAAGAGGCTCAATTGTTAACTCATGATTGCGACCCTGAAAAAGAATATGGAAGAAAATTATCTTTCTCAGCGATATAGCACCAGGATTATCCGTAGAGATACTAGACCAGTAATGGTTGGAGATATTGGAATCGGTGGGGATAATCCAGTTCGTGTTCAGTCAATGATTAATGAAGACACGATGGATGTTGAGGCTTCTACAGCTGCAATAAGGCGATTACATGAAGTTGGATGCGAAATTGTCAGATTAACTGTTCCAACTCTCGCAAGTGCAAAAGCGGTTGGGGAAATCAAGAAACTTCTCGCAAGCACTTATAAGCCTGTTCCGCTAGTAGCTGATGTTCATCACAATGGCATGAAAATTGCTTTAGAAGTTGCAAAGCATGTAGACAAAGTTCGTATTAATCCAGGATTATTTGTTTTTGAAAGACCTGATCCTAATAGAACTGAGTTTAGTAAAGAGGAAATAGATGCAATTAAAGAGAAGATTATTCTAAAATTCGAACCAATAGTTAATACTTTAAAAGAGCAAAATAAGGCACTTAGAATAGGAGTTAATCATGGATCATTAGCAGAAAGAATGTTATTTGCATATGGAGATACACCTTTTGGGATGGTTGAATCAGCTATGGAATTCATTCGAATTTGTGATTCATTAGACTTTCATAATATTATAGTTTCAATGAAAGCTTCCAGGCCCCCTGTAATGCTTGCTGCTTATAGAATGATGGCAGATAAAATGGATAAGGAGGGATTTAATTATCCTCTACATCTTGGCGTTACTGAAGCTGGTGATGGCGATTATGGAAGAATTAAAAGTACTGCTGGCATTGGAACATTATTATCAGAAGGGATTGGAGATACAATAAGAGTCTCTCTTACAGAGGCCCCTGAGAAGGAAATACCGGTTGCTTATTCAATTTTGCAAGCAGTTGGATTGAGAAAAACTATGGTTGAATATATTAGTTGTCCTAGCTGTGGCAGAACATTATTTAACTTAGAAGAAGTTGTGGCGAAAGTTAGAGACGCTACTATTCATTTAACCGGACTTGATATTGCAGTCATGGGTTGTATTGTTAATGGACCTGGAGAGATGGCTGATGCAGATTACGGTTATGTAGGGAAAGGTGTAGGAACCATTGCTCTTTATAGAAATAGAGATGAGATCAAAAGAGTACCTGAGGAAGAAGGAGTTCAAGCATTGGTTGATTTAATTAAAGAGGATGGTAAATGGGTGGACCCATAAACTATAGAAAATAAATTTTAGTTGCTTTGTTATTTGAAAAAACTTATTTAATAATCATGTTGAAGGGATTCTTTAAAGTATGCTTATCAATTGCTGCTTTTTCTTCACCATCTTTTTCTTTTCCAGCTAATTCTTCTACTTTAGTAACTGATAATCCAAAGGAGATTATTGATCAAGTATGGCAGATAATATATCGTGATTTTTTGGATTACTCAGGAAAATATAAGAAAGAGGATTGGATTAAATTAAGGAAGCAAATATTGTCAACTAAATATTTTGAAAATAGTGAAGCATACGAAGCCATAAAAGATATGTTAGCAAAACTAGATGATCCTTATACAAGATTTTTAGATCCTAAAGAATTCAATGAAATGCGAATAGATACAACTGGCGAATTAATGGGAGTAGGTATTCAAATTTCTCTAGATGAAGTTACAAATGAAATTGTTGTTGTATCTCCTATAGAAGGAACACCAGCCTTTTTTGCAGGTATTAAACCTAACGATACAATTGTATCTATTGATGGTAAACCAACAGAAAATTTTAGTATAGACCAGACAGTGAAACTTATTCGCGGTGAGAAGGGAACGAAGGTTGAACTAGGTATAATTAGAGATAATAAGTTTTTAAAAATATCATTAATAAGAGATAGAATCGAAATCAATGTAGTTGATAGTCGAATAAATAATACAAGTTTAGGAGCCAAAATTGCTTATCTAAGGTTAAAACAATTTAATGCAAAGTCTCCAAAAGAAATGAGTTTGTCGATTAATAAATTAGAAAAACAAAACCCTTTTGGTTATGTATTAGACCTTAGAAGTAATCCTGGAGGGTTGTTGGAGGCAAGTATAGAGATAGCTAGGCAATGGATTAATACAGGAACAATTGTTAGTACTCAAACAAAAGATGGAATTACTGATATAAGAAAAGCAAAGAGTAGGGCGTTGACTACTCGACCCGTTGTTGTCTTAATAGATGAGGGATCTGCTAGTGCTAGTGAAATCCTTTCAGGAGCAATTAAAGATAATAAAAGAGGCTTATTGGTTGGGAAAAAGACTTTTGGAAAAGGGCTTGTTCAGTCTGTAAGATCTCTTTCTGATGGATCAGGGTTGACAGTTACTGTCGCAAAATATTTAACACCTAATGGAAAAGATATTAATAAAAATGGGATAGAACCTGATATCAAAGTAGATCTTTTATTAGATGATAAAGTAAAATTAACTAATTCAGACCTTGGAACTTTAAAGGATAGTCAATATGTAGAAGCTGAAAATATTTTGCTTAGAAAATATAAATCCGATAGAAATAATAATAATTCTTATAATCCTAACAAAGCTAACATAAATTATGCATTGAAAAGATAGCTAATACTTATCAATTCTCATATATCCATACCAGTCTGGTATAAGTTCTTCACTTCTTTTCTCAGGGTCATTAATTAGCTCTATTTCCCAATTGTTTATTCTTTTAATAGAATGTATATCATCAACCTTCTCGAAATTATTAATTCCTGAGCAATCGTCATTATGCTTAAGTTTAAGATCTGATTCCCAATATTTTTTTGCTTTCTTTTTTGCATCTATAGCTTTTTTTGCTACTACTAAGATGAATTTATGCTCTTCATACATCTTTTTTGGACAATAGCCACCTAAATTGATAAACCAAAGAAGTTCATTCTCTTTTTTGTTATTAATTGACATATCTTTATTAGATTTAGATACGCTTATTTTGTATCCATCAACGTATTGTATTCGCTTGTAACTATCTATATGCAGTCCTTTTCTTCTCCCGAACCATTGTTCCCTAAGCTCAGGGAAAGTATCTTCTATTGATTCACCTAAAACCCATCTCACATCGTGCAACTCTATATTACTTTTTAAACTTCTTCCCCCTAATACAACAATAAAGAGGGATAAATTCATCTTATAAAATTAATTGCTCATATCCAGCATTTTTTTCATTGGCTTATATGCCATTGATCTGATTTCTTCATCCATTTTTAACTCTGGAGTCATATCTTTTAGACATTTATATACTTTCTCTAAGGTATTCATTCTCATATAAGGACATTCATTGCAACTACAACCATCAATTCCAGGTACTTCTAAATATGTCTTTAATGGATCTTTTAATCTCATTTGGTGTATTATTCCTGGCTCAGTAAGCACGATAAATTTATCGTTTGGACTATCTTGTGTGTAATTTAGTAATTTGCTTGTTGAGCCTATGAAATTAGCTAAATCTAAAAGGTTTTCTTGACATTCAGGATGAGCAATTACTTCAGCAGTTGGATTCTTGATTTTTAGTTTTATTAGAGATTCTTCATTAAAAGTTTCATGAACAAGACATCTTCCAGGCCATAAAGTTAATTTTCTTCCACTTTGACGTTCAACCCACCTACCTAGATTCCTATCTGGTGAAAATAATATTGGTAGATCTTTGGGTAATTTCTTTACAAGATCAACTGCATTACTGCTTGTACAAATTAGGTCACTTTTTGCTTTGACTGCGGCACTGCAATTTATATAGCTGATAGCAAAATGATCGGGATGTTTATCTAGGAATTTTTGGAAGTCATCAGCTTGGCAATCGTCGGCGAGTGTGCATCCAGCATCAAAATCAGGGAGAAGGACAGTTTTCTTTGGGCATAAGATCTTTGCTGTCTCAGCCATAAAATGAACTCCGCAAAAAACAATCACATCAGCATTTGTTTCCGAAGCTTTTCTGGATAACTCAAGAGAATCCCCAATAAAATCTGCAATATCTTGAATTGCTGGTTCTTGGTAGTAATGAGCAAGAATTATTGCATTTCTTTTTTCTCGCAAAAAATTGATCTCATCAGTGAGATTTTTGCGTTTATTTGAGACTGATGTATCAGTCTCGTAATAGGAAACAGTGGTAATTAGTTTCCAAGTGAACGTGTTGGGGCAGTATAGAGGTTAATTTCCAAAAAAATCTGTCAGTTATCCGAATTGCTATTGCTGGGGATCTACATGGCTCATGGAGTCAGGAAGATTTAGATTTGCTTTCGGAACTAAATCCTGATGGAATTTTATTTGTTGGGGACTTGTCAGATGGTGATTTGAGAATTGCTAGAGCAATAAGTAAAATCTCTATTCCCACGTCAGTAATACTTGGGAATCATGATAGAGGACAAGACAGATCTGGCGATATTTTAAGAGCTCAATTGGATTTGCTAGGAGAAAAGAATTGTTCATGGAATTTATCAAAATGGAATTTGAATGAACTGTCTGTTGTTGGCGCCAGACCTTGCAGTGCTGGTGGAGGATTCTTTTTGGCACCCGAGGTTAAGGAGGTGTTTGGTGAGGTGAGTCTTAATGAATCTGTTCTCCGGATTGTTTCTGCCGCCAAGTCAGCCCCATTAGATTTCCCTTTATTAATCCTTGCTCATTCAGGCCCAGTTGGTCTTGGCTCAGAGTCTTCTAGCCCTTGTGGCAGAGATTGGAAATTGCCGTCTATGGATTGGGGAGACAAAGATCTTGGAATTGCAATTGATCAAATTCGTAAATTTAGGATTCCAGAGTTAGTTGTTTTTGGTCATACTCATCATCAGTTGCGAATTGGTGGGAATAGAACAAGAAAAACTTTTGCTCAAGATCTATGGGGAACTTCGTATTTAAATGCAGCTTGTGTTCCTAGAAGAGGTATTGATTCTGCAGGTGAGAATTTGTGTCATTTCTCCTGGATTGAGTTTTCAAATGGCAAGCTTATTCATGCATCTCACAGATGGTTCAGGAATGATGCTTCAATCGCTTATAAAGAAATTTTATTAAATAAGTAATTTACTTAATAAAATTTATAAGATCTTAAAGTTAAATGGAAATTACTTTTGTTCATTTAAACCAGGATCCTTAAATTTTCTTTCTGCGATTAAATAAGCACCTATAGCAGAGCCGATAAATCCCAAAATATTTCTCATTAAGGGAAGTAATTCATTAGTTCTTGTTACAACAGGAGCAATGCCAAAAATTCCAAATAACATTATCCAAAGAGGGGAAAGGAGCAATAGCCAACCTATTGAAAACGATTCATTACCTTTTCTTGGTGATGCAGCAAAACCAGCAATAATTCCTCCTAATAAAGATGTTAATAATGTCCATTGCCATTGTTCCTGAGGTAAACCTGGGACAACTTCACACCCTCCTCGATCTAAACAAGTTTCTACAGCGTTTATTGAAGCTAAGATTGAACCATCTTCTCCATTATCCCTTACATAAAATTGGTTACCAAATCGTGTTTGTAATTCTACCCAAAAGATTCTGGGCATTAATGCAAAATATGCATCACCAACATTAAAACTAAGTAAGTTTCCTCCCCTAGGATCTGCAACTATAAGCAAACTTGTTTCATCAAGATCCCAATAGTCTTTGACTGCTAAACCAGGAGTTTTTTCATATTGCGATAGTACCCTTATTTTCCAACCTGTTTGCTTTTCGTAGGAATTTAGAGAGCTTTCCAAATCTAATCGTTGCTTCTCACTTAGAGTTTTTGCAAGATCGATTATTGGTGTTTGTTCTTTAGGTAATAGATCGGGATTATCGTAAGCAAATGTCTTCCCCTCCATGGAAAGTATTATTAAAAGTCCTAGAGAAAAAATTATGGCTTTCTTAATTAATTGTTTGAGCATGAACTTTTTGGACTCTATGGTTATTCTCCATGATGATTGACCCGACTGCGAGATGTCCAAAATGGTTAATTGGTCACATGATCGAACGTGGAGGTTCAATTAGCTTTTATGAATATATGGATTTAGTTTTAAATGATCCTGGCAATGGATTTTATTCAACTGGACGCTTGAAGATTGGAAAGGACGGGGATTTTTGTACTTCTCCATCTTTGAGTAATGATTTTGCACGTTTATTGGCTGTTCAAGTTGCTGAATGGTTTCTTAATTTAGAAAAAGGAAGAATTGATACCGATTTGTTTTCTCTTGTTGAGATTGGGCCCGGGGAAGGGTCTTTGTCAAGAGATTTAATTGATGCTATTTATGAAATTGCACCTGCTTTAATCAGTAAAATTGAGCTTGTTTTAGTTGAATTAAATGTTGGGATGCGAGAACGACAAGAAAAAGTAGTTGAAAATATAAAAGGGGTTAATTGTCGCTGGAGTAATCTTGATGAGCTCAGTTTAAAGCCAGTAACAGGTGTAATTATTGCTAATGAGGTTTTGGACGCTTTCCCTGTAGAGAGATTGGTTTTTAGAGATAAAAAAGTTTTTAGACAGGGAGTTTCTTTAAGAAAAATAGATGATAAATATTTTCTGAGCTTTGTTGACCTAAAGATAACTACTGCGATCAGTCAGTTTTTAAATGATTCTAAAAGTCTTTTAAAGGTTGAGTTCCCACCAAAGGATATTTGTAATGAATGGGTTACAGAATGGCATTGTGATGTACCGATTTGGTTTAGAAAATTATCTAAGGTTTTAATCAATGGCTCATTATTAGTTGTCGACTATGCTTTGGAATCTAAGCGCTATTACAACGCAATGAGGAAATCAGGTACTCTTATTTCCTATAAGAATCAAGAAGCTAATACTAATCTTTTAAAAGATGCTGGGTTTTGTGATTTGACAGCACATTTATGTATTGAATCAACTGTTTATTACGCCATAACTAATGGATGGAAGTTTATGGGTGAGGCAAGGCAGGGACAAGCTTTATTAGCATTAGGCCTTTCAAAATTTCTTTATTCTCTTCAAAATATGAACAATAATGATCTATCTACTGTTTTAGATAGAAGAGAGTCATTGTTGCGACTTGTTGATCCGATGGGACTGGGAGAATTTAGGTGGTTGGCTTTTCAGAAAGGTAATAGTAAAGACCTGATTTTAAGAAATCGTTTTCTTGAGGAGCCCATTAGCTAAGTTTAAGTTTTTGCAGGCATTCATCTATTTCTTGATTAGAGATATTATTAAAGATTTTCACGTCGCCAATTTTTACGGGCAAAACGAAACTTACTTTGCCGTTTTTGACTTTCTTGTCTCCTTGAAGAGAGCTTAGAACACTCTCAAGTTTAAGGCCTGGCCAATCAGTGGGTAAACCAGCTTTCTCTATTAATCTCTTCTGCCTTTTTGCATCAATCTCTTTCCATAATCCTCTTTGAACTGCCAACTGGCCGACTGCGACCATACCCATTGCAACAGCCTCACCATGAAGCCATTTCCCATATCCACAAAGATTTTCTATTACATGCCCAAATGTGTGCCCATAATTTAAAAATGCTCTTACTCCACTTTCTTTCTCATCTTTAATAACAATATCTGCTTTAGATTTTGCTGAACGCTTAATTATTTCTATTAACAATTTCTCTTTTATTTTTGATAGCTCAGAAATGAGATCTTGATTTTCTAGAAGTTCGAATAGCTCAAGATCTGATATTACCCCATACTTTATGATTTCAGCCATACCTGCTTTGAACTCTCTTCCTGGAAGAGTAACTAAGGTTTTAGGGTCTATTAAGACTAATTTAGGTTGATGAAATGCGCCTATTAGATTTTTACCTTTTGAATGATTTATTCCTGTTTTACCTCCAATAGATGCATCAACCATGGCAAGTAGGGTTGTTGGAATTTGGACAACATGAATTCCACGTAACCAAGTAGCCGCAGCAAAACCAGTCATATCACCAATCACCCCACCTCCAAGCGCAATCATTAGGGATCCTCTCTCTAGCCTTGCTTCATATGCGGCATCGTGAATTAAGCCTATAGAAGATTGGTTTTTTTGTTCTTCTCCAGCTCTTAATATGAATAGTTTTGGATTATAGTTACTTTTAATTAGACTATTAATTACTATATCTCCATAATGATCTGAGACTTCTTTATTTGATACGACTAAAACTTTTAATCCTTTCTTAAAACCAATTTTACTTAGCTCATCTCCTATACATTCAAGACTATTTTTTCCAATAATTATATTGTATGGGTTGTTAGTTAATGAGACCTTAATGTTGAGGTAGTCTTTATTCACTGTTGAGAGAGTATGAGATTTTTGATAATTTATTAGTTTAAATTACCAAAACATGTAAGCAATTATATGGTTGGCTATCACATGTTATAAACCAATGAAATATGTTCTTATACTTTCATCCTTTATCCCAGGATCAAAATAATTATAAAGTGGAATATTCTTTTGGTTGTGTAGGAAGGATGTTTTTATTAAAATCACCTTTCATACATTATTTGTAATTGTTTGTACGATTTTTTTGTTGTTTGCCATCTAGCGAGCAAAGCTCTAAAAATGAGGTCTTGAACTAATGATTGGGGTTGTAGGGGGAGGTCAGCTTGCCATGCTGCTAGTTGAGGCTGGTAAAAAAAGAGATGTTGATGTCGTTGTTCAGACCGGTGTCATTACTGACCCTGCTGCCAAAAAGACTAATCAAGTCATTTTGCATGATCCCACTAATGCAAATGGGACAAAACTTCTTGCTGAAAAGTCTCGCTTTATAACTTTTGAAAATGAGTGGGTTGATATACCAAGCTTAATTTCTCTTCAAAATAATGGAGTTTCATTTGTTCCTAGACTTCAGTCTATACGTCCTTTACTTAATAAAATATCTCAAAGAGAGTTGTTAAACAGTCTTGATATCCCATGTCCTGATTGGTTTCCTATACCTTTAAAAAACACATCAGGAATTGAGCTTCCTGCTGATTGGAGATTCCCTTTAATGGCCAAAGCTTCCAAAGGTGGATATGACGGTAAAGGGACAAAGATTATTAAAAATTTAAAACAACTCAGAGAATTGCTTGAATTTGAGACAGAGGAACAGTGGATGTTAGAGAAATGGGTCTCTTTCGAAAAAGAATTATCTATAGTTTCTAGTAGGGATTCGAAAGGTATAGTTCGCAGTTTGCCAATTGTAGAAACTTTCCAATCTAAACAAGTCTGTGACTGGGTCCTCGCCCCAGCAGATATAAATCATGATGTTGATCTTATGGTGAAAAATATCGTATCCTCTTTGTTAACTGAGTTGGACTATGTCGGAGTTATTGCTATCGAATTTTTTTACGGATCTGAAGGATTACTTGTGAATGAAATAGCACCAAGAACTCATAATTCAGGTCATTTTTCTATAGATGCATGTAGTAGCAGTCAATTTGATCAACAAATATGTATAACTTCAGGAATTAATGTACCTATGCCCGAAATGTTTGTTGATGGTGCTCTGATGGCAAACTTGCTTGGTTTGCAAAATGACTATCCAATATCAATCACTCAGAGGTTGAATGATTTACGAGGAATTCCTGGATTGAATGTACACTGGTATGAAAAAGAAGAAGAAAAAAAAGGTAGGAAGCTTGGTCACGTTACTTATCTTTTGAATGAAAAAGATCCTTTGTCTAGAAAAAAAGAAGCATTAGATGTTTTAAAAGCCATAAGATCAATTTGGCCTACCTCATGATGCTTTTTGTTAGATTGTTTTAGTACTGCTTTGTTGGTAAGGCCTTTTCAAGTGCTCTGATCTGACTCTCTTTCGATTTGGGGAAGCTGTCGTGAAAGTAACGTATACCGGCTTGTTCTGGAAACGAAGCTTCACTTTGAATCCCCCTCTGGTTCTTCCAGGTCGATGCTTCTTGGGTTTTACGGCTAAGTGGTACTAACTTTTAGCTGAATTCACTGAAATATATATAAGTTTTAAATAGTTAAATCTTGAAAATTTTCATTCCATATTAAAAAGTTAAAGATCATCAAACTTTGCGGGCCTTTCGCAATAGTTCATGATCTTCTCTTGCCTTCTTATCAAGAATGGCTAAATCTTTTCTTGCTTTTTTGTCGATTTTTTGGATGTCCTCCCTAGCTCTTTGGTCTAGAAGTGCAACATCTTTTCTTGCCCTTTGATCAATGTTCTCAAGGTCGGCTCTAGCGCGTTGATCAACATTTTCTAAATCCATTTTTGCTCTCTCTACCATGCTCGTCATTGAGTCGACCATCATTGATAAAGCTGCGGGCACTGGCTTCCCTGAGGCAGAAAGGGGAACCTGCTCATTAAGGCTAATACTAGAGTTTGCTCGATTCGAAGCCATAGGTTTGATTAAAATAGGCTTTCACTATTAGAAGCCTTTTCTTTATGCATCTATTATCTCTTTTTATTTGCCCAATTAATGAAAACCTTCTGAAGAAAAACGAGATGTAATAGTAAGTTTCAGATTTGGCATGCAGATCTTATTTCCTTTATTGGATTTCTTGTAGGACTAGATTAATTTAAGATTTTCAAGAAAATGAAGATACAATTAATTTAATGAAGATTCTAATTCTCTTTTGGATAAAGCCTAGCTATTTTTTTCTTCTGCTCTTCTTTTTCGAGGTTTTTTCTTTTTCTATCTTTATATGAAACGTCATCTTCATTAAGCTTGAAAAAGACAAAATAAAACATAATACCTGTAAATATAAATCCTATAAAAAGGACCCAAAACCCAATAAAACCTGTAGGAGATAAGTATTCCACTCTATAGAACCCATTTCCCATCTTTATTAAAGATAAATTTTATTCACACATATTATCCAATAAAAATAAAAAATGTATGAGTAATTGGCTTTTTTAAAATGGATTTTCCCCCTTGCCTCTGAAACTTTATTTTACGTAAATAAGAATTTTTACGCATTAACATTTAATCCAACTTAATTAAAATTTAAAAATATATACTTTTTTAGATGGAAGAAACACATAACTATGCTATGAATCTTGTAGTTCCATTAATGGGAATAGCACCTTTGTTAATGCTTTTTATATTGAAAGGTGATAAAAAAACAAAGCGGACTAAAATTTGGACAAGGTCTACTAATTAGTAATTTATAAAGTATATTAGATGGGTTATCTTTTTCATTTTAAACTAATATAAAGACTAAATAAGTTAGGGTAAGAATTATTGTAATCTCAAATTTATTAAGAATAATATAATGTGATAAATAATTTTTTGTATAATAATTAAATATTTAAAAATAATAATAATTGATTTTTACAATACACAATTTTCTTTTTATGTATTTTTCTTTTCTTTTTATTTATTAATAGGGATGATTTAGTTTTTATTTCATTGAAATAAAAACTAAATTAATCCAAGAATACCCTGTGTTCGGTTTTCACTCACACTATACTTTTCTTTTGGCTATAGTGATGATCATCAAAATAAATAATCTCTGAGATTCAATTCTCATTATTACTAATTTCCTTTATTCCCAATGCAAAAACAAAAAACTCAGCAATTTGCAAAATTTTTTCTTAAAGATATTAAAAGCAATTCTGATAAAATAAATAATGATGAATCAACATATAAAGAGATTAATTTATCTCTTACCTAAAATATTTTCTACAAAATCTTTTAAAAATATGATGTATTAAATAGTTTATTTATAAAGATATTATTCAAATCTTACATTAAAAAAAATATCTAAACAATTTTAGAATTTTAAACCAATTCCATTTAAGATTTTAAAATTTTCTATATGTTTAAAATACCTTATAAATTAGAATAGGTAAAAACACCTCCTTATTGCTGAATATATTTTAATATGTTATTTATACCTACAATTTTCCTTTAATAATAAAATTAATCTAAAAAAAAAGAATTAAATTATTAAAGCCGTGCTAGGTATTCCATAGTTTTATTGGAGGGACATGAACAAACCCATTCAAAGAAAAACTACTTTAAAATGGAGTTCTGATGGAGAGCTCTCTTCTATTGACATGGCTGGGATTTTAGAGCTTCTAGCAGATAAGGAATTAACACAGTGTGTATTAGCTTGTGATGCAAATAAAAAATCCTCAGAGATACTATTTCATTTAAAAGATCGATAATAAGTGCATTTACCTAAAAAAGTTTTGTAAATTTATCAAGAAATATAATCGTTAAACAGTATGTTTAGATACTACTAATTTTAAAAAATATGAAAACAGCACAAGATAGATATTTTGAATGCTTAGAAGTATGTATTGAAGATGAGCAAGGAATGTCTTGTCGGCAAGTTTGTGCACCTATATTGAATGACGATCCTTCAGACCATCCTACGGTTCCGTTAATTAATAATATGTAAAAATTATATAAATAAATAATTTGATTATTTTAAACTCATAGTAATTTTTATGTTTTATTTTGAAATAGTTAAATAGTCATTTATGGGTCACTTTGTTGACTGGAAGCTTAATTAATTATTTATTTAAGCTATGATTTAATTTTATCGCTTATGGATACTCCTATCACACACGTCAATTTGTTTAATGCTTTGTTAGCTCTATACGTTATTGGTTTTCAACTTACAATATGCTTAGATTGGAACTGGATTCCTATGAATGATGAGGATTATCAACTTCCATATCAAGACAAATAGAGTCAAATTAGTTAAAGTCTAATTTTTACTATTGGATATATATTTTTTATAAATTAATTAATTATTTAAAAACAATTTTTATCAAAAAAAATTAGATATTTTAAGCAATTTATTTTTTTTTAGAAAAACAGTAGTTATATAATATTATTCGATACTTGTTTTGAATTAGACTGTTTGCTGTACATAAATCAAATGTTTTGCACTACATGAAATAGACCGAATGAATATCCACCTATGAGTATCCAACCTAGAATTGCTGAGATTATTGTAGACCTTCTATTATGCCTTCTAATTGCGTTTTCGATCATTTCGTTGACCACATCTTTATCTATTAAATCTTTTGATTTTGGGTTGGTGGAAGTCATTTGTTTTGTGTGAATTTGTTCAAGTAAGTAGTGGTTGCCTAGCCTCTTGGCGATCGAGGGCATAACCTTATAGAAGAAGACAGCAAAACAATCAGGAATCTTTGTAAACAATTGTTAAGACTATAATAGATTATTTTGAAAATTGTGTAGGTAAAATCACTTTATTCTCTTTTTTTAGAGCTATGTTCTTTTTCATCATTAAAGGAGGTTCTAAATATTTCATCTTTTTGGACATAAAGGAATTATTTTTATTGTTTTTTTAAGAAATTGTGGAATATCAAATTTATTAATTCACACTTTTATTTTCAGGTTCATTCCTTAGGCATTAATTAATATAAATTTCAGGCGTATATTTTATTTCATCTGCATCCACACTTTGTTGTTTTGACTGTAATAATAAGAAAAAAACTATGTCTAATCATTCGATTATTGAGCGTGATTATCAGCTTGAAAAGTTAGAGTTTGCATTGGCTATCTCTCAAAGTAATGGAGACAAGATCAGATCAGACATTATTAAAGATCAAATAGAAAAGATTGGTTTTATTTTTCAAGAGCCAGGTACATAGAAAATGTAAACTAATAGATTTACTTTTATCAAAATTTATATTTTTGTATTCTATACATTTTATATACGATAAATCAATTCAGAAGTTATTTTCATTGCTATCACTATCTGACTCATTCTTTTCAAGAAGTTTTCTAGTTAAAAAAGAATACGAAGCTTGATGTTTTTCCTTCCACTCTTTGTGTTCTTTAATCTGCTGTTTTAATTTTTTAAGACTTTCTTTTTCTTCTGGGTAAACTCTTTCTAAGTATTCAGGACTTAGATTTATATTACCTTCAAATTCATATACCATCTCCTCAAATGACTCGCATATACCAAGGATGTCTGCCATGAAATCCTCAAACTCATCAATATTTATTTCTTGAAGAACTTTTCTTAATTTGCTTTGACTTGATTCTTCTGGCTCCCATTCTTTTTTTAGTACATGAAGTAGATTTAGTTGACCAATTCTATCAAGAAGGTCCCATTTAGATGCATCATCAGCCGAGTAAAAATAGGAACCATCGCCTGATTGATAAAATTTGTCTCTTTCTTTATCCATTTAAATTAGAAAGTGAATGTATTATTTTTTATAATTTGGTGTAAAATGGTAAAAAATTTGATTCTTTTACTAAACACTAAATTGTTGTTTAGTCTTTTATAAGACATCTATTTTATTTTATCAATAAAAGGATAGCATTTCATCCTTTATCTTAGCATTTTTTCTATTATGCTTTGATTTTGAAATTATTGATTGGATAATTAAACTTATATTATGAGACATTAATTATAATTTTTTATTAAAGAAATCTAATGGAAATGGACCAATTGTTTTTGAAGTTAATGAATCATCATTATTATGACAAGTAATTAATATACCTTCTCCTAAACCATATTCTATCCTTGCATGCATTTCACCAGTCTTTTGATTCGCTTTTAGGAAAACAGGACCATTTGACTCAGGGAGATTAATAGGTTTAGCCATATTGTAATTAAAAGCCTCTTCTATTTTTCTTACGGCATTTACTCCTTTTTCTAATGAAGGTGACATAATTCCTATTGTTAACCAATCTGAATTTAGAATAATTTGTTTAACTTCTTTGAATAATAATTCTTCTTGCTTTTTATTTAGATTAGGAGCAGATCTTAATTTATCAAGATCTTTCAATTCAACGATATCAGAATCTTTTTTCGACATCTAGATTTATTTTCTTATTTAACACACTAGCAGATTTTTTGTATGTTATCCATAAATAATATTTTAATAACATGAAAAAGTTAGATGAAATTCAGAAGTTATTTCCATGCGAATTTATATATATTTATGATTGTTTAAAAGCAATTAGAAAACATATTATCATTCTTGTGTAGTTCTAATACTCAATTAATTTAGATAATTACTCAATTAATATCGTTTGATTCTTTTATTCTTCTGGATTCATGCAACTGTTCTAATTCGTTATAAACGTCACGTAGTTTTTTCTGGATATGATCCAGATCTCCAATTGAACTAAGAGATTTCATCGCTTTTATGAGGCTTTCTTTCGCTTCTATTAATCCACGACATTCTGTGCTACCAGCTTCATAGGACATCTTAAGCTCTCTGATGGTATGAAAATATTATATCGACTCTGCTAAGCCAGTAAATCTCGTTTCACCTATTTAAATAATTATTCTTGCCCATTTAAAAACGTTAATCCATTTCTTCATTTATAAAATTTTAATTGTATTGAAATTGACATATTCTTTAATTATAGAAGGAAAGAAAGAAAGAGAAAACGATTTAGCTGGTTTTTTATTTTCTCTTCTAATTTATCTAGTTCTCTAGAATTTTTATTCAATAAAGGAAAATTCTGTTTAATTTAAATTTAATTTCTTGATTTGCTATCTATCTCTCTGCCTTGCTTTTCGCTCCTTCAAACAAAAAAGGTCATTCGCAATATCCATTTTTATTTTACTAACTATCATTTCTTTAACTTCGCTTTAGATTCTTAGACTTGACGAAGGGTGTTTTTTTAATTAAAAACAAAATTAAGACTTTGTTTTTTGATGGCAAAAGTAGAAAACTTAGATGCCCCTATTGGTTGGCTTATAGATCCCCACAATAAATGGGCTATTCATTTTGACTATAAAAAGGTTACCAATGATCAAATTGGTAATGATTTTACAATTGATATGTGGGGGGTTGTCCCAAATGGTAAACCTATGATATTTAAAAGTAGAAGAAAAGCGACAAGACAGGATTCAATGAAGACATGGAAGCAATTAATTTCATCAAACTGGGTTGAATTAGATATAGAAAAGACTAAGTCAGCCTGAAAATTAATTTCATTTAAAAAGTGAATTTAATTAGGTTAATGCTTTTCCTTATCTATGATTCTATAAATTGTTAAAAACTTTTCATAAATTATCAAATTTGATTCTTACCTTTTCAGCTGTGATTAGTTCATGGACATTAATTATTTTATTATCTAATACCACATATAATTTAGAGATTAAAGAAGTTTTGAATAAAATGTATTTTAATCAAAAATATTTTATTCTTAATGTAAAGGATTTATCAATACTACTGTTGAAAGATGCTAACGAGCGTTTCTCTGTTAATAACTCAGGTATTACGAAATAGAAAAAAAACTATAATAATTTAAAAGCTGCTCCTAAAAAAATTATTTTTATCAATTTTAATCTCTAATAAGATTGAGATTGATTTTTTTGATTAATCTCGTTAAAAAAACCATGGTAAATAAAAAACTTTATTTAGCATCTCCTTATGGGTTCTCCGATCATTGGAGATCAAAACTTTTACCTGAATTTATTACCAAACTTGAGTCGATGGGAGTGAAAGTTTTGGAACCTTTTGATCGCAATAGTGATATTGATCTTTCTGTACCTGGCTGGGCTAATAAGGTAGCTCGTTCAAACTTAAGAGATTTGAGGTCATCTGATGGCCTATTCGCAATAGTTAATGGCTCTCCGCCTGATGATGGTGTCATGGTTGAGCTTGGTGTTGCTATTGCCTTAGGAAAACCTACTTTTTTATTTAGAGACGATTTTCGCAAATGTACTGATTCTGATGAATACCCTCTTAATTTAATGATCTTTTTGGGCATTCCTTATGAATCTTGGAAAGATTATTACTATTCTTCAATTGATGAGATTGAAAGTAAAAATAAGGCAATTTATAAATGGTTACGAAATTAATTTTTTCCTTAATATTAACAATAATATGGATAAATTATAAAATATAAGAATCTCTAATCTTCTTGATCAATATAGCCTCATAAAAATTGATTATATGATAAAATACATATTTAACTAATTTACTTTATTGTATTCCAAGAGAAGGGTATTATGTATAACTTAAATAATATACGGACTGAAATATCTTTCAAATCATTTGATGAACTTAGATCTACGCTATCTTTTTATAAGAAAAATGATCTTTGTAAAATAAATATTCCGTGTAAAAATAATTTAAAAAAAGATTTTTTATTAGATTCAATTAAAATAGCAACAGAAGAGTTTCCTAATATAGATTTTATACCTCATTTTAGTATTATGCATGAGTTTAAAAGAAATAGCCTAAATACTCAGCAATCATTTATTGAATTTGTAAAGACAATAAATAATTTAGGTTGTCATGAATTACTACTGGTTTCAGGTTCTCAGAAACGATCAACATTAGATTCTGTTTCTGCTTTGGAATATGTCAAAGATAATACTTTATTCTCTAAGATTGATTTTTCTATTGGCGTAGCATTTAATCCATATCTACCTACTTATCTGTTTAATGATGAGATTTTAAGATTGGAAAAAAAACTTAAATCAGGTCTAGTAACTTCTATTTGGATTCAATTTGGCACTGATTATACACTTCTTGAAAGTAGAATGATAAAATTAAAAAATATCATTCATACGACTATAAAAAATCCCTTAAAAATATCAAATATAAATATATTCGCTAGTATCTTAATTCCTTCTAAGCAATTTCTATCTAGATTTAAATATAGGCCTTGGAAAGGAGTATATTGTTCTAATGAATTTTTAGAATCAGTAGAATTAGCTAACTATACGATCTCGAAATTGTTATGTACTTATAAGAAATATGAAATCTTCCCATTAATCGAAACACCTATTGCAAGTGAGTATCATCTAGAAAATTTAATGAAGATTCTTAAGATATAGATATAATTTATAAAACTAATACAAAAGTTTAGTACTTTAATATCTCAGAACATTGATTATATTAAAATCAATCTGATTAACTAGGTATTAGATGTATCAATTATGTAGTTGCTTTAAGCGAAGAAAACTTTAAAAAAGCTTTGCTAAGATATAATTTGACTTTAATTTTATTTTCGTAAAAAGTGTCAAAAGATTGAACTATTGGCTTGAAAGGATTCATTTCCATTTTGTTGAATATTAGAAAAAGATAATGTTGAATTTTCTGAGAGGGACGACGTATTATCTGAGGGTTAAATAGAAAATTCACTGTTTACCCAATCAATAAAAATCCAGTCCAAGAAAATATACTTGTAAAGTATTGTAACGCTAGTATGAACTTTTGTAAATCTTCTTTTGCGCTCTAGGGCTTCTAAGAGTTTCGTTTTTTGTTTTTAATATTGTTATTCTTCTTTGATATCCTTTTATAGCAGTCGTTTTCTGATTTCTATAATCATGTTCTTAAGCGAAGTCCATTCTGTTTTTTTGGATGAATCGAATAAGGCTTTTCGCCATTTTAGTGTCACACCTTAAAGTGCTTTTTTCGTTTTTGTGGATCCTTGAATTTGCTTGATTATTCACGGTCGATGAGAATTTCGTTTAATTTAAAAAGATAAAGATGTTTAAAAAATGTTTTCTTCAAGAAAAAAGGCAACTCTAAAGACAATTCCTCAGTCATCTTCTTTTGCTGAAGAAACTTTTTTGCTTAGAAGATTTCCTGAGCCTACTAGGTATAAATTAGCTGTTCTTTTGATGTTCGTTGCTGGTTTTGGTCTACTTACTTTAGGAACATGGGTTCTCAATGATTTCAATTTTCTAACTTTTACAAATTGATAAATAGGTTGATTATATTAATTTAATTTTATAAATATCTAATGGTTTTTTAAAATTCGAATTCTTTGATAACAATTTTTTATTTATGAATGTTATTCTATAAGTCGATAGCGGGTTTAATTATTTAATATGGCAAATTCATGGGATAATTACTTCTCTCATTATTCAGACTGGGATGATGCACATTGTTTTAATGTCAGGTTGGAACTTAAATTTGAGGAAAATATAAAGAGTTTAGGATACGTTGAAAATGTTAGTTCCGATGATTTGTTTATAATTGATAATAGTTTTTCAAATCAAGCTCTTCCTCAAAGTCAAACTTATATTAAAAGTAAAAACGAAATTTCTTTATCTTTTGATGTTCCCTATGATTGGTCGATAGATACTGATTGGGAGGACAAAGCTCTTGTTCTCCTTGGACTAAATGATGAATGGGTTATTGATTCCTCCGTGGAGGATAAATAAAATATATAGTTGTCTCCTTTTTGTATCTCAATTCATGAGTAAAAAATAAGAGCCAAACCTTTTTTAGTTAAATAAAATTCTTTTTCTTCTCTACTTAAATCCATTGATAATTGCTCACCTTCTTTGATTGCTTGATCATATGGAGGTTTTGAAGGCGAAATTCCTTTATATATTGCTGCAATACCTAGTGGAGTAGCGTTCCATGCGAAATTAGCTGTTTCTCCAATAGGTGGCTGATTTAATGCTTCTTCTAGCAGACTAGATGAGTTCGATTTTGGACGAATTGTTGTTGATGTCATATTTATATTTTAGTTTTCTTAAAAAAACTTTTAGTTTGCTGTAGAAGAATTAATACATCTACTTTCTAACGCATTAGTTTGTTATGTGCGTGATTTTTGTTGATCTCTGCATTCTTTCCTTTGGTTGAATTTTTGTTTTTATTTATATCGTTCATAGCTTTAAAGGATCTATTTAGAAGTTATATTTTCATTTTTCTTGTATCTTCTTTTTTAATAGAATAAACTGTTTGAATTGATCAAATAACTCTTCATTTAACTCATCGCTATTTTTGATAAAAATATCATCTAAATTGCGCCTGTATCTTTTCGTATTATAAGTAATGCCTTTGTCTGAGATCAATTCATCAAGTTCATGATATTTAATTGATGTATTAGTTATGCTTTTTTCTTTTTCATATCTATTTTCTCTATTTAAATCGTTTGTATTTTGTAAATCAAACTCTCCTCTTGCTAACAATGCCTCTTCAACTAATATTCCTACTACTTTTGATTGGCTTAGCTTTTCTTTACTTGCTATTTTGGAGATGATTTTTTGAATATTTACTGAAGGCAGGTAGCCAATCCTTTTTCTTATGGAGGGCATACCTCTTTGAGTAAAAATTTAACTTACTTTACCTTTTGCTTGAATTCAAAATATTTTACTTATTTCTTGACGTTTGGGTTTAAAAAATCCAATCTTCTAGCATTATTTTAGCTTTCTTAAATTCATTTTTAGCTTTGTGCTCATTTATTTTCTTTATTGCTGAATATGCCATTTCTCCTTTTTCCCAAAAAAGAATTTGATTTATGGGACTTAGAAGATTAGATTCTTCATCAGAAATTGAAAGCTTTTTAGTCATTAGTTCATCAGCTGAAGTATTTTTAAATTTGAATTATTAGTAGTTATTGATTACAGAATAGACTATTGAGCACCTCTTCAGAAAATTGAGTTAGAATCCCTTTTGTTTTTTATTTGTGTTATTGATTATCTAGTTGCAAAGATGCTGTCAATATTTCTTGTCTTCAGGGAATTCTGGTTTATCTTTCTTTTTTCTCCTGCCATCAGAAAGCTCTAGTAAAGTTGAAAGTTGTTCATATACAGACCTTAGTGAGGATAACTCAGGTAATAAACCGTCGTTTCTGAGATCTTCATCCATATATCTAAGCTCTTGCCTTACGTAGGAGAGAATAGATTTGGCTTCATCTCTTTTTGGTCCAGCCATATTTTTTTTTTATATGTGGAGAAGATACAACAAAAAAGAAGTAAAATATGATTTTGAACTGCGTATCAAGACAATGTGTTTGTAGATTAAATCTTGTTTCTTTAGTTAGAATTAAATATTATTCTCTTACAATCAAAATTTATCTTTGAAATAATTAATAAATAAAATATTTATTAATTATTTTATTAAAATTTAATTTAATAGAAGTTTATTATTTGATGATTTCAGATCTCGTTATTATTGGTGGGGGCGCCTCTGGATTTATGGGTGCCATTACAGCAGTAAGAAATGGAATAGGATCGGTAGTAATACTAGAAAGTACATCAAAAGTTCTTGAAAAAGTAAGAATTAGTGGCGGTGGTAGATGTAACTTAACTAACTCATGTTGGGATATATCAAATTTAGTCAACAATTATCCAAGAGGAGAAAAGCAACTTATAGGACTTTTTAATCGATTTTCTACAAGCGATGCTTTTGAGTGGTTTCAAGAAATGGGACTTAGTTTAAAAGTAGAAAATGATGGACGTATCTTTCCTTGTTCTGATTCTTCAGAGGATGTAATAAAATGTTTGAAGAATGTAGCAAGAAGATATGGTGTAAAGGTATTTATTAATTCACATGTGAAGCAAATAAGAGTAACGAGTGAGGGCTTTAATTTATTAGCTAAAGGAAATAATTACTTTAAAGCAAAAAATATTTTAATTTGTACAGGTGGTCATCCTAGTGGACGAAGATTGGCGAAGAGCCTTGGTCATACAATTATTCATCCTGTTCCATCTCTCTTTTCCTTTTCTACTTCTGACAACACATTAAAATCTTGTTCAGGTATAACTTTAAATGTTCAAATTAAACTTATTGTTAATAATAAGAAATTTACTGAAAGTGGGACAATTTTAATAACTCATAGAGGCTTTAGTGGCCCTGTGATTTTGCGTATGTCTGCATTTAGTGCAAGATATTTGTATGATAATAAATATTTTGGGGAATTAAGAATAAATTGGCTCTGTTTGAGTGAGGATGAGACTAGGTCAAAAATTGATTTATTCAAATTGGAAAATGGCAAGAAACTTGTTTTAAAGAATAAACCTTTTAATCATTTACCCAGAAGCTTATGGAAAGCTCTCGTTTTAAGTGTAAATATTGATAAACAATTAAAATGGGCTGATTTATCTAAATATGAAAAGGATACTTTAGTTAAATGTTTAACTATGAAAAATTATTTAATAAATAGTCGCGGACCTTTTGGTGAGGAATTTGTAACTGCGGGTGGAGTATCACTTAATGAAATTAATTTCAAGACAATGGAAAGTAAGATTTGTAAGGGTTTATATTTTGCAGGGGAGGTTTTAGATATTGACGGGATTACAGGTGGCTTTAATTTTCAACATTGCTGGACTAGTGGTTGGATAGCAGGTAATGCGATTATATAAATAATTATAAGTATTAATAATTATATATTAATTTTTTATATATATTAAAGACAAATGAAGGTTAACTTAGATGTTTAACCAAGAGATGCAATCAAAGCTGGAATTGCAACCGCTATTAGTCCCACAGCTGCTGTTGCAGTAAGTAGTGAAGTGCTCACTTTACATTTATGTACTTTAAATATTTTACACAACAGATTTGAATCTTTTTGTGAGTAATAATACTATTTGTAGTAACTTTTCTGGGTTTTCAGAGTTTGAAAACATAAAGTGCAAAAAATATATTTATATACTTTGCGAAAGGCTGTTATGACCTATCGATTTATTTAATTATTTTTATCACTAGCACTGCTAAATATCCTAGCGAGTAAGTACTAATACTCATTCGCTAGACTCTCTGATTTTTGTTTCCACGCTTTATGTCCTGGTACAACTAAAGTTCATTCAATTGTTATAGGTCAAATTGCTTAATTCAATTTTTTACGAATCAATATTGAAGGATTTTGCGTTTCTAGTTTTAAGGGTGTTTACAGGAGCTCTGCTAATCCATCATGGTTTTGAAAAATTAAATGACATAAACAATTTTGCTGATGCATTTGTCCGCCCTCTTCACTTGCCCTTTCCTGTGACTCTTTCTTACGTTGCAGCCGCCTCGGAAATTGGTGGCAGTTGGTTGTTGATTCTTGGCCTTGGTACCAGATTAGGTGCGACTGCAATATTAGGAACTATGAGCGTTGCTATTTACCATGCAGTCGTTACCTCAGGTTTTAACATATATTTGCTAGAGCTTCTAGCTCTCTATTTTGCTTCTGCTTTTTCAATAATTTTGTTAGGTCCTGGAATGTTTTCTGCTGATTATCTGATAAAAGAAATCTTTAAAAATAAATTTGATTTTACTGGTTACATTTTTAGTCAGAGATTATCTAATAGTAACTTACCAATTAATGAAAATAGATCAGTTTCTATAAAAAGGAAGAGATCATTTTCTTTTCCTTTAAGTAATTTCTTGTCCTCTTAGCGAAGTAATACATTATTTATCTCTAAATTCTTTTTTTTTCATTGACAAGTAAAACCACATCCAAGTTGGTAAAGTAATAAAAAAGCCTATTAAAATAATATAACTTTTGGTTGTATCCCATGCTGCTTCATCACAAGCTTCTTTTATTTTATAGGAAGGGTTTACTTTGCTGCCAAGGCTTCTACATATATTTAGCCCATGAATACTAAGTGTCCCATATGTTATAGCTGTAGGGACAGTAGCAAGAAATATTGCAAGTATTAAATTGCCTAGCCTCAGATTGAGGTCTTTCCTTTTTTGTTGATCCATATATACATTTTTATCCATATCTATGATAAGGCGCAGTATATTTCTTATTTTTTTACAAAACACTTGCCATTCTTTCGGTTTTTCTTTAATTCCTTCTCCTGTACTTTTTAAATTTAAATTTTTTTTTGTAATTATTAGCTTTATAACTTTTAAGTTGTTAACTAGCTAAAAAGTTTTGGTATAAGTTGTGCTTTTATAAACTTTGTTAATTTCCAGATGCTTAATATACTTATCTTAGGTTAAAGTTAAAGTCTAGTAGCGATTAATCTATTTTATAATGTCTACCAGCAAGAGAGAGGAAGTTAGTTCTCATTTGCGTTATATCAGGCAAGAACTTAGAGATTTGGATCAAATGCTTGGCCAACATGGTTTGCTGCCTGAGTTGTCAGAGCTGAAGGAGGTCTACAATTCTTTGGATGCTTTACATCAACTACTTTCAGGTAAAGTTAAAAAGAAACCTAAGCCTGAGTTTGATGATTGATATCATCAATAAATATTCGAATATGAATTGAAATTTTTGTGTTTATTTGACTTAATCTTTAAAATTTTGTTGAAGATTATTTTTTTAGACTTGCATAAAAAAAAACTAGTAACAATATATATAAAGGAAATCACTTGATTTAATGAGTGAAGAAACTTGGAAAACTCAGTATAAGCAATGGAAAAAATTAAAACCATATCAAATTAAACTGATTGATGATGGTCCTAAAAGTCAATCTCAGGCTTGGCTTCTAAATTCTATGTGGTGTGAATGGATGGATTTGAAAAGAATAAATGTCTCTGAAACCTTTAACAAAGGAGCTTCTTCCTGGACTGATCCTTGGGAATAATAAGTGGTGTTGCTTTCTTGTTTTTTAGGATTTATTTGTAAAATAATTTCTTTCTAATATGTCATGTATTATTACCTCTCTAAAGAATACTTGAATTACTACAGCCATTGGAATTGCTAATAATAAACCAAGTGGTCCCAAAATAATAGTGAATAAAAATTGTGCAGTGATTGTCAAGCCTGGAAGTAATTTGACTTGTTTTTGCATTATAGAAGGAGTAATTATATAGCTTTCTATATTTTGAATTACTATATATAAACCTAGAACAGCGAGCGATTTCCATGGGGTATCAAGCAAAGCAACCGACATGGGAAAAATAGTACTTATCGTTGGTCCAACATTTGGGATAACATTTAGAACCCCTGCTATTAAAGCATTAGCAATTACTAATTTTATCCCTAATAAATATAGTCCTATAGAAGAAAGTATTGCTACAAATATTGAACTTAATAAAACACCTGCCATCCAACTACTTAAGGAATTACCACACTTATATAATATATTCCTTGCACGTCTTCTGTAAAAAGATGGGACTAATAATATAGCTACCTCTCTATAGGAATTTGGCTGTAAAGTTATCATTAAGCCAACTGAAATTATAAAGAATAATTGAATTATACCTATGCCTACGTTGCTAGCTAAGCTGATAATCTTTGTAATACTTTCAGTTACTCCATTGGCCAGACTTGCACTATCAGGAATAATACTAAGCTTATTTGTTAATAATGACCTATCCGCTAATTCGGGTATATTATCTTTATATATGATTTCAGTGATATCGAAAAATGTATTTATTGAAAGTTCCCATAACTTGCTAACAGCTGATGGTATTTGATTTATAAGCTCCTCAAATTCACTAGAAAACTGTGGTATTATTATTACTATTGAAATACTTAATATTAGTATTATAGATATTAACGTTATGCCAAACGCGGCCCACCTGGGAATAGAGAATATACTTCGAATTTTTCCTATAACTGTACAAAGAGCCATAGATAAAATTATTGCTGCAAAAAATAGTATTAGTATTTCTTTTAAACTTAATAAAATCAATATTGAAGTAATTAATGCTGCAATTGATAGCCAGTTAGTTGATTTCAAATTATTTATTTTTTAAATGAGTAAGTGAATTAGAATACCTTTCTGAAAAACGCATAAACCTTTCAAATTCTTTTTCTGACTTCCAATTATACGTAGATTTAACTTCTCTTATATGCGTTTCTGATATGGAAAGATCTATTTTCCTTGTAGATAGCTCACCTTCTTCATCAATTAGGTACATTTTCTGTATCGAGTTGAAATTTTCAAAAGTTATGCTTGAAGGTTTATAGAATTTATATATTGCTTGACCTTTCTTTCCATCAAGATTTCTAAATAAGCGTATTTCAGGTTGATCTTCTTCATCTTTCCCCTTTATAAATTGAATTGCTACTTTTTTATTGATGTTAGTCATATTTTTTAGATTAAATTAATAGATATCTTCTTGTTAAAGAACTATAAGGGATTGAGCCTCTCATTAAAAATTTTAATTAATGATGATTTCAAGCTTAAACCACTAAGATCAATTGAATTTATATTAGTTGTTTTTTTAAGTTCATATTCATAGCATCTATCGTAATAATCAAGCATGGCTTCACAGGCTTTTGACCAATCTTTGTTTTCAATTGCCATTAGTGCATCATTTGTTCTTTGTGGTCCTAATCTTTTCCTTATTCTATTTACAGCATCTTTTAATTCGCTTTGAGAGTTTTTACTGTAAACATTTACCAGGTTATCTATGCGCTCACTCGTAGTTCTGATTATCTCAAGGATGGGTGCCTTTTTCATTTTTATATATAAACTATTTGGTATTCGACATTTCCCTAGATTACAACTTTCAGCCTCAATCCATATTTCAGTAGCATTGCTTTTATAAAAGTTTTCCAGACATTCAGCGAGGAGATTTTCAAATTGTTGACTTGAGGGTTGCTTCTCCATCCCTAAAGAACCAAAACTACTTCCTCTATGATTTGCAATTCCTTCTAAATCAATCACATATATATATTCAATATTGATGTGTTTGAGCAGATCTGTTTTTCTAGTACCTGTTTTACCTCCTAAAAGCCTTATAGGTAAATCAGCCTCAAATTGATTTAATACCCATTTTCGATAGCTTTTGTATCCACCTTTTAACAAATAAGTCTGAATTCCAACTGTTCTTGCAAGCCAGGCAAAAGAACTAGATCTCATTCCTCCTCTCCAACAATATATTCTTAATGATTTTTTTTCTCCGTTTTCTTTATTAGTTATCTCTAGGATTTTATGCAACAGATTTTTTATGTTTGGAATGATCAGTTTTAAACCATTAAATATTGCCTTTAAGCGACTCTCTTTTTTGTAGCTTTTTCCTATTGACTCTCTTTCGCTGTCAGAAAACAACGGAATGTTGATGGCACCTGGCCAATGACCTTGGGAGTATTCAAGTGGACTTCTTACATCAACAATTGGACTATTTAAATTCCGAAAATCCGTTACTGGATAATATAAATTGGTAGGTTTCTCTGACATAGTGTTACTTCTCAGGTCATTGTAGGCCGACATTTGATCATGACTGACGAAAAACTACATCCAAATAAAGAAAGCATAAACGAGTTCATGGAGTCATTTAAATTGGCTTCAGAAAGGAAGCGACTAGGTTTATTAACTGTTTTGGAAACACGAGTTGAGGAGCTTCTGGCCCTTGGCCCATCAGTAATGGCTGGATTTGATTCTGATGTATGTGATTGGACCCCTGGCTTTATTCTGCAACTCATCCATAAGACTGATGAGAATTTCATAAAAAATAATCTTGACTGCAATGACCTTGCTTGGTTTACTGCTCCATCTGAGGTCGGATATGATTATTCACCTCTACAAAGATATTTATTAAATGAAAGTTTTGAGGAGGCTGACCGCTTTACAAGTTCAAAACTTAGAGAGCTTGCAGGTGAAAAGGCAGTAAAAAGAGGATATGTTTATTTCTCTGAGGTTGATTCTATCTCTGGAATTGATTTGTCAACTTTAAATAAACTATGGATTGTTTATTCTCGGGGAAAATTTGGTTTCACAGTACAAGCAAAAATATTAGATTCAGTAGGAGGAAGATATGACAAATTGTGGCCTCGTATTGGTTGGAAAAAAGATGGTATATGGACTAGATATCCCAAAGCTTTTAATTGGTCGATTGAAGCCCCGAATGGTCATATGCCATTGGTAAACCAACTCAGAGGTGTTCGATTGATGGATTCTTTGTTGAATCATCAGGCTTTAGTAGCTAAAAGCTAACGAAATTAATTATTAATGTTATTTTTTTCCATAGAATACTATTTTGACTTAAGTTAAAAATATATATTTTATGATTAGACCAGTTTTTTAGTTAAAGATTAATTTACAAAAGATGTCTAAGTAATTGTGGAGTCTTCAAAAAATTGGGTTGTATTTATTCAGCCCTCTACTTTAAAACTAGCACCCTTTATTGAGACTCTTTTAGAGCCTGTAATTTGTAAAGAAACGGCAAAAAGAATTGAATTGGGACTGCATGAAGCTCTTGTGAACGCAGTGGTACATGGAAACTTATCAAATCCTAAAAAAAATATTCGAGTTAGAAGAATACTTACGCCGAACTGGTTTGTTTGGCAAATTCAAGATGAAGGAATAGGGATAGTTGAAAAAAAAAGAATTAGTTCTTTACCTCTTGAAATTGATGCTAATAGTGGAAGAGGGATATATTTAATTCATAAATGTTTTGATGATGTTCGATGGAGTAGGAAAGGAAACAGACTGCAGTTATCACTTAGGAAATAAATATTCAATGACTTTTGCATCCTGTATCTTTTATATCTTCTTTTATCCACAATATTGCTTGCTGAAGTAAATTTTCGACCTCTTCTTCATCTCCTTCGTTAATTAATTGTGATATTGCTGAAATAATTAATTCAGCGCTTCTTCTATATTTATTTCCCCTGAATTTATGCCAATTGTAATTATCAAGACTGATTTCATTATGAAGCTCTTTCGCAAGGATCTTTGCTTTCTCTGACCAAATTGATTGATTTTTTTTCATCATAATCTTTTATTTTATTTACATCTTATGATTGCTTATATTTAAGCAGGCTTGTTTGCTTTCCATACTTTAGTCATAAAGTGAGATTCAGAAGATATTGATGTGAATCCACTTTCCTCAAGTCTTAAATCGATATTATCTATTATGTAGTCCCTGTAATAAGGCTCATGAAATATTTTGTGGAAGTTTTCCATTATGTCAGTGAATTTTGGCGAATCCTCTATTTGGATTGAATCAGCAAGTATTAGAGTCCCTCCTGGCTCTAATAATCTAAAGCATTCTTTTAAAACATTCTTTCGTGCATTCCGAGGAAGTTCGTGAAATAGAAAAACACAGGTTAATGCTTGAAAACTACTTGATTCGTAGGGCATGTTTTCTGCATTACCTCTAGTCAACTGAACTAGATCGCCGCTTCTAGAACTTAAATATTTACTTGCTTGTTTTAAATATGATCCTGATAAATCAATTCCATAAAGTTCTACTTCAGGCAATGCACTTTGTATTTGTTGTAATGTTCTTCCAGTTCCAGTGGCGATGTCTAAAACTTTTATTTTCTTAGATTTTTCAGATAAATATTTTTTTACCCCTCTTTTTAATGGGGCTAAGACTCTTCTTCGCATAGAATCAGCAGTTCCATTAAAAAGAATTTCAACTTGTAAATCATAAATTTCTGCGGAATGCTCACTTAAGTAACCATCTGTTTGGTGATGAAAATTTTGTAAATAATAATTAGGGTAATCATCTTCGTTCACGCTTCTAGGAATTTCTCTTGTCTGATTCTTCTTACGCCTATTCCAAGTTTGAGGCATATCTAGCCAAACTAATGGATATTTCTTCGCCCATTCCAACCAAGGGGCTTCGAACAGTAGAGATTTTGGGTAAACCCCTGCTTCTGCTTCTTGCCAATCGATTCTTTCTAAATTTTCCATTGAGCGTCTAACTTCTTTAATTAAATCTTTATCAACTGGAAATTTTTCAGGTGCTGCTTCAGGTGCAAAAACTTCCATTAGTTTGGTACTTAACTCTTTATGAGCTAATCCAGCAAGTGTTTTACCCTGTTGAAGTGTGTGATACGCAATTTTTTTAAGGCTTGGCGCTGCCATGACCCTTTGAATAATTTCCTTATTATCTAACAGATTTGATTGCCTAGTGACGAATTAACTAAAAAAATTTTAAGGTCCATGTAAATTGTGTTGTTACTATGGACCTGAAAATTCGTACTTAAAAAATAATCAACAAAAATTATGCGTCGTAGTACATTGTGAATTCATGTGGATGAGGTCTTTGTCTTAGTTGTTGAACTTCCTCGTATTTGAGATCTATCCAGTTATCAATGAAATCATCAGTAAATACTCCTCCTTCAGTTAAATATTTGTTATCACTTTTTAATGCCTCTAATGCATCATTCAAAGAAGATGGGACAGTGTCTATTTTCGATAATTCATCGGAAGGAAGCTCAAAAAGATCAACGTCAACTCCATCTCCAGGATCAATTTGATTTTTGATTCCATCAATACCTGCCATCATCATTGCTGAAAAAGCAATATAAGGGTTTGCTAAAGCATCTCCTGATCGGAATTCGAGTCTCTTTGCTTTTGGACTGGGTCCAGTTAAAGGAATCCTTACCGCAGCAGATCTATTTCCTTGTGAATAAACTAAATTTACTGGAGCTTCGAAACCTGGAACTAATCGTTTGTAACTATTAGTGGTTGGATTAGTAAATGCGAGGAATGAAGGAGCGTGCTTAAGTATTCCGCCTATATACCATTTCGCTGTTTGGGAAAGATTTGCATAAGTTCCTTCCCCGTAAAATAAAGGTTCTCCGCTTTTCCATAAACTTTGGTGAACATGCATCCCAGTTCCATTATCATTGAAGACTGGTTTGGGCATGAAGGTTGCAGTTTTTCCATATTTCTTCGCCACATTCCTTACTATATATTTGTAAATCATCACATTGTCTGCAGCGTTAATTAGTGGAGCAAATTTCATCCCTAATTCATGTTGACCTGCTCCTGCTACTTCATGATGATGTTTCTCTATTGGTATTCCCAACTCACCCATCAATAGCAGCATCTCAGATCTCATGTCTTGAGCAGTATCGTTAGGTGAGACAGGAAAATAACCTTCTTTTAGTTGGATTTTGTATCCGAGGTTTCCCCCTTCTTCTACTCTCCCTGTGTTCCAAGGTGCTTCTATGGTGTCAACGCTATAAAAACTGCCACCTTCTCCTGAGTTATATCTAACATCATCAAAAATGAAGAATTCAGGCTCAGGGCCAAAAAATGCAGCATCGGCAACACTAGTACTTCCTAAATAATCCAAAGCTTTTTGAGCCAATGCTCTTGGACATCTGGCATAAGGTTGGCCGCTTCTGGGCTCTTGAATGGAACAAATTAAACTAAGTGTTTTGTGATTGTAAAAAGGATCTATCCAGCTGGTTGAAGGGTCAGGTACCATTGCCATATCAGATTCATTTATGGCTTTCCATCCACGAATAGAAGACCCATCAAATGCAAGTCCTTCTGTGAAAGAACTCTCCTCAATGAGATCGGAAGCAACAGTTAAATGTTGCCACTTGCCATGTAGGTCAGAGAATTTTAAATCTATTAGCTCAATGCCCTCGTCCTTAATTTGACGAAGAACATCTTGAGAGGTCTTGCTCATGATGAATTTAATTTGCAGCAGAGATACTTAATTATGAACGTAATTAGCAGTTGAATCTCTTTTTGTATCAACAAGTACTTTTTTTAGACTTTTAATAGAAAACTTCGATTGTTTTTCGACCTTTATAACCTAAAAAAAAAAATTCTAACTAATTCCTATTGCAATCCCTAAAAAAAACACCCCGACATTGCCTATCGCCTTTTAGGCTCTGATACATATAAACATATCTGTTTTCTTGTCCACTCAAATTCTTCCTTCTGTTGATAATCAACATCGCAAAGATTTTGGTCCAACTGTTTCTCCTGAACGGTTATTGCTTGGGCCAGGCCCATCAAATGCAGATCCTGCAGTTTTAAAGGCCCTTTCTCAACCCCCTATCGGTCATCTGGATCCTTTTTATGTCGATTTGATGAGTGAAGTTCAAGAGTTACTTAGATATGCATGGCAGACAAGCAATCGACTAACACTTCCAATGAGTGGGACTGGTAGTGCAGCAATGGAAGCTACATTAGCGAATGTTGTTGAGCCAGGAGATAAGGTTTTAGTTGCTATAAAAGGATATTTTGGGCATCGACTTGCTGATATGGCTGGGAGATATAAGGCAAATGTTGAAACCATTCATAAAGATTGGGGAAATGCATTTTCTCTTGAAGAGATTGAAACTGCTCTCAAAAAGCATAACCCTGCAGTCTTAGCGATTGTTCATGCGGAGACTTCAACAGGAGTTTGTCAGCCTATGAATGGGATTGGCGATTTATGCAGAAAATATAATTGTTTACTTTTAGTCGACACAGTAACATCTTTGGGAGGAGTGCCTCTCTACTTGGATAAGTGGAAAATTGATTTAGCTTATAGTTGTAGTCAAAAAGGATTAAGTTGCCCGCCTGGATTAGGTCCTTTTTCAATGAATGAAAGAGCTGAAGAAAAAATGAGTAATAGAAAAGATAAGGTTCCAAATTGGTACTTGGATGTCTCTTTGTTAAATAAATATTGGGGAAGCGATCGAGTGTATCATCACACTGCTCCAGTTAATATGAATTTTGGTATTCGTGAAGCTCTCAGACTATTAGCTGAAGAAGGTTTAGATGTTTCATGGGATAGGCATAGTAAAAATGCTAAATCACTTTGGAGTTCATTAGAAAATATTGGTTTAGAATTACATGTTAAAGAGGAATTGCGCTTACCTACATTAACTACTGTAAAAATCCCTAAGGGCGTTGATGGTAAAGCCTTTACAAAGCATTTACTAAATAATTTTGGTGTTGAAATAGGTGGAGGCCTAGGAGATTTGGCTGGAAAAGTATGGAGAATTGGTTTGATGGGATATAACTCAACTTCTATGAATGTGGATAAGATAATAAATATTTTTGAAACGGAATTACCTAAATTTAGATGAAAGATTTTTTTTAGCCAAAATTCTTTTGCTTTGAAACCAATCCACGATTAGTTTTCTTGATTCTTTTTCCATTACGCCTCTTTCAATCAACATTTTGTGGTGGGCACTTTTATGTTCGGCAAGATTAATAGTTCCGCCAAGTGCACCTCTTTTAGGGTCTTCAGATCCATAAATAATTCTCCCCATTCTTGCCTGTATTAAAGCTCCTGCACACATTGGACAAGGCTCCAGATTTACTATCAATGTACAGTCATTAAATCTCCAATCATTATTTATCCAAGAAGCTTGTCGGAGAGCAACTAACTCAGCATGACCTAAAGGATCTTTCATTGACTCCCTCCTGTTCCCTCCATATCCGATACATCTCCCTTTATTGTCGAGAATTACTGCAGCAATTGGTACTTCTCCTCTCTGACCTACAAGTTTTGCTTTAGATAACAATCTTGTCATCCATTCTATTTTTTCTTGCTTACTAAGTGAGATTGGGTTTGACAATTTTTTAGATGTTTCGAGAATTATCAAATAAAATGGTTACTAAAAGATTAATCATTTTTTTTTTGGTTTGAACTGGATCATCCAATACTACAAATACAGACTTATTTTCTTTGGACCCTTTCGCTTCGCCTCACAATTTAGATAAACAATTACACTCTTTACTTGTAGAAGCCTCGAGTAATCTCTGTGATTGGCTTGCTGAGTCTGGAACTCAAGGTCCAATGCCGGATTCATTTGATTTACCTGAGATTCCTCCACAAAGAGAGGGAGTTTCTAATAAAGATTTATTGAAGGAGCTTCAATTATTGATGGATGGGGCATACAGACCATCTCATCCAGGAGCGCTTGCTCATTTAGACCCACCTCCTCTATCGGCATCAATTGTGGGAGAGCTTATTTGTGCAACTTTAAATAATAATCTTTTAGCCGAAGAATTATCTCCTAGCTTGTCATCTTTGGAAAGAAATCTGTGTAAATGGTTTTGCGAGAAATTAGGTCTTGGAAAATCAGCAGGAGGTGTTGCGGCTAGCGGGGGAAGTTTAAGTAATTTGATGGCATTAGTAATGGCAAGAAATATAGCTGGTCTCGAGAGTGATTCAGGCGCAGTCTTTTTAGCTAGTGAAGATTGCCATGTCTCACTATTAAAAGCTGTTCGTATTATGGGTTTGCAGAAAGAAGCTTTAATAAAAGTCCCAACTGATGAAAAAGGTAAATTAAATATTTCTTGCTTATCTTCTATTTTAAAAAAAATAAAATCCAATGGTAAAAATTGTTTCGCCCTGGTTGCAACAGCAGGGACCACAGTAAGAGGAGCTATTGATCCATTAAGTGAAATAGCTCAATTTTGTCAAAAGAATAATATCTGGCTTCATGTTGATGGAGCTATTGGTGCAATTTATGGACTTTCATCAATCACTTCAGAACTTCTTCAAGGTATATCTTTCGCTGACTCCGTAACTGTCAATCCTCAGAAATTATTGGGTATTGCAAAAACTTCTTCTTTACTGTTAGTAGCTAATAAGAATCATCTTTCGTCTTCTTTTTCAACTGGATTACCTTATGTAGAACCACTCATAGGAAATGATTTTCATGGAGGAGAACTTGGAATTCAGGGAACTCGGTCTGCAGAGGCTTTGAAATTATGGATTGGTCTAAGACAATTAGGAGAAGAAGGTATTGAACAAATACTTTTGGATTCAATTAAACGAAGAAATTTTTTAGAATCAATTATTGATTCTAAAAAATTTCAAATAATATCTGGTCCGCTTCATCTCTTAGCATTATCACCCATCAACTATAATTCTTATCAGGCCTCTGATTGGTCTATAAAAACAAGAAAATACTTATTATCTAAAAAGTTTATGCTTTCAAGACCATATTATGGAGATAGGCATTATTTAAAAGCTGTTATGGGAAACCCTAATACTAAATTTAACGATTTAAAACTTCTAGCCGAGCTTATTAATCATTCAATTATTTGATATTAAATGAATAAAGATTTCTTTAATAAAAAAAATTTATTAGCTTTAATAACAGCTTCTATATCGATTCTTATTGGATTAATTTACTTGGCAATTGTTTTCTTTTTAGATTTTAGAGGACCGATGAGTCCCCCTCCCTCTGATGCCTTGATTTCGGTGGTAACTTTTTAAATTTTTTTTCAACTATCGGATCAATAACCCTTTCATAAGCTCTTCGAATAAAACTTTTAAAGTATTCATCTCTTTTATTTAAATTGTAATGATATTCAACAACTTCTTGTATACCTCCATCACCCCAATTTTGGTTTTGTTGGAAATAAGTTATAAAACTTGCTCCAGCAACTCTAGTAAGCCAAGAAACACTTACACCTTGAATTACTTTGCTAACAATAAATGTTGGCAATGATAAACTTAACGTTGAGCTTATTAGAGAAACTCCACCTTTAACTAAACCCATAGTAGCAAGTATTTTACATACAGAAATTGCTAAAGCCTTCGCCTTTTCATTGGTGATTTCAACTCCATAAATTTTTGCTATTTCAATTACCATTTGTGCATTTACAGCCGCTGCAGCGATCATATCTACAACCGGTAATGGTGTTAGTATTAAAGCTCCGCCACTGAGCCAACCATACTTATCAATACATTTTTTAGCTGATTGACTTCTTTGTTTGACTAATAACCTTTTTCCTTCTTTACCCAGATTACTGCACTGAAGTAAAATATTATCAGCGATTAACTCTTCACCTTCTTCATATAATATCTTTGCTAATCTTCTAATTAAACTATTTATTTCTGGAGTTGGCTGATAGGGCCTTTTCCCAGGTATTGCGATTGTCTGAGGTGAGGCGGATGTACAGATAATATCTTCCGGATTAATAAAATCATTACATCTTGCATTGAGAATATCAATTAATCTTTTTTCTTCATTCTCTCCTCTTAAATCAATTTTGTTAAGTACAAGTAAAAGCCTCTTTCCTACATTAGATAAATTCCTAATTGTTTTTGTTTCTTCAGATCGTAAATCACCTTCAATTACTACTAACATTAAATCAGCTTTACCTGCTTGTATTAAGGCACTTTTTTCCCTTTCTCTGCCATCTTTACCAGCTTCTAAAATACCAGGTGTATCAATTATCCTTATTCCCCTGTTAAGTCCTTTCAGTTTAAGTCTGAAGGATTTTTTTTCTTTTGTAGTGCCCATTTCGGGGCTAACTTCACCAACTATTTTATTTAGCAAAGCCCTTATTAGTGAAGTTTTACCACTCGAACCAATTCCAAAGACTACTAAAATAATATCTCCTCTCTCTAACTCTAATGAAACTCTATTCTTTTCATCTGTTAGAGCTTTAACTTTAACTTTGTCATTGATTAATTTGATTATCTCATCGATACCTTTTAATGATTTTCCTGCAGCTTCTTTCTTACTTGTAAGCGAAAATTTATGAATTTTTTTATCGCCTTTAATTTTGAAGAGGGAATTTACAATTCTTTTCCACCATTCAATTCTTTTGTAATAACTTAAGCCGGCAATTATTATAAATGTTATTAATATAGAAGGGATGTTTATTAATCTAATTATTGCTCCTATAATGCCTACAAGAATTAGGCAAATTAGGAATATTAATATAAAGAATAATATTGTTTTTGAGTTATTTTTTTTCATTTAATAAATATTATTTAATTTTTTTATTTCTTATAGTGTTCTTTAATTGATCTTTTGAAGTAATAATATCAATTGTAAAACATATTATGGCAATATTTATTGATATATCTGCTATATTAAAAATTGGGAAATGGATAGGAACTAATTCAAAAAAATCTATTACATATCCTTTTAAAAGTCTATCTATCCCATTCCCAGCTGTGCCGCCTAAAAGACATGCGATTCCAATAGAGTTCCAATAAGATCTTGGTGGAGATTTTAATATAATAATAACTAAGAGTAATGAAGCTATTAAACTTATAATAGTAAGAAATATGGTCGAATTGCTAAACAGACTAAATGCAGCACCCTTGTTTTTTACTACTGTGAAGTTCAATAATTTTGGAACAATATTTATAGATCTTTCAAACCCTAATAAGGTTAATACAGAGAACTTACTGATTTGATCTAATAAAATAATATAAAAAGAATAAATAATCAGTTTTATTCTTCTATTCTTAAATGTATTCATTTTAGTATTAATATACGTTTTAATAATATAGATAGTAGACTTACTGAAAGGCATAATAACAATTGACTTGGAAATGGAATAAAAGTATTTATTAAAATTAAATCAAATAAATTATCTGTCCAGTTGCCAAATATTTTAGCAATGACTAGGTAAATAATACCTATAATATGCAAAATGAATAATGAAAAAATCGTATAAAATGAATAATTGATTAAATTAGGGTATGAATCTCTTTTAGCTAGAAAACCGCAAGTCCATGCTGCAGGAATAAATCCTAATAAGTATCCAAATTCTTGAGTTAAAATATATCCAACACTCCCTCCTCCGTGAAACACTGGTAAATAGAATAAACCTATAAACAAATAGGAAATAGCGCTAATTGTTCCTATTTGTGGTCCGCATACAAGCGAAGTCAAAAGGAGCCCCTGAATTTGCCAATTGCTATGAAGTGGAATAATTGAAAGAGAGAGGTCTTTGTAAGGTAAAATTATCGATGATGGGATCATTGCGCAAATTATGATTAACATTACGCCTGTTATAGCTTTTGCCCAACTACTAAATAGGTGCAATGAATTTAATTAACAGATCTTATATAGTATTATTTACAAATTGATTGAGATGTCAATAAAATCATTTACAAGTTTTTAACTGCTCTTGAAATCATTTAATGATAATGAAATTTTCAATAGGTGAAAAGGTTTCCTTGCAAGTTCCTATGCAATATTTGAAAACGATAGATTCTATATCTATGTTAAGACCTCCAGACCTAGTATCACTTGATGAGGTCGGCATAATAATAGGAATAAGGCCAAATGATTTATTAGAGGTGAAATTTAGAAGAGGAGATTTTTTGATTCCTGCCGAAAGACTTAAGATTATTGAAAAAGATAACTAATAAATATCAGGATATATAATTCATATATTCCATTTCTTACATACCTTCTGAATAACTTCTTTATTGCTGCATATACTTAGACAAGGATCTTTTAAATATTTATTTGCTGCATTCCTAATCTCTTTGCTACTTATACGTTCAAGACGATATAGAATTTCTTTGTCATGATCCTTTGTGAGACCAATTCCTAAAAGATGTGCTTTATGTTCTGCTCTTTGACTAACACTCTGCAAAGAATGCGCAATTTGACCTCGATACTTTATCTTTAAAAGATGTAATTCTTCTGCTGATATTTCATTATCGATAATTGTTTCCCAACATTCTTTTAATAGCTGAAGAGTAAACACTGCTTTCTCTTCAGTGGTAGAAGCATGCATTAGAAATGGTGTTTTATTCTCTCTAATTGGATGATAAATACCTGCTTCATATACTACCCCATATTTTTCTCTAAGAACCTTAAATAATATACTTGACATTCCATAACCTAAGTAACAAGATATTAATCTAAGCAAAATATCTTCTTCATTGTTGTATCTAATTGTTGCTTTTCCTAGAAGAAGTATTACTTGTTGCGTTCTTAAAGATTTTGTGTAGATATTTTTATTTTGATGAATTATAAGGTCTGAACTTTTAAGAATCTCGCTTATATTTTTGTCTGCTAAATTACTTTGATTTATCTTCTCAAATGCTTTTGAATTCTTTATGTAATTATCAATGTCATCAGGAAAATGACCTGAAATTACTAAGTTTTTTTTTCTAATCAGTAAAGATTTAGCTATTGGCAATATGTGTTTTCTTTCTAATTTATTTATATCTTTAATTGATCCAAGTGGATCATGCCCATAAGGACCATTAGCGTATATCATTTTTCTCCAACCATCAAATGCTATTTGGTATGTACTTTCCTTTTGTCTTTTAATTGCTTTGATTGTTAGATCCTTTTCTAATTCAATCTGATCTTCTTCTAGAGTAGGTTGTGTAATCATCCAACCAATTAATGGGATAAGTTTGTATGCATCACTTTCAATGCATTTAAGACTTATGAGAAGGCCATCCTCATATGTATCGCAGTTTAGAATTGCTCCAGAACTTTCTACTATATCTGCAAGTTGATTATTATTATAGGGTCCGCATCCTCTAAGGATTGTTGAGCCTATAATTTGATGGATGCCTTTTTTATTTTTTGGATCAGATCGACTTCCATCTTCTATCCATAGTTTTGCTGACATTATATTTTTGATATTGCATTTGTCTAGAACTATGTTCATACTTATTTTCCGGGTTCAGCTATTAATGTAAATGAATTTTCTGGATTAAATAATGGAAAGATAAATTCATTTAAACGTTCTGATGTCCAATATGAGATCTCTTTTATAGATTCTAATATCGAATGATTCCGTCCCCAAAGAGCCTGACTACCTAAAGTTGAAGCAATTTGAGTACTTAATTCAAGATTAAAGTAAATATTATTTAAGACTAACTTTTTTGCTCGATCTAGCTCATTTTTATTGAATAAATTTTTAGTTGACTCTTTAAGAATATTATTGACTTCACTTTCAGCAATTTTAAGATTTTCTAATGAACAATATGTATCTAGAAGTATTAATCCACCTTCTTCAAGAATTTGTAAATCTATTTCAATTGATTCAATAATACGTTTTTCTTCTCTCAACTTTCTAACAATAAGACTACTTCTACCCTCGCACAAAATTGTGGCGGCAATTTCCACACCTAAAATTAGTCGCTGTTCTTTTGCAGGAGGTAATTTCCAAGCTTTCACGATTCTTGCCCCTTCAAGTCTAGGAACAACTTCTTTTTTGTAACCTTTATTAAAATTTAATTGATTATTTGTAGTTGAGTCTTCTTTTATTATTTTTAATTGTTGTAATTTACTATTATTAATTATTGAATAAATTTCTTTAGGTATCTTACCTGCTATGCATAGGGTGCAATTCTTACCAACATAATGATTTTCGTGAAATAGTTTCATTTGTTTGGGTATTATATTTTTAATAGTTTTCTTATCTCCTAAGATTGGCCTTGAATATCTATGAGGCGAACAACATTCTTTTAATAAGTTCATATAAATAATTTCATCTGGTTGATCAATATTTTGTGCGATTTCTTCTAAAACCACTTCTTTCTCCATCTCAAAGGCTTCTTTTTCGATTTTAGGAAATAATAATAATTCTAAAAGTAGGCTTAGTGCTTCTTCTAGTTTCTCTGGTGGCACTAGAACGTGATAGTGAACATCATCTAGTCCAGTTGCAGCATTACTACTCCCACCAAGTGATTCAATCTTTAAATCAAATTCACCTTCTTCAAGATTTTTGCTCCCTTTAAATATCATATGCTCTAAGAAATGTGCCATCCCTTCTTCATTTCTTGATTCACAATTACTACCCCCTTTGCACCAAAAATCAATACATGTCAATGTTGAGTCTTTCATATCAGCTACAATACATGTAGCTCCGTTTGGCAATAACCAATGATCGACATCCATTCCAGTTGATTTAATGATGGCTAATTATTTATGCTATATGAATATATACTAGTAAGATTTATGATCTTTAAAGAAGAGTAAGTTTTTAATTTCATAAATTGCTAAAAATATAAATTTAATATTTAGATATTTTTGATAGCTGTGTTGAATAGTATATTTTGATAGTTCTATTTATTGATTTTATTATTAAGCGGACTTTTTATATGATATGAGTAAAAACTTTGAAATTGCTCATTATTGACTTTTTTAGCTAAAAAGTTTCTTTCTTCCTTCGATAAAGCCAGATTAATTATATAATATTTGTTAGAGGTATCTATATTTAATGATTACTTATGACTCTTATTCAAACCCTTTTACCTCAAGTTCTAAGTTTTGAAGTCAATTTTTAGCGCTCAAAGTAAGTTTCATCCTATTTTGCTTGATGCCATAGAACTTATAAAAAGTAGAATCAATTCTTTACCTGATGTTGAATCTCTTGATTTTGATCCGAAATTGTGTGAGATCTACGGCAAGCTTGATAATGAGGATTTATTTATTGTTAATGAGTTTTTTCAAGCTAAAGGATTTAGAAAAATACATTTGGAAGTTGCACAACTCGGAAAATCATTACAGATACTACACTGTGTTTTTTTTCCAAACCCATGCTTCGAGCTACCTATATTTGGCGTCGATTTAGTTATTAGTTCAAATAAAATTTCAGCGGCCATTGTTGATTTATCACCTGTAGGAGAACAAATGGATCATCTATTAATTACTCAGATGGAATCATTAGAAGTTCCTAAATTTAAAGAACCTAGGATTCTGCCTGATTGGGGATATATTTTTTCTCCATATGTATGTTTCATAAGACCAGTTGATTTATGCGAACAAAAATCATTTTTAAAACTTATTGATGAATACTTATTAGTTTTACAAGTTTTGCTTATTAGTGTTAAAATCGATGAATATAATTCTTTAGATACTATTAATAGATTTAAATATCAAAAATTATATTGCTCAAATCAAAAACGTAATGATAAGACTAGGAGTATCTTAACTAGATTTTTTGGATCATCATGGGCTGATGAATACATTAATAAAATCTTATTTGAGTGTTAGAAATGTTTAAAAACTTCTCTTTTAAATTCATAGCAATTTCATGTTTAACCCCTTTCTGCTTGGTTATATTTTATGGATGTAGTAATAAGTTTCAAAAAACGAATCAACTTGTAAACAATAATGAAGTAATTGAAAAGGTACAAGGTGTGGCAGCTTTAGGTCAATTAAATCCCTTTGGGGAAGTTAGAAAATTAGCTGCTCCCACTAGTGGAATGGGTGGAACCCCAAGATTATCTAAATTATTAGTTCAAGAAGGCGATCTTGTTATTAAAGATCAAATATTGGCTGTTTTTGATAATCGTCCTAAACTTGAGGCTGATTTAGCAATTGAATTTGCTAATTTAAGTATATTAATGAATGAAATTATAATCCAAAAAAGGGAAATCAATAGATATCAAATGCTTGTAGATAAAGGTGCAGTAGAAATTATTTTTTTAGATAAGATGAAAGATGATTTAACTATTCTAGAGGTTAGGAAGATAAAGCTAGAAGCCTCTGTTGAAGCAATTAATTTCGACTTAGAGCAATCACAATTAAAAAGTCCAATTGATGGAATTGTTCTCCAAATTTTTACTCGTGAGGGAGAGAGGTCAGATTCCTCTGGTGTCCTTAGTGTTGGTGCTAATAAATTAATGGAAGCACTTATAGAGGTATATGAATCTGATATTGATCGAGTTGAGATAGGTCAAGTTGTTGATTTGATTAGTGAAAATGGAGGATTTAGTGGCTCTTTAACAGGTCAAGTGAGTTTGATCAGCCCGCAAGTGAGGCAAAGACGAGTCCTCTCAACCGATCCTACTGGCGATGCTGATTCAAGAGTCGTTGAGGTTAGAGTCAAGCTTGATAATTCATCAGCTGAAAAGGTTGCTCATTTGACTGGAATGAAAGTAATAGCTCGTTTTAAACCAAAGTGAATTTAAAAACAATTTTTGAAAAACGAAAAATACCTCTTGCTTGGCTGTTATTAACAAGACAACCTTTAAGAATATTGGTAGCTATTGCAGGAATATCATTCGCCGGAATATTGATGTTTATGCAATTAGGTTTTAGAGACGGTTTATTTGATGCAAGTGTTACTGTTCACAAGTTGTTTAATGCAGACCTGGTATTAATTAGCCCTCGTTCAAAAAGTTCAATAAGTATGAGTGGTTTTCCGCGAAGAAGATTAGTTCAAGCCATGGCTCATCAAGATGTTATTGGAACAACTGCAGTAAATTGGAATTTTCTACTTTGGCGAAATCCCGAGAATTTATCAACAAGATCTATTCTTGCTTTAGGTTTTGAACCAAGTAAGCCACTTTTAATTGATTCTGATTTTGAGAGAAAGGCTCAAACTCTAAAAAATAAAGGAAGGGTTTTGTTTGATGATCTTTCCAGAGATGAATTTGGTCCTATTGCAGAATGGTTTAAAGCTGGGCGTTTGGTAGAGACTGAAGTCGCTGGTAAAAGAGTAAGAGTGTCTGGGATAGTTAGTTTAGGTCCATCATTTGGTGCAGATGGGAATTTAATAACAAGCAGCGAAACTTACTTAGATTTGTCTCCAGGGAATCCTCAAGGAAGTATTGAAATTGGCTTGGTAAGATTAAAGAAAGGGACTGATATTGAAAAAGTTGTACGCTCCTTGAATTTAAGTTTACCAAGTGATGTTAAGGTAATGTCTTTAAATTCCTTTATAGAATTTGAGAAGAATTATTGGAAAAGTAGTACATCGATTGGTTTTATTTTTACATTGGGAGCTGCAATGGGATTCATTGTTGGGTGTGTAATTGTTTATCAGATACTTTATAGTGATGTAAGTGACCATTTACCAGAATATGCAACCTTAATGGCAATGGGGTATAACCTAAGAAGTCTTTTAGGGATTGTAGCTAGGGAGGGATTTATTTTGTCAATTATGGGATATATTCCTGCTTATATTTCAGGGCAAGCTTTATATGCTTTAGTTAGATCTTCAACTAAATTACCTGTCGAGATGAGTTTTAGTAGAGCATCAATTATATTTTGCTTGATACTTTTTATGTGTATGGGGTCTGCCTTAGCAGCTATGAAAAAATTGGCAGATGCTGATCCTGCAGAGATATTTTGATAAAAAGTTTCAATATCTAAATATAATTAATTATGAATAATTTAAATAAAAATACTTTAAAAATTGTTTCTTTGAATCATTGGTATGGGCATGGAGAAATGAGAAGGCATGTTCTTCAGTCCATTTCAATGGAAATTTCTCCAGGTGAAGTCGTTTTACTCACTGGGCCTTCAGGCTGTGGAAAAACAACGCTTCTTACTTTGATTGGTGCACTTCGTAAAGTTCAAGACGGTAATGTAAAGGTATTTGGGAAACAGCTTTACGGAGCCAGCAGGAAAACTAGGCAGAATCTTAGGAAAAATATTGGCATGATTTTTCAGGGGCATAATCTTTTGAGATGTCTTACTGCTGAACAAAATGTCCAAATGGGTGCTGACCTGTTAACTGGATTCTCATATAAAGCTAGAAGGGCACAGTCTAGAGAATGGCTCAGAGCTGTTGGATTAGAAGATCACATGTCTAAGCTTCCTCATGATTTATCAGGTGGCCAAAAACAGCGTGTTGCTATTGCCAGGGCACTTGCCGCCAGACCAAAACTGTTGCTAGCAGATGAACCAACTTCTGCTTTAGATAGTTCAACCGGTAGAGAGATTGTGGATTTATTAAAAAAACTAGCCTTAGAACAATCCTGTTCAGTATTGATGGTTACTCATGATCCGAGAATATTAGATGTAGCAGATCGTCTCTTACAAATGGAAGATGGCCAATTATTGCCCACTGTTTAGTAAATTATATAGATATTAAAATCTGTACTAATTAAGCATGTCTAAAAGACGAAATCTTAAGAAAGAAAAGCAAGAGAGAAATCGAGCTTATGCAAGGAAGTTCAAGAAGCGTAAGCTACGTAATGATGGGAGAGGTGAGGGGGCAGGTAATGGTGTGACGGGCACTGCCAATAATGGTGGGGCTGCTGACTAATTATTATTTATCAATTCAAAAAATATTTTCTTAAATTCTTTAATTAAAGTGTTTGAACAAAATCTTTTTAGTTTTTTAATTTAGAATGTTAGTAAGTGTTGTTATACCGACTTACAATAGGCTCCCGATACTAAAAAAGTGTCTGGAGGCATTAGAAAATCAAAGTTCATTAGGTTTGATTTATGAATATGAAATTGTTCTAGTGGACGATGGCTCAACTGATGGAACTACTAATTGGTTAGTTAATAATATTGAGGATTTTCCTCATTTAAGACTTTTTGAACAATCTCATGGTGGTCCAGCTTTAGGAAGAAATCTTGGTGTAGAAAAGTCAAATGGTGATTTAATTGTTTTTATAGATAGTGATCTTGTTGTTGATAAGTTTTTCTTGGTTAACCATGTAAATTCTTTAATGAAAGCATGGAAAAAACTTGGCAATAGAAAATGTTTTACTTATGGTTCTGTAATTAATACTTCTAATTTTAATAATCCAAATTCTGAGCCTTTTAAGCTACAAGATTTATCTTGGGCTTACTTTGCCACAGGGAATGTAGCAATTGATAAAAAGATTTTAGAAAAATCAGGTCTTTTTGACAAGTCTTTTGAACTATACGGTTGGGAAGATTTGGAATTAGGTGAAAGGCTTAGGAATATGGGAGTAAAGCTTATTAAATGTCCAAAAGCTATTGGATATCATTGGCATCCTGCTTTAACTCTAGATCAGATTCCTAATTTGATTCGAATTGAAAAAGAGAGAGCAAAGATGGGACTGGTCTTTTACCGTAAACATCCAACTTTAAGAGTGAAATTTATTATTCAATATACTTTTATTCATCGTTTCCTTTGGGAAATTTTAACTTTTGGCGGACTCATAAATACAAAAACACTTAGACCTTTATTAGTTTTTTTAATGAAAAATGGCCAATCTGGTTTAGCTATGGAATTGCTTAGACTTCCTCTTAATTTGATTAGTGTTAGACAAATTTTTAGAGAAGCATCATTAATAGGACTTCGATGAACCATCATTTGTTAGATTAGTAGTGCAAATTAAAACCGCACACCTGACTGTTTCGGGTGATAAATAAATATTGATGTTCTATCAATATTTAAGTTATCCCTGTTGGGTGGAGGCGAACCCGGAACCCACAAAAACATGGCTGTAGTTTCTCTCTCAGAGATGATGGAAGCTGGTGCTCACTTCGGGCATCAGACAAGAAGATGGAACCCCAAGATGTCTCGTTACATCTATTCCGCTCGTAATGGGGTTCATATTATTGACCTAGTTAAGACTGCTGTTTGTATGAATAGTGCTTACAAATGGACACGAGGTGCTGCAAGAAGCGGTAAGAGATTCCTCTTCGTAGGTACTAAAAAGCAAGCTTCCGAAGTAGTTGCTCAAGAAGCTATTAGATGTGGTGCTTCCTACGTTAATCAAAGATGGTTAGGTGGGATGCTCACAAATTGGACAACCATGAAAGCAAGAATTGATCGTCTCAAAGATCTTGAAAGAATGGAATCGAGTGGTGCTATTGCAATGCGGCCTAAGAAAGAGGGAGCAGTTTTGCGTAGAGAATTAGAGAGGTTGCAAAAATATTTAGGAGGCCTAAAAGGAATGAGACGTTTACCTGATGTCGTTGTATTGGTTGATCAAAGACGAGAAACAAATGCTGTTTTAGAGGCTAGAAAACTTGATATACCTTTAGTATCAATGCTTGATACTAATTGTGATCCTGACCTTTGTGAAATCCCAATACCATGCAATGATGATGCTGTTCGTTCTGTTCAACTTGTTTTGGGTAGGTTAGCTGATGCTATTAATGAAGGGAGACATGGCTCTAATGATTAATTAGCCTACTTACTTAATCAAAAAACTATTTTAATTATCATTTAACTCTTTTTTTATTACATCAAAAATTAAATGGCGGAAATAACAGCAAAACTCGTGAAAGAATTGCGAGACAAAACCTCTGCAGGCATGATGGACTGCAAAAAAGCCCTTGTTGAAAATAAGGGTGATATGGATAAGTCTATTGAGTGGCTAAGACAAAAAGGCATTGCGAGTGCTGAAAAGAAATCAGGAAGAGTCGCTGCTGAAGGTGCTGTTGGGAGTTATATACATACAGGTTCTCGTGTGGGTGTACTTCTAGAACTGAACTGTGAGACTGACTTTGTAGCAAGAGGCGATTTGTTTCAAGGCCTTTTGAGAGATTTGTCTATGCAAGTTGCAGCTTGCCCAAATGTTGAATATGTGAGCGTTGATCAAATTCCAGAAGCCGTTGCTACTAAGGAAAAAGAAATAGAGATGGGAAGAGATGACCTCTCAGGAAAACCTGATCAAATTAAAGCTAAAATCGTTGAAGGAAGAATAGGAAAAAGATTAAAAGAAATGGCTCTTTTAGAGCAGCCATTTATTAAAGATAGCTCAATAAATGTAGAAGAACTTGTAAAGCAAGTTGCTGGTAAAATAGGAGAAAATGTAAAGGTTCGTAGATTTACTAGATATACACTTGGAGAGGGTATAGAGGTTCAAGGCCCAGATTTCGCAGAGGAAGTAGCATCTATGACTTCAAGCTGATTTTGTCTAGCAATAAGTATTTATTGGGTTCTGATTTTGACCCTTTTGATCAATTAAGTTTGCTTAAAGAAAAATGCAATAAGTTATCTTCTCATTTATATAGAGTTAATTCTTTATATTTAAATGAAATAAGAGATATATTGCCTCAAGCTATAAGGACATCATTGTTTTGTCTGATTACTGATAGGCTTGGAGATGAATTTGGGTTTTCTACAGTTAAATCCAGAAAAAGATTTCAATTGAAAATAGATAAATTAGTTTCAGATAATATGTCTCTTATTACAATTGAGCATCTAAATGAATTAGCTAAGAAAATTGATGATGAAAATACTCGCCATTTTAATAATGCTAAAGATGAGATAACAAATGCTATTAATATAAAAAATAGCGCTGAAAAATCAAAACCATCTATAAGTATTAATTCAATTAATTTAAGTACAATTCCACCATTGGAGAACTTATCAATTATGGAAGGATGGAATGGAGAATTAAAAACTCCATATTCATTTGATGATCAAGAATCATATGTTACTAGTACTATTTCTGAAAATGAAAATGAAAATGAAAATGAAAATGAAAATGACATAGAAAATACTGAGATAGCAAATGAGTCAATAAAAGATGATGATAAAAATAGCGATACTTTAAATTTGAAAAGTAATGATATCTCAATTTTACAGTCAATATTTGCTTTGACTGATGAATCTAACTCAAGTGATCTAGACTCAAAAAATAAAGATTTTTATAATTTTGATACTGAACAAAATCTAAAAAATAATCGTTTGATGCCAGAATCTCCAATAGGTTTGTATGACTGGATGATATCTATAGATACGGCTTTGGTTAGAAGATTGCGCGATCTTTCTCATTCTATTAATACTGAACTTTTAAAATCAGGATTAATTAATACACTTGTTCCAATTAATATTTTAGATGCAGCTTTGACAGGTCAATTGATTTCCTCTCAATCTATATCCAATATTCTTACTTTAAAATTGCCTACAAATAATTCATTGGGTACAGGGGGTTTGGATATTGATTGTTTGTTGATTACTCCCTCGGACATGGAATTTGATAATCCAAGACTTAGACAATACAGAACTCAAATTAAACACTATCAAAATGTTCTTATGGGTATGATTAAACAACAAAGATATTGGCAGGCTCGCTCAATAGCAGAAGAGGTTAATAAAGAATGGTGGAAAGATACAACCCAAATATAAGCAGCAATGATTTAACAGCGACACCTGATAGCAAATCGGGTGAACTACTAGCTTGGATTAGATCTTTGCAACAAGCACTAACTGTTGAAGTTGATCATGGATTTACGGATATTCAAGGTAGAAAAAATAAATTCTCTTCATTTGTAAGTGATTATTTATTAAAGTGCCCTTCTTTAGATATCCCTGAGTATGAACTTTGTAAATTAAAGGAATTAGCATTTGAGTTTAAAATATATTCATCTATGTCTACAGACCGTAGACGTAGAATTATTGTTCAAACAAGACAATCTCTTCATGATTTACATAAATATAAGGAAGGGGCTGAAACAACAAAATTATTAAATTTAAAAATAAAAAAATCACAAGACTTGAATTTTAATAAGAAAAGTTCTTCTTCAGATATTTTATCTTTAGAAAGTCAAATATCTGCTATTAAAGGTGTCGGACCCAAGCAAGCAGAGAAATTATCTGGGATAGGCCTTTTTTTTATTCGTGATCTTATAAATTATTTCCCTCGTGATTATGTTGATTACACTTCATTGAAAACTATAGATAAAACTCAATCAGGTCAGAATGTAACGATAGTTGCAAAAATTAGACGATGTAGTTCATTTAAGAGTCCCAAAAATCCAAATCTTTCAATTCTTGAATTGTTTATTAAAGATAAAACAGGAGGAATGAAAATCACTAGATTTTTTGCAGGTCGTCGAAGTAGCAGTATTGCATATGTAAAATCTCAACAAAGTTTGTACCCTGTTGGTGCAACCATTGCGGTAAGCGGATTAGTTAAAGAGAGTAGATATGGTAAATCAATAAATGATCCTTTAATCGAAATTATTGATACTCCTAATAGTTATTTGAAGTCCAGGACTATTGGTCAAATATTCCCTGTTTATTCGTTAACTGATGGAATAACGGCTGATAAATTTAGAGATTTAATACAATCGATTCTCTATTTAACATCTGATATAAAAGATTCAATCCCCATAGACATACTAAATAGGCTAGATCTACCTTCTAAGAAAGATGCTTTTTTTCAAATCCATAATCCTCAGAATTCAAAAACTCTCGCTAAAGCAAGAAGAAGAATTGTATTTGAAGAATTTTTATTATTACAGTTGAGTCTTCTTTTAAGACGTGAATTACATAAGAAATGTAACTCTCCTCAGTTAAGTATTGAGCAAAATAGTAATGGCTTGGTTGAAAAGTTTTTAAGTATTCTTCCCTTCTCTCTTACAAGTGCTCAAAAACGAGTCTTGAAGGAAATTGAATTAGACATAGTTAAATCTGAACCAATGTCTCGACTACTGCAAGGTGATGTTGGTAGTGGAAAAACTGTCATTGCTATTTCTGCTCTACTTACTGCAGTTCAATCAGGATGGCAGGGTGCTTTTATGGCACCAACTGAGGTACTCGCTAGACAACATTATCAAACACTCAATAAATGGATTCCTCAACTTGAGTTGAACGTAGATTTATTAACTGGTTCTACACCAAAGTCTCGTCGTAAACAAATTCTTGCTGATTTATCAAATGGTGCTACAAAAATCCTTGTAGGTACTCACGCATTATTTGAAGATCCAGTTGTCTTTGAGCGACTGGGTCTAGTAGTTGTAGATGAGCAACATCGTTTTGGTGTTAAACAGAGGAACAAACTTTTGAATAAAGGCTTACAACCTCACTTGCTAACAATGACTGCAACACCAATCCCTAGAACTTTGGCACTTACATTGCATGGTGATCTTGATGTTAGTCAGTTAGATGAGTTGCCACCTGGGCGAACTCCTATCAGCACTCAACTGATTTCTCCAAAAGATAAACAATATGCCTATGATTTAATAAGAGGTGAAATCAACAAAGGACATCAAATTTATGTAGTGCTACCTTTAATTGAAGAATCTGAGAAACTTGAACTTAGTGCAGCAGTTGACGTGTATCATCAGTTGTCTACTGAAATTTTTTCTGAATTTACTGTAGAATTACTTCATGGCAAAATGAAAAGTCATGAAAAGCAAGAGGTAATAAAAAACTTTCTTAATAAGAAGAGCGATATACTTGTTTCTACTACGGTTATAGAAGTAGGTGTTGATGTACCCAATGCAAGCGTCATGCTAATAGAAAATTCTGATCGCTTTGGGCTGGCTCAATTGCATCAATTAAGGGGCCGTGTTGGGAGAGGTGCCTCTAAGTCTTATTGTCTCCTAAGCCATCAAAATAAAAATAAATTATCTCGACAAAGATTGGAAGTTTTGGTGAATTCAAATGATGGATTTGAAATTTCTGAAATTGACTTGCGTTTTCGAGGACCTGGACAGGTCTTAGGCACAAAACAATCAGGACTGCCTGATTTTGCGCTTGCATCATTAGCCGAAGATACTGATGTGCTTGAACTTGCTCGGAATGAGGCTCGAAACCTTTTAGATTCAGACCCTCAGCTTAAAAACAATTCCATGCTTCGCATGCTGATTAAAGCGAAGTGGGATAAACTAAAAATTGGGAATAAGTTAAATTAACTTTTTTAAAAAGCTTTTTGTCTTGAACTATAAATTTTTTGAGGATAGAATTAATTAAATATATTTTCTATACGATTGAAAACTGATACTTATATTATCTAATAATCATGAAACCAAGACCTTGGAATAATATTAAAATAAATGAATCTAATGAACCTTTGGTTTCTATACCGAAGTCAATCTTTCGATTAACACCTCATCCTTATATGTCGTTAGGGGCTCCATATAGAGATGGAGCTGATCCATGGGTTTTACGTAAAAGTGTATTAAATAGATTACTCGAAGCGCAGAAATTTCTTTCAAAGAGCAATCCTCATTTGCAGTTAGCTTTGTTTGATGCTTGGAGACCTATTTCTGTCCAGAAATTCATGTTTGATTACACCATAAAAGAAACTTGTAAGTCTAGAGGGATTGATATTAATAATGATTCTGAAAATGCAAATATCGATAGAATCATCCAAGAGGTTGGCCGCTTTTGGGCTAAACCATCATTGAATCCTTCTACACCTCCTCCACATAGTACTGGTGCTGCTATTGACCTTACTCTTGCTGATATGAATGGGAAACCTTTGGATCTTGGTGGAGAAATAGATTTCATTGGAGCTAAATCAAGCCCTAGCTTTTATGAAAGTGAGTCTTTAAGGTTCCCTTGTTCAAAATATCAAGTTTTTCATAATAGAAGATTTCTTCTGTTCTCAGTTATGGAACAGGCAGGGTTTGTCCAACACCCAAATGAGTGGTGGCATTTTAGTTATGGAGATCAATTATGGTCTTGGTTAAAAAAGCAACGTAATGCTATTTATGGAGCAGCATTTGAGGTGAGTAATGACATTACTTTCTCATTACCAAGTTTAGTCACATGATCTCCAAGACTTAATGAAGTTCCCCTCTCTTTCCAGCTAAGGAATAAAGGCTCTAATGTTTTTTCTAATTCATTGAGAGACATTTTTTGTAGATATGGAGTTGCTAACCTATTCAAATTAGTACTACCTCCGAGCCAGAGTTGGTATTGATTTAAACCACTACCAACTAGAGCCAATTCTGCCATGTAAGGTCGAGCACATCCATTTGGGCAGCCTGTCACTCTAATTAAAATTGATTTATCTATATCTAGCTTTTTTAATTGATTATTTATACGATCTATAAGTTCAGGTAGAAATCTCTCTGCTTCTGTCATTGCAAGTCCACATAAGGGAAGGGCAGGGCAGGCTAGGGCATGTCTTGACAATGGTTCAGGAAAACCTGGATTTGAAAATCCTATATTGCATAGATCTTTGTTGACACTGGATTTTTGATAATTACCAATATTGCACAATAATAGATCTTGGTTAGGAGTTAAACGTACATCCAATGCATATTTTTCAACTATATTTCTGAGCTCTTTTTTTACTTTCCCTGTAAGCCTACCTGACAATAGTGGTAGCCCAACAAACCATAATTTTTCAGATTGTTGATGCCATCCTAGATAATCTTCAAGTATTGTGACACCTTCATCCTTTATGGGAGCAATTTTTTTTGTAAAGTACTTATTAGTTAATTGTTTCTTGAACCAGGCAACACCCATATCATGCAAAACATATTTTAGTCTTGAGTGCCTTCTCGTTTTCCTATCTCCATAATCTCTTTGAAGAGCGAGAATAGATTGTACAAGTTCTAAAATATCCTTCCCTTTCACATAACCAATAGGATCTGCTATCCTTGCAAATGTGCTATCTAAGTTATGAGTCCTACCCATACCTCCTCCAACGTAGACATTACATCCTTCTAAAACCCCTTTTCTATTTGTAAATGTTACAAGACCTATATCATGAGTTAAGATATCTACAGAGTTGTCTCCTGGAACTGTGGTTGCACATTTAAATTTTCTTGGTAAGTAGGTCGATCCATATAAAGGCTCTTTGTTGTCCCCGCTAAAAACACCCGGATTTAGTTGTTTTTTTCTATTCCTCTTGACTTCGGGGGATGGTTTGATTGCATATTTTAATTCACCATCAACCCATAGATCTAGATAAGTGATTTCTGCTTGTTTAGGTGATAAAACATCTGCAATGTCATTTGCCAATTTCCTCGCAGCAGGATAAGAACCTTTTTCATATGGTGCAGCTGGAGCCATAACATTTCTATTGATATCTCCACATGCAGCGAGGGTTGAGCCCATTGATTTAACTATTGTTTCGATAACTTCTTTTAAATTTTCTTTCTTAATTCCATGCATTTGAAAACATTGACGAGTGGTCGCTCTAAGTGTTTTATTTCCTAATTGATCAGAAAGATCATCCAATGCTACGAAAAGTGGTCCCGGAACAAAACCCGCTGGATTCCTAAGCCTCAGCATCATTTGCCAATCTTTGCCTGTTCCTCCTCTTTTTCTATGCTCGCGATCATCTTGTTGATAACTACCATGAAATTTCAAAAGTTGAACTGCATCGTTTGTGAAGTGATCACTTTCATTGATTAATTCAGTTAGAAGGGGTTCATTTAAGTAATTACTATCTGCTTTAAATTGTTCAAATTTTGCTCGAGGAGAGTTATTCGCTATGCAAGGTGATGAAACAGTTTTTTCTATTTCTGCATCGCTTTCTTTATCTTCAAAATTCATCAAAGCTTCAATAGCTCCATTACTAAAACCTGCATTTTTTAGGTCTTTTTGAATATTTTTCGGAGATTCTTTTAAATAGGTATTTTTTACTGCTTCGACTCTTATTTCCTTTGGCAATGATTCGTTGATCTTTATTGCTTCTTCTTCCCTTAGCTTTTCTTCGAATTTTTGTTGAATAGCTATTTCTGCTGAACTTATATTTTTTTCAGCTTCTTTTCTAGTGTTGCCTATTTTTTTCACTACATCACAAGTTCCAAAAGCGTCTCTTAATTTACCTCTTGGTACGGCAACTCTGAGATAAAAACCTGATCTCCCTGGTATTTTTATGATCTTAGGCAAATGGTACCTACAACGGTACCTACACTGTATCATTTTTCATCTTGACTAGTGTCTAATTGTTCAAATGAAATTATCCTTGATCAAGAATAAATAAAGCGAGCGTTAGATTCTTTCTAGGACACAGAATGTAGATGTTATTCAAATTTAGATCTAATCTTTATAAGAACATAGGGAACTTTTTTGTCTACTTACCTTTTAGAAATTGGGACTGAGGAACTTCCAGCTGATTTGGCTGAATCTGTTATTTCTCAGCTTGAGTTAAATGTAAATAATGACTTGAACAATAATAAAATAAAATTTAGTGAAATAAGAGTTACTACTACTCCTAGAAGAATTGCATTGATAATTGAAGGGATTGCTCCTTTCTCTGAAGATAATGTTGAGGAATGTAAAGGTCCTCCTGTCTCCCAAGCTTTTTGTGATGGAAAACCTACAAAAGCAGCAATCGGTTTTGCCAAAAGATTTGATCTTCCTCCTGAAAAATTAGAGATAAAAGAAACACTAAAGGGCGTATTTGTTTTTGCAAAATTAATTGAAAAAGGCAAGCCAGTTGTTAGTTTGTTAGCTGATTGTTTACCTGGATGGATCAGTAAAATTCAAGGAAGAAGGTTTATGAGATGGGGAGAGGGTGATTTTCGCTTTTCAAGGCCTATTCGTTGGATTGTTTCTTTGCTTGATTCAGAAGTCTTACCTTTTGAAATTTCAGGATGTGATCCTGAAATAGAAATTGGCAATATTTCAAGACCTCATAGGTTATGTGGATCAGAATTTCAAATAAAGGATGCGAAAACTTATGTTGATCAATTACGAGATGTTGGTGTCATTGTTGATAGGTGCACTCGCCTTTCTTGTGTAAATGACTTAGTTCTTAATCATGAATTAAATAATAAGTTTAAGCCAGATTTGTCTGATGAACTTTTAAATGAGCTGACAGATTTAGTCGAGTCTCCTCTACTCGTGCATGGGAGATTTGATGAATCCTTTCTCGACTTACCCCCTGAGGTTTTATCCACTGTAATGAAGGTTCATCAAAGATACATTCCTTTATACAAGGAAAATGCTGATTTTGATCCATTAGCGCTTGATTCTAGAAATGTTTTACTGCCTAGCTTTTTGTGTATTAGTAATGGATTATCTTCAGCAAGAGAAAATATTATTTTAGGGAATGAAAAGGTACTTAAGGCAAGATTTTCAGATGCTTCATTTTTTATAAAATCAGATTTATTGATTAATAGCTCATCACGAATTAATAAATTAAAAAATGTAACTTTTGCAGAAGGATTAGGATCTTTATATGATCGTGTAGACAGAATAAAATGGCTAACTAAATTATTAACAATAAAACTTAAATTTGATCAAGACGATATTGAAAAATCTATTAAAGTTGCACATTTTTCTAAACATGATTTAGTTAGTAATATGGTCGATGAATTTCCTGAGTTGCAAGGAATTATTGGATCTAAGTACTTATTGCATGAGGGTGAATCAAGAGATGTATGCCTTGGGGTTTTAGAACACTATAAACCAAAAGGAACTGCAGACTCTCTTCCCTCAAATAATCTTGGCAATGTTGTTTCATTAGCCGAGCGTTTTGAATTGCTTTTTAGTATTTTTGCTAGGGGTGAAAGGCCTACTGGCTCATCTGATCCCTATGCTTTGAGAAGAGCAGCAAATGGAATATTATTAATTTTGTGGGATCAAGGTTGGCAATTAAATATCAATGAAATAATTAAAGATTCACTAATATATTGGAAAGAAATATTTCCTAATATTCCTTTTGATATTAATGTACTATCTGCTGACCTAATCGAATTATTTCGTCAAAGAATCAGTAGTTTACTAGAGGAGAAAGAGATAGATTCTGATGTTATTCAGGCAATTGCCGGTGATTCAACCCCAACATCAAAATTGTTGGGTGACTCTACAGATGTTGATTTTCGTGCTTCATTATTAATGGATATGAGGAAAAATAATAAACTTAACTTGTTGCAAGCTGTTGTGACTCGTGCATCTAAATTGGTAGCTAAAACCTCTATTTCTAAAGATGTAATAGATCCTTCGGACTTTGTTGATAAGTCACTATTTGAGAAAGATAGTGAACTTCAAATGTTTAATGTTCTGGAGAAATTAAAACCTCTATCTATAAATGGTGATCATACTAAATATAAGTTATTAGCTGATGGTCTCGTCTCAAGTGCTGAAATTTTATCCAATTTTTTTGATGGTGAAGGAAGTGTTATGGTTATGACAGATAATCTTAGCCTTAGAAATAATAGACTTAATCTATTATCTATCCTTAGAAATCAATCTTTAATTATTGCTGACTTCAGCAAACTCAGATAGTAATTACATTCAAATTGAGTTTACTTTTTACTAGTTTTTATACCACCTTTAATTGAACTAACGGCCAACATTTTATTAACTTCCTTATCATCTCTTACTGCACTTGGTACTGGTTTGTATGTGCTTGGAGCTAAGGCCTTTCCTCTTAAAACCGAACCAATTGTTAAAAGGGTTAGTTTCAATTGTTGTAGCGGCTTCATGGCAACTACCGTTTTGTATAGGTAGCTATCAAATGTAAGTCTTTGAACATCCATGTCACCACACATCTCTACAAAAGCTTCTCTAGCTCCGTCACTTGTATAGAAAATTCTTTGAAGAATATCTAAAACTGTGTATGTTGTTCCATACTTTTTATCCCATTTTTTTAAATATTTTTTGAGATCATTTTCTGAAGGTATTATTTTCCCATTTTGACTAGATTCGACAATCTGCTCAGCACACATCCTTCCACTTTTTGCAGCAAAATAAATCCCTTCTCCTGAGCTTTTGGTTACATAACCAGCTGCATCACCGACTAAAGCCATTCTTCCAACAACTCTTCTTGGTCTGGGATGTTCAGGAATTGGATGAGCTTCTACTTTTATAACTTCTCCATTTACTAGCCTTTTCTTTGCTCTTTCTCTTACACCAATCTGAAGGCTTTTTATCAAGCCACCATTTTGTTTCATTGTTCCTGTTCCAGCTGCTACATGGTCGTATTTAGGAAAGACCCAGCCATAAAAATCTGGAGAAACGTCAGTTCCTACATACATTTCGGCTCTGTCTTCATAATACTTCATCTCCTCTTTAGGAAGTTTTATTCTTTCTTGAATTGCTACCGCATAGTTGTAATCTCCAGCATCCATTGCTTTAGCAACTCTGCTTGTTGCACCATCTGCTCCAACAATTAGATCTACCTCTAGTTGCTTACCTTTCTCTTCAGATTGATCATTAAGTATTTCAGTGTAATGAAGTGTGTATGGCCCTTGTTTATTAGTACCAGTTTCTATTTTTGATACCAATCCATTTACTAATGTTGCGCCTAGTTCTGCAGCACGATTCCTCATGAATGAATCCATTACCTCACGCCTTAACATTCCTATGTATTCTTTATCACTCCCTGGATAGATGTCATCGAGAATAATATCAACTTCTCTATTTGATGGAGAGATCATCTTCATGTTCCTGACTTTTCTATCAATAATTGATTCAGGAAGATCAAATTCTGAAACCATACACAATGGAATTGCTCCACCACATGGTTTGGCATTATCAAGCTTTCTCTCGAATATCCAAGTTTTAATTCCCGCCTTCGCTAAAATCTCAGCGGCACATGATCCACTTGGACCACCACCAATAACAGCAACTCTTAACATCTTTGGATGAAAAATTTAGTTCTCTATATATAAAACTTACATCCTTATCTCATAGAAAGTATAAAGATTGGAGATACTCGTTACTATCGAAACATCATTTTTGTGAATTCCAATTGTTTTGCTCATAAGTAGATCGTATGAATTATCAAGATGACATCCCATTGGCTAAAAGGATTAAATCCATCAAAACCATTAGTACCAAATCTTTTGTTCGTATAGGACTTGTATCTTTTGGCCTTGGTCTCCTCTTAACGTTGCTAGCTAATAAATCAGTTTTACTTCAGATAAAATCTTCAGATAATTCAATCAATACCAATGAAACGATCCAAAATAAAAGTTTGTTAGGTCATCTTCCTTATCCTGAGGCGTCAAAAGACGAGTTGGTTTTGTTCTCACCAGGTATTTATGTCCATAAAGATATCTATGAGAATTTTAAAGAAATGCAATTATTAGCGGCCCAAAGAGGCATCTCTCTTCAATTATTAAGTGGATATAGATCAATTAATTTGCAAAGAGATATTTTTTATGAAAATAAATCCATTAGAAATCAAACAGCTATTGAGAGATCTAGGGACTCTGCTCCTCCTGGTTATTCTGAACACAGTACGGGATATGCAATAGATGTCGGCGATGGAAATTATCCAAATACTCATTTTGAGGTTGAGTTTGAGGAAACACCAGCTTTTAAATTCATGAAAAGATTTGCTTCTAAATACCATTTCGTTCTTTCTTTTCCACCTAACAACAAACAAGGAGTTACTTATGAGCCTTGGCATTGGAGATTTGAAGGTACTGTTAATGCTTTGAGGAAATTTGAAGCTGCCAATAAAATTACAAAATTCAAATAAGTTTGATTCCATAAAAATCTTTTTTCACTTTTATATTCGATATTTGTATTGGCATTTAAAAACTGCTAAATGAAGTCATGGTGAGATATTCTTTATGTTTCTATAAGAAAAAAATTTTTTAAATTTTTTAAATCATGAGTTTTGATATACAAGCCATAAGAAATATCGCAATTATTGCTCACGTTGATCATGGGAAGACAACTTTGGTTGATGCTCTTCTAAATCAATCTGGTACCTTTCGTGACAATGAGGAAGTCCCAACTTGTGTAATGGACTCGAATGATTTGGAACGTGAAAGAGGGATAACGATTCTTTCTAAAAATACAGCTGTTACTTATAACGATACTCGTATAAATATTGTTGACACGCCTGGGCATGCTGATTTTGGAGGAGAAGTTGAGAGGGTATTGGGCATGGTAGATGGATGTCTTCTTGTTGTTGATGCAAACGAAGGGCCAATGCCACAAACTCGTTTTGTTCTTAAAAAAGCTTTAGAACAAGGTCTAAGACCTATTGTTTTTGTGAATAAAATCGATCGTGCAAGGGTAGAACCTGAAACTGCTGTAGATAAAGTCTTAGATCTGTTTTTGGAACTTGGAGCTGATGATGATCAATGTGATTTCCCTTATTTATTTGGTAGTGGATTAGGTGGTTTTGCAAAGACTGAAGTAAAAAGTGAAAGTGATAATATGAAACCTTTGTTTGATGCAATTATTAGGCAAGTCCCCCCTCCAGTTGGTGATCAGAATAAGCCCTTACAATTACAAGTCACTACACTTGATTACTCAGATTTCTTAGGAACAATTATTATTGGGAGAGTTCATAATGGTGTAATTAAAAATGGCCAGAGAGCTAGCTTAATCAAGGAAGATGGGAGTTTAAAAAAAGGAAGGATTAATAAATTATTAGGATTTAAGGGATTAAAAAGAATTGAAATAGATGAAGCAAATGCAGGAGATATTGTCGCTTTGGCTGGATTTGATGATGTCTCAATTGGAGAAACAGTTGCATGTCCTGATGAACCTAAACCGTTACCTCTAATCAAGGTAGATGAACCTACTTTGCAGATGACTTTTGTTGTAAATGATTCCCCATTTGCAGGTAAAGAGGGCAAGTTCGTAACCAGTCGTCAGTTAAAAGATCGATTAAATAAAGAACTTCTTACGAATGTTGCATTAAGAGTAGAAGATACAGATTCTCCTGATCGTTTTTCTGTTAGTGGGAGAGGTGAGTTACATCTTGGAATTCTTATAGAGACAATGCGAAGAGAGGGGTATGAATTTCAAGTTTCACAACCACAAGTTATTTTTAGGACCATTGACGAAATTAAATGCGAACCTGTTGAAACCCTTGTTCTTGATGTACCAGAGGCTTCTGTTGGTGCCTGTATTGAGAGCTTAGGAGTTAGAAAAGGTGAAATGCAAAACATGGAAACAGGAACAGACCATAGAACTCAACTTGAATTTCTTATCCCATCAAGAGGCTTAATTGGATTTAGGGGTGAATTTATCCGCGCGACAAGGGGTGAAGGAATTATGAGTCATTCATTTTTTGAATACAGGCCATCTGTAGGAGATTTTGAGCAAAGAAGAAATGGAGTTCTTATTTCATTTGAAGAGGGTGTCGCTACATTTTATTCATTGAAAAATGCTGAGGATAGAGGTCAATTTTTTATTACCCCTGGAGCAAAAGTTTATAGAGGAATGATTATTGGAGAGAATAATCGCCCACAAGATCTTGAATTAAATATTTGTAAGGCTAAGCAACTTACAAACATGCGATCGGCTGGTGCAGATGAATTAGATCAATTGCAATCGCCAATTGAAATGACATTAGAAAGAGCCCTTGAATATATTGGACCAGGAGAGATGTTGGAAGTTACCCCAGAGTCTATAAGACTAAGAAAAATCAATGCAAAGAAAAACATGAAAAAACAATGACTTGGACATCTGAGCAAGATGAAACATTCATAAAGGATTCTCGTTTTGAAATAGGAGTGAAATTATTTAATTCTTGTCAATGGTATAAATCCCATGATGTTTTTGAGGAGATATGGCACGAGACTGGCGGAGCTGAAAGACAATTATTGCAAGCTATTTTGCAAGTTGCAGTTGCACAAGTACATCTTGAAAATAACAATATAAATGGTGCAACGATACTTTACGGAGAAGCGTTGGGTCGATTGAGAAGATTTCAATTAGCTAATTTAGGATTAGATATTGTGGGACTATGTAAATGCATTACTAAGAGATTGGAATATCTACAAATAGGAAAGGACCTCTCTGTTTGCAGCTTGCCTGTTATTTGTTTTCTCGAGTAAGTTTTCTGCCTCCCAAAACCTTGGCATTAAACCAGAGATGATTACACGTTATTTTCTTATTAAGCTTTTATTGTTTTATTAGTACTGTTAGTACAAAATAAAAGTAAAATTTTGATTAATTCAAATCAATAGATCTACATTTATCTGAATCAGAATGGAAATTAAAAGAATTAATCAAATACATTTACCTGCTCAACGTTTTTATGAAATAACAGTACCAATTTTATTTATATTAATAGGCTTATTCGCAGCATTTAATCATGCTCTTTGGAGAGATGAGATGCAGGGATGGCTTGTGGCTTGGCAAAGTGATAACTTGATTGATTTGTGGAAAAATAATGCACCATCCGGTCATCCTGTCCTCTGGTCACTCTTAATTTATTTTTCTAAGAATTTAACAGGAACCCCTTTAAGTATGCAATTAATGCATTGGCTTTTAGGTAGTTCCGCAATTATTATTTTTTGGCGATATAGTCCTTTTAATTTAATCACTAAATCGCTTTTTACATTTGGATACTTTCCTTTTTGGGAATATTACTTTGTTTGTCGTCATTACGTAATTGCGGAATTAATAATATTTATTTTCTGTTCTATTTTTCATTTAAAAAATAAAACCTACATACCATTTTCTTTATGTATTGGACTTTTAGCTAATACACAGGCTTTATCCTGGTCATTAGCTTTTGCGATTGGTGTGACGCTTATCTTTGATTGGTTTTTTAATATTAATCAAAGAATTAATTATATGAGTAATAAAAATTGGATTTATGATTTGATTACAAGTTTTGTTATTTCAATCTCATTACTATGCTTCGGTGCCTTTAGTCTTCTTCAGGTTAGAGATTCAGTTAAATTACTTTCTTCTTTTATCGATGTTCGACATCTATTTAGAGTGATTGGGCAGATTTTTGGAGGTTACATACTTATTATTCCTGACTCAAGTAGATTTATTGATTTAGGTATATGTGCCTTGATTACGTTTATTTTATTGGTCAGTACGATATCATTTATAAATTTCTATCGTCCAGCTTTAATATTCTTTTCTAGTGGTATTACATTCTTATTCCTTTTTAATTATTTTTTATTTTTGGGAGACGGATCTAGGCATTATGGATACTATTTTCTCTTTATTATTTCATCAGTCTGGTTAGCATTGTCTAATAAAGATAAACAACGTGCCTTTTTTAATAAATCAAATATTTTCACTAAAGGTAATTTATTTTATTTTCCTCGTTTACTAACTTTTTGTTTAACAATACATATGGTTGTTGGTATTCATATGGTCATCAATGATTTTCTTATACCATATTCAAGTGGAAAGGAAACTGCTGAGTATATACAGAATAAAGGGTGGCAAGATTTCCCAATCTTCGCAACTAGAGATGTTGAAGTAGCAACTGTCGCTGGATACCTTAATAGAGAATTTTACTTGCCTGAGTTGAAAGGATTTGGAAGCTATGCTCAGTGGGCTAACAGGGTTACATTAGATAGGAGTAAAACACTTGATGAAGTTCAAGTTTATTTAGATAGTTTTCCTAAAGTAAATAAATTATTACTTCTTTTAAGTAATCGATCATCTATTAAAAATTTGAATCCTGGTGAATCTCTTTACTTTGATAAATTTAATGTAATCGCCGATTCTAAATTTGAGAATTCCTTTCATGATTCAGAAAAATTTTACTTATATTGGGTTGAGCGGATTGTTGATTAAATCTGTAGATGTTAGTTATCATTTATTATTAGATAATTTTTATGCATAACCTTTTGATTAATAGGTTTTATTGAAATGACTCTATTTATTGAGAGTTTGGAGCTAACCCTTTCCAATAGAACTATTGTAAAAAACGTCACTTTAAATGTAGAGCCTGGTGAGGTAGTAGGTCTTTTGGGCCCAAATGGGGCTGGTAAAACTAGTACTTTTAATATGATTGTTGGGTTGATTAAGGCGAACCGAGGGAATATTTACTTGGAGGGCAATTCTATAAAAGACTTTTCTATGACTAAAAGAGTTCAATTAGGTATTGGTTATTTAGCTCAAGAACCAAGTATTTTCAGAAATCTTAAAGTTATTGAGAATTTGGATATTGCTCTTTCTCAATCTAATTTATCCACATCTTTAAAGAGGAAGAAGCGTGAGGAATTAATTGAAGAATTCAATTTGGTTTCTTTTCTTGATCGTTATGGTCATCAACTTTCAGGTGGAGAAAGACGAAGATGTGAAGTAGCAAGAGCTCTAGCTGTTGGACGCTTGGGTCCAAAATATTTGCTATTGGATGAGCCTTTTGCCGGAATAGATCCTATTGCTATTAATGATCTACAGAATTTAATTAGGAAATTAAAAAATAAAAATATAGGAATATTAATTACTGATCACAATGTTAGAGCAACATTGGCTATTACTAACCGTGCTTATATTCTTAATCAAGGTGAAATTCTTGCCTATGGTTCTTCTGACCAACTTACTAAAAATCAAGTTGTAAAAGAGCATTATCTTGGAAATTCATTTGATTAATAATCTATGCTTAATAACCTTTTTCAATTCTCTAGATTCCAAAAGTTTGTTGAAAGAAAGTGGAAAGTTATTCCATTGTTAGATAGATGGATCATTTTTGAATTATTGCCTCCTCTGTTTTTTTCAATAGCCGCTTTTACAGTCGTTTCCCTTTCAGTAGGCGTTGTTTTTGATTTGATTAGGAAAATAGTTGAGATTGGTCTTCCTTTCTCTATAGCTATTCAGATTCTATTGCTAAAGCTCCCTAGTTTTATTGTTATTTCCTTCCCTATGGCAATGTTACTTTCCACATTGTTAGCTTATGGAACCCTTAATGAAAATAGTGAAATTAAGGCCTTAAAAAGTATTGGTATATCTATTTATAGACTTATATTGCCAGGTTTAATCTTGTCTATATTTATGTCGTATATGACTTTCATTTTTAATAACAACATTGTTCCAAGTACAAATAGAAATGCTGAAATTATCTTAGCTAATTCCTTAGGAAGATCTTTTTCCAGTGAGCAAGGTGAAGATATTATTTTTTCAAAGAAAGGGGAAATTTTAGATCCTTATTCGAGCTACAAAAAAAGAGGAGTTACTCATCTTTTTTACGCTTGGAAATTTGTTGATGGACAGATGCTGGATGTTACCGTCATTGATTTCTCAAAACTAGGTTTTACTCAAATGCTCAAGGCGAAAAAAGGAATTTGGAATAATAATAAAAATAATTGGGAATTTTTTGAGGGAGATATTTTGACACTTAGTCCTGATGGAAGTAACACAAGGACAAAATTCTTGAGTTTTTTATATCCATTAGGTACTGATCTAACTAATATTGCACAACTTCCAAAAGACGCGAATGATATGAACCTTGGAGAAGCAACTACTGCTATGGAGTTGTATCAAAGAAGTGGGAATATTAAAGAAGCAAGAAGAATGAAGGTAAGAATTCAAGAAAAATTTACGTTGCCAATTGCTTGTTCAGTTTTTGCTTTGATTGGTTGTAGCTTTGGGGTAATGCAAAAAAAAGGAGGGGGTAGAAGTCAAAGTTTTGGATTAAGTATTATTTTGATACTTATCTATTATGTTTTGAGTTTTAGTTTTAGCTCTCTTGGAGTCAAAGGAATACTAAATCCTTTTATTGCTGCTTGGTCACCTGTATTTCTGTCTATGTTAGGAGGAGGTTTTTTGTTAAAACAGGCAAGTAAATGATCTGGCCTTTCTAAATAATCTTTAGTCCCTTTTATCAATGTTTGATTTTCGTTTAAATAATTTTTCTTTTGATCCTGTTGTTTTTCTTGGATTTGTTTCATTCTTTTCTTTATTAATTGCATTGCCTATTTCCTTTTGGTCAGTTGCAGGTAGTAAAAATTCTTCCAAAGCTAGATTTTTAGTCGCCACAGCAAATATTTTTCTAACTAGTCAATTGATACTTAGATGGTGGCAATCGGGACATTTCCCCATTAGTAATCTTTATGAATCACTTTGCTTTTTGACGTGGGGTTGTACTTTGACACAACTTTTTGTCGAAAGGGCTTGGAGTTCTCCTTTGATTTCTGCAGTAGCGACTCCTATCTCATTGCTATCAATTGGTTTTGCAAGCTTTGTTTTACCAGATAATTTGCAATCTTCTGCTCCTTTAGTACCAGCACTGCGTTCAAGTTGGTTGATAATGCATGTGAGTGTGATTATGTGTTCTTACGCTGCATTGCTAATAGGTTCTATTTTGTCTTTTGGTGTATTTATAGTTGACTGGAAAAAACAATTTAATATTCGTAATAGTTCCTTTGGATCTGGTGAATTCAGGCAAATTTCAGATCTTTATCCTTATAAAAAAAACGATAATTTAAATCTAATACAACCAGTTAAATTTACAAATGCTGAGCAACTTGATTCGTTAAGTTACAGATCAATAACAGCGGGATTTTTGTTGCTTACTGTTGGACTTATTAGTGGTGCTGTATGGGCTAATGAGGCCTGGGGTAGTTGGTGGAGTTGGGACCCTAAAGAGACTTGGGCTTTAATCTGTTGGTTGGTTTATGCAGCTTATTTGCATACCAGGCTAACGAAAGGATGGCAAGGTAAAAAGCCCGCTTTGCTTGCAATAGCAGGCTTTTTTGTTATTATTATTTGTTATATTGGAGTTAATCTTCTAGGGGTAGGTTTGCATAGCTATGGATGGTTCTTTGATGCTTAGCAATTAATAATATGTAAGCTATTTTTTTATAATTTTTCCATTCTGTGCATCATTTGCTACTTTTCTTAGTGCATCACAACCTTCCTTAAGGGTTGGGTAAGCAAACATACCGCTACCAGCTATAAAGCAATTTGCCCCTGCTGCGCAGCATTGAGATAAAGACCAATCTGCTTTTATTCCTCCATCAACTTCTATATCCACGTTGTATCCATTGTCTAAAATTAGTTTTCTTAATTGAGTAATCTTGTTAAGCATTGTTGGAATATAAGCTTGACCGCCAAAGCCAGGATTAACAGTCATAACAAGTACGTGATCAACCATATCTAGTACATCTTTCACCATGTCCATCGGTGTATGAGGATTAAGAGCTACTGATGGAGACCCTCCTAACTGTCTAATTTTTCCAAGAATTCGATGAAGGTGAATATTTGCCTCAGCATGAGCAATGACGACACCAGGTTCTCCATTTGCACCTTTACTTGCTTCTACATATCCCTCAAGCATGGTTTCACAGTTGTATTGACTAACCATTAATTGAGTCTCGAACGGAACGTTGCAGTACTTACGGCAGGCAGTGATCATTTCAGGTCCGAAGGTAAGATTTGGAACAAAGTTCCCATCCATAACATCAAATTGAATTCGGTCTACACCTGCTAATTCAAGGTCTTTTACGCACTGTCCCATATTTGCCCAGTCTGCTGGTAAAACTGATGGAATTATTTGAACAGGACGGTGCTCAGAAAAAATTGCGGATGAAATGGATTGGATCATTGTTTTTTGTCTAATGGCAAAGATTCTATTAATTCATGGTCACAAGTTCTAGTGTGACCTTGCACTGATACAGTAAATATCGCTTATCAACAGATAATAAGTTTTTTGTGAGTACTTTTTTCTAAGCATTTTTCAATGCCCTTAATTACTTACAATATTGTCTGCCTAATGGCGTAAATTTCTTTACCTAGCTGCAAAAAGTGGATCGTACTCTCGTCCAAGAAATTCTTGAAGTAGTTGAGCAAGCTGCAATTGCTTCTGCTCAATTGACTGGTTTGGGTCAAAAAGATGAGGCTGATGCAGCTGCCGTAGAGGCAATGCGAAAAAGAATGGGAACGATTCAGATGAAAGGAAGGATCGTTATTGGAGAAGGAGAAAGAGACGAAGCTCCAATGCTTTACATCGGAGAAGAAGTTGGATCAGGCACAGGCCCTGGTGTTGATTTTGCAGTAGACCCCTGTGAAGGTACGAATTTATGTGCTAACAGCCAGCGTGGATCTATGGCTGTTCTAGCCGCATCAGATCGTGGAGGCTTGTTCAATGCTCCAGATTTTTATATGAATAAATTAGCTGCGCCTCCAGCAGCTAAGGGCAAAGTTGATATAAGAAAAACTCCTACAGAAAATATAAAAATCTTGAGTGAATGCCTTGGTATTGCGATAAGTGATTTAACTATTGTTGTTATGGATAGGGCCAGACACAAAAATTTAGTTACTGAAATTAGATCAGTTGGTGCAAGGATTCAACCTATATCAGATGGTGATGTTCAAGCCGCAATAGCTTGTGGCTTTGAGGGAACAGGAACTCATTGCTTGATGGGGATTGGCGCAGCTCCAGAAGGAGTCATTTCAGCTGCAGCCATGCGGGCGCTTGGTGGCCATTTTCAAGGACAACTTGTATACGATCCTGCGATTGCTCAAACATCTGAATGGGCAGACTATACAAAAGAAGGAAATATCAAAAGATTGAATGAAATGGGCATAACTGATATTGATAAAATATATGAAGCAAATGAACTTGCCTCAGGCGAAAATGTTGTTTTTGCTGGAAGTGGCATTACTGATGGATTGCTTTTTGATGGAGTAAAATTTGAAAAAGATTGCACTAGAACAAGCAGTCTTGTAATTAGTACGCTTGATCAAACAGCAAGATTTACTAATACAGTTCACATCAAAGATGGTGCTCAAAGCATCTCTTTGAAGTGAGATTTAAGTAAATGAAGTAAGGGGCTATTTATGCATATTGCTGTCGTCGGTCTTAGCCATCGCACGGCCCCAGTCGAAGTGCGTGAAAAGCTAAGTATCCCAGAAGAGCTTATTGAAAAGTCTTTTAATAATTTAAAGAAAATTGATCAAATATTAGAAGTTTCAATACTAAGTACATGCAACAGACTTGAAATTTATAGCTTAGTTAAGGACCCTCAATTAGGAATAGAAGCTATTAAATCTTTTCTTCTAGATTTTTCCGGCCTCGAGGGAGATCTTTTGTTTCCCCATTTGTTTGATTTTGTTCAAGAGAAAGCAGTTTCTCATGTAATGAGAGTATCTGCTGGTTTGGATAGTTTAGTTTTAGGGGAAGGACAGATTCTTTCTCAAGTAAAAAAAATGGTACGTCTTGGGCAAGATCATCAAAGTTTAGGACCTATTTTGAATAGGTTATTAACTCAGGCAGTTAGTACCGGTAAGCGCGTTAGAAGCGAGACAAACCTTGGAAGTGGCGCAGTGTCTATAAGTTCAGCAGCTGTTGAACTTGCTCAATTAAAACTAGGTCAAACGCATGGAAAAGATCAATTAATGACTTTAGAGACCGAAAAGGTTGCAGTCGTTGGAGCTGGAAGAATGAGTAGGTTGTTGCTTCAACATCTTCAATCAAAAGGATGTTCTTCGCTAACTCTTTTAAATAGAACAAAAAAAAGGGCTGAGGATCTTTCTGCTGCTTTCCCCGAGATTCAAATTGATTGTAGATTAATTGATGAGCTTGATAGCTGTCTTTCGATTAGCACTCTTGTATTTACAAGCACAGCAGCTAATGAGCCAATTATTGATGCAGAAAAATTGATGAAAATTGAGAGGAGGCCATTATTAAGACTTATTGATATTGGAGTCCCAAGAAATATTTCTTCTGATGCGAAATCTATTTCTGGAATTGAATCTCATGATGTTGATGATCTTCAAGAAGTTGTTTCACGTAATCAAGAGGCAAGACAAAAACTTGCTTTAGAAGCAGAAGGCTTAATTGAAGAAGAATGTCGTATTTTTCTTGAATGGTGGGACAGCTTAGCGGCAGTTCCAACTATTAACTGCCTTAGATCTGGTTTGGAGTCAATCAGGAAAGAAGAACTTCAGAAGGCTTTAAGTAGAATGGGACCTGATTTTTCAGCTAGAGAAAGAAAAGTCGTTGAAGCACTAAGCAAAGGCATCATCAACAAAATACTTCATACTCCAGTAACAAAATTAAGAGCACCTCAATCAAGAAATGATCGTAGAGATTCTCTTGATGTGATTGAAAAACTTTTTAATCTTGATGTTTCAAGTTCTTTGAATAAGCCTAAAAACAGCTGATTTTATTATTTACTTCAGAAATTCTTACTACATATCACTTTTTTCTGGATTAATGAGCACTCTATCCAGTAAGTTTGCTCCGAATAGTCGATTGATAGTTCCTTCATGAAGAGAGTACTTGCCATCATTCTTGGCGGTGGGAAAGGATCACGCCTATATCCGTTAACGAAAATGAGGGCAAAACCCGCTGTTCCATTAGCGGGTAAATATCGATTAATAGATATTCCCATAAGTAATTGCATAAATTCGGACATCAGTAAAATGTATGTTCTTACGCAATTCAATAGCGCTTCACTTAATAGGCATATTGGGCAAACTTATAATCTGAGCGGTCCTTTTGGACAAGGTTTTGTTGAGGTCTTAGCTGCTCAGCAGACTCCAGAAACACCATCTTGGTTTGAGGGTACTGCTGATGCCGTAAGAAAATATCAATGGCTTTTTCAGGAGTGGGATGTTGATGAATATTTGATTCTCTCTGGAGATCAGCTTTATCGGATGGATTACAGCTTATTTGTTGAACAGCACAGAAAAACCGGAGCAGACTTAACCGTTGCCGCTTTGCCAGTTGATTCAGCTCAAGCTGAAGCATTTGGTTTGATGCGCACAGATGAAGCAGGGAATATTAAGGAATTTCGTGAAAAGCCAACTGGCGATTCTTTGAAAGCAATGGCTGTGGATACTTCTAGGTTTGGCTTGGAAGCAAGTGAGGCTTTAGAAAAACCTTATTTAGCTTCTATGGGTATTTATGTTTTTAGTCGTGCCACTCTCTTTGACTTATTAAATAAATTTCCTTCATATACAGATTTTGGAAAAGAAATCATTCCTGAAGCCTTAGGTAGAGGAGACAAGCTCAAAAGTTATGTGTTTAATGATTACTGGGAGGATATAGGAACTATTGGAGCATTCTTTGAATCAAATTTAGCTTTAACTCAACAACCAACTCCTCCATTTAGTTTTTATGATGAAAAGTTCCCAATTTACACAAGGCCTAGATATCTACCACCTTCAAAAATTGTAGATACGCAAATAACTGATTCAATAGTTTCTGAGGGATCAATACTTAAATCATGCAGCATTCACCATTGTGTTTTGGGAGTTAGGAGTCGGATTGAAAGTGACGTTGTTCTAAATGAAACCCTAGTTATGGGATCTGATTTTTATGAGTCTTATGAAGAGAGAATAGCTCTTAGAAATGGAGGAGGAATCCCCTTAGGTGTAGGACAGGGAACAACTGTTAAAAGAGCAATTCTAGATAAAAACGCTCGAATAGGTGACAACGTAACTATAGTCAACAAAGACAACGTTGAAGAAGCTGATCGAGCAGATCAAGGCTTTTATATTCGTAATGGAATAGTTGTAATCGTCAAAAATGCCACAATTCCTGATGGTACTATTATTTGATTTTTATTTAATGTTCTAAAAATTTAATAAGCCTAGTTTTTACAAGATTTAATTATCAAATATTTTTAGAAAGAATCCTTCATCCCTGACATTGAGCTCTTTAATGCAGCGAAATGATTCCACAGTCGTCACACTAGCTCAAGTATTAATTTATTAACTTAATGACCAAGGCACATTTTGGATTAGTCGGTCTTGGAGTAATGGGAGAAAACCTTGTTCTTAATGCAGAGAGAAATGGTTTTTCTAGTGTGGTCTATAACCGTACTTATCAAAAAACTGAAGATTTTCTTTTAGGTAGAGGATTAAATAAATCAATTCAAGGAGCGAAGGATCTTCAAGAATTTGTATCAAAGTTGGAACGTCCAAGAAGAGTATTGATGATGGTTAAAGCTGGAACGGCAACTGATGCTGTTATCAATCAAATTTCCCCTTTCCTAGAAGAGGGAGATTTGCTTATCGATGGTGGAAATGCTCAATTTATGGATACAGAAAGAAGAGTCAAAGAACTCGAAAGTAAAAGCTTTGGATACATTGGGATGGGTGTATCAGGGGGTGCGAAAGGTGCATTAGAAGGCCCCAGTATGATGCCTGGGGGCACAAAGACTTCATACGAAGCGATAGAGAGTTTATTGAATAAAATGGCAGCTCAGGTAGAAGATGGCCCTTGTGTTACTTATATAGGGCCAGGTGGATCAGGACATTTTGTAAAGACTGTCCACAATGGAATTGAATATGGGATCGAACAAATTTTGGCTGAGGCTTATGACTTAATGAAAAGAATTTGTGGGATGAATGGAGATGAGATGGCATCTGTCATGGGCATTTGGAATAAAACCGAAGAACTTTCGTCCTATCTTGTTGAAATTACAGAAGCTTGCTTACGAGTTAAAGATCCTGAGGATAGTTCTGATCTTGTTGAGAAAATAATGGATAAAGCTGGTCAAAAAGGTACTGGGCTATGGACAGTCGTTAGTGCATTAGAACTTGGAGCGTCTGTTCCCACTATCTATGCTTCTTTAAATGGAAGAGTTATGAGTTCGATGAAAGATCAAAGAAATCATGCAGAAACAATATTGAATGGCAATAAACCCTCTTTTGTTGATTTTGGAAAGCCTTCAGATGGCATGCCTTTGCTAATGGATGCCGTTGTATTAGCTACGATCGCTAGTTATGCACAAGGTATGGATATTTTAAGGCTTGCTTCTGATGAGTATGACTACAATCTTGACATGCCCTCCATTGCTCAAATTTGGAAGGGTGGTTGCATAATAAGGTCTACTCTTTTGAGTCGCATACAAGATGCATTTAAAAATGATCCTAAATTAAGTAATCTAATACTTGATGGTTGGTTTACTAATCAAATTAATAGCCGTCTCTCTGGATTAACCAAGGTAGTTTCTGGTGCTGCAAATGCTGGTATTCCAGTACCTTGCTTCAGTAGTACACTTGACTATTTAAATAGTTTTAGAACTTCTAGACTTCCTCAAAACTTAGTACAGGCAATGAGAGACTGCTTTGGATCTCATACCTATGAGCGTGTAGATAAAGCCGGATCATTTCATACTGAGTGGATTGACTGATATCAATGACAAAATACGTAATTCAAGTTTCAGAAGACAAAAACTCTCTAGCTTTTGCTGCCTCTGATTTGATTGCTCAGATTATTGAGTCGACATTGAGAAATAAAAGTAGAGCTAAAATTGCTCTATGTGGAGGATCTACTCCGAAGGCTGCCTATTCTTTGATAGGTAAGAAAAATCTTAAATGGAGTAACGTTGATTTGTTCCTTGGAGATGAAAGATGGGTTGACAATAAATCCCAAGAAAGTAATTGTTTTTTAATAAATAATTCATTATTTCAAGAAGGTAACCCTTCTCTATCTGCATCTTTTTTTAGTGTTTCAACTGTTGAATTAGCCTCTCCAGAGGAAAGTGCTGAAGATTACGAAACAATTTTGAAAAATAATTTCGATGCGAATCTACCAAGATTTGATTTGATTTTATTGGGCTTGGGAGATGATGGGCATACAGCCTCTCTCTTCCCTGGTTCGGATGCATTATTTGAAAGAGATAGCTTAATAACTGTTGGCGAAGGTAAAGGTCTTAAAAGAATTACTTTTACTAGTAAATTGCTGAGTTCAGCAGATAATGTCATCTTCCTAATCAGTGGAACTGCTAAGCAAACGGCTCTTAGACGTCTACTTGATAAATCAGAATCATGGGAGAGAACTCCTGCAAAATTAGTTGCACCAAGTTCTGAAATTATTGTCTTAGCTGACAAGGATGCTTACCCCTCTTTATAATTTGTTTATCTTATGAACAGAGAATTACTTCTTAATTGATTCCTGATTCACCACCGACAGAAATTTTAGTAACTCCTCTCATTAAAGGCTCAGAATTTTCAGATTGGAAATCTCTGAATGACACCATTATGGGTGGATCAAGTCATGCAAATTGTCGTTCTTCAGATAAAGGTTTATTTCTGGAGGGTAACTTAGTTGAAGAAGGAGGTGGCTTTGTTAGTTGCCGCTCTCCAATTTTTGATAAGCCTTTAGATCTATCAAAATACTCTGGTTTAATTCTTGACGTTGAAGGAGAAGGGAGAACATTAAAATTTGCGATAGCTTGTGAAAAGAAATCTTTATCACTATCAAATCTTTTAAAGGGCGATATTCGCTGGGTTGCATCAATACCTACAAAAAAAAATGGAGTTAGTAGAATCAAGATACCCTTCAATAATTTAGAACCTGCTCGTCGTGCAAAACCTGTTCGACTACCTCTTAGATTTGATCCCACTTGTATCAATAGATTTCAATTGCTTCATTCGAAATTTGGTCAGCCAGGCAAAATGAACACAGGTTTTTTTGAGGGTCCTATAAAAGTCTTAATTAAGTCAATTAGTGCATACTCCTGATTCAAAAGATAACTTGATAGCTGAAGTCGCCAAGGCAGCAGATCTTTGTTTGAAGCCATATGTGCATTCTGTGTTTTTAGAAAATCAATTTGATGATGACAATGATATTGATGACTTGATGTTTAAAATTCAATGCAGAAATATAGATGGAGAAAGAGAAGAATCTATGGATATTGAACTTGAAGTCTATAAAAGTGGAAATGAGGTGAATATGACTATATCTTGGAAATCTTTAATTGATAGGCCAATATTATGGCAAGGGAAGCATGCTATTTGGATGGATAGCTCTTCTGGTGTGCAATGCGAAAAGCCTTCAGATGGAAAACTTTTTGAGTCCCTAGCTAGAAGACTAAGGACTGTTTTTAAATCTTCATTGACCTGACCTATATTTGATCCGTTGTGGCTCCTTGGCTTGATGAACTTACTAGTCTGGAATACTTCCCAAGAATGCCAGTTTTATATCGAGGCTTTGGCTGCTTCCATTTCTTTTTTCTTTTAGCTAGTTCTTCGTCTTCGACATTTAATTGAATTAACAATTTATTAGCGTCAACGGTAATACTGTCTCCTTCTTCTACTAATCCAATTGTTCCTCCGACGGCTGCTTCTGGAGCAACGTGGCCAACCACTAATCCATATGATCCTCCACTAAATCGGCCATCAGTAATTAGTGCAACTTTCTCTCCCAAGCCTTGACCCACAATCGCTGAAGTTGGAGAAAGCATTTCCCTCATCCCTGGTCCCCCTACAGGACCTTCGTATCGAACGACTACTACATCTCCTGCTTTGACTTTATTATCAAGAATGGCGGTTAAGCATTCTTCTTCACTCTCAAACACCCTCGCAGGCCCCGTTAAAACTGGTGTCTTTACACCACTGATTTTTGCGACACTTCCTTCTTTTGCTAAATTCCCTTTGAGAATAGCTAGATGTCCTTTTTTATAAATGGGGCTTGATATTGGTCTTATAACATCTTGATTTTCTTTGGGTTTCGAAGGTATATCACTAAGAACTTCTTTAATTGTTTTCCCTTCAATGGTTTTGCATTCTCCATGGAGCATTCCTGCATCGAGGAGTAATTTCATTACTTGAGGAATCCCACCAGCTTGATGTAAATCTACAGTTACATATTTTCCACTGGGTTTGAGGTCGCAAATCACAGGAACAGTTTGTCTTATTCGCTCGAAGTCATCGATAGTTAAATCAACTCCGGCAGTCCTTGCTATGGCTAGTAGATGAAGGACTGAATTTGTTGAGCCACCAACAGCCATGATGACACTGATTGCATTCTCAAATGCTTCTTTCGTGAGTAAATCTAATGGTCTGATATTGTCCTTGACAGCTTTTACAAGCACCTGAGCACTCTTTGCCGCGCTTTCTGCCTTTTCATCGTCTACGGCAGCCATCGTGGAACTAAATGGCAAACTAAAACCCATGGTTTCGATTGCCGCAGACATGGTATTCGCAGTAAACATCCCCCCACAACTACCTGGCCCAGGAATAGCATTTTTCTCTACTGCTATTAGACGCTCTTCGTCGATTTTCCCGCTTGTTAATTGGCCAACGGCCTCAAATGAACTCACTACGGTTAAATCACAACCGTCTAATTTGCCAGGCTTAATTGTTCCTCCATATACAAAAATTGAAGGAATATTCATTCTTGCCATTGATAACATTGCGCCAGGCATATTTTTATCGCATCCACCAATTGCCAATACACCATCCATGCTTTGAGCATTGCAAGCTGTTTCTATTGCATCTGCAATAACTTCTCTTGAAACCAATGAATATTTCATCCCTTCTGTTCCCATTGATATGCCATCACTAACAGTGATGGTTCCGAAAGTTTGAGGCATTGCACCAGCCTCTTTTAATGCTGCTTCTGCTTTATTAGCAAGATCCATTAATCCCATATTGCATGGGGTTATAGTGCTGTGCCCATTAGCAATTCCAATGATTGGCTTATTAAAATCATTATCATCAAAGCCAACCGCCCTTAGCATTGCTCTGTTTGGTGAGCGTTGAATGCCCTGAGTTATCGCATTTGATCTAAGCATTTGATTTCTATTTAGTTGTTAAAAATTAGAATTAATTGGAAGACCCTAGGTCTTCTAATTGTTTGCGAACATCTGCTATTGCCGAATTAAGTTGTTCAACACGTTGCTCAAGTTGTTCATTACTTTGATTCCCCAGAACATCAGATGCTAATTCAGTTGCCTCAGAACCATCTTGAATTCTTGGGGCATAAAGCATTGCCTTTTGCTTTCTAGTCTCTTGCCTTTTCTCGGCCTCAGAAAGTAACCACCAAGCTAAACCTGCAGCTCCAAGTACAGCACCACTAATTAATGATGCCAAACTTCCTGAATTTGAATCTCGGTATTGGCCCATAACTTTGAATAACTTCGTTAGATGCTAGTCCGATGAGGTGACTCTGGTTTTGATACGTAATGATGGATCACCAATCCCAGGTGATAGTTCACTTTCTGATATTAATTCAGGATCTATACAAGCACAATAAATATTCAAATCTTGAATATTTTCTCCTATTTCTTTTAGCCCTTTATTAGCTGCTAATGCTGTAATTACTCTTATTCTTCTAGAATCAATTTTTTTATCTTTTAAATAATTTAAATCTTTTAAAAGATTTTCACCAGTAGTTATTTGATCTATATAAAAAATAATTCCTGCATTTTCTTCAATTTCTGTTGGTATACCTCCGATACACAAATTTGAGTTAGGGATTAAATTTCTTGCACCTCTATAAAGCTCAAGACCAGCTGGTAAATAAGGAATTGCCAAAATAGGTATATTTGGATCAATAATTGAGCATTCTGTGGTTCCTGATGAAGTAGTGATCTGTTCTTTTTTACTCGGTATCCAATCTCTCAGTGCTTCATAAGTTAGCCAGGTACCAAGTTGTTCAAGGCCTGTTGCATAGAGGATTTCTGGAGTAGTAGTGTTCCTTAAAATAGTTAACCAGTGTGATATGAGTGGATGTGGAGGGACTATTACTCTTAAGCTCATTGTCATGATTCATTCTTGGCCTTATTCGCCATAACGTGAATAATTAAATTACCTGTTAAAAGTCCTTTTAAGATCCAATGAACAAAAAAACTTCTTTCATCTCTCAATTTAAAGCAATTGGTTTGGCAGTTTTAATTATCTTGACTTTGATAGTTCCTGCTCAAAGTGTATTAGCTAAGAGACCTCCTGAGATTCGCAATCAAGAGGAACTCAATATTTCCTCAGATATGTCTAGCCAGGATTTGAGTGGTAATGATTTTGTAAAATTAGATTTAAAGGGAATAAATTTCAGTGAATCTAACCTTACAGGAGCAGTTTTTAATAACAGCAAATTGAATAATGCTGATTTGCATGGTGCTCAACTAAATGATTCATTAGCATATGCTACTGATTTTGAAGGAGCTGATCTAAGGGACGTAGATTTTACTGGTGCATTGTTGATGGAAAGTACTTTCACTAATGCTCTTATTGAAGGAGCCGATTTTACAGATGCGGTAATTAGTCGGATACAGCAAAAAGAACTTTGTTCCATGGCTTCCGGAACAAATTCAAAGACAGAAGAAGATACTAGTTATAGTCTTGGTTGTTGACTTTTTGAACAAAGATAAAGATGAGTGATTCACGTTTACCAGTTACTGTGGTTACTGGATTCTTAGGTTCTGGCAAAACAACACTTTTAAGACATCTTTTAAGTGAAGGACATCAACGTCTAGCTGTAGTTGTTAATGAATTTGGAACAGTAGGTTTAGATGGAGACCTTCTTAAAAATTGTGGATTTTGTTCTGATGATGAAGTAGGTGAGAGAATAGTTGAATTAAATAATGGATGCTTATGTTGCACTGTTCAAGATGACTTTCTTCCTGCTATGGAAGATTTGCTCCTTAGATCAGATCAAATTGATGGAATCATCATTGAAACTAGCGGTCTCGCTTTACCAAAGCCTTTAATTCAAGCTCTTAATTGGCCTGCAATAAGAAGTAAGGTTTTCATTAATGGAGTTGTTACTTTAGTCGATGGATATGCTCTCTCAAATGGAAGCCCAGTGGGGGACTTGAAAAGTATTAAAGAACAAATAACAAATGATAATAGTATTGATCATTTAACTCCAATAAATGAGCTTTTTAGAGACCAATTGATATCTGCTGATCTCGTTCTGATTAGTAGGTTTGATCTGCTTTCTGAAAAAGATTTTTCTGTAGTTAAGAATGAGGTTATAAAGCAAGGAAATTGCATCACTAATATTCTGCCCATATCTAATGGGAAAATTGAACCTTCAGTGATTCTCGGTATTTCTCATGAAAAAAATGATATTTCTCCTATAGATGATGACCATGACCATGACCATGACCATGACCATGACCATGACCATGACCATGACCATGACCATGACCATGACCATGTTGATGTAATTAGTGAGCATTTAAGATTGGAAACCCCTATTAATCAAGATGTTTTAAGAGAGAGGCTTTTGAGCCTTGTCCAGGAATATCAAATTCTTCGAATAAAAGGTAGATGCTGGATTGAAGGGAAAGCTTTGCCACTTCAGATTCAAATAGTTGGATCTCGATTTAATTCATGGTTTGAGATTGCGCATCAAGGTGCTTGGAAACCCTCTAAAGCTGGAATTGATTTAGTTTTTTTGAGTTTGAGACGCGGAGCAAAAGAGGCTTTTGAAGCTTCTTTTTAATTAATCTCTAATTAGGTGGTCAATTTTCCATATTTATATTAAAAATAGGTTGTTTTTTTGTTTTTTTTCGCGATTCTTTATCAGTTAGGAGATAATTCTCTTACATCCATGTGTTGATAGTTTCCAATCGGATTTTTTTGTCGTGAGTCAAGCTGTTTCTACTACCAAGAAAAATAAAGTTCACATTATTGCCAGTGCTTTGAATATGAAGACCTGCAATAAATGTGGTGGTAATGGTTATATGAAGACCAGTCCAAATTGTTATCATACTTGTCTTACATGCCTAGGGAAAGGACTAGTTAGTGTAAAAGTGGAAAATATCAATTAGAAATTTATCAAATATTATCTAGAATAATTTTGTAACCTTTTTCTTGGGTTAACCAAGGAAAAGGAAATAAAAATTCCTTTGATTTTTAAAAGTGTCTTTATTTCAAGCAAGAGTTTTTGTTCATTTAAGACCTTCTGTTTTGGATCCAGCTGGAGAAGCTACTAGGTCAGCCACCAAGAGATTGGGAATAGATGGAGTTACTCAGCTAAGAATTGGTAAATCTATTGAACTTGAGATCGAAGCAAAGAATAAGGATGATGCTCGATCCAAGATTGAGTTGATGAGTGATCGATTGCTTGCTAACCCCGTAATTGAGGATTGGACTTTGGAATTTAAGAACGAACAGAAAGCTCTTAAAAACTAAAAAAATGAAAATTGGAATTATTGTTTTTCCTGGATCGAATTGTGACAGGGATGTCAGGTGGGCTACTGAAGGATGTCTTGGAGTTACTACAAGTTTTCTTTGGCATGAAGCTACTGATTTAAATGGATATGATGCGATTGTTATACCAGGAGGTTTTAGTTATGGAGATTATTTACGTTGTGGAGCAATAGCAAGGTTTGCACCTGTTTTAAATTCTTTAATCTCTTTTGTTAATAAAGGTGGAAAAGTTCTTGGTATTTGTAATGGGTTTCAAATACTTACTGAACTAGGTCTCTTGCAAGGAGCTTTGACGAGAAATAAGAACCTTCATTTTATTTGTGATAAAGCAAATTTGTCTATTGAAAGCACAAAATCTTCTTGGATGAAAAACTATAAAAAATATGATGCTATTTCACTACCTATTGCTCATGGAGAGGGGAGATTTCAATGTAGTTCTGACGTCTTGAAAAAGCTGCAGGATGAAGACTCTGTCGCTCTTAGATACAAAGATAATCCAAATGGATCAATCAATGATATTGCTGGGATCACCAATAAAAATGGAAATGTTTTGGGTATGATGCCACATCCTGAAAGAGCTTGTGATGATGCTTTGGGAAATATTGATGGTAAATCAATTCTTAGTACTCTTCTTTCTTGAATTAATAAATTAATTCATTAAAAAAGCTGCTATCTAAATGAGAGATAGCAGCTTTTTGTTGGTTTTTTTAATTTAGTACTTGTATCCAGCTACAAATAATTGTTCATCAGATGAAGGCTGAGAACCTGCAACATATAATCCTTTTGATGCCTCAGAGTTCGCTTGAGCTCTTGCTATCAATGCCTTTTGTCCATCAGCAGTGTTTGAGCCTTTCCATGCTTTTAGACATGAATGTTGTAGAGCACGACCATATGAGAATGAAACATTCCACTTAGCCTTTCGGTCAATCTTATTCATCAGATTTAAATAAACTGATGCTGCTTCTTCGCTCAATCCACCTGAAAGGAAAGTAATACCAGGAACACTTGCTGGTACACAGCGTTCCATTGTACGGATTGTCATTTCAGCAACTTGCTGAGGATCAGCTTTTGTTGAGCTGTCAGCACCTTGTACTGTCATGGATGGCTTTAGAAGAGTTCCTTCTAGAAGTACGCCGTTTACCTGGCAAGCTAGATAAACTTCTTTAATGACTTCTTCTTGTACTGCTGCTGTCTTTTCAATTGAATGCGAACCATCCATTAGGATTTCTGGTTCAATAATTGGAACCAAGCCAGATTCTTGAACTGATCTGGCGTATCTAGCTAAACCCCAAGCATTTTCTCTTATAGAAAGTTTAGAAGGGCAACCATCATCTGTTATTTGAAGCACTGCTCTCCACTTAGCAAATCTTGCACCTTGCTCGTAGTAATCAGCAGCTCTTTCAACAAGGCCATCTAAACCTGAACAAAAAGTTTCTACATCATGTCCACCAGCTAATGGTCTTAGACCTTTATCAACCTTGATTCCTGGAATAATTCCTAGCTTCTCAAGCTTTTTAACCATTGGCTCACCATCTGGGTGGTTCTGGAAAAGCGTTTCTTCAAAAAGAATTGCTCCACTTATGAAGTTTCCAAGACCTTCTGTGGTGAAAAGCATACCTCTATAAGCTTTTCTGTTGTCCTCAGTGTTCTCAACACCTATTGATGCAAGTCTTTTACCTACTGTTTTCGTTGATTCATCAACAGCAAGAATCCCTTTGCCTGGCTGGGCTATGGCACTTGCTGTCTTCTTAAGTTCTTCTGCGTAGTACGAGAGTGCCATTTATGCAACAAAAATTTCCTTAAGATTATTCCATATCAACGGCCCCTTTTGTGGCTTATTACACCTAATAAGTTTTTTTTTTTTTTTTTTTTGGAACTACTTTCTGAAAATTGTGGAGTTTTAATTCGAAATTTATTGAATTTCTTTAATCAATTTCAATCTTTATTCCATTTAAATTTGATTCTTTTACTTTATCGCAAACCTTTTGGCTGGCTAATCCCTCCACTAATCCAGGGATGACAGGAGTTCCATCTTTTATGCTTTGAGCCCACCAATTTTGGATTCTTGCTACTGGGGCTATTCGTCCATCTGTCCAAATCTTTGAGAAAGCTAGGTCTGAATCTGGTTGAATATTTTTAAGAACTTCACCTTTATGAGAGAACCATAGCCCGAATCCGTGGACATAATCCTTTTGATTATCGCTACTTAGAATTAATGTTCCATTTTTGCCATAAATTTCAAGATTAAATCCTTTGCTTTGTTTCGTAACAGCAGAAAGATTTATTTGGCATGGAATTAAGTTGTTGTGGATACTTTTTATTTGTAGTTGAGAAATACTTACATCTTCACTTGTTACTCTTTTAGTTGTTTTTGATAGTGGGCAAAATCTTTCTTTGATTGAAGTTGAATTTATTGAGCTTAGAGAATAAGTAGGTCCAATGAGCCAATGGATCATGTCAAAAGCGTGCGTCCCTAATGCTCCTAAAACACCTCCACCAGAGTTCTCATCTGAATACCAATTCCATGGCCTATCGGGATTAGCTCTGCTACTCATTAGCCAATCAAGTTTGAGAAAATATGGTTCTTCAAGTTTTTTTTCATCAATTATTCGCTTTGCTTGCATGAATAAGGGAACAGCTCGATATTCGTAATCGACCGCTATTTGTAAATTTTTTTTGAGAGCGTTTCTTTGAAGCTCCATTACCTCATAAGCATTTAAGCAAGTTGGTTTCTCCAATAAAAGATGTTTGCCTGCTTGAATGGCTTGTATTGCTAGCTCGAATCTCGGAGCTGGTGGGGTAGCTATAATTATTCCTTCAATTTTGGGATCATTTACTAGACCATTCCAGGTTTCATAAGCACAAAGATTATGCTTTTTGCAGGCTTCCTCAAGCCTATCTTGCCTAGGATGCCACAAACCTACGAGCTCAATATTCTCATTAGATAATGATGCAGGAATGTGAACACTTTCCCCGAAACCTAATCCTGCAATTGCTATTCGTATCCGTTTGTACTTATTAATCATCTTTTTTAAAAATCAGTGAGGTCAAACATTTTTGCAGTTATATAAAATTACATCATTAATTAGTTTATCCCCACCTGGGGCTTTCCATTTTGCGCTTAAATTAATTGTTCCATTAACTGAAATATCTTTAAATTTATTAGTTAAACAATTGATTCTCATTATGTAAATGTTCTCATCAATTTCATTTGAAGTGTTAGCGTCAATTTTTAAATATTTCGTTGTTATTTCTATCACTCCTTTATCTTTCTTGCTTACACTATCTTTATCTAAATATTGAATTCCATTAGGCGTTTTAGTGATTTCAATCCAATTATTATTAGCGGCATAGACCTCACTTGAAATAGTTAGAAAAAATGTTAAAGTTAATATAAATAAATTTAACGAAAAATTAAATATCTTTTTAGTATTTTGATTTATTTTAAGCATTAGATTTTACCTTTATATCTTGTGATTTGTGAAGTCGTAATAGTTTTGCCAAAGTTTCTTTAAGCTGCGTTCTCGGTACAATAGTATCTACAAAACCGTGATCTTGAAGATATTCTGCTGTTTGGAAATTATCAGGTAATTTTTCTCTCAGTGTTTGCTCAATTACTCTTCTTCCTGCAAATCCAATTAGTGCTTTAGGTTCTGCAAGAATTAAATCACCAAGCATGGCAAAACTAGCTGTTACGCCTCCAGTAGTGGGGTGGGTAAGTAAAGGCATATAAAGTAATTCAGCATCTCTGTGACGTTCTAGTGCACCAGATATCTTTGCCATTTGCATCAGGCTTAACATCCCTTCTTGCATTCGCGCACCACCAGATGCACAGACAATTAACAATGGTAATTTTGCTTCTGTTGAGTATTCAATAAGCCTTGTAATCTTTTCTCCTACGACAGATCCCATTGAGCCACCCATGAACCTAAAATCCATTACGGCTAATGCCATTGGAATAGATTCCACCTCGCATGTACCTGTTATTACTCCATCTTTAAGTCCAGTACTTGCTTGACTTTCCCTCAGCCTGTCTGCGTAGGCTCTTCTGTCTTTAAAGCCAAGGGGATCAACTGGAGTTAAATGATTATTTATTGATTTAAATGTATTTGGGTCAGTAATTAGTCTTATTCTTTCGTTGCTATCTATCCGATTGTGGTGCCCACAGTTACTACAAACACTACAGTTATCTATTAAGTCTTTTCTATAAACGACTTGTCCACATTCTGGACATTTTTCCCAAAGGCCATCACTTTCTTCAGATTCCTGAGTGACTTTGCCAACAAATTGGCCTTTCCTTCTATCAGCAAACCAGTCGAATAATGACACAGCTTTTTAGTGATTGATATTAATTTAATACCTTGAGTGCCTTTAAGGTATTAGAACTTTTAAATCTTATCTGAAATAAAATAACCAAATATTCCAATTGATATGAATGTTCAATCAAATACTTAATAAATGATTTAAATATTTTAGTGATTTAAATTTAACCTTACTTCAATACTTTGCATTATTTTGGTTAACATATATGCTCTATATCACTATTTTTTCATAATTTTAACCAAAAAATTTTATTTTAATGCATAATTATTAAAGATAAGTAGTATCTAAAAAGAATTAATTATGATTTCTTTGAACTTTTTAGCTTTATCTTTAAGTTGATCTGAGGATTATAATTAAAAAATATTATATATCATGTGATATTTATAATTTCTTTTTGCTTTGGTAGTATAGAATTTAAACTTTTTTTTGAGAAAAAGGTATTTAATTGATAAATATAAAAATTAAATAATTAATATCTTTTTATTTATCTTATTAATAATTAGCCTAACTTTTAATTATTATATTTAGCCTGCCGCTTTTTTCTCCTCTATCATCTTATGAATAATTGGTGTTAGGATTAGTTCCATAGCAAATCCCATCTTCCCTCCATTTACAACAATACTTGTAGGACTTGACATGAATGAATCATGGATCATTCCTAATAAATACTGGAAATCTATACCCCATTTTTCTCTTGAACCTTTTCTAAAATGAATAATCACAAAACTTTCATCAGGCGTTGGAATATTTCTGCAAATAAATGGGTTTGAGGTGTCAATTGTTGGTACTCTCTGGAAATTAATATCTGTTCGGCTGAATTGGGGACATATGTGATTAATGTAATCAGGCATTCTTCTTAAAATTGTATCTACGATTGTTTCTGCTGAATATCCTCTCTCTGCGTTGTCTCGATGTATTTTTTGTATCCATTCAAGATTGGTAATTGGTACTACACCAACAAGTAAATCAGCAAAAGAAGCAACATCATAATCTTTTCCTACTACTCCACCGTGAAGTCCCTCATAAAATAAAAGGTCTGTTCCTGTTGGTATCTCTTCCCACGGAGTAAATTGACCTGGATCTAATTTTGTTCCTAGTCGAGTATTGTGTTCCTCTGCTTCTTCAGTGCTATGTAAATAGTATCTTTTCTGACCTCCGCCCGTTTTTCCATATTGACTAAATAACTCTTCTAATTTATCGAATAAATTTGCTTCTGGTCCAAAATGAGAAAAGTTCTCACCTCTTGAGAGTGCTTCGGACATCGCCTTCTTCATGGGCATTCTCTCAAATCGGTGGTAACTATCACCTTCAACTACTGCTGGGACAATATTTTCACGAGCAAATATATGCTCGAATGCTCTTTTAACGGTGCTAGTTCCTGCTCCGGATGAACCTGTTACAGCTACTACTGGGTGAAGCTTTGACATCGACGCTTATGTATTGAATATTTATTTTTACAGGTCGACAGACCATCAAAGGGAAAGTATTCAAAGAGTTTTTTAATTTGTGAACTTATTATTTCAATTTTTCGACTAAAAGTTCCCCCATTTGTTTGCAACCAACTTGTTTTCCTTTTCCACTGCTCATCAAGTCAGGAGTTCTATACCCTTCAGTTAAAAGTTCGTTAATTGCATTTTCTAAAAAATTTCCAGCATCAATCTCATTAAAAGCAATTTTTAACATCATTGCAGCCGATAAAATCATCGCTATTGGATTAGCTATATCTTTTCCTGCTATATCAGGAGCGGAACCATGAACAGGTTCGAAGACACCAGGCCCATCTTTTGTTAATGATGCAGAAGGAAGCATTCCAATTGATCCTGTTAGCATGGCTGCGATGTCGCTAAGAATATCTCCAAATAAATTACTTGTAAGTATCACATCAAATTGACTTGGGTTCCTAACAAGTTGCATCGCTGCATTATCTACATATTGATGAGTTAGATCTATTCCTTTGAAATTATTAGATACCAATATTGTTTCCTCTCTCCATAACTGACTTACATCTAGAACATTTGCTTTATCAACTGAGCATACTTTTTGATTTCTTTGTTGTGCCAATTTAAAAGCAATCTCTGCTATTCGTTTAACTTCTTCAGAAGTGTATGTCATCGTATTAAAAGCCCTTACTCCACTTTCTGTTTTTATTCTTCCTTTTGGTTCTCCAAAGTAAATACCGCTAGTGAGCTCTCTAACTACAACTAAATCAACTTTGTTAACATATTCCTCTTTCAAGCTGCTTGCTTTTGTTAAAGATGGAATTATTTTTACAGGTCTAATATTTGCAAAAAGGTCTAGAGAAGATCTTAACTTTAACAAACCTGTTTCAGGCCTTTTTTCTCTAGGTAATTGGTCATATTTGGGGTCACCTATAGCGGCTAGTAAAACAGCATCGGAGTTCTTACATTCTTGAAGAGTTTTATTGGGGAAAGGGATACCATCTGATTCAATAGCTGATCCACCAAAAGGCATTTCTTTGAAGTTGAGTTTAAAATCAAATTTATTTGAGATTAGATCAAGGATATTGTGAGTGACATTTGTTATTTCCGGCCCGATTCCATCACCTGGTAATAATGTTATTTTGTAAGACTTCATGTGTTCTTATAAATCAAGGGGAAATTACCTGGGGTTTCTTCGATTTAATTCACGAATAGCTTTAGCAATCTCAGGTAGTTTTTTGAAATTAGCAGAGCATCTCAACCAAAGTTTATTTGGAATTGCAGGGAAGCCGCTGACAACCTTATCTGCATCGATATTTGATATGATTCCAGATTTTGAACTTGCTATTACTCTGTCCCCAACTTTAACTTTATTACTTACTCCTACTTGTCCAGCTAAAATAACTGAATTACCAATATGTGCTCCTCCAGCTATACCTACTTGAGCAGCCATCGCACAACCTTTGCCGGTAGTTACTCCATGACCAATTTGAACGAGGTTATCTATCTTTGTGTCCTCTCCAATTACGGTGTCTCCGACTGAAGGCCTATCAACAGTTGAGCCGCTACCAATTTCAACTTTGTTTCCTAAAATAACTTTTCCTACTTGAGGCATTTTTTTCCATCCGTTTTTGGTAGGTACGAAACCAAAACCTTCACCACCAATAACAGCATTAGCATTAATTACACATTCATCTCCTAGTTTTGAGCCAGAGTGAATAACACTATTTGCGTGAATAATATTTTTGGCACCAATAATTACTTTTTTATACACAACAACTCCTGCATGAACAATGGTTTCTTTTCCAATTTCTGTATTATCTCCAATATAAACATTTGCTCCGATTGAAACTCCTGGACCAATTTTTACATTTTCACCTATTACCGCACTCTTGTGGATACCTTCTTTCTCTATCTCAGACGGGTAAAGAAAATTTAGTGTCTCGGCAAATGCAATCTTGGGATCTTTTAGTATCACCCAATCGATTGAGATGTTTTTTGTTATTTCACTAATATAACTTTCATCCGCTGGCAAAAGGAGAGCAGATGCATTTGACTTTTTGATGAGATCTCTAAGATTTAAAGGACTGTTTTTATCTAGAAAACTTATATCATTTTCTTTTGCATTTTCTAAAGACGCCGCAGCTAAAATAACGGGATTATTTTTTATTTTAGAGTCAACGACTCCTGATTGACCTTGCTTAAGTTTTTCGACAATTTCATTGAATTGCATGATTGAGATCTAATTGTGAAAGTGAAAATTACTATTGTTGAAAGATCTATTCACTGGTGAGGACCAGAACATCTCTATGAATAACGAGCGGAGATCCTGTTGTTGTATCGTGTGAATTAATCCCTATTTTTATAGCATCACTACTCATTGAGCAAATTCCTTTTGCAATTTCTGCTCCTTCGGTATTAATAACTTTTACAGGTTGATTTGAAATGAAATTCCCTCTAACTTTCTTTACGCCAACTAATAGTAGTGATGCACCTTTGTTTTTAATAGCTTCACTAGCTCCTTCATCTAAGTAGATTTCTCCAACTGGCTTAATTGCATGCGATAGCCAACTCTTTCTATTCCCTATGGGTTTAGGATGAGGGTGGAAAACTGTTCCTATCCTTTTGCCATCCAGTAATTCTCCTAAAGTTTCAGGATTTCTACCATCGGCTAATTGAACTTTTATTCCACTTTCAGTGGCTATCTTTGCAGCAGTTAATTTTGTTTTTATTCCACCAGTCCCCCAAGTAGTTTGTTGATCAACTAATTCTAAATTATTTAATTCAGTTGAATTATTTATATCTTTGATTGGTTTAGCCTTACTGTTGGTTTTAGGATCAGAGGAGTAAAGATGATCTATATCTGTAAGTAATATTAGTTGATCAGCAGATATAGCTGTTGCAACCAATGCAGACAAAGTATCATTATCTCCATATTTTAGTTCTTCATCTGAAGTAATATCATTTTCGTTTACTATTGGAATAACATCCCATTCAATTAACCTTTTTAATGTTTGAGAAGCAGATTTATAGCTATTTCTAGAACCCAGTTCTGAACTAGTTAATAATATTTGTGCAACATTATATCCAAATTTACTCATTGCCTTTTCATATAAAGCCATTAAATGTAGTTGACCTATAGCTGCAGATGCTTGAAGAGAAATAATTTCTTTTGGCCTTATCTTGAAGTTCATTTTGTGACATCCAAGTCCCACAGCTCCACTAGAAACCAATATAATTTTATCTCCTTTTTTTTGAGCTCTAGAAATGTATGAACAATAACTTTTAATGATGTCGAAAGTTGTATATTCATTGGTCCCTCTCAAAAGGCTTGTGCCAATCTTGATTACCCACGTTGTCATAAAAATTCTCCAGTTATAATTTTCGCTAGATACCTTTCTATGAATTGAAAGTTATTTCTTTCAATTTTTTTTCCATAATAATCTACTGAATCTACAAGTATTGTATACATTCCTAATCTATTGCCTACAAGAATATCCGTAAAAACTCTATCTCCAATTATTGCAATTTGATTAGATGAATAAGAAATAGAACTTAAGACCTTCTTTAATTTCCTTGTGCTTGGCTTCCCACCTGAGTATGTAAAATCTAAATTTAATTGATCAGCAATTTTTTTGATTCGGTTTCTAGATGGGTTGTTGCTGAATAGATAGATGAAAAAGTGCTCATTAGAGTTTTGAATCCAATTTTTAATATCGTTTGCAAGTACTGGATTATTCCCAGATATTAATGTGCCATCAACATCAAGTATTAACGCTTTTATATCTTTCGATAATAAGTGATTTATTGAGATCTCTGAAATTTTATCGTTTACTTTCCAATTGGGATTAAGTAATTCTTTGATATTTATTCTGATAATCCCCTCTCCTCAAGTTCAGCTTCAATGCCTGATTGAATCCTGTCAAACTCTTCGCCTTCAACTAGTCTTACTTCACCATTCTCTAGCTTTCCAACTATGAAGAAAGGATCAAGTGGGATGTATAAACCATACTCATTATTGTCTACTCTGAAATTTACCAGAAGTTCGTAAGTTTCGGACTCATCATCAATCTCCTCTTCTTCAATTTCTTCAGGCTCGGGCTCATCTAGTTCACCTGAGACTGTAAGGGTAATAGCTGAACGTACAAGTCTAAGATCATGCTCTTGAAGAACAACATCAGCTACTTCGAGTATTGGTTCATTCTTTTCAATCGTTTCTATTAGCTTGGGATCCTGATCATCAATTAATTGAAATAGAGATACGGGAGTGTCTACAGGTGTTAAAAGAGCGTATTCATTATTTTCTAAAGGCACAACTTGTTCAAGAAAACATAGGAGATCTGAACCTTGAGAATCTTTAACTAAAAGTGTAGGTACTTCGTCGTTTTTATTAGTTGTTGACATAGGTGAATTTTTATTAATCAGTATCTGGTTTATTTTTGATTATGTATGTACATCATATTCAAAATTTAATTTGAGTCATCCAGATCAGGTCCCTCAATAAGCCATTGTTGTAAAAGTATAGCGGCCGCGGCACTATCAATTTTTCCACTTTTGTCGCTTTTTAAAGAGAATTTCTCTTTAGCTTCGACTGTTGAGCAATGTTCATTTATAAAAACCAGAGGAAGGTTTAAACATTTCGCTAATTTAATCCCATATTTTTTACATCGAATTGATTGATTGGTTTCTTTGCCATACATATCAAGAGGATTGCCAATAACTAGTCCTTCAACTTTTCTACTAGCGCATATATTTTTGAATTTTTGAAGATCTTCTTCAAATCCTTTTTTAAATATTGCAGGAAGATGAGTTATTGATATTCCAAGTGGATCACAACCAGCGATACCTATCCTTTTATTTCCAATATCAAGACTTAAAACTGAACAAGGCTTGGGTTGAATCATCTATTATTTTTAATTTGAAAAGTAGAGGGTAATTCGGGTTGTTGTTGTAAGTTCCCAACAAGATTAGTTAAAAGCTCAGTTTCTATGGATTTAAATTTATATCCATTTTGCCTTTTCCATATACTTCTTCCCAGAAGAACTCTTTCTTCTTTTGTTACCCAATTACTTTTACTCATTATCTCATTCAATTTATTGTCTTCACTGGTTGTTTCTATGTAGTAGTTGTTTTTGGTAAGCTTAAAATTATTAATTCTTTGTGGAATAGATTGGTTCAGCCTCTCATCCCAAGCTAAACCCCTTATTAGTTCTAGGGAAGAATCATATTGGGGACAAATTGATGGTATTAAACCTGCTATCACATTGTTTTTTTGACACTTAATAACACCAGTTAAAATATTTCTTTTCTCATAGATATCATGCCATTGCCGATCAAAAATAGAACGGAAATTTATTGACTCTCTTGCTTGTTCAAGTCTCCAAATTAGTTGGCTATTTTCTTCATTGAGTCTTTCCCAGATGAAATTTTGTTTATATTCATTCTTTATATATTTCAAATCATCTCTTCTCTTCCAATATTTAATTATCTTGAACGGTTGAAAACCAGATTGCCTTATTATGGATAAGTTTTGATTGTCATTTGTATTTACTGAGATTAGGAAACTTTGAGTATTAATATTACTTTCATAGAGAATTTTTCGTAGCAAATTTTCTAATAGATTATAGCGACTATATGATATAGATTCTCCGATGAAATAAGGTTCTGATATTGACCAACAGGAACCTCTTTTATTTATTGGTGTAGCCAAAATATATGCAATTATGTTATTTCTTTCAATGGCTACAAAACATGTTGAGTTACGAGTTGGAATGATATTTGTAAGATTTGATTCTAATGAAGAAAACCATTTTTTACATAACAGTATTTGAAATATTCCAAGATATTTAGGCTTATTACATTCTTTAAGCATTGATAAATGTCTGAGCTTAAGTGGCTCAATTATCAAATCTGAAGGTAAAGCTTTATCTTTTCCCATTTCTTTATTTTATTATATTTTTAACTACCACGTGAGTTTGAACTTCTTTCATTTTGTCTGATTAGTACTAGTGGTGTAAGTTGATCAGCATTGCCAGCTGGATTAGAAGTTAAGGCTCTTTTTATTATTTCAATATTATCAAAATTATTTGTTGATAGAATTTTAACTTTGCCTAGATCATTCACATCTACAACAGCTACATTAACTTGTAATTCTTTTGAGGCTTTTAGGCAAAAATCTTTAGCATCTTGAGGTCCTAAAACTATACTTTTATCATAGGGAGGTGTTGTACCAGTAATATCATCAATTAATCGTGCTTGCTCTCCCGCTAAACGATAGAACATCCCTTTAATTTTAAATGATTTACATATCCCTCCAACTAGCCATGAGATTATTACGCGTGTTGGACCAGAAATATTTATTAGTGTTTGCATCCCGCAAGCAGTTGCTAAACTACTTGTTGGATGAAATCCTTTGCACAGTAATTTTGCCACCAAACTTACCTTGATGTTTCTATAATCTATATACTTACCTTGCATTATTGCTAGTGGTGATTCTCCAATGGTAAGAATGTCTGAGGATAAGCAATCTTTTGGCAAATATAATTTTAAAATATTAATAGGATCATCTAACTTTCCAAGAATGTGAGTTTTAATTGGCTGAACAAAATTATGGTTAGAGGTTTTATCAGAAATTATATTTGAAAAATTAGGTACAACGAACCCATCAAATCTTGTGAATTTACCAAATGGTCCATAATTACCCCATTGAATATCTAACCATAAACATTTCACCTTATCTAGGGCTGTATTTTTAGTCTGATATTCAACCTCAATACTAACCAATGTGGATTTTTTGCTTTTTAAAATATATGCAGACCAATAATCATTTTGTTGTTCCACTTCATCAGGGTGAATTGGTTTGATTTTTGTATGAATGCTTATTAATTCATCTTGGGAAATTCCTATTAATTTAGGTTTTACTTTGAAAAAAGGTATCATAACTTCCATTTCTTTATGAATATTTGATATTTCAACCAAAGTTGTATATTTAAGCTTTGATTCCGATGAATTTTTCTTAAATTCTTTGGGTTTTAGTCTTAATGGTGATTTAACCATTATATGATGATTAATTTCGATCAAGAACAAAATACTTATTCCGAGTATAAGAAAGCTTAGTAACATTTAGAGAAAGATTATTTGATAATTAAATTTTTAATTTTTAATCAGTTAGTATCATTTTTAGCTACCTCTAGGTTTAGTGTAACCTTCTTTAGAAGGTTCACTATTGTACTCATTAAAGCTTTTAACTGTAAGATTAAAATCAGGCTTTTTAAGACCAGTTCCTTTAGTTATTGCTTCATTAATATCATCAAAAGAAACCTGTCCCTCTTTGTCCAACAGGATATTTCCATTACCATCAAGAATTACTACTTGAGGGATTTTTCCGTGCCAATAGAATCCGGGATCCTTAAATGTTTTCTCGTCATTGTTGTCTAATTCATCAATTGAAAGTGGAATCAAATCGATTGATGAACTCCATAATAGTTTAATCCCTGAAACTACTGGGGCAAATTGTTTGCTAGTAGAACTATCATCTAGATAGAAAACTAAAACACTTGTTCTTTTATTTTTTAATGATTCTGACAATGTGCTTGGTGGCGGTACTAATGAACCGTTCCCTGCATAGATTGGGAATATATTTCCATCATAACTATTAGTATCTCTAGCAGAGTAAACTGGATTAATAGAGAAAATAAAAAGTATTAGTAATGACGATAATATTCGAAATAAGATCAAAGTAAAATACTAAATTTGTTTAATTCTAAAGTCTTAATGCTAATCTTGCTATATTTATTAATAAATAAATTATCCTTTAGATAGATTTTTTCCCATTCCCTGAGCAATACCTCTTCCTACTAATCCAATAGATCTTCCAATAACTTTTGTAAGAATCAAAACTATTAAATCACCTAAGTATTGAATTATTGACTGTACTTGAGGGGCTAGTGCATCTCTTAATTCAATGATAAATGCTATTTGTCTTTGGGCCCAATCTAATTTCCTTAATTCATCATCTCTAGGTTCAAGAATTATAATTTTTTCTACTGCATTATTATTAACAGTATAATATAATCTTTTACTCTCGTATAATCTAACTGGTTTTTTAAAAATATTTTGAATTTGATTCTTTGTATTTATTTGATTTCTCTTACGCTCTAATTCTCTCGTTGATATCAAGTCTTGATTTAAGAAGTATTTTCTTAACTGTGGCCATTCCGAGCATGATGATATTATCTCTTCACTAAGTAATTCTGCAGTCCTAAATATCCAATTAAGAATAAGCATTTCTAATTGAATAAAAGCTCTAGGGTCTTCTATTGATAAATATTGTCCATCTATTATGACAGGCTTATTATTTAATATAGGATCTAATATTAAATCAATTGAAGGCAGCTCATCGTCAATTATTCCGAGATTTGAGTTATTTATTATGTAATCTGAAATAGTGACCTCAACACCATTTTTTTGTAGGCGATGATAAGAATCTATAAAATTACGTAACGTATTAGCGCGTAATTCCGGTGTAATTGATTGTAAATCCTTCTCAAATCCTTCTTCTTGATCACTTTTTGAATCGAGTTTGCTTATTAAAATTGAAAATTCATACAAAAGAGTTTTTAAAAGATTTATTCTTTTTATGTTGTTTAATGAGAAAAGAGCTGAAAGCTCATCAGTAGAATTAGTAAGACTATCTTGAATTCTTTCATTTACTCGGCTATAAATTACTTTCCATAACTCTTTCATTGATGAGTTTTTTATGGTTATATCAGTACTATATTTTTTAATTATATTTGAATCTCCATTATTAGCATTCTTAACTGGAGAATCTATTAATACTTCTAGAGGTCCCCATAACCAGAGAATTAATCTTTTTGCTGTTAATAGTTCTCTTCTTCTACCTATTAAGATAAAAAGATAAAAAGTACTTACTGATTTCTTAGCTATGATATGTTCAATCGTATGTAAATCCTTATTTATTTGTGACAAACCACTGGTTAATAACCAATGCCCTAAACCATATGACTTATTAATTGAGTTGGTATTATAATTTGTTTCATTATTTATTTTAAATACTCTGCCACCACCTATTAAAGTATTAATTGCTTCTTTCAAAAGTTCGATTGTTGGATCTTGAATAACACCCTCACCACCAAAACTCATCAAATCTGCAGAAGATAGTTTAATATTTTTAGGGATTACAATTAAAATAGGAGTTTGATTCCATCTTTCTTTTAATCTAAATATTTCTAATTTAATTGAGTTTGAGATTTCTATATCTTCAAGGCAAAATAGAATAAGTTTAGGTAAACCATTTATATCGTTTACATCCAGGATTATTTCTAAATTATTATCTTGAGATGTTAGCTGCAAAGCTAATGACTCACCCAATAGAGAAGGTGCTATCATTAAAATCTGTATAGGTCTCTCAGCGATCAATTTAAATTCAAGTGGCTATCCTTTTTAAGATAACTTGATTTATAAATACTTCCAGCCCTAATCAATAAATCCTCAATACCTATATTATTCCTTTGAAATGTTAGACAAAAAATTTATCTTTATCATCAAATGAATCTTGAATAATTAAATTTTTTAGTGTTATTAGCGCTTCTTTTAGCTCTATAGAACCATCATATAACGCTCTACCTACGATAATTCCTTCAATACCTTCATTCTCTATATTTGCTAAGGAAATTAAATCAGCTATTGAACCTATCCCCCCTGATGCAATTACGGGGTTAGTACTTATTTGAGCGATCTCTTTTAAGGCCTGGACATTTGGGCCTTTTAGTGTTCCATCAGTTGAAATATCAGTAGATATTATTGCGGCTAATTCAAGATCATTGAGTTGTTTGGTTAATTCTAATGATGTTATTTTGCTTTGCTCTAACCAACCTCTAGTAGCTACCATTCCTTCTCTTGCATCAATCCCTACTGCAATTTTTCTTGGATATTCATTAGAAAGAACCTTAACTAATTCAGGATTCTCAATTGCAATTGTTCCCAAAATAATTCTATCTATTCCAATTTCAAATAATTCTTTTGCACGACCTATGTTCCGAATACCTCCACCAAGTTGAATCGGAATTGAAATAGATTTCTTTATCTTTCTAATTATTTGATCATTTACAGCCTGTCCCGTCTTGGCACCATCAAGATCTACTAGATGCAATCTTTTTGCTCCTTGCTCTTCCCATACTTGAGCTTGTTTTACAGGATCACTATTGAACCTTGTAACCTCATTATAATTTCCTTGATTTAGTCGAACACACTTCCCATTCAATAGATCTATTGCAGGTATGATTTCCATCAAAAAATTAATTATTACTATTCATCTAACATCATTTGTGAGGCTGCGGGAGCCTATCTGTAGGCTTTAATATATCTTTTTTAATAAAGGATCTTGAAAGTTCTTTTTTTTGGTGGAACAAGGTTTGTAGGAAAAGCTCTTGTCTCAAGATTGCTATCTAAAGGTCATGAAATATTTGTTTTTACACGTGGAAATTTACCTGTACCAAATAATGTAACCCATCTAAAGGGAGACAGGTCAAGTGATGAAGACCTTAGAAAAATATCTGGTCATTCATTCGATCTTATTGTTGATAGTTGCGGACGGAAATTGGAAGACACCCAAAGACTTCTAGAATTTTCAGGCTTACCAAGTTATAGATTTATATATATAAGTTCCGCAGGAGTTTATAACAATACACAATTATTTCCTGTTGGAGAAGATTGTCCAATAGATCCAAAAAGTCGTCATATTGGTAAAGCAAAGACAGAGGCTTGGTTGAAGGAAGAGGCTATTCCTTTCACTAGTTTCCGTCCCACATATATTTATGGACCAGGTAACTATAATCCTATTGAGAAATGGTTTTTTGACCGAATAATTAATCGCCGATTTATTCCTGTTCCACTTGACGGTCAAATTATTACACAATTAGGACATGTCTCTGATTTGGCTGAGGCGATTTCAAAATCACTTGAAACAGACCAAGCAATCAATCAAATTTATAATTGTTCAGGAACCAGAGCAGTCACTTTTAGGGGTTTAATTGAAACAGCGATATTAGCTACTGGTAATAAAGTGTCTGATTTTAATTTACGTTCTTTTGATCCTTCAAAACTTGATCCTAAGGCTAGAAAGGTTTTTCCTTTAAGGTTATCTAATTTCTTTACTGACATTTCTAAAATACAAAAAGATTTATCTTGGGAACCGAAATTTGATTTGTTAAACGGTTTGATCGATAGCTATAAGAATGACTATATATTAGCTAATCATGAACAACCTGATTTTACTTCTGATGAGTCTCTCTTTGATTGAATAGATATTTTATAGCTGAGCTAAAAGTAAGAAATAAACTAATCCAGAATAATATATATCCTATTTCATTGATAATATTAGTGATATAAAAACTTCCCCAATTTTCTGGCCAAAGTAAAAGAATTATACTTATAAATTGAAGTATGGTTTTAACTTTACCTTGAATTGTGGCGGGCATACCTGATTTTTTATCAGATCGCCAACTAGTTATTAAAAATTCTCTGGATAGTATTAACCAGACAGACCATAGTGGTACTAAATTCTCATGGACCAACCAAATCATTGGACCAATAAGAAGAATCTTATCTGCTAAAGGATCTAATCTGGCGCCAATAATTGATTGATAATTATATTTACGAGCAAAATATCCGTCAAGAAAATCAGTAAGAGCACCTATTAGGATTAGTAAAATAAAAATATCATTATTACCATTTACAAGAGCGAAAACAATAGGTAATCCAAGAAATATTCTAGAAATTGTTAGCCCGTTAATAATTATTGGCCAATTAATTAATCTTTTTGTGTTAATAAATTTCTTCATTTTATTTAAAATTCAATGTAGTAATCTTACTTATGATTTCTAATTTTATAGAATAGTCAACACATTATATTATAATAAGTTCTCATTAATTAAATCCATGACAACCTTTCTTATTTTTATGTTTTTCCTGTCTTTAGGAGTAATGGCATTTATTGTAAAGAAATTAGATCAAGAATAGTTTAAAAGCTTTAATTACTATCCTACTATATATTATGGAGCATTTTTTTTATAAGTTATCATCAGGAGCTGATGTATTCAATTCACTAATTGAATTACAGATAAAACATAATTCTTCATCTTTTCTAATAAGTGCTGTTGGTGATCTTTCAAAAGTTTCATTCAAATGCCCTTTAAATGAAAAGCCTGTAATACTTGAGAAAAAGCTTGAGATAATTACCTTAAGTGGTTATTTGACATCGTCAGATTCACATGTTCATATCAGTGTATCTGACGAAAATTGTGCTGTTTTCGGGGGACATCTTCTTTCTGGAACAACTGTTCTCAAATCGTTAGATATTTTACTGGGTGTAACTCCAAACCTTAGTAGGCAATCTATAAAGAACTTAAGTGATAATCCTGTATGCGTAGATATTTATGTTTTATCAGATTGCCCTTGGTGCAAAAGAGCTCTTAAACTTCTTGATTCATATAATATTGATTATAATTATAATTTAATTACTAATGATGATGAATTTAAAAAAATTAGCAATATAACTTCTGTTAATACCTTCCCTCAGATATTTATAAATAATGAATTTATTGGCGGCTATTCAGAATTAGCTAAATTATCTACTCTTGGGAGTTTAAATAAACTTATTAATTAGCTTTAATATTTAACGGTCTAATATATATTTTAAATATTTGATGTTTTTTTATGCTCATATTTATGGATATATTATTTAGTTTTATTAGAGTCATTATTAATAAAATAATTATAATTTATGGATAATCCTTTATCTATTAAACCTTTGAGCAAAGCTGATATTGATTTTGTTACTGAAATATCAAGAAAAGAGGGGTTTGCACCAGGAGTGGGTGATTTAGGAATTTATCAAAATACAGATAGTCAGGGACTTTGGGTTGGTTGGTTGAATGATACCCCTATTGGCTGTATTGCCGGTGTTAGATATAATGAAAACTATGGATTCCTTGGTTTGTTCTTAGTAATTGAGAAGTTTAGAGGTAGAGGATTTGGATTGCAGCTTTGGAAAAAAGCAATGGCTCATTTAAGTGATTTGCCTTGTGTTGGTTTGGAGGCCGCTCCTGAGAGAATTGCTGATTATTCAAAATGGGGTTTTACTGTTTCATCGAAAACAACAAGATGGCAATGGTTGGGAAATGGAAAATTCCTTGATGAATGTTTAACGCAGGAGGATTTAAATAATTTTAGTTTTGTTGAGGATTCTTCAATACCTTCGACTGCTGTTGAAAAATTTGATGAAAAAAGAGAAGCTACTCCTAGACCTCATTTTCTTTCAAATTGGCTAAATCATCCAGCTGGAAAGGTAATAGCAGTTATCGATAAAGAAGGAATATGTCATGGCTTTGGTCGAATAAGACCATGTCTTTTGAAAACTGGTGATGGGTGGAGAATTGGCCCTTTAATGGCTGACTCTCCAAAGCTTTTAAAAATTTTATTGAAAAAATTAATTGATAGTCATCCAGGACTGATAATTATTGATACACCTGGATTAAATAATTCTGCCACTGAATTATTTAAGGATCTTGGTTTTAAATCTGAATCAGAAACTTTTAGAATGTATAGAGGGTATCAACCACCTGTCTCTATGAATGATGTGTATGGATTAGCATGTCTAGAGTTGGGCTAAATATTTTCCTATTTTCATCTGTTGGAGTTTAATTTTTCTCTATGTATTTGTTTCTCTGAGTTTAATTGAGACTCTAATTGATCAATAAGCCTAGTAACTAATGATTGGAACTCTGGTTGGCAACCTCTGAAGGCAGCTTTATGTCTTATTGATTCGTTTCGTGTCCTTAGATCAGTAAGCATTAGCTGCAACGCATCAATTTTAGCGTTGGTATTCATGATGAATTTAAGATTTGGTATTTAAATTTTAAACGTCTTTATTGCCTTACTCATATTTGTTTTGGGATTTTCTTCGCTACTAGTAATCTCGATTATTTTTTCTATTGAATCTTTTGTTTTTAAAGCCTCTATGCAGGCTTTTGCGACTAGTCTTCTAGGGATCGAGCCTTCTTCTTGAGTTTTTTCACCGGAAAATAAAATATTTTGATTTTTTAAATTAGTTTCATCCTCATTTAGGCCTCCTGGACGAATCACAGTCCAATCAAGGCCACTTTTTTGTAGTGATCTTTCACCCAATCTTTTCCAAATGAGTATGAGACCAAATAAATTTAGAGGGTGTATTAATTTGCCTGCACAAAGAGAACTTACAAGTACAACCCTTTTTAGTCTTTGCCTTTTACAACTTTCAACTTGTTTTTGGATATTTAAATAATCTACTTTAGCGGGCCCTGTTAAATCGATGGATGGTCTTGCACCAGTAGCTATTACGAGACTATCACATCCTTTTAGAGCGTAATCAAGAGTAACGCCATTAGTATCTGACAAAAAGTACCTTTCACAGCCTTTTAACGAATTAGGTAGTTCTGATTGTGATCTAATTATTAATCTCACCTCATATCCAGCCGAGATGGCTTCTTCTGCTACTCGGTAACCTGTTTTCCCAGAAGCACCTGTTATTGCTAATTTCATAGAAAATTAAACTAAATTGATATATTTTCTAGCAAAAAATGGTACTTTTTGTTGAGATAATAAAAATCATTGAATAATATTAAGCCTTTAAACAAATAACTGGTTTTTTCCTGGAGGGGTAAAGCTCCTTGCATAATTTACATATTGTTCCGTTACATCCTCTTGCTGAGCAATATTCTCTTCCATAAAATATGATTTGTAAATGTAATTTGTTCCATAGACTTTTAGGAAATATTTTTTTAAGATCCTTTTCAGTTTGAATAACACTTTTTCCAGAACTTAAACCCCATCTTTGAGATAATCTATGTATGTGTGTATCCACAGGAAATGATGGTATACCAAAAGCCTGTGACATTACTACACTCGCTGTTTTATGTCCTACTCCTGGTAAAGACTCAAGGCTTTTAAATGAATTAGGTACTATATTATTATATTTGTTAATAACAATTCTTGATAAATTATATATATTTTTTGCCTTTGTCTTTGCTAGCCCAAGTTGCTTTATATAACTATAAATCTTCTCTTCACCTAATCTATACATTTCTTCTGCTGAGTTAGCAACTCTAAAAAGTTCTTTTGTTAATTCGTTGACTTTTTTGTCAGTAGATTGAGCGCTTAAAACTACTGCTATAAGCAAAGTAAAATCATTTTGATGATCCAAGGGGATATGTGTTTCAGGGTATATCTCTTCAAGTCTTTTTATTATTACTTTTACTCTCTCAGATTTTTTCATTTAGTATTAATATTTTTCTTAATTTAATTAATTAAAAATTGATAACGTGCAAGCCAGAACATAAAAACGGAAGCAAGTGTATCATTTTATACATTTACCCGTGCTTTTTGTCTATCGACTTTTGCTTTTGCTTAACTTTAACTTTAATTAGTTCTCAATGGATAGAATAAGCAAAAATAATTTTGGAGAATACTGAACTAGAAATCCAGAACTTATGGCATAAGTTTAAATCCAATAAAGATAGCAACTGGGTTTTAAAAGATATTAATTTTTCTCTGAACACTGGTGAATTAGTTGGTTTGCTTGGTCCTTCTGGTTGCGGAAAAACTACTCTGCTCAGATTAATTGCAGGTTTTGAAAAGCCAAATAGTGGATTTATAAGAAAAAATGGTCAAATAATTTCTGATAAAAATTACCTTCTTTTACCTGAAAGAAGGAAAATAGGGATGGTTTTTCAAGACTATGCACTATTTCCTCATTTAAATGTTTGGGATAATGTTTGCTTTGGTATAACCAAGAAAAAAACATCTATTGAAAGAGCAAATTGGCTATTAAATTTATTAGGTATTTATGAATTTAAAGGTAGATATCCTCACGAATTGTCTGGCGGTCAAAGTCAAAGAGTCGCATTAGCTCGAGCCCTGGCTCCAGGAACCTCATTGGTTCTGTTAGATGAACCTTTTTGCTCTTTAGATGTTGAAGTAAGAGCCAAGTTAAGATTAGAGCTTTCTTCTGTATTAAAGTCCTGTTCGGCTTCTGCTCTTTTAGTAACTCATGACCCTCAAGAAGCATTAGCTATTTGTAATCGAGTGGCTGTTATGAGAAAAGGTGAAATTCTGCAATATTCAACTCCAGTAGAAATGGTTTCTAGGCCATCTAATGATTTTGTAGGTCAATTTGCTTTGCAAAGAAATATTTTACCCATTCGACATTTTAATAATTCCTATTCAACAAGAATTGGAAAATTGAATATTTCTTTTGATAAATCAATCTCAACTAATTCTGTATGTATGTTCGATAAAAACTCTATTCTAATTGAGCCATGTCCAAATGGATTGTTCACTGTCATGGCAATAGAGTATCGTGTTAATCATTATGTCTATACAGTAATTACAGATGGTATAAAATTAAGCGTAGAAATGGGATTAGAATCTAAATTGAATATTGGAGATAATTGCAAGGTAAGATATATTTTAGGAAAAGAATTCTTAGTTCTACCTGAGAAAATCAAATCTAATTTCTAATTTAACTAACGATATTTTTTAATATAATTTTTAGCAATTGAGATTCATTATCAAATCAATAATTTTAAATTTTCGTTTTCACGGCAACAAAATGATACAAAAAGAGTTATCATTTGTTTGAATAAAAAATTAGTTTTTGCTTTCTTTGGCCTAGCTTTTTTTGTTATGCAATCAGCAACATCAAGTTCTATAAATCTCAATACTGGTCCTTCAGGTCGCGCTATTGCGCAACCTATGGACAAAGACCTTCTTGAGGCTTTGTATCAACATACTTCACTTGAAAGGGATTCAAGTGCTCAATATTTAGCCATGTCCCTTTGGCTACTAGAAAGAGAATTGCGAGGCTTTTCTAATTTTTTTAAAAAGGAGTCTTTATCTGAACAGGAGCATGGTTTTAACTTCGCAAAATATATAATCGCAAGAGGTCAAAGCGTTGAACTTGATGCGGTGACTAAACCAATACAAAATTGGAATTCAGTTGAAGAATTAGTAACACTATCTTTCCAAATGGAAGCTGACGTTACGACCTCTGTCCAGCAGCTATATTCCATGGCAGAGAGATCAAATGATACTCGTACTACAGTATTTCTTGATCCAGTTATAGACGAGCAAATTAAATCTGAGGATGAAATGGCTTATTTGCTTGGTAAAGTCAAATTTGCTAAAAATGATCCTTCTGCGCTATTTATTATTGATAATGAATTAAATATTGATTAATTAATTTTTATTTTATTCTCAAATTTCTTGGAAAGAATTTGATCTTTTAGTAACTTCTAATAAAAACTCTATAGATAATTCATTACAGTTTCTTTTAAACATATTTTCTGCAATATTTAATATTTTTAATCTATTAATGTTTAATTTATTAAGCTCTTTCTTTAACCTAGTTAATAAAATTTTGTTTTGACAAGTTTTAATTGAGTTATTGATATTATTTGTTCTATTTTTAATGTATTCCACTTCTTCGCAAAGTGAAAGAATAATAGATTCTGAATAGTTGAAAAGATATTTATTCATTATTTACTATGCAGTTAATGGTGATGACTCTATGAATTCAGGCGACAGGCTTAGAGTTGGATCCCCCGATGGTGCTTTTAGTAATTCTGCTGTTCTCAGCCTTGAAATTAAACGAGTTGAAGTAACTCTTGTAGATCCTATTAATTCTCCAATCCTTTCATGCGTAAGCCTAAATGGTAATTGACACCAATCGCCGCATCTTCTTCCGAGACGATTGACTAATAAGGCAAATAGAGCTTGTAATCTTTGCTCAGCGTTTCCTAAGTGTCTAATCCTAAGAAGTTGAAGAGTCCACTCATTGACAGCGTCATAACCTCCTGCTTCATCTGTTGACTCAGCATCACTTCTAAAGCAAAGAGGGGTTAAAGCCTCTACGCAGACCCCTTCACTGCATAATCGATCTGTTCTTAATTGGTCTCCTGATTGCAAGAAAGCAAGTGTCATTCCCTCTGTCTCTTCACAAGGACAATAAACACGTGCTATTCCATCCAGAACTTCAATGCAAGTATCTCCTCTTCTTGAGGAGGGGTCTATTAACACTGATTGGCCAGTAGCCATTCGAACAGCTGCTGAAGGAGAGTCTGCGTATGTTCTAAAGCTCATCGCATACAAGGAGCTTAATTGGATCTTTAACTTACACAAGAAAGGATCCTTTTTGCAACCGATTCTCAATAGCAACAAGCTCTTGAGATCTTTTTATGCTTTTTTACTGGAAAATGTATAAAAAATCACTATTGATAATGGCTTTTGCTCCTTTTATTTATTTTTCGTGTGTTAATTGTGACATTTGAGTGAATTGATTAACTAGTTTTTCTGGCAAAAAAAAAAGGTCCGCTTAAGCGGACCTTTTTTTATTCACTAAATAAGTGAATTAATGAACTAGGTATTAATCAACCGTTGGTGATTTTTGCGTTTTCCATATTGTCGAACGCTTTACCTACGCGTCTAAAGTCAAATCCCATAGCTCTTAATGCATGCCAGAGATGTCCCTGTATGAAGAAGAAGCCAAGATAGAAGTGAACATTTGCTAACCAAGCTCTTGCTGTATGAGCTCCAGTTGCAAGTGATGCATCGGTATCAACAAAATAAGGAGCGAAATCAAACTTGAGTTGAAGTACATCTCCAAAAAATTCTGTTGAATAAACAGTTGTATTTGTTGAGCTCCAGAAAGCAGCAACAAGAGCACAATAGCCAACACCAGCTAGTGAGTAAGAAAGTACAGCCTCTGCGGATAGGAGTCCTTTACCTTTGAATTCGGTATACTCACCAAATTGCTTAGTAATAATATGGAATGCGCCACCAATAATTTGGAAAAATGCTAAGAAAGCATGGCCACCCATAACATCTTCCAAGTTAGAAATCTGTAGGAAATCAGCTTGGTGATTCCAAATCATTCCTAAATCTAGGTTGTAGCTAACAGTGCGAGTAGCTCCAAGTGCACTGTCCCAAATTCCATGATATTGAGCCCATTCAACGAATTGAATGTTAGCTAAACCAAGGAAAATAAGGTGGTGTCCAAGGATAAAAGTAAGTTTGTCTGGATCATCCCACTCGAAGTCAAACTTTTTAGGGCGACTTCCTTCTGGATAATTTCCAAGATCTCCGTCATATCTTGTTGAGTGGAGTATTCCTCCAGCACCAAGCACACCAGAGAAAATCAGGTGAAGTACTGCAATAACAGTGCAGCCATAAGGCTCAGTAATAACACCGTTTTCGATTCCACCTATTCCAAGTTGAGCAAGGTGAGGCAAGCAGATCAAGTTTTGATTACCCATCGCAACGGATGAGTCGTAACGAGCTAGCTCAAATAAAGTGAACGCACCTGCCCAGAACATCATCAAACCAGCATGGGCAGCATGCGCAGCGATGAATTTTCCGGAGCGATTGGCCGTCCCTGAATTACCCGCGTACCAGTCATAGGTAACGTTGGGGTTCCCGTAGGTCTGCACGAGAAATAAACAAAGAACAGTAAGAGGATATATTTAGAGCTCTATAAGTTCCATATCCCTTCACATTGCTTATTGAAATTGTAGGTTTTGTACATATTTCATGTTCATCTGCTACTGATCAAGAACTTCGTGTTATGGGTCTATCAAGTAGTTAAATAGCAGACTTTCACTAAGTTTTTTAATTTTTAACCTCTGAAATTTGCTTATTTCACATTTAAATTTTGTTATTTTGAAAACATTATTGATTTGATTAATGGATTACATAAATATTCTAAAGGAGTTTTTTGTAGATGAAAGTATTTTCGTTTCAAGAAAAAAGCGTTTAATTGTATTTTTAGGATCTTTTGCGGATTTTGATAGTTTTGAATATTGCCAACAATTGGCTGACCAGTCAAAGTTGCTTTATAAATACTCAATCGATTTGATTATTATTGGTATTGGTAGTCAAAGTTCTAAAGAAAAATTCTGTGATTTTAATAAAATGGATATAAAAAATGTTTTTTCAGTAAATAATTCTGATCTTCATAACCAACTAAATTTTAATAAAGGACTTGTATCACCATTACCTGCCATTATTAATTTATTGATCATGTGCACCGGAATAAAATCGAAAGGAACTATCAAGGAAGTTCTGCGAGGTTATTTTGGCGATAGAAATGCAAATAAATTATTTAGTGAAGATGAAATTATCAAAATCGGATCAATCTCTTTATTTAAAGGAGAAATGTTTGATGTCTTTTCTAAAAATGATGTTTTACGGCCTTTCGAATTGGCGACAAGGAGACTTGTGAATATGATTGAAATACTTTCTAATTGGAACATTTACGTAACTGATCAGTCATATTTAACTCAGAGAAGTGCAACAATACTACTTGATGAAAACAACCAATTACTTTATGAATTCATTTCTGAAAGTCTTTTAGGATACTCAAGCAATATGAGTAAACCAATATCATTCTTAGAAGACTTCTTGAATTGATATCATGATTAAAAATAAATGTTTGGTTTGTGGTAGCTTTGATTTCAGGGCGGATCGTGCATTATCTGGAAGATTAATTTGTATTTCATGTGGCAATCCCTACGGAGTAAGAAAGTTTGCTAGGAATAAATCAAATAAAAAGTATTCTTCACCCAAAAACATTAAAAAATTGTTGATTATACTTTTATTAATAATTGTTTTTATTTTTGTTATTGTTTAGTTTTTATACAATTGACCGCCAATAACTTCCTTGCTTAATTACTTTGATTGAAATGTTATAAAGTTCACTTAATACCTCTGAATTAATAAGTTCTTCCGGAGTCCCATCATTTATGATTTTACCACCCTTTATTAACAGCACTCTGTTGGTTAATGGAAGTATTGACTCTAAGCTGTGAGTTATATATATTATATTTAATGACTTATCAATTAATTTGAGTAAAGTTTTATTCAGAATTGAATTTGATTTTATATCTAAATTGCAAAAAGGCTCATCAAGAACCAAAAGTTTAGGTCTATATACTAAAGCCCTAGCAAGCATTCCTCTTCTTTTCTGTCCATCAGATAATGAATGAAACTCCTTATCAACTATGTTCTGTATGTCTAACTGTATTATTAAACTCTCAACGTTTTTCATATCATCTTTTGATATCAACTTGGAATATCTTTCGTTAAAAGTACCAGTAAAACCTGATATTATTAAATCCTTCAATTTTACTCCTTTATTTACTCGGTTTTCCATATCTTTAAATAGAAAACCAATATCTTTTCTTAAATCCCATATATTAATATTTTCTTTGTTAAATAGCTTGAACGAACTACCTCTCTCTATAAGTGGGTATATTGATCGGTTAAGTAATTTTAGAAATGTTGATTTGCCAGATCCATTTGGACCTAGGATTAAAATGTTTTCACCAAAATTGAGATTTATATTTATATTTGAAAGTATTATCTTTTGATCTATCATTACATTTAAATTTTTAACCTGAGCCCATGATATTAATTTACTTTTAGGTCTATGTACCATCTATAAAAAGAATTTATAAAGTAATTTTTATTTATATTAATAATAAAATAAAGCTAATTGGGAATAATAATCTTGTTAAAAGTTTAATATATATAACTCTGTTATTTTTAATAGCCATATTAGGGTTCTCTGGAGGATAGAGCATTCCTCTATCATCATGAACAGAATTAGTTAATGAATTAGTAGGGTGTAAATCCCATGGTTTTTCTTTGTTCAGTGCATTTTGGAGCCAGTCCCAATAATATTGAACCATTTTATCTTCACCTAATAATTTAACATTATCTTTTTGTATGTAGCCCATTTGATCATTAAATGTTTGAGTTTTTAAAACCAAGTAATCTTCAGTGAAAATCTTATAAAAAGTTCTACGTTGGAGATGACTAAATAGCACAAACTTAGTAAATAATTTGTTTTTTAGAAATTTTCTATAATGTCTAACAATTACTCTTGCTTTGTTATTTCCAAGTGGAATATGATCAAGTACCTGAATGTATCTAGTACTTTCTGGAGAGCCTTTGTATATAAAAATCCTACCAGGAGGAACAAATTTTATTCTTATAAACTCTTCCTGACCATTTGTTTTATATGAATATATACTTTCTATTTGCCTATTATCTCGTTTTATTTTTTGATTGAAACTAGTAATAGTTTCTCTGTTTACGTTTTTATCTGGGATAGTATCTCCGTGCATCCAGAATACATGTAATATATCTAGATGATTCTCAATAATCCTTGCCCAATCTGCTTTAAAATCTACATATACTTCTTCATACTCATATTCTAATGAAGGAAATCCATATGAATCAGGTAGTAGGCTATTTAATGATGATTTGATTTCAAAATCTTCAATGTTTGCAAGAGGTGTACCAGTATAATAAATATATATATATCCTTCTTTCTCTACACATGGATATTGAAAAAGTTTTATGCTTTTTGCATAATTATCATAATTAGAATCTATGATATGTTGACAAGTTATTCTATCTAGATTTGTACAACTACCTTGCGATGAGAACCTTGCTCCATGGTAAGGGCAAACAAGTTGTCCGTTTATAACTTCACCGCCTAAAAATGATGCTCCTCTGTGGGGGCATACATCTTTTACACATCGAACAATACCTTCTCTATCGCGATACAAAACAAGTGGCTCATTATAAATAGTGAAATGATTTAATTTCCCCTCCTTTATTGATTCACTACTTGAAACTGAATACCAGCCTAATAGGCCATTAGTTAATTGATTGGATGGCTTTGGTGATGAAACCTCAAGATCTTTTACGTTTTCTTTCCCATTAAAACTTGAACTAATGAGATTATTAGTCTCAAATTCATATGATTTCTTATTTTTTTCTTTTTCGTCGTTCATAGTCGAGTAGATCTTTTATTGAGATAAAAATTGGCTCATTAAAAGATTATTCTCCTGATATGTTTAAAGACTCAAAAAAAATAGCACCTAAAGCCTTCGAGTATGGATTAAATTTACATAAAAAAACTTCAAATTTATATAGTTGTCTTGCCCAAGAGGTCAAGAAATAAAGTGTCTTCCAAAATTCTCTTGCTCAAATGATTTTCGGAGAAACCTCAATGCTTGATACAAATTCTGATGCTTCCTCAATATCATTGCAGAATTTGCATGTTCCAAGATAGCAACCTAGGTATCTCATGAAAGAGGTTTTTCCTCCAGTAAGTTGATATTCATGAATGGTACCGCCCTGTGGCGTTGCTTTTACTAGTTGTGGTAAAGGGGCCATTAACAAATTCCTTTTCTATAATTTGCTTTTATTAAGAGCTTTTCGCAATAGGTAAATTTACTAAAAATCTAATGAATTTATAAAGATTTTAGAAAAAGTAGAATGAACTAATCTGTATACCCATCATCGTCATCAGAATTAAGTATTCTAGGAGTTTTTTTCATATGTTCGTCCCATGGGTGCACATATGAATCTTTATCAGAGTAGACCTCACTTTTTAACTCTTCTATCAAAGTTTCAAAGTCCTTGATAATTCTTTTAAGATTGTCTTTTTTCATTTATATCGATAATTAATTGATATTATTATAATAATTAATTTATAAATTTACTATTTTTTACTAATTTCACTCAATGAATGATTAGTTGTTCTTTTTAATGTATTCAAAACCTATAATCAACAAGATTTTGTTTTGTGAAAACTTTTTGATGAAATTGAGAGTTCCTAAATTCATTTATTTTGTAATAATGCTTTTATCCCTCGAATTCTCAAAATTTAGGCAAATTTTATTGATTTTGTAATCAGTGGTTTACAATTATAAGATAAAAGGTTTTTCCTTTTTTTCTTATAACCAAATCAGTTGATGGTGAGTTCTTACGAAAACATCTAAATAGTATGCGAATACTACTTACAGGTGGAGCAGGATTCATAGGTTCGCACATATCTTTGTTGCTGCTTCAGAAAGGCTTTGATCTAGTAATCCTTGATTCTTTTGTTAACAGTTCCACAAATGTAATTAAAGTAATAACATCTTATGTAGAAAAAAAATCCTCAAAATGTAATTTAAAAATCATTAATGGTGACATTAGAGATAGAAATCTTTTAGAAAAAATTTTCATTGATTCTATTAAAGATAGCAAGCCTATTCAAGCTGTTATACATTTGGCTGGTTTGAAATCAGTCGCTGACTCTGTCCTTAATCCACTAGGGTTTTGGGATGTAAATGTATGTGGTACTAATAATCTCTTAGAAACTATGAGTAAAAATGAATGCTACTCAATAGTTTTCAGCAGCAGTGCAACAATCTATGGTTTACCGGATTCTCTTCCTATTAGGGAAGACCACAAAGTTTCACCAATTAATCCTTACGGCGAGACAAAAGTTGCAATAGAAAAAATGTTGGAAGGCCTTTATAAATCAAATATTAATTTGTGGAGAATTTGCTCCCTTCGTTATTTTAATCCTGTTGGTGCACATCCATCAGGTTTGATAGGGGAGGATCCTATTGGAATACCAAGCAATCTATTCCCTTATATATCCCAGGTTGCGGCAGGAAGAAGAGAATTTTTAAACGTCTTTGGAGATGATTGGGATACAAATGATGGTTCTGGTGTTAGAGACTATATACATATTATGGATTTATCAGAGGGGCATATAGCTGCAATAGATTATTTGACTTCTAAAGAATCATGTTTTGAATTTATTAATTTAGGATCTGGAAAAGGATACTCCGTCTTTGAGATTATTAATCAATTTGAACTTTCTACAGGAGTTCAAATTCCATTCATAATAAAGGGGAGAAGAGTTGGTGATATAGCAAAATGTTATGCAGATATTTCAAAGGCCAAGAATTTGTTAAATTGGTTTCCAAAAAGATCATTGGAAGAGATTTGCTTAGATGGATGGAATTGGCAAAAAAATAATCCAAATGGATATATTTTATAATGAAGTAAGCACGCTAAATAACTTCAATACATTTCTATTCTCTAACTGTATTCACATTAATTGTTTTGCTATTTAAATATTCTTTTAAAGAATTTGAATTCTTTAGTGATTTCTATTATTCTAGAAAAATAGTATGCATCATCTCGATTGAAACTCTATATTCCAACCGTCAAATGAAAATCAAATGTATTTTCTGAAAACTAGTGATATGTTTTCTAAAGGGTTCTTTTCTCATCGAATTAACTTAATAATATGAATATTGAAAAACTTTTTATTAATGGTGAGGTATCTTTATATGGTTACAATTATAAATCCTTACCCGAAGTTATTCCTAAACTATCTAAAAAGAAAATTTTAATTGCTTATCTTAAACATAGTATTCATCAAAATTATTTTTCATCAACTAATGTTAAATTACTTGATTCAATTAATCAAGTAGGACTTGAAGATAATGATATTAATAACACTTTCTTGTTGGATCAGTCATTCACAAAGTGTCTGATTAAGTCATATCCCAGCAATCCTCAATATGTTTTCGTTTCCCTTTCTAATCCCTTTTATTATCCATATATCCTAATAGGTATAATTAGAAGATTGCTTTTGCGAAAAATCAACATAATTGGTATAAGATCTTTAATAATTTCAAAATCCAATACTTATTGGATTTTATTAAGTAGAAACACCATTGCTAATGGCTTTACATTCTATTTATCAAGAGAATTTGGAATTAAGAATTTTTTAAAATTTCTTCATTTTGAGCATATAAACTATGTAATACTTAGATCTTACGACGCACTTCCAGTACTCTCTTCTTTGAGTTCCGATATTGATATGTTAGTCGACTCTAGAGATGTAGAAAAAGTTAAGACATTTTTAATCGAAAATACTGGCACACAAAGAATTGATATATGGAGCTCAAATAGTCCTGATTTCAATGGAGTCCCCTATTTTCCTGAAGATGTTTCTAAAAATGTTCTAGCTAGAAGTATTGATGGACCTTGCTTGTCAAAAATACCTAATAAATATGATGAATTAAATCTTTTGATATTTCATTGTCTCTATCATAAAGGTTTTAATAGTGGGATAAGGTCTAAATATAGATCTTATAATTGTGTTCCAATTCATGAGAAATATTCAAAGCGTATTAAAACAATGTCAAATAAATTGGGGATAAATATTGGTTCCAATATGGAAGATATGCATTTTTATTTAATTAAAAAGAAATTAACACCAAGAAAAGATCAGTTAATTAAACTATCAAAAAATAATGAGTGGATAAAATGTATTTTACGAGAATAATTTAGTAAAATATATTTTCCTATAGTTCTTGGCTTAATTATTTAATGCTTTTAATGAAATATATATAGTATCAATTTAATTAACATTTGCATTATAGTTTAGTATTTTACTACGCATTTTTTTAATGAGAAATTGATTATTACTTTCATAGCTATAAACAATAGATTTAATTTGTGAGAAAGTTAATCCTGGAAATCTTTTATTTCTATTTGTATTCATGTCTTTAATTGTATTGGTTAAACATTGGTCTTTTGTAGAGTCGCAGTAAATATAAATTGTATTTGTTTGATTTGAAATTGAATTCAAATTAATTATTATCTTTTTATATAGAAAATTAGAAATTTTTAATATATTAAGAGAAGGTAGTATATGGTAAATACCTTCTGAAATTACAAAATCATTCTTAGAATTATTAATCATATCCCAAGTGAATATAATATATTTAATTAGAAGCAATGTATATATTCTATGAATAGATTTTCTTCTTATAAAATGATAAAAATAAATCATTATAAAAATGATAACAAGAATTTTATTTTTAAAACTTGAATATATAATAAAATTTAAAAGAAGCTTATACTTCGCTATATACCCTCTACTAAATGAGTTGATTGTTTTATCTACTTTATAACCACCGGATATTAGATCTTTTTCTAATTTATTCATAAAGGTTGTCTTTCCTGAAGCGAAATTACCTAATAATTCTATTAGGATTTTATCATTATAAGTATCTTTCTTTTTTATTATATAATCTTTAATTGTTTCATATTTATATGAGTATTTATTTTCTTCTTCCTGCATTTTAGTGGTTTATTATCACCTTTATTATATTATTATATATCTCTATGACTGCATTATTTATCTTAGAATTAATTTTTAATATTCTATCTTGAAAGCTTATTTTTACTGTTTTTGCATTTCTAGCCATATTTCTATATTCATCTATTTGTTTTGGCAAAATTATTTGTAAATATTCTAGGGTTTCAATAGTATTATCCGTAGAATGAATTAAGCTACAGCTTGAATTATCAATTTTTTCTCTAAGTTTGTTTTTGATTCTTATTAGTTCTTGAGGATTTCTATTCCTTTTGTCTACAAAAATGATATACATATATGGATCATAATATGAACTACATGTTTTTATCATTTTCGGTTCTGAATCCCATATGCCACCGCGTAAATTTTTTTTCGTCAGATGTCTTTGTTCTTTCGTCATATATTGATAGTCGATAATTTCCATAGAGTTATCTTTTAAATATTTATTGATATATTTTTGTTTGTTTCCATATTTAATACCTTCCTTTAGAATGTAGATATATAGGAATTTATTATATTTAATAGTATATTTAAGATTACTTTTTACCCAGTCATTGCTATCACTTATTTTTACCAGAGTATCTCTTGCTGGTTTCCAATTTATTTTATTCATATATTTATCTAGATCTTCAAGAGTAGAAAATGAATTATTAATTCCTAATTCTTTTTTATATTTATCAATATATGTTTTAAATATTGATTCTCTAGGTAAATAATTTGTTTTATGATGAGAGCTATTTATTTTTGAATTGTAACCTTTATGGTATAAACTATAATATATCATTATATTTAGAGCATCAATACTCCTTGGTATAGATAATTTTTTATCATTACTTATTGTACTATTAATTATTGATTTCCCAATTCTAGGAGGTAAAAATGGAAGTCCATTTATACCTGGTTTTGTTATAGTCCATAGTTTTATTCTTATATTACCTTTATGACTATTTAGGAATCTTTCCATCTCATCCTTTCCTTTATCTTCTATTATTATATGTATATTTTCCTCTTGATTACTTTTTTTCTTCTCATCTAAGAGTGGGATTACATATTTTAATTTTCTAGTTTTTGTAAAACTATCAATTCCTTGTAAGCCTAATTTATCGGAGAAATGAAAGATATTGGTTTTAATTTGTACGTTTCTTTTTAGTACTATCCAAATTTTCTTTTTGTTGATTAAAGTTAATCCCTTATACTTTATCTGGTTGATTAATAAACGTCTAATTAATCCAATTATTGATATAGGATTTAATATTAAACTATTCAGAGAAACTATAACATAATTTGCTATTAGTGGATATCCTTTTATTAAACTCTTTACTGAACTCTGATCAAGAAAAATTAAATCACTTTCATCCCATTGAGTCTGTCTATAACTTTCATATATAAAGGCTTCTAAGTCATTTCTTATAAGTTTTTTATGTTTTTTTTCTTTAAAAAAAAATTTTACTTTATCTATATAGTTTTTTCTGATAACATCTGGAACTATCATATCTGAATAGCCATAAAAGCTGATTGTGGAATTATTCTTTAAGTTTTCTATAACATCAATTAAATTCATATTTTTATTTTTAGACTATTATTATTGTTTTATACTCTTGTAATCTCTTAACTTGCAAAGGTTTAATTCTCCTTTATCATCAATCCAAGCAACATCTGTATCTGGTGGCATAACTGTTAACTTGTGTGTTGCCATAATGACAAGAGATTTTTTTGATATTTCTAAAATAATATTATTTAGTTCTTTTTCAACTTCAAAGTCTAGTGAACTAGTAGGCTCATCAAGAATTAATATTTTTGGATTAAAGTATATTGCTCTAGCAAAAGCTATTCTTTGTTTTTGCCCTCCAGAGAAATTTTGTCCTCTTTCACCTAGCCTGAAATTTATTCCTTTAGGTAATGATCTAATATGAGACCAAATATTTGCTTTTTTTAATGAATAGATTAATTTAGCTTTGTCTATTAGTTCTTTATTAACCCCAAAAGCTACATTTGAACTTATTGTATCATCATATAGTGAATAGTCTTGATGAAGATATGAAATTAAGTTTTCTTTATTAAATTCTTCCGATATTATTATTTCACCAGAAGTAGCTGTAATTAATCCTTTAATAATATCTAAAAGTGTACTTTTACCAGAACCACTGTTTCCAATAACCAAGAGTAATCCTTTTTTTTCTAATTTTAAATTTATATTGTTCAAAATATTGATATTATTATTATTATGATGAAAATTCATATTTTTTATTTCTATAGATCTGTTATCAAATTTTCCGAAGTTAATATATTTAATAAAATTATTATTAGATGTATTTTCTTCTTTTAGTTCGGTTAAGATATTTTTAACAATTTTAGAACCATATTTAATACTACTTAAACCATGAAATATAGCAGTCAAGGAAGGTTGCAATCTGTAAGCAGCAAATGCAAATGTTCCCAACATAGTAAGACCATTTAATGAATTACTAGATTCAATTCTATAAAATACAGTTATAATCATTAAACCAGAAAACGCAAATAACTCTAATAGATATTTTGGACTTTCATTTATTGTTTGATAATCAGCTAATTTTTCGGCAAATCTTCTTGACGGTATTTTGAATCTATTTATAAAAAAATTTTCAGCAGCATATATCTTTATGTCTTTAATTGATTCAAATGATTCTTTAGCCATTTTGAATCTTTCTTTATTAGCTTCACTTGTAATTATGCCTATTCTTGCCGTTTCTTTCTTTACTATACTGTAAAATACAATATAGAAAATACCTATAAATGTTATTGATAGTAATGTAGCTTTTGGATCTGTAAAGTATAAATAAGTGGTTATAAATATAAGTATAATTACATTTGTCATAAGTAACATTGTTGGTCTAAAAACTTGTATAATAAATTGATCAACTTCGGAAAGTATTAATTTTGATATATCAGCTGAGTCTTTTTTATATATAAAATTATATTTTTTTGAAATATATTTTTTTAGTAATCTTACAGCTATATTATCTCTTATGAATTCAACAAATTTATTAATCTTATATTGAGAATATATTTTAAATAAAGTTGATAATGTTATTATAAATGTAGCAAACAATGCTATTAATATAGTTAATAGTTCTAAATTTATATCTCCAATGTTTATTATATTTAAATAATTAGTAATAGATTCATAATTGTTAAACGCATCTTCTTTTTGACTAATTATTTTAAGTACTGGTATTATTGATGCAATACTTATAGCATCCATTAATCCAACTATGCACATTAATATTAATAATTTAGCTAATTTAATTTTTTCTTTTAATTCAAGTATTGATAATACTTTTTGTATTAATTTAATTGAATGTTCTTGTTTCATTTTTATTTTTTAATTGTCTTAAATATGTATTTATTCTAAGTCTAATGGTATTTCAACTATTTGATTAGTATTGGCAGACTTATAAGCAGCTACAACAAGCTCTAGACTATTTAATCCTGATTTTCCACTACAAATTGGATCTTCCTTTCCATTTAATACATTTATCATATTGAGGTAATATTTCTCATGTCCAAACCCATAAACATTATCTATTTTATAATTATTAAATTCTACTTTCTCTTTATCATCCGAATTTATATCCTTAAAGTTCCAATATTTTATTTCATTTAAGGCAACACCTCCTATTTTCACACTTCCTTTTTCACCTAATACAGTAATAGAACCCTCAATATTATGTGGGAATGTAAGCATTGTTATTGCCATTGTTCCAAGTGTTCCCGACTCCCATGAAAATTGTAATGTTGCGGTATCTTCGCATTCAATTTCTCTTCCAAGAGTTGCTGTAAATGCATTTATTTTAATTATTGGTCCAATCAACCACTGTATTAAGTCAACATAATGAATACCTTGATTCATTAATGCTCCACCATCTAAATTTTTTGTGCCTCTCCATTTATCTTGATCATAATAACTTTGAGGCCTCTGCCAGAATACATTTGCATTGACTAAGTAGATTTTCCCAAACCTTTTTTTTTCTATCTGCTCTTTCAATAGTTTTAAGGTTTTATTCAGTCTGTTTTGTTTCATTATAAATAATTTAACATCATTATCTTCACAAGCTTTTACCATTTCTTTGGCATCCGTCCAATTAGTAGCCATTGGTTTTTCGGAACAACAATGAATACCTTTTTTAGCAGCCATAATTACCTGAGAGGAATGCATTCCACTAGGAGTTGCAATTACGACAAGATCAATTTTTAGTTCATGCCTTTCGTGAGACTCCAGCATATGTTTATAGCTAGTAAAGCTGATTGGTGATTCACCAATACCCGCAAAATCTTTTTTTATTGATTGAATTACTGTTTGTATTCTTCCTTCTTCTGGATCGCAAATTGCTATCAAAGTTGCTTTGCTTGAATGATTATATATAGCCTTAATGTGATTCTTCGAGATCCTACCGCAACCAACCAAGGCAATATTTATTTTGTTGTCAGCCATTATTAAGCATATATAATCTAATTCTAACATAAGACTAGAATACTAGTTTTCTATTATGATGAACTCGTGACTCAATTAGGTTTGAAATAATTAATTAATTAATTATTTTTAGATATTATTTTTTTTATTATTTTTAAATAAAAGAAAATGTGCATTATTCCTAAAGTATTGCGATTCTGAATATGGATCTGTCTTCTGTTTGAAAATAATACTGAAATCAAACTCTAAAAGTAAACTTTCGTAATCTAAAATATTATAGTTTCTATAAAGATAGGAGTCCTGTAGTGATTTCTTTTTATGGAAATCATATATTATTATATATTTAAATAAATTTGAATATTCATACAAATGTTTTGTTATTAATTTTTTATTTAGAAGGTAAAAAACTCTGTGATATATTGCACAATCAAAAGATTCTGATTTATAAGATGCAAGTGTATCTTTTATAATTGATTTTGATATTTTATTTATAAATTTATATGATTTATCAGAATACTTTTCTCTACATACATCTATAGCTTTATTACTTATATCATATCCTAAATATTTAATATCTTTTGAATGGTTAGTTATAATATTCTTTAGATTTGGAGCACTTCCGCATCCAAACTCAAAAAAGGTATTTAGTGAATATTTTTTAGATATATCAGAATAAATATTTCTTGACTTTTCCGTTGAATGATTATATTGATTATACCAAAATGAACTATTAATTATATGCCTATATTTCCAGTACATACTTGAATTGTATAATCTGTCAACAAGATTTTTAAAAATTTTTAAAGATTTTACTTTAGTAATTATTTTAATAATTATATGATTTTTAATAGACATAAATCAAATTAATTTAATTTTCTATATTACTATTATAGAGATATTCTTATTTAATATCAGTCAATGGTTATTGTATATTTACATATTTATAAACCATCTTAATTAGTTATAAAATATTTTAAATTAAAATTAAGTATAAATTTTATGAAATCGATACTTATTTATAGCTTTCTTAGTAATGTAACATTTCCCCCAACTAAAAATGGAAATAATGCACTTATTATAAAATATAAATATGGAAAATACCTAGATATTCTCCTTCCTAAAGGCGGAATCAAAGCTCCATTTCTTTGGCAAATGAGTTCTGTTAGAACACCAACTGAGAATATTTCTTTGATTCTTGATTTAGATAAACCATTGTAATTATGATTCCATGGCTTTGAATATCTCCAATCTTGAAGTATTATATATTTATTTTTTTTTGTAACTCTTATCATTTCCTTTGCTATTTCATCTGATTCAACCTTATCAATAGAGTGAATGAACATAGTTGATTCATTAACCAAATCAAAACTATTAGATTCGAATTCTAAATTGGAGGCATCATTTATCATAAAATTTAGATTTGGATACTGATTTTTTGCTTTTTCCAATCTTTCTTTTATTAATTCAATGCCGTAAACATTTGATGGTAAAAAGCCAAGCTGAATAAATTTTATTGTTCCATTCCCATCTCCACATCCAACATCCAATACTTTTAGAGTTTTTATTTTTCTTAAGTCGATAAAATTTAGTACTTTATAGAATGCAATATCACGAGCAAAAACTTGATAGAAGTTTTCTGGGTTAATTAGTGAATTTCTATATGCACCGCCTGTATTTTTTGAATATGTCTTGTACCAATCTATATTTTTTTGTAGATCTGTTGGCATTTATAAATCCAAAATACAAATGTTACTAGAATTCTAGTATGCTATGTCAATACTGAAATTCTTATATGAATGTAGGCGACAAGATAGAGACAGAGTCATCATCATGGAATTTTGCTGGCGATGTTCCTGAAAACTTCATTGAACATGCTAGAAAATCAATCCCTCTTTACAGAGAAGGACATAAATTAATAAGTGACTATAGCGATTTTTTTGTAAAGGATAATAGTGTTTGTTATGAAATTGGAGTATCCACGGGTGAATTAATTTCTCAATTAGCTAAAAAGAATAAAAACAAAAAAAATATTACTTGGATTGGTATTGATTCCGAAGAGAAAATGACAGAATTTGCTTCTAAATATACAGAAAATATTTCTAATATTAATATCATAAATCAGGATTGTGTCAATTTTGATTATGAACCATCTGATATAATCATTTCATATTATTGTATTCAATTTATTTATCCAAAATATCGTCAATTACTTTTTAATAGGATTTATAAAAGTCTAAATTGGGGTGGAGCTTTCTTCTTGTTTGAAAAAGTAAGAGGACCTGACGCGAGATTTCAAGATATAGCTACATGTTGGTATAATGAGTGGAAGGAATCTAACGGTTTTAGTCCAAGTCAAATTTTAAATAAGACTAAGAGTCTTAAAGGTATTTTAGAACCTTTTTCAACGCAGGGTAATTTAGATTTATTAAGACAAGCAGGTTTTAAAGATATTTCTACCATAATGAAATTTTCTTGTTTTGAAGGTTTTCTTGCTATAAAATAGTAAATTTGACATGATTAACATATTATATAGCATTATAAAATTTATTTTATTAAAGATAAAAAACCTATTTTTCTTTAAATTACCTAGATCGTTTGCTATAAATTTATGGCCTACTAAAAGTTATGAGGTTTGGTTACTTATTCAATTTATTCTTTTACTTATTAAACCTCGAAAGATTGTTGAGTTTGGATCTGGCAGAAGCACTCATTATCTAGCTGAATATACACAAAAGTTTAATTGTAAATTTTATTCAATTGAAGAAAATATATTTTTTATATTTAGAAACTTAGTTGGTCTAAAATTAAGTTACCTAAATCAATTTAATTTGATTCACGTACCTACCAATGATGATTGGTATAGTTTAAATAAACTTATCAAATATAACTACTTAAATGAAGCAGATTTTTTATTTATTGATGGGCCCAATGGATCTACAAAGTACTTTAAGAAAAGAAATGATAGGAATTCTTCAAAAGCTTTAAAATACTTTTCAGAAAATTATTCAAATCCTTTATGTATTATTATAGATGATTTACAAGACCAATCAGTAATGAATTTTAGTAATAGATTACTTATAAATAAAAATAATCTTTTTTTTATATTATTCAAATACAGTTCTAACAATTTAATACTCTTCTGTGTAGAAAATAATTATAATTTTCCAATCAAAGAGTTTATTAAACTTTCAAAAATGGAGGATTTGTATATGTGTGGATCTGCTAAATTCGATGAAATACAAAATTATATAGTTATGAATGATTTGATTTATTAGATTATATTATTTAAAGTAATTTATATTTAAATTACTTTAAATATTTTTTGCCATATAGCAACGTTATACAGTCTCCATCTTTCTTTTGAGTTTAATACATTCCATTTTTCTTCTAATTCCTTTATATTTGTGATTTCTAAAATTAAAGGTGAATTTCTTATAGTTGATAGCATTTCACGTGAGAACTTTTTGTCCCATGCTTTCTCAGGAGAATCATATCCTAACTTGCTTTTTCTCCACGCTATTTCACTTGGTAATTTATTTATGCTGCGTATTGGATACTTTGTCCATCCATTTTTGACTTTAGAATCTGATTTTAAATTTAGACAATACTCAACTAGTTTATAATCTAAAAAAGGGACCCTAGCCTCTACTGAATTAGCCATTGAGTTTCTATCTTCTGATCTTAATATTTGTGGAAGCGATGTTTTTTTTAATTCTATTATTTGAGAATTAACTATATGTCCTCTTTGATTTTTTAATTCTTCGTATAAATTATATGTTGGATCTATTGATAAATTAACAAAATTTAATCTATTTCTTAAATAAGATGTTCTTAACTTACTACTTCCCCCTCCTATTAAATATTTAATTAGACTCTTGTAATTTATATCGTTATTGTTATTATTTGAGTTTTTAATTTCATTTAGAAAACCTAATATACCATTTTTTCTGTATGTTGTTATTAACCTAGGTAATATTAGTCTTGTGTAACCTAGTAAAATTTCATCTGAGCCTTGCCCATCAAGCATTACTTTAAGACCTAAAGCTCTGGCTTTACTCATAACATTAAATTGCATAATGCTACTGGTTGACGCAAATGGTTCGTCTTGAAAAAAAATTATCTCATTAATAATTTTTTTAAAATATTCATAACTTGGTGTTACATTTATCAAGCTACATCCAGCATGTTTAGCAGCTATTTCTGCATAATACGATTCATTTGTATCTTCTTCAGTAGATTTTGCATGTATTCCAAATAGTTTGTCTTTATTTTTTCTTGAATAAAGATTTGAAGCGAGTGTTACTATTAGGGAGCTATCCAAGCCTCCAGAAAGAGCTGTTCCTAATGAGACATCACTCCTCATTCTGATTCTTATTGCATTATTAATGTGATATAAAAATTCATCAGGTTTAAATTCGTTTTCATCTATATTTATTTTTTTATTTAGATCGTACCAACATTTTATATACTTTTCTCCTTTACGATTTATTTTTAATGAGTGACCTGCTTCTAGTGAATTTATATCTTTAAAAAATGTATTATTTGTAGAATTAGTGCATCCACTATATAAAAAAATCGATAGTTCTTCATAATTTACTTTACTTCCAAGTTTATCAATTCTTAATTGTTTAATTTCAGATCCAAAGTAAAAGCAATCAGAGTAAATAGACCAGTAAAATGGTTTAATTCCATATCTATCTCTTGAGCAGAATAATTCCTTATATTCTCTATCCCAAATAGCAAATGCCCACATCCCATTAAATTTCTCCTGGCAATCTTCACCCCATTGAATATATGCTTTTAATAATACTTCGGTATCTGATTCTGTTTTGAATAAATGACCAAGCTTTATGAGCTCTTTCTTTATTTCTATATAGTTATATATTTCTCCATTATATATTAATACATATCTTTCATCGACATTAAAAGGTTGATCTGATTCTCTTCTAAGATCTATTATAGAGAGTCTTCGATGTGCAAGTCCAATATGTTCATCATAATAGTAGCCCTCTGAGTCAGGCCCTCTGTGTTCAATCGCTTGATGTAACTTCTCAAGATGTTCTCTATTTATAGGTTTATCATTAATTGATAATATCCCAGATATTCCACACATATATGTATTTTATCATAATAAGTTTAATTATTATATTATATATCCTAAAATTTATTAATTGAATATTGTTTAGACTTTGCTATATTATGATAAGTAATTTACCATTTAAGTGAAATTAATATATCTTGCGAATTTAAATTCTATTCATACTACTAGATGGATTAATTATTTTGCAGATATAAAAGATAAGGATGTTTTTGTAGTTTCTTCAGCACCTTCTTCAGATAATCAAATTAACAATAGTATTAATTATTTTATAATAAAATCTGTTTTTGACTTTTTTAAATTTTTTAAAGCAATTCTTACTCTTCGTTCTAGAAGTAATGACATTGTCCATATTCACTATTTAGGTTGGAATTCTTTATTTATTTTGTTTGCCAGCAAGTACAAAAAAATTATTCTTACTCCATGGGGTTGTGATATCTACGAAAATAGAAAAAATCTAATCAAGAGGATTTGGTTAAAGTATCTATTCCGGAAGGCTGACTATGTTATTTGTGATTCTATAAAGTTACTTAAATCCTCCTGTGAATTAGGAGCAGTAGAATCTAGGAGCTCAATAATTGCATTTGGTACTGATATAAAATTATATTCCAATATCAATAAACCTTTTTATGTTGATTCAACTAATCATAAAATTTTAGTTGGTACAAATCGGCTAATGGAGCTTATTTATGATCCTTTTACATTCTTAAAAGCAGCAAAAGAATTGCTAAATAAAAATTCTAATTATATGTTTCTTCTAGCCAATGAAGGCTCTCTCAAACCTTCGATAGAGCAATATATTCTTAATAATAATCTACAAGACTCTGTAAAGCTTATTGGGAGGCAGCTTGGCACACAAAATATTAATTTTTATAATTCATTAGACATATATGTTTCTACATCACTTCGCGATGGAGGTTTATCCGCTAGTGTTGCAGAGGCAATGTCATGTGAAAGATTAGTCATTGTTTCGGATAATTCTGAGAATTCAAATTACATAGTTCATGGAAAGTCTGGGTATTTATTTAGCAATAAAGATTTCTATGAATTATCTAGATTAATAGAACTCTCAACTTCTGATATATCTTTGTCGAGGGATATTGGTAAAAATGCAAGATCTATTATCAAAAAAGATTGTAATTTTCATATTGAGATGGATAAAGTTAATAAAGTCTATGATTCTATATAACCTTATACTCATGTCTTTTGATTTCTATTTATATTGTATTAGTTATAATTTTTTATTTAATATCATCTAATCCACCTACTTAAATCTTTGTTTATTAATTTTTCTAGTAATAAAATTTCTTCTTTATAATATATATTATTTAATTCAAGTTTTGTTTTATTACTTAATTTTTTTGGCTCTGTCATCAGATGCTTTCTTGAATATCTTACTATCCTTGAATAAAGTTTATTAGGAATTAGTTTTCTTATTATCTTAATTCTTGAATTAGTTCTATCAAATATATAGTTTATTAATTTATTTTTTGGAATTTTTATTTCTTCTTTTCCTTTTATGTGAAATTTGTTATTATGATTTGATTTGATTTTTAGGAAATTTAAAATCTCATTTATATATTTATGGCTATTTGTTCCATAAAGGTCTTCAAAGAGTACAAAATACATATTATCTTTTTTAAAATATTCTAAATAACGTTTAATTTGTACAGTATATAAACCCCTAGAAATATAATATGCTGGGCTATACCATTCGTTATAGGTACTATTATGCTTATCTATGTTCTCTGATTTTATTGCATTAATAAATGAAAGATTCTTCTCTACACCTTCCATCAAATGAAAGTTATATTGAGAATACGCTCTTTCAATTGGATTTCTTAAAATAAAAATTATTTTCAAATCCTCACCCAATGTTTTTTGGATTCTCTTAGGAACATAATTATATAACATATAATCAGGCGTACATTCTCCAATACATTTTTCATATTCAGCCTCTTTAAATTCATTTAAATACCACTCTAAACCTTTTTTATAGTTAGAATCTTTATCAAAAAAATGTATCTCTTTATTCTTTGGCATAAATATATTTTCGTTTTGAATTAGTATTTCATGAAAACTTGTTGTACCTGCTCTTTGTGTTCCAACACATATAAAATTAGGTAATTTATTTTTCATTTTTAATGTGTTGTATAAAATATTCTCTATGGATTCAGCTTAGTCGCAATTAATGGAGTATTTTATATTAAAAAGACAATCTGTTGATTCATGACTCAATTCAACAATGTTGTAATCCATAAAACTTCTATAGTTGATGATGGTGCTTCTATTGGCAGAGATACAAAAATATGGCACTGGGTGCACATTTGCTCTAAAGCAACTATAGGTAAAAACTGTTCAATAGGTCAAAATGTTTTTATTGGAAATAATGTTGTTATAGGTGACAATGTGAAAATCCAAAATAATGTATCTGTCTATGACAACGTAATCCTTGAAGATTTTGTATTTTGTGGACCAAGTATGGTTTTCACTAATGTTTCTAAGCCAAGATCAGCTGTTAGTAGAAAAAACGAATATCAAGACACAATCGTAAGAAAAGGAGCAACTCTCGGTGCCAATTCTACAATCATATGTGGTGTCGAAATAGGCGAAAATGCCTTTATTGCAGCTGGCGCGTTAGTTAATTCAGATGTAAAACCATATGCATTAATGATGGGTTTACCTGCAATTCATAGAGGTTGGATGAGTGCTTATGGAGAAAGAATACCCCTACCTCTTTCAGGTAGTAAAACATGGATCTGTAAAAAAACAAATTCTATTTATAGGTTAAATGGAAACAGTTTAGTCTCTGAATAAAGTTTTATTCCTACAATCTATTCATTTATTTATTAAAATAAATGAATAGATTGTTTTAAGCTATATTTTCTAAATGGATGCCCATGGTATTGAAATATTAAATATTGGTTTAAATGAAATTGATTGTTTTGGGCAACTATGCTAAATTTTATCTAGAAATCTAGTTACAATAGTTTGTATAACCCAAGCTTGAAGACCAGTATTCATGATAGTGGTAGCAAATTTAAGGAAATAATTATTCAAAAATTAAAAACTAATTCTGCAATTATAGGTGTAATTGGGATGGGGTACGTTGGACTTCCTTTGTCCTTATCTTTCGCCGAAAAAAAATTCAGTGTGATCGGCTTCGATATAGATAATAAAAAGATTGATTCACTTAATAGTGGTAAGTCATATATACATCATATTAAAACTAATAGGATACAAAATTGTGTTAATAAAAATTTGTTAAAGGCTTCCTCAGATTTCAGAATTATATCTGAGATTGATTGCATTATTATCTGTGTACCAACTCCATTGAATGATCACAGAGAACCAGACTTGAGTTATATAACAACAACATTAAATTCTATAGCTCCTTATCTTAGAAAATCACAAATATTAAGTTTAGAAAGTACTACATATCCTGGAACGACAGAGGAGATTATTAAACCAATTGTTGAGAGATCTGGATTAACTATTGGTGAAGACTTCTTTGTTGTTTATTCTCCAGAAAGAGAAGATCCTGGTAATGATAATTTTAATAATAAAAATACACCCAAGGTAATGGGTGGAATTACTAATAATTGCAGACATGTTGGGAATTTTTTATATAGTCAAATTTTTATAGATGTTGTTGAGGTAAGCTCTACAAGAGCAGCAGAGATGACAAAATTATTGGAAAACATTTATCGTTCAGTTAATATTGGTTTAGTTAATGAACTTAAAGAGTTGGCAGAAAAATTAGATATTGATATTTACGAAGTTATCAGAGCAGCTTCTACAAAACCATTTGGCTTCACACCTTATTATCCAGGACCTGGTTTAGGTGGTCATTGTCTTCCTATTGATCCATTCTTTTTAACATGGAAAGCAAAGCAATTTAATATTAATACTAGATTTATTGAACTAGCTGGAGAAATTAATAAGGCTATGCCTAAGTATGTAGTAGATAAAACCAATGATGCACTTAATCAAATAGGAAAACCTATTTCTAATAGTAGGATTTTAATACTTGGTATTTCATATAAAAAAAATATTGATGACATGAGGGAATCTCCTGCAGTAGAAATAATGGAGATTTTAAGAAATAAGTCAGCTGATATTCAATACAGTGATCCATTTTTTGATAAATTTCCTAATATTAGAAAGTATTACTTTAATTTAAACAGTGTTAAGCTTAATGAGATAAACCTAAGATCATTTGATGTTACCATTTTAATCACTGATCATGATAGTTTTGATTATTATGCTATTAGAAATTATAGTAATCTTTTAATTGATACTAGGGGAAGATTTCAACCTTCTGAAAATATTATAAGAGCTTAATCTTATATAATGAAAATTTCAAAGTATCTTCTTTATTCAATTATAATACCATCTGGATTTAAATTCTTTGGATTAACCCTCGCCTCCTTGTTATCTCTTCCTTTAGTATTAATACAATTATCTAAATGGAATTATAAACTTCCAATTTATTATAATTATTCACTTTTAGCTTTCATTTATTTTACTTATCTTATTATCCAATCAATTATAGGTGTAATAATTCTTTCTGATTTAAGAATTTTATATTGGTGTATATATTTTGCTATTGTTTATATTATATATATAGCTAATCAAAACTATATTCTTTATGATTGTAATTATAGAAAGAAATTTAATGATATTATTTTCGCTTCTTCCTTAACCTATTTTATTGTTTACTTTATAGTTTCTATTATAGGTTATTTATCTTATGGTAATTTCTACACACATCAAGATGATTTTTTTGTAGGTAGCTCAGGCGCCTTTTTAATGGGTGTTCCTTTATTAGCAAGTATATATAATCTTTGGAAAAAAGCAAATTTCAATTTAAACTCTAGATATATATTATATATATTATTTTATTTGATTAATGTAATAATTCATGATTCTCGCTTAGGTCTTCTGATACTTGTACCATTTCTATCTTTTTATATTATAGAAAGTGTTAAACCAAGTAATATTTTTAATATAATATTAGTTTTGTCCATTTGCATAGGCTCATGGGGCAGTATAGCTAAATTAGCGCCAGTTGAATCAAATAATTTTACAGGTTTAGGTAATAGTATAGGACAATTATTTTTTGACGAAAGATTGGAGACAACAGCAGATAAGTTGCAAAGCGATTATGTCAGATTGATATCTTTATCTACAGCTTACAAGAAATTGCAAATTGCAAATCCCTATGAATTTTTATTTGGTACAGGATGGTATACATCTCGTGAACTTCTGAAGCCATTAACAAAAGATGTACTTGCTGCATCAGAATCACGTGGATATTATTTTATTCTTGATGATTCAAGTCTTCAGGCCGAAGGGTTTGTATTGTTAATAACTGATTTAGGTTTGGTTGGTTTTACATTTACATTGATTTTTATATTTTTAACTTTTCGACGTATTTTTAGAGCTCATACTTCTTTGCCTACAAAGTTGCTTTTTTCATTTTATTTACTTATTGTATTCTTTACTTTGTTTATTGGTAATCCATTAAATATGGCCCCATTCTTTCTGCTTTTGCTTCCTAATGGGATCTTAGATAATCTCTTAATTGACTAGACTTTTTTTTATATCAAATTATAATAAAAAAAACAATTTATAATGAAAAATTTCTCTTTAGTTATGCCTGTTTATCTTAGAAACGATATTATACATTATTCTTTAGAATCAGTTAATAAGCAAACAAAAAAGCCTTATGAGATTATTATAGTTGATAATAATACAAATATTTATGAGACTAAAAAACTTAAATCTATTATTGAAACTTTTCAGAACGGTGTACCCATTAGATATTTTAAGTCTCTAATAAATAGTGGAGCTCAGGCTAGAAATCTTGGTGTTAAATATGTTACTACAGAAATTGTTGCTTTTTTAGATAGTGATGTAATCCTAGAGGAAGATTATTATGAGCAGTTACTTACCTTATTTGATTCTAGTCCAGATTGTATTGCCGCTCAAGGATTAGATATTGATTTAATTAAGATATCTAATAAAAATAGAAACTTATTTGAGAATTTACTCTACCAGTTTGAACAGTTTTTTGAGACGTCTTTACTTTTTGAAAAGACCCATCCATACGTTTCTCCTTCTCTAGCAATTTCTCATCCTGATGTTTCTAATGATTTTGTTTTAAAAAGTGAATGGATTTCAACTTGTGCAGGTATGTTTAAAACTTCACTTTTTAAAAAATACTCTTTTCCATCAAATTTTATTACATATTCTAATAACGAATACTTAATGTTTTCTTATTCCTTATTTTTAAATCGTGAAGGAGATATGATTTATACAAGTTCTGCAAAATATAAAGATCTTCAGACATCCTCTGGAAGAATAGCTCATTTGCCTTACTTATATCAATTACAAACATATGACACATTTATTTTCTGTAGGCTTTTTAGTATGAACATTTCAAATATATTTGTATTTATTAAATCTAGAATAGGTTTATTAATCTATAATATTTTGAAGTCTATTTATAATAGAAAAATTAATCCTTTTTATCTTATAAAAGTTATTCATTCTTCTATTTATCCTTTATTACATCTTAAAGAAATAATCAAAGGCGATTTATCCTTTTATGACGTTGATTTTTCTGATTTTTAATAAAAATGCATATTTGGATATTTCAAACTGGAGAGCCTCTTCATTGTGATACTGAGAAATATAGACCAATGAGGGCTGTTAATTTATCTAATATGCTAATTGAGAGAGGACATAATGTTGAAATTATAAGTTCAGATTTTTACCATCAACTTAAACTCCATAGAACTGGTAAATTTTCAAAGTTAATTATAAATAAACTACTCAATATTAATTTAATTCCTTCAACTGGTTATACAAAACACGTAGGAATAGCAAGATTATTTGATCATTTAATTCTATCCTTAAATCTTATAATATTTCTCTATTTTAAAAAACCTAGGACCCCTGATTTTGTTTTTATAGGTTACCCTCCCATTGAGTGTGCTTTTGTTTTACAGATTTGGCTTCATGCTCGTAATATTAATTTTTTATTAGATATAAAGGATAATTGGCCAGTAACCTTTCTCCAACCTTTCCCAAAGATTATACATCCTATATTAAAAATATTATTTTTTCCATATTATGTGATTTCAAAGTATACAATTAAAAATGCTTCAATTATATCTTCAATTACACCGAATTTTCTTAAGTGGTCTCAGCAATTTAGTAAAAGAAAATTAAATTCAGCTACTACTTACAACAGTGATTTTGTATTGCCTTTAGTTCGTCGTCCTATTGATATTAAACCTGATGATTTATCGCAATCTTTTATTTATTGGAAAGATTATAATTTAGATATTAGTTTAAGAAAGCATTTTACTTTTGTTGGAAGCCTAACAAATTCTTTTGATTTTGATATTTTATATCATGTGTCTAAATATATGTATATATACGACCCTTCTATCTCATTTGTTATATGTGGATCTGGTGATCAATTTCAACGACTAAAGAAATTGTTTAGTGATTCACTCAATGTTCTTTTAGTTGGAAAAGTAAATGAAATCGATGCTTATACAATAATAAATTCATCAATAGCAACTTTATCTCCATATAATAATTTTAACCATTTTAATATGAGTATTCCAAATAAAGTAATTGAAAGCCTTGAATATTCTACTCCTTTTATTACGACTTTATCTGGCGATGTTGCTTTTTTAGCTAGGGATTATAATGTGGGTATAGCTTCTTGTACAACTCCCGATCTTTTTAAAGATGCTTGTTTAAAATTATATAAAAATCCAAAATTAAGATCTATAATGTCAGATAATGCTATCAATTTGTATAATTCAAATTTTAACTATTACAAGATTTATGCCGATCTTGTTGATAGAATTGAAAAATTAACTAATTACTAGTCTTCCACCTTTTTTCTTTTAGCTTTATTCAATGTCTGATAATTTTAATTTAATTGACCCAAATTATTATATATCACCTTTAGATGTTTCTGATTATGAAATTGGTTTTTTGATGAAAATATTAAAAAAAATGTTACTTATTAGATTTACTGAGGAATGTTTAGCCTCTAATAAGAAGGAAGGAAAAATCGGATCTCCTGTTCATTTGGGTATTGGACAAGAGGCTATCGCAACAGCAATTTCTGAGTGTCTTAATAAAGAAGATTATATTTTTGGCAATCATCGTTCTCATAGTCATGTTCTTTCTTTGGGCACTAACTTACAATCTTTTTTTGCTGAAATTCTGTGCAAATCATCAGGCCTTTCTGGAGGAAGGGGTGGGTCTATGCACTTAATTGATGAATCTGTAGGTTTTTATGGATCTGTACCAATTGTTGCTGGAACTGTTCCACTAGCTGTTGGAGCTGGTTTTACATCTAAATTGAAAAAAAATAAATCAATATCAGTATCTTATTTTGGTGATGGAGCTATTGAAGAAGGAGTAGTTCATGAGTCTCTTAATCTTGCAAGAATTAATCAACTTCCTGTGATTTTTGTTTTAGAAAATAATTTATTTTCCAGCCATTTGCATATTTCTCAACGCCAGCCAAGTCCTTTTTCTTCTAGATATTCAAAAGCTAATGATATTGAATCTTTTTTGGTTGATGGTAATAATGTGTTAGAACTTTTTAAATGTGCCTCTAAAATAATTAGTAATTGTAGAAATAAGCATAGACCATATTTTATCGAAGCTGTAACCTATAGATGGTTAGGTCATGTTGATTGGAGAGAAGATATCGATGTGGGTGTTAGTCGATCTAAAACTGATATTGAAAAATGGAAAAGAAGAGATCCCATTAAAAGATTAGAAGATTCTTTACTAAATAAATGTTTAACTACTAAGAAAGATCTCAAAAATATAAGGGACGAATTAAAGTCTTATGTGGAAGAATCTTGGATTAAAGCATTGAATGCCTCTAAACCTAATCCTGACTCATTAATTGATCACGTTTATCGTCAATAAAAATGTCTTTTAATAATGATATTGAAATTAGTTATTGTGATGCTATTAGAGAGGCTTTTTCATATCTATTAAAGAACTATCCTGAGGTCTTTGTTATAGGACAAGGACTTTGGAGCCCATGGTATGTTGGAAATACAATGTTAAATCTGGATACGATTTATGGCAAAGATAGAGTTATAGATACTCCCGTTTCTGAATCAGCAACAACTGGTGCAGCTTTAGGAGCAGCAATAACTGGAATGAAACCAATTGTTGTCCATCCTCGTATGGATTTTATGCTTTATGCAATGGACACCATTGTTAACCAAGCAGCTAAATGGAATTATATGTATGCGGGCAAATGTAGTTCCCCTTGTCTGACAATTAGATCCATAATTAATCGTGGAGGAGAGCAAGGCGCTCAACATTCTCAAGCATTACATTCATTATTTTCTCATATTCCTGGCTTAAGAGTGGTTATGCCTGCTACTCCAACAGATGCCAGGGACTTGTTAATAGCCTCTTGTCTTTCACCTGATCCTGTTCTTTATATTGATGATAGATGGTTATATAGTCAAAAAGAGATATTATCGCCTATAAAAGAAATAAATCTCGCAGAACAAGGCCCATTAGTTTTAAATAATGGAAGTGATTTAACTATTGTAGCCTGTAGTTATTCTGTTTTGTTAGCCAAGCAAGCAATTAAAGAATTAAATTCAAGTAAAAATATAAATTCAATAGAATTAATTGATCTAAGAATATTAAACCCTTTACGTATGAATCTAATTATAAATTCTGTTAAGAAAACAGGACGGTTATTAGTTATAGATGGTGGTTGGGATAGCTGTGGAATAGGCTCAGAGATAATAAGTAAGGTTTGTGAAAACATTGATTTATCATTACTAAAGACTCAGCCACAAAAAATATGTTTACCTAATTGTGCGGCACCTTCGGCAATGAATTTAGAGGATGAATATTATCCTAATATTCAGAGAGTAATAGCTAAAATTAAATTTATTATAGTTCAAAATTAATTCTAAAAAAGATTTGAATTTAATAAGTTTCCTATTTATGCTAGATTTCTAGTTATATAAAAAAAGATGAATGACAGCAGTCCCTTTTTTTGACTATTCTCGTCACTATCTAGATGATAGAGATAACTATCTAAAGATTATCGACGAAGTTTCATCTAAAGGTGCATTTATAATGCAAAATGAATTGAGTCAATTTGAAGAAAATTTATCATCTTTTACCAAAGCTAAATATTCAATAGGTGTTGCTAATGCTACAGATGGTCTTGAGATGTGTTGGATGGCAATTGGATTAAATCCCACAGATGAGGTGATTATTTCTTCTCATACTATGCTAGCTACTGCTTCAGCAATTAAACTTGCAGGTGGTAAACCAATACCTGTTGATATTGGTTATGATAATTTAATTGATCCATTAAAAGTTGAAGAGGCAATAAATGAAAATACCGTTGGTATTATGCCAACGCAATTAAATGGTCGAACATGCGATATGGATAAAATAATGTCAATAGCTAATAAATATAATTTGTACGTTGTAGAGGACGCAGCACAGGCATTAGGTTCATCTTTTAATGGAAAGTTTGCAGGAACATTTGGTCATGCTTCTTCAATTAGTTTTTATCCTGCTAAAGTTTTAGGATGCCTCGGAGACGGTGGAGCGATTCTTACTAACTCTGAGAATTTATTTCAAACGATTTATCAATTACATGATCACGGAAGAGATTTAAATGGAATTGTTAGAAGATGGGGAAGAAATAGTCGTCTTGATAATTTAAATGCAGCAATATTAGATTTTAAATTAAAATCTTACAAAGATGTTATTAAAAGAAGAAGACAAATAGCCAGTATTTATCAAGAAAGATTATCTACACTCGAATACATAAATCTCCCACCTGCTCCTGGTTCTGAGGATAAGCATTTTGATATATTTCAAAACTATGAAATTACAGCAAGAAATAGAAATCAATTGAAGAAATATTTACATGATTTAGATATTGGAACATTAATTCAGTGGGGTGGTCAAGGGATACATCAATTTAAAGAATTAGGATTTGATTTGAATCTTCCTAATACTGAGTTATTCTTTAAGAAATGCCTTATGTTACCTATAAATTTATTTATCAGTGATAACGATGTAAATTATGTTTGTGATAGTATTATTAAGTTTTATAAGTAAGAATGAAGAGACTAATTGATATTATTTTATCTCTTACAGGATTGTTTTTATTACATCCGTTTATATTTATATGTTTATTTTGTGTTTGGATTCATGATTTTAAATCACCTTTATACATTTCAAAAAGAATAGGAATTGGAGGGCGTGTCTTTAATATGATCAAAATTAGAACAATGATTATTAATGCAGAGCATACAAAAGTTGATTCTACCGTAATTAATGATAGTAGAATAACACCAATTGGTTTTTTCATAAGGAAATATAAGATAGATGAGATTATGCAATTAATTAATATTCTCAAAGGTGATATGTCTTTAGTTGGACCTAGACCAAATGTTAAAAGAGAGACAGATTTATATACAAGTATGGAAAAAAAATTATTAAGTATTAAACCTGGACTAACAGATTTTGCTTCAATTGTTTTTTCTGATGAGGGAAATATTATTTCAAATACTTATGACCCTAATATTGCCTATAATCAGCTTGTTAGGCCAGGTAAAAGTATATTGGGCTTGTTCTATGTCGATAAAAAAAACATTTTCGTTGATATACTTTTAATTCTAATTACTCTAATAAGTTTTTTATCTAGAAGACTTAGTTTGGATTTAGTGGTTTTGTTACTTAAAAGACTTGGATCCAGTAAAGATTTGCAAGTTATTGCGAGTCGAAAGACAAAACTTGTTCCTTCTCCTCCTCCTGGCTCAGATGAAATAGTTACAAATAGGAGTATTTAATTAATCAATAATAAATATAAATTTTTAACTTTACAATTATTTTTATGTATTATATGCTAAATTTATAGATTTCTAGTAAAAAAAATTGGGTTGTTAATGGTCCTTCATTCTCAAAATCTTATTAGGAACATTATCTATTCTCTAGTAAGGTTTGTTAGTTATCTAAAGAAAGTCAGGTCAAGAACTAGATTTTTTATTCTTATAAGTATTGATTTTTTAGCTTTAGTTTTATCTTTTTCTTTGATCGAATATTCTAATAAATTTTCTAGTCTGTATTTTGATCCACCTTTTTTAATTATAAAATATGTAGTTTCTATATTAATTATGCAAATTATATATATATTTTTTGGAAACTATTCTCTTAGAACTTTATATTTTGATAGTAAAGCTTTTTATAGGACTGCATTTATAAATTTTCTATCAATCTCTTTCTTATATTTTTTATTTAGGCTTTTTATAAATGATTTATTTATAAATAAATTTCTATTTTTATGGTTAGTTTCTACTTTCTTTCTTTGTTTATCTAGAATGTTTATTAAAGATATACTTCTAAGCTCTTCACTTAGAGTTAATACTAAATATACAACAATAGCTATTTATGGTGCTGGTGGAGCTGGTGCTCAATTAGTCAATAGTTTGATTTTAGATTCAAAATATAAGATTTATGCTCTTTATGATGATAATCCTAGTTTATGGAATACTGAGATTTTTGGTATTAGGATTTCTCCCCCTTCAAATCTTTTATATGACAAAGATTTTATTGGAAAATTATTTATTGCTATGCCTTCCGTAGATGAATATAGTTATTCAAAAGTAATTAGGAAGGTCGAACAATATAAAATTCCAATTATGCAAGTTCCTTCTATTAATGAAATTACAAAAGGAATTGCAAATATTGATTCTTTAAGACCAATCCCTATAGAAAAACTATTAGGTAGAAAGGTTGTTCCACCTTTTACGAATTTGCTAGAAAATGCAATTTCTAATTTAAATATATGTGTTACTGGAGCTGGAGGTTCTATTGGTACTGAACTTTGCATGCAAATCCTAAGACTTAATCCTAAAAAATTATTGCTTATAGACTTTAGCGAAGTAAGTTTATATAATTTAATTAATAAAATTAATGAAGATTTATCTTCTAGAAATATAAATATTGAAGTTATACCTTTATTAGGTTCTACAACAAATTATATGTTTTTAAAGAACAATTTTATGAAGCATAAAATTGATGTTGTTTACCATTCAGCAGCTTATAAGCACGTTCCTTTACTTGAATATAATGTTTTAAATGCTATTAAAAATAACATTTTTTCATCGCTAAATGTATGCAAAGCCTCTTTATGTGCAAATGTTAAGAAAGTTACTCTTATTTCTAGTGATAAAGCCGTTAGGCCAACGAATATTATGGGGAGTACAAAAAGGATATCTGAACTTATTTTCCAGGCCTATGACAGTCAATTAAATAATAATTCTATAAATCAAAAGAAAAATACAATCTTTTCCATTGTTAGATTTGGAAATGTCTTAGAATCGTCTGGATCCGTTGTGCCTCTTTTTAAAGAGCAAATAAGTAAAGGAGGCCCGATAACATTAACTCATAAAGATATAATTCGTTATTTTATGACCATTCCTGAAGCTGCTCAACTCGTTATTCAAGCATCTCAGATATCTAAAGGTGGTGAAGTTTTTATACTAGATATGGGTGAACCAGTTAAAATCATGGACTTAGCAATAAAAATGATTCGACTAAGTGGATTAGAACTAAAAAATGCTGATAATTTACAAGGAGATATAGAGATTGTTATCACAGGTTTAAGGCCAGGGGAAAAACTGTATGAAGAATTATTGATAGGCGGTGATTGTTATCCTACTGAGCATCCATTGATTTATTTAGCAAATGAACTTTCAATTCCTTATGAAGAATTAATGACTAAAATTAATGATCTAAAATCTGCATATAATAATATGGATAGAACAAATGCATTAAATTTAATGAATGAATTATTACCTGATTGGCAAAGAAGTAAGATTAATTCGTAAAAATCAAATTTCTAAATTATATATATGATGATGGTTTTAAATTTTTATATATGTTATTATTTAATGTCTATTTAGAGAATTTAAAAACCATCTTTAAAAAGATTTAAAAAGGAATAAACACCAACAAATGGTCGTGTGATTTCAGATGTTAATTCTGAGAATGTACTTAATTTATTTTTTCCAATATAAATCATATCTCCCTCTCTCATATATGGATTATGTACTGAATTAGGTTTATTCTTTAAATTATATTTTATATTTAGATTAGTAATTACTCCATTATTTTCATATCTATAGAACCTTACAGAACCAGCTGAAATTTGTCTTCCTCCAGCCATTTGAATTGCATCGTTTAATGTTGATACTCTTGGCAATTTAACAATACCTGGCTCGTCAACTTTTCCATTTACAAATACATTTATAAATTTAGAGTTGATATTTGTTTTATTTATTTTAAGTATTAAATCAGTATTTATTGTTTTAGACTTTTTAATTTTAATTATATCTCCATCATATAATCTAATATTTTTATCCAATTGATTAGATGTAATTAATTTCATAAAGTTGATATTAGCTGTTATGAATCCTCCACCATTACTTATTGAATTTTTGCGAATTACTTTGATATTCGAAAGATCTGATGTTGCAAGGATTCCACTTGCTGCTTTTAATGCGTCATAAAGATTTGGATTATAAAAATTTTCTTGATTTATATCTTCTAAATCATTTATATTTACTTCGGCTCTTTCGTTTTTTATTATTTCTGAATTTAGTATTTTAGTATTTAAGGTATAGTATCCTGGCCTTACAATTTCTCCATCGATATAAACTTTTACAGGTCGTGGTTTAACTAATTCTATCTTAACATTCGGATTTTTGACATATTCTCTATATCTTATATTTAAAAGTTTTTCAAGTTCGGAAATTGTTAATCCAGAAATATAGATTGTATTTAATCTAGAAAGTTTAACATTACCATCTGAGTCAATATTTTTTACTGCTGTTAAAGCAATTATATCTTCAGATACCTCGATTTTAATATTATCACCTGGTCCTAATATATAATTACTATCCTGTTTTTGATAAAAATAATCTGTTGAAAGTACATTAGAAGGAAGATTATTATTTTCAAGTTCTTTTGAATACAACTTATTATATATATTTGAGCCTGTTGTAGCTAAGAAAAATAAAGCTATATATATATATTTAAGACTTTTATATTTAATTCTGGTCATATTAAATAATGGCTAATATAATTAATTATAACTCTTATTGGATCAATATCAATCCGAATGTTTTTAGATCAACCAGGTTTAATCTATTTTTAAGTTTGTTAATTTCTTTTTTCTTTACATTACCTTTGGCTGTTAATATTATTAATTCATCACTATTTTCTATTATTGAAATATTCTCATCATTATCTTCTATTAATATACGATTATTTATTATATTCAATTTATCTAATATTTCTTTTGTATCATTTGTTATATTACCAATAGGTATTATTCTAATTTTATTATTATTAATATTTATTCTATTTTTACAGATAAGTAAAATATCATCGATCCATTTTTCTTTTTCATAAAAATTTAATTCAAGTATTTTCTCTACTTCTAATTCTTTCATGATTTCCTTTGAATTATAAATTAATCCCTTTTTTATTTCAATTAGATATGAACATAGAGCACCAGTAGTTAATCCAAATAATGTACCTAATAATATTATTGCTTTTCCTCCAAGTGAAACTGGTTTGTCTAATATTGTTGGTTTTGTAATTAATTGCCATGGCTCTTTATTTTTTGCTTTTTCTAATGCTAAAATATTTAATTGATTTTCTAAATTATTTAATGTCTCTTGATTTCTGAATGACTGTCGGATTAATCCTTTATACTTTATTAGTATTTCTTTTGGTATTGTTGTTGCCTCTATTTTTGCTAATGCAAGGATTTTTTGTGCTTGCAAATATGCATTTGTCCTTCTTTTTAAAGTTTTTAATATAAAATTTCTTTTATCTACAAGTTCTTTAACTCCTTTGTCCTTTTCTGTGAAACTAGCTCTAGCAATTGCTAATTCTATATCTAATTCATCAAGTTTTTTTGATAAATTATCTTTTGATAATTCATCAATAGTCTTTCCGTAGAATGCAATAGCGTCATCGTTGCTTTTAATGTTTTCAAGTCTTTTTAATTGTTGCTCTGCTGATCTTACTTGATTTGTTGCTAAGTTTCTTTCATTTTCAATTGTTAGATAACTAATATCAGTATTCGCTTTAGGATTTTTATCGATAGTTACAAGATCTAGATCTTTTTCTATTGCATATTTATACATTTCTTCAAGATCTAATTTACTTTTTTTCTCGTAGTAAGCTATTTGATTCTTTATATATTTTAATCCATTGTTGACATTTTTTAGTCTATCACGACCTGAATAAACCTGATAGGATTTTGATATATTTTCAAGAACTTTTATGATAGCTTTTTTGTCTGTATCCTCATATGTAATATTAAGGACTGATGTTTTGGGTATTAGTCGAATCTTTAGATTATCTCTTCTCCAATCATTAAAGTTTATATTTTGTATTTTATATTTGTTTTTATATTCTTCATAAACATTAAATAGTAAGGATGGACTTTTTAATATTTCAACTTCTGTATTTAATTCGTTATTGCCTCCTATATCAATTAATGATAATGGAACATCAAGTCTTTCTTTTATACTATTTTTCATAGCTGATTGATTATCCTGAGGAGACTGTATTACTATCTGAAATTGACCTTGCCAGGAAGCTTTTTTTAACTTTGAATAAACAAATGATGATATGATGGATGCCAATGTAATGATTAATATGATATTTTTATTTCTCTGAACAAAACTTATGAGATCTTTGATATCAAATTCTGTATCAATTTCTGGATTGATTAAATCTTGATTTTTATTTTCCATAATCTTTTACGAATATTTTTCTATAATACTAGTTACCTAGTTTTATGTAAATAGCTTATTTAAATAAATTTCTTGTATTTAAGATTATATTTAATATACTTGTTTAAAAATTGTAGCTAACTTTAAATTTATAATTCAATTTATCATCTTTTAATAACTGCCCCATATCATTATTACTCAAATAATTAGATATTCCTAGACTCAACTTTGTTTCTTTTGTTATTTTTCTTTCAAGGTTCAGGCTATATGTATTATCACTATTACCTATGGCTTTATTTATATTCGGTATTATAGACATTCTGTTATTTAGATTATAAATAACATTTAATCCTAATGATGATAGTGTTCCATCCCCAGTAAATGCAAATTTAGGATTTACATTCATTGTAATGAATTCATTGATATCTAAACTGTTTGCTAATTCGGCAAATAAATATCCAGGTCGAGTTTTACCTAGCACTCTTCCGAATGTCATTCTTAGAGAATTTTTAAGGTTATAAAAATCTTTTTTAGTATTGTATAAAACTGTACCACCACCTCTGATTGATGGATTTCCTGGTTGTAAATAAGTTTTAATGTATTTATTATCGTAATTCTTCTTGCTAATATTTTCTGTTGCTATTTCAAATGTAAAATTATCAGAGAATCCTCTTGAAACAATAATATTTTGTGTTCCCTTGTTATCTACTCCATATACTATTTCTGTTTCTCTTTCATTTAAAAGATTTATATTGTTATTTTTATATATTTGATTATTTTGTTTTTTTGATTCTTTATCTTGACTTTTTATAATACTATTTCTTTTATTAGTAGGTGTGTATATGAATCTTCCTCCATAAATTATCTGTTTAGTACTAGGCATTGTCAATATAGATGTAGAAGGAGTAAGTCCAAAACTATTAGTTAAATAACCTTCTAATGTTATTTTATGATCTATATTGTAGTTTAGTCCTGCCGTATATACATTTTCTTTTGAGTATTCTAAATTACTATTGAAACTATTATAACCGTAAATTATTGGAATATAATATGAATAAAATGTCGTTATATTTTTTGTATGTTTATTACTGATACCTAAACCAATTCCAAGATTATTTCCATAGAAGTTTCTCTTACCATTATGATTACCTTGATTTTTTGGTAGTATCGATAATTTTGGTACTATTGAAAATTCTTTATTATCTAATTTGTATGTTATTGGTAAAGATATACTTCCAATTAAATTATTATTTAATATTTTTTCATTCTTACTATTAAATATATTTTTACTATTACTAGTACAATTATAACCAAAGCATCCACCGCTTCCTACTTTCCAATTTTCAATAGATCCATCTATACTAATTTTATAATATTCTTTGTTTAATATTTTATACTTTATATTACCTCCAAAATTTGTCCATAAATTTGCTGAAGATTCATTGTATTGACCTATTTTTTTAAATAAAGGATCATCCGCTTCGGTATAAAAAATTCCAAGTGTAATTTGACTATTTAAACCATATTGTATGAGTCCTGAATAATTCTGATTTCCTATGCCTCCTGAGTTTCCTGAGGAAAATGAAGAAACAGTATTTGTCTCTATTCTCAGCTCACCATTTTTAAGTGTACTTGCTGTTGGTATCGATTTACCCTTATTTAATAATATGAATCTATTATTTGATTTTTTAATTTCATTACTTCTTTTAATGTTATTTTCTATATTTTTGATGAACTTAATCTTCTCATCTTTTTCCTCTACTTGTATTTGTAACCATTTTACTTCATCTTCTTTTTTATTTTCTTCTTCATCTAATATATACCAATCTATATCATCTCCTTCTATATTTTCTTCTTCAATAGGTTTCCATTCTATTTTGTCATTTTTATTAGAATTATAAATCTCTGATGATTTAATCTTATTCTCATTAGTAATTGATACTATTATTAAAATAATCAAATATACGCAATTAGAGCTAATTTTACTTTTAAATAAATTCATCATCTTTATATTATGTTTTATTGTGTTCTGTTATTATAGCTGTTATTTTAGTTTTTTTATGATATATATTTAATATTCCATCCAGAATCTTTTTTGGTTTCATTCTAATAAATTTATTTTTATGTGAAGATCTATATATCATAATTTCCATACTTATTTAATTTAAATCTTTTTATATCTTTTTCTGGGCTATCCATATTTTTGCCTTTCTTGATTATATTTCTCATATCACTAATTGTTTCATAGTCATGAACAATTAATACTCCACCTTGACATTTTACAAGAAATTTATCATTTGGAAATACATCACATATCTCACCATTCTTAGCATTTATAAAAGAATGTGATTCAAGATCTGTATAGAATATATTGGCTATGTATATTTTAACCTTTATCTCTTTTATATAACTAAATGCTCCATAAAATGGTTTAGTTACTGCTCTGATTAGTCTTTCTATATTATAGATGCTGTCATTCCAGTCAATTATCCCATCATCAGCTGTTCTTTTAGGGTAAAATGAACCTTTAGTATCTTTTTGCTTCTTTACTTTTATATTTTGTTGTTCGATGTTATCCCAGTTTTTCTTTACTATATTAATAAATGCCAAAAGATTCTTATAGTGTAACGTCTCTGATGTGTCAAAATTATTTATACTAAAACATTCTTTTCCTACAACTGGACCATTATCTATACCAGCTTGATATTTAAATAGATTTGTATAAAAGAATTTTCTATCCTCAATTATTGACCAATTTAGTGGCGATCTTCCTTTACCAAACGGTAAGTCCATTGAACTTCCATGCATTCCATACACGCCGCAGCTAAAGCATTTAAGTATTCTCTCAGGTATTAGTCTTTGCCAACCTATAGCAAATGCGATTTTAAAGTTACTTTCTTTAAAAAATTTATAATCAAGCTCATCTTTTAAACTATATTTGTTAGCTATATAGATTGATTGATATAAATTTTTGTGCTCCTGTAAATCTGTATAGCCAGCAACAGATTGTTCATATCCTTTTTTTGGATTAATTGTTACTAAATTTATTTTACAACCTTCTTTTTCAAATATTCTACTTATATGGAGTGTTGTATTTTTACAACCAAACAGTGTAAATTCCATTAATTGTATAAAAAGCTCTTACAATTCTTTTTAGTTTCAAGAATTATAAACTCTTCATGTAATTTTATCCATTTTAGGAGTGTTTCTGTAGGTGAGCTTGTAACATTTGTCCACCATATAGGATGAATTAATATATGAAATTGCTTTTTTATATTTTGTTTTGTATTTAGATCTATTTTCTTTCTTATATCAACTCCAGCTGAATCTGAATAATAGCACATACTTTTAAAGTATTTATCCTGATATGTATGATCGACATTTGGTAGTTTTCTATTGTTGTTATTGAGAAATTTTCCAGGTCTATGTAATGAGACTAGCTTTATTTTTACTTGAAAATATCTTTCAAATATTTCTTTCTCATTTATCAATCCATTATCTATATCTTGATATGCTTCAGGATCAAAGTGTAGTGAGATATTATGTCCTAATTCTTTTATTTGTTTTATTATGTCTTGATTGTATTGGCTTAATGGATTGTATGTATTTGATGTAAGCATTATAAAGTAATTTGCTTTTATATTTATTTTATTTTCAAGTATTGCAATTTTTAAGGCTTCTTCTAATGAAAAGTCTATATCATGTCTTAGATTTATTATTTTATTCTTTGAATTTAGATCTTCTTCAAAACTTCTAAAGCTATAATTATTTTCAATAAAAAAAATTAAAAACTTTTCTAGAGAATTGATTCCATACATTATTTTCTTCCTCCATATTTTTTATTCATTTTATATGATTTTATTATATTTTGCAGTTTCTTTTCATTCATATATTTATTATATCGATAGAAGTAATTCATATGATTTGTTTAGTTCTGGTGTGATTTCCTCATCCAGGTAAACTATAGCAAGATAAGTTGGTAAATCATCGTATTTTTCAAGCAAATTTTTTACGAATTCTGGAGAAGGAATTAGTTCTCCTCTGAATATATATTTGTATATACGTATTGTTGTTTTATTAAATGTTTTAAATAGTATATTATTTTTTACAATTTGCCATAACTGGTTCCTATTGATATTCCTTTTTTCTGCTATTTGATTAAAAAGTTTTGCAATAAAATAATAGTAATTTGCTACTTTATATTTATCGATATTTTTTTCTGTTATGTTAGAAGTAGTATTTAAAAGATATTCTACTTGTGTTTTTTGAAGATCTTGCTCTCTCAAATAATCTTTTTTATTTTTATATGATCCTTTTTTAATTACAATATGTTTATTTAAAATATTGTGTATATATTCTTTAGTTGATAAACTGGGGTTATCGATTTCACTACTTATAATTTCCGCTAACGGATAAGTAATATTATATCTGTAGGCTGATAAATTTTCAGCACTTTTTTTTAGCTCTGTCAGTTTTTTAATAGATTTTTAAAACTTTTAACTATTTTATCTTATGTCTGCTAGTTTTGCTAGTAATCTAGTAAATAAATTTTTGGACTCTGATTTAACTATTGATATAAGCAATGAGTTATTCGTTGAACTTGAGACTTTGGCTAAGGATAGTGGTATCGATGTAGATGTGTATATCCAAGATGTCCTTGAAGAAGAGGTTTTGAAGAATATAACGCTAAGCCTAGTGAAAAAATAATTTATGAGTTAATTGGTTGTTTTGAGTGTGTATTAATACACTCAGTGATTTGAAATAGTTTTGGAAGTATGGGTGTTCTGCTCATAGATATAAAACAAGGTATTACTGGACACCCTCTATGAAATTTTATAAAAGCTATTGTTTCATCTAAATTTAGAACTCTTTCTCCCCTCAAAATATCCTGTATTAAATGAAGGTTGTCTTTGTTTATGTTTTTTGCATCTGCTTGCTTTGTAAAAACCCTCCATGCTTCTTTATCTGAAAGCATCTCTTCTCTTGCTATGTTTTTAAATTGCTTTTCTAGAAGATGTGAATATTGAATAACATCAGAATCCGAGAGAACTCTATTGCTTGTGTCAGTAGAGCTAATTCTTTTAGGATTATTGTTCAGATCTTTTATTTGAGATGATATTAAATTTAACTCTTTTTCAATAACTTCAATTCTACTTTCAAATTCAGTTCCACTCGGACTAAACCCTTGATTTTTTAGATAAGATTCTATTAGCTTGCTTACATAATCTCCAAGTGTCATTCCTGACTTTATTGCTTGCTGCTTTACGCTTCTAAGAAGATCAGGGTTAATATTAATGTTTAATTGAGTTCTTGTAGCCATTTGATAGAAAGATTGGCCTCTTTTAATTTAAATAATAATACGTAAAAGCGCGAAGTGTTAATAGTTATAGAAATATAGTTATTCTATAAATACTAGTGATCTATAACGGTTTCTTTAAGATCGTAGATTTTCTTCCTATAAGCTCGAATTGTTTCGAAATTTATTGAGAATATTCCTATTAATAAATTCCAAAATGTATACTTTTATCTTGGGTAAAAATGTCTCGAAAAATCATTAAAATTATTAAATCTATGCTCTAAAGTTAATTCATTGTTCTTTCTGGAAATAACAAAAAAGCCTCCTTCATCAACATACATACTATCAACCTTTGTATTTTTGAAGATATCTCTTATTACATCTCCATTATGAGAGCTAACTATTGTATTGTTCTTTTGTTCTATAGGCATAGATAAATATAATTTTTTTAATTTTTTAACTCGATTTAATTTATCTTCAGTAAAAGGACCTCTATGCACTAAATTGAAATCAATTTCATCATATTTTCCAAAAGCAATACTTGCCGTTTGCCTCGCTCTACAAATTGGACTAGTAATTATAAATCCGATAGGTACATTGATATTTCTCATGTGTTCACCAATGACTCTAGCCTGTACTTTTCCTCTTTTGTTAAGACAAGTACCTTCTGAGAAGTAATGAGATTCAGCAAATCTCGTACCATTTATTCCGTTTGAATGAACAACGCTCTCTAGCGCATCAAATATCACATTATCTTTATATGAATTTCTGTCTGCATGTCTAAAATGAAGAATATATCCTCCATTCTGAATTATATTAGCCCATTTTTTTTCGGCCTTCGTTCCTCTATAAGCAGCAATATCACTCGTTTTCTCTGTAAATAACTTCTGTTTAATTCTAGACTTGTTGTCCAATAAATATAAAAATGAGGCTGATGATGAAATTGTTAATGTAATAAAATAAAAATTAGTTTTATTACATTAAATACTTTTTGTGTCTGAATGTCACGATGCCTTTAAAAATTTTTTGTGGGAATATTTATTTTCTCATTTTATTTATAATTACTAGGATTTCTATATTTTCTATGATTTTGGAATATTTCATCAAATTTATAAGGTATTTAACAAGGAATATTACTCTAAATATTTAATCTACTAATTTCTTTGGAGTATTGTAGTTAATTTTTTAAAAGTCGCTAGGGTGACATATCCGATGATTTTATAGTTTGAAAACGATGTCTCAAGATGAGCTTTTAAGTTTCGAGTTTTAGTTATCCTTTTACTGATAGACCTTTATCACTGTATTTGGAGACATAGCATTTATAGGAACTTTGATTCTGAAGCCATCCACTAGACCCGATATCATGTGGTTTTTAGCTGTTTAGACAAGTATCAATGCACCAAAATGGGGCATTGAAAAAAAAGGATTCAGCTATAACTGTGATTTTCTATTTTCATCTCTTTATTTAACGTCCTCCTTGTATATAAAGAAAGGCATTAAAAAAGCCCCTGAGGGCTTGGTTTTAATTGGTGGCGGGGGGAAGATTTGAACTTCCGACCTTCGGGTTATGAGCCCGACGAGCTACCAGACTGCTCTACCCCGCGTTGCATTTAAAGCATACATCTTAGTGTGACGTTATAGATTAGTTTGTTTGAATTAAGGGACCTTTAATTGTCCTTCAACTTCAATATAAATACCAGGCTTTTTCTGAAGGATAATTTCATCAAGTTCTTCTAATGCAGTTGGGCTGATCCATTCAAGTTGTCTAAGAAGATGAATGGCTACAGCATGTTTTGCTCTTCTTGATCCGTCTTCAACCTTTATTGAGAGTCCTATTCCTTCTCCTAAAAGACCTATGCATTGAATACCTTCACTACCTCCTTTGCTAATTATTTGATTATGACCTCTTTTTATTAATTCCGAATCAAAACATCCCTTGCCAGCCACAAGATCAGGATTATTAGTCATTGCTCGAGCTATTCTTTCAAATTCTGGTTGATCTGACTTAGATAAATGTGCATATAAAACAGCCATTTGAGATAAATGCAAAAGTAATGTAGGTGCTCCACAGTCATCTCTTTCGGCAATGAGTTCTTCTGCTGGTATTTTTAGTAACTCTGAAACTCTTCTGAAAATTTCTTTTTGAAGCGGATGATGTCCCATCAAATAGCTATCTAAATCCCAATTCATTTTTTTGCATGTCGCTAGAAATGCCGAATGCTTTCCTGAACAATTGTGTTGAAGTTTGCTTTCTCTATTTGCTGGAATGGGGCATTTAAGCTCTTTTATATCAATATCTGCGTTCCAGAGTAACTTAAAAGCTGTTCTAGCTTGATCTGCTGAACCTTGATGAGAGCCGCATGCAAGAGCTAAAGCTTTATTGTCTAAATTGTATTTTTCTGAAGTACCACTTGTGAGAAAAGGTAATACTTGAAAAGGTTTAAGTGCTGATCTGATGAATGTTTCATATTCACTCAAGCCAGCTTTCATTAGAGTTCTACCTTTTGTATCACATATTGAGGCGTGAGCTCTATGAATTGATTCAACACTTGATCCTCTTTTTACTAGAACTTTCAGAGAACTTTTATTGTTATTTGATAAATTGTTTTGTAGATTCATTATCAATAAAATCTTAAAAATATAAATATTAATGAGATTAAAATAGTAGACAATACATATATAATTATTGTTTCTAGATGGTTTAGAATAGGTTTGACTTGGTGTTGAGCAATAAGCAAGTCTTTCGCTCTCCAGTCTATGGGCTTTTCCCAAATTTGCCCATCATACCAACCAGATTCTTCATACTCAATATTTTCAGCATTAAGTCGTTTATATATATAAAACCAACTTAACCATTGTCTTATCAATAATAATATAGGAAGAAAAAGAGATGTAGTTAGACTTATAATTGCAAGATCAAATATGTTATTTTTTAGATAATCACTTCCATAAGATATTGTTAAGCTGATTGGTGCAATAAAAATCCAACTAAATATTAGCTTCCTGTAGAAAAATTTTTTTTCGAGTAAAGGCCAAGATATTATCCATGAATTTCTAATGCTATTGAATTCATTCAATGGTCTTTGATTAGATGGAACAGGGCATATCATCTTATTCATCTTTTAATTCTATTAATCGATTATTAGCAAAATTATGACTTATTCCATTACTCCAAAATGATTCTAAATCGTAGAATTTTCTTTCATTCGGTTGCAAAACATTAATTATCAGATCTCCATAATCTAATAATGCCCATTTTGCTTCATTAATTCCTTCCTTTCTAAGAGGTAATATGTCTGCTTCTTCTTTTAGTGTCTTTTCAACATTACTAACTATTGCCCTTACTTGAACATCGGAAAGTCCTTCTGTAATTAATATCCAATCGGCGATACTTGAAACCGCATCAACTTTCAAAAGTTTTATATCCCCAGCTTTTCTATCATCGCAAGCAACTGCAGCTATTTCAACTAGCCTACTGCTATCCATAAACATTCTCACTAGTAACTGATTTTTTAGAACCTTCCTGAGATGCCATTTCTGCGCGCGCTCTTTCGGCACTTTTCCTTAGAGCTTCTAATCTATCTTCATAAAATGTTCTCTTTTTTTTCTTCCTAGATTTTTCTACTAAGTCTTTTAATGCACCACCAAGACTTTTATAAGCATTAGGAACGCTATATCCAAATCTGCATGCTAAATCAATAGCTCTTTCATCAGCTGATATCGCATCTTGTAAACGTTTCTCTGAATTATTCTTCAAATACAATCTATAGCCTGCAAAACCTGACAACCCTAATGCCATTAAGAGAAGCAATCCATCTTGTACCCATAATTCTCCTATGGCTCCACCTAAACCTATTGCAAGAGCAGCCATTTCCCAGCCATCTCTAGGAATAGTATCATTTTGAATACGTCCCACTTCATGCCAAAAAAGTAAATTCCTATGATCTTGGGCTAGATACTCCCATTGCTCAAGGTCAACTTGAATTTCCACTTCATCTCGCCCGATTTCTTCAAGCGTGATCAATGGTGGATCTATGGCTGCTGCGGCTTCAATAAAGACCCAGCTTTGGTTTTCTGGTGGCAGCAGCCCTTTAAGGCGCTGTAGTTCGCTCATGCTTTTTGTTTCTTGTTCGGAAAGTTAGCTAAACTTTAATGGTAATTTGCCGATCTAGACAGTAGATGATAAACAGATACCTAGAATGCGTGACATAAATGAAGTTTACAAGAAATTCTGATGCCACGGCGTAAAGATATACGTCGGATTTTGATACTAGGGTCTGGCCCAATTGTTATTGGTCAGGCTTGTGAATTCGATTATTCCGGAACCCAAGCATGTAAAGCTTTAAGAAGCGAAGGATTTGAAGTCGTTTTAGTTAACTCTAATCCAGCTTCCATAATGACTGATCCTGAGACTGCCAACAGGACCTACGTTGAACCACTTACATCTTCAGTTGTTCAAAAAATTATCGAAAAAGAAAAACCAGATGCTCTTTTACCTACAATGGGAGGTCAAACTGCTTTGAACATAGCAGTTGAATTGGCAGAAAATGGTGTTTTAGAAAAATATAATATTGAATTAATTGGAGCAGATCTTAAAGCAATAAAAAAAGCTGAGGATAGAAATTTATTTAAAATAGCAATGAATAATATTGGGGTAGAGGTATGTCCATCTGGTATAGCTTCAAATCTTCAAGAAGCAGAAATAGTAGGAAATAAAATCTCTTCATTCCCAAAAATAATTCGTCCTGCTTTTACTTTAGGTGGAAGTGGAGGAGGTATTGCTTATAATCAAGATGAGTTTTTAGAATTATGTAAAACAGGTTTAGACGCTAGTCCAGTTTCTCAAATACTTATTGAGAAATCTCTCTTGGGTTGGAAAGAATTTGAGCTGGAAGTTATGAGAGATTTATCAGATAATGTTGTAATTATTTGCAGTATTGAAAATGTTGATCCTATGGGTGTGCATACTGGTGATTCTATTACAGTAGCTCCAGCTCAAACCCTAACTGATAGAGAATATCAGCGATTAAGGGATTATTCGATTTCTATAATTAGAGAAATTGGCGTTGCAACTGGTGGAAGTAATATTCAATTTGCAATTAATCCTATTAATGGTGAAATAATAGTAATAGAGATGAATCCTCGTGTTAGTAGATCTTCAGCATTGGCAAGTAAAGCTACTGGTTTCCCAATAGCTAAAATTGCTGCTCTTTTGGCCGTAGGTTATAGATTAGATGAAATTATTAATGATATTACTGGTAAGACACCTGCATGTTTTGAACCTTCAATAGATTACGTAGTTACTAAGATTCCACGTTTCGCATTTGAAAAATTTTCAGGTAGTTCTCCAATACTAACTACATCAATGAAATCAGTCGGAGAGGCAATGGCAATAGGAAGATGTTTTGAAGAATCTTTTCAAAAGGCAATAAGATCTTTAGAAACAGGACTAAGTGGTTGGGGGTGTGATCGAATTGATAAAAAGGTCCCATCTGTTGAATTAGAAAGATTACTAAGGACACCTTCTCCTGAAAGAATAATGTACGTTCGATTAGCAATGTTGGATGGACGTACTGATGATGAGATATATTCTTTTTCAAAGATAGATCCTTGGTTCTTATCTAAGTTGAGGAATTTAGTTAATGCTGAAGCTCAATTACTTAAGTATAAAAATATTAATCATTTAAGTTCGAATTTTTTATTTAAACTAAAACAGCTTGGATTTTCTGATCATCAAATTGCATTTGCTTTGAATACAGATGAATTAACTATTAGATCAAAAAGAGCTTATTTTAAAATATTACCTGTTTTTAAAACAGTTGATACTTGTGCTTCGGAATTCTCCTCTAAAACACCATATCATTATTCAACATATGAAAGACCTGTCTACAAGATAGATAATTATGGGAATATAATAAATAATATTAATCTTAATGAGATTAATATTGATAATAAAAATAAGATTTTAATTCTTGGTGGTGGACCAAACCGTATTGGACAAGGTATTGAATTTGATTATTGTTGTTGTCATGCCTCTTATCAAGCTCAAGAGGAAGATTTTATAACAATAATGATAAATAGTAATCCAGAAACAGTTTCTACCGATTATGACACAAGTGATATTCTTTACTTCGAGCCTTTAACTCTTGAAGATGTTCTAAATGTTATAGAATTTGAGGAACCTTCTGGCATAGTAGTTCAATTTGGAGGACAAACTCCTTTAAAACTTTCCTTGCCAATTGTCAATTGGTTAGAAAAATCTGAAAACTCAAAATTACGAACTAAAGTATTAGGTACATCACCTAAGTCAATCGATTTAGCCGAAGATAGAGAGCTTTTTGACAAGGTTTTGAGGAAATTAGACATTAGGCAACCCAAAAATGGTATTGCTAGAACTTTTGAAGAATCATTAGCTGTAGCTAATAAAGTAGGCTATCCATTAGTTGTTAGGCCTTCATATGTTCTTGGTGGTAGAGCTATGGAAATTGTTTATGAACAAGACGAATTAAAAAGATACATAACAGAAGCTGTAAATGTTGAGCCAGATCATCCAATCCTTATTGATCAATATTTAGAGAATGCCATTGAGGTTGATGTTGATGCTTTGTGTGACGTAAGTAATGATGTTGTTATTGGTGGTTTGATGGAACATATTGAACCAGCGGGTATTCATTCTGGCGATTCAGCCTGTTGCCTCCCTGCAATAACGCTTTCTGATGAATCAATTAAAACAATTAAGGATTGGACTAAATCTTTAGCTATTGAATTAGATGTTGTTGGTTTGATCAATATTCAATTTGCTGTCAAAAGAGACAATGATGGTAAAGAGATCGTTTTCATTATTGAGGCAAATCCCAGAGCCTCAAGAACTGTTCCTTTTGTTTCTAAAGCTACTGGCGTCCCACTGGCGAAAATTGCTACTCAATTACTACTGGAGAAAAAACTAAAAGATATAGGGTTATATCAAGAGCCAATTCCACCTCTTCAAGCGATAAAAGAGGCCGTTATGCCATTTCGACGTTTTCCTGGCTCTGACAGCGTTTTAGGACCCGAAATGCGTTCAACCGGTGAAGTGATGGGATCTGCAAATAATTTTGGAATGGCTTATGCCAAATCTGAGTTAGCAGCTGGCGAAGGGTTACCTACTTCCGGTTTTGTCTTCCTATCTACTCATGATCGAGATAAACCGGCTTTAATTCCAGTTGCTAAAAAATTAATTGAACTTGGCTTTTCTCTTTTAGCAACATCTGGAACGGCTAAATATCTTGAGAAATTTGATTTGCTTGTTGAAACGGTTTTAAAAGTCCATGAAGGCAGACCAAATATTGAGGATCTGATTAGATCTGGGAAAGTTCAATTAGTAATTAATACTCCAATTGGAAGGCAAGCTATTTACGACGATAAATATCTTAGAAAAGCAGCACTTGACTACTCTGTTCCTACTTTAACAACCTTGAAAGGTGCTAGTGCGGCTGTAAAAGGGATAGAGGCATTGCAGAATCAAACCTTGTCAGTTAATGCGTTACAAGATATTCATTCATAAACTTTTTTAAGTAATTATTAAAATTATTTTTTGACTTTTATTATTATTTAATATATTCATTTGAATTGTTTAAATTATTAAATATTTATTCCATAGTAATTCTTTCAGGCATTGTTAATGTCTATTTTTTTGATGCTTAAGGCAAAGCTCTATTACTAGCTGATTAAAAATTCACCTTTTTTTCAAATTAAGTCATACAATTATTGTCTTGCTTGATATGGGTAATGACCGCAACAGCTTCTTCACCAAAACTAAGAGTTGATACACGAGGAACAAATCAGTTGCCGCCCCATTTGGATGAAAACCTTTTAACTCCTCGTTTTTATGTAACTGAATTTAAAAAAGCCGCAAAGACTGAATTAATTGATGCTCGTGAAGAGTTTGAAGCAATGCTTTCAGAAATGAAAGCTGATTATAACTGCACTCATTTCGATAGAAAAGCAAGTTTAGATAGGTTGCAAGAACTACCTCAGAAGTCTAAAGAAGTATATGAAAGTTATTTAGTCAGATCTGTTATTTCTGAGTTTTCTGGGTTTTTACTTTTTAAAGAAATTTCTAACAGACTAAAGAAAGAAGGTAATAGGGATCTTGGAAAGCTATTTCAGTTTTTAGCGAGAGATGAAGCTAGACATGCTGGCTTCTTAAGTAGGGCACTAGTTGCAGAGGGGATTGAAGTCGATCTACCTCATTTAGGCGGAAAAAGAGCTGCAACTTGGTTCCCAATTAGTTGGGTTATTTATTCTGTTTACCTTTCAGAAAAAATTGGGTATTGGAGATACATTTTGATGGATAGGCACCTTAAGGCTAATCCAGATCAGGCTTTTGCTCCCCTTTTTGATTTCTTTGAGCCATGGTGCCAAGACGAAAACAGACATGGTGATTGTTTTACAGTAATGATGAGATGCTGGCCAGGAATTACTAAAGGATTTAGAGGCAAGCTATTAAGTCGTTTCTTCTTGTGGAGTGTTTTTCTTACTCACACTTTGACAGTTTGCGAAAGAGGAGAGTTTTATGAATTGCTTGGCATTGATCCAAAAGAGTTTGATGAGGAAGTTATAAAAAGAACAAACCACACATCTAAAAATGCTTTCCCTTGGGTTTTTAACCTTGAGGATAATAAGTTTTGGGATTTGAGAAACAAAATTATTGAATCTTTCAGATCTTTTGTAAGTGCTAAAGGTTTAACAAAACCAGTTAAATTCTTAAAATTTGCAACTTTGATATTTAAGCAATTCGCACTTCCAATGGAGAAGACAAACGCATTGAGATATGATAAAGATGTAAATTTTACTGGTCAGGATATCTTGAATTTCTGGACTGACAAATAAGAGTATTTATAGAAATTTAAATGTCAAAGGGATTACCAGCTTGCGTATCTAGCCCTTTGAAATATTTTCCAAATTGAGCGTTGTAGACTTCGTCCTCTTCTTGTGTCTCACATTCTAAAGGTCCAATAGCTTTTGAAACGCATAGCAAACCGTATCCATTGTTTTTCATCTCTTTGGATAAACCTATGCAAGCTTTTTGATCCATTTGTCCTGAAATTATCTTAACCGCACATTCTGAGCAGCATCCATTACGGCAAGAGAAAGGTAATTTGTCTCCGATAATTTGTCCATGTTCGTCTTTAGATTCAAAATTTCTCAATATGTACTCTCCTTCAGGAACGTCAAAGGTATATGTTTTTCCTTCCTGTTTATGATGGATAGTAATTTTATGAACTGGTTTCATTGATAATTTATTTCTGAGGCGTTATATCTATTCTTTCTGGTGGGTCCGGGGGTTGACTTGCATGTTGCCAAAGCTCTTCAATATCAAGTGTTTTAGTTAGCCTTTCACCACCAAATCGAAGTTTTAACCAAGCAATTGTTTTTGAATCTTCAGCTACAACGGCTTCATATCCTTGTTGTTTAGTGATATTGAATTTGCTTACCAGCGATGAATTTAGGAACCACATAGGATAGTTTTCTCCTTTGCGATCCCTTCTCTCATGAAATGATTCTCTTAATTGTCCATTACCCTGTAATTGGCCTTCTGGGGCAAGAAGAATATTTAGGGTTTTGGTCTCCGACATTATTTAAAAATCAGAAATGGTATTGATCTTAGGCTTTATAGTTCCTAGGATCTAGATTAAATAACTTTAGTAAAAGGAATTACATTGACGCAAATAGTTTGATAGATCTTCACAAGATTTTCTTCTTATATGTAAGTAATCTTTCTAATTATTTAAAAGAGCTATATATATTTTTGCTTAATTGATAATTATTTATTTAAGACTCTTTTTTTGGTGCAGCTGCCTTGGCTTTCAGAGCTTCAGCTTCAGCTGCTTTCTTTGCTTCTTCAAAATCAATTCTGTTTTGTAGTTGACCTGACGCTCTCATCCAGTCATTTACACTAGCTTCCTTGCCAGCAGCCTCACATTCCTCTTGATACTTCAAGAATGGATACCAATGATGTGTAGCATTCTTGGAATCTGTAAAATTAGTCAATTTCTTAAGTATTCAATAAATTAATTATCGCATCATATTTTCTTCTTTTGGCAGCATATTAATTTTTTATAGTAATAGTTCAATCCTTTGTTGTACTTATTACTCTTAGTTCGACTTTAATAAAATCCGATTTTGATGAAACTAGCTTTTATTGGTCTTGGATCTATTGGGGAACCAATGGCTGAGCGTCTCGCTGATAATGGTTATGATTTGAATTTATATAAGAGAAATAAATTAAATATTGATGATAAAAAAAAATATTTTTTTGATCCTATAGAAGCCGTTATTGACTGTGATGGCCTTTTGATTTGTGTTACTGATAATAAGGCTGTTGAATCTGTTTTATTTGGTGCTAATGGAGTAGCAGATTCACTAAAGCCTAACTCTTTTGTAATTGATTTTTCTACTATAAGTCCTAATAAATCAATTTCTCTACATCAAAGATTACGCAAAAAAAACGTATTTTATGTTGATTGTCCAGTTTCTGGTGGAACTGAGGGAGCTCATAAGGGCTCCCTCTCTTTGTTTGTTGGTGCAAGTAAAAAAGAGTGTTTATCTTTCGAAAATATATTTGAAGTGCTCGGCGAATCAATAAATTACTTCAATGGCGTTGGTAAAGGTCAACAAGTCAAAGCTTTAAATCAGATATTAGTTGCAGGAACATATGCAGCAGTCGCGGAAGCAATGGAATTAGGAAAATTCCTTGAATTACCTATGGATGTTGTGGTTAATGCTTTAAAGGTTGGAGCAGCTAATTCTTGGCCATTAGAAAATAGATCAAAGGCAATGTTGATTGATAAACATCCTTTGGGATTTAAATTAGAGTTGCATCATAAGGATTTATCTATTGCCATTGATCTAGCTAAATCTTTAAATATTGATTTACCTATTACCTCAAGAGTAAAAGAAATTGAGCAGAGATTAATGCAAGTTGGGTTAGGTGAACTAGACGTTTCTGTGCTTCATAGATACATCTCATTAATGAAAAAAGAAGACGAGAATAATTGTATTGATTAGCTTTTAGTTACTTATTTGTTTACAATCTTAATTAAGCGTGTTATATTAAAAATTAATTTTTAGATATACGTTATGAAGTTGGGGAAGCAGCACGCGAAGCTAATAAAGTTGCAAACTAAAGCTGAGTCTTGCATGTCTCGTGATGAAGCTCAGAAGATTATTCGTAAGGCTGAAAAAGCTCAATCAAAAATCTCAGGATAATTTTTTATTTATTAAGTCATTAAACATTATCCCTTCATGTTTTTTGTATTTAACACTCCAAAGATTTGAGGATATTGATTTTAATTTGTCTATTAAAGTGTCTGTGTTACCTGTGTTAATCCAATCTGATTTGATTATAGGAAGATTATTTTGCATACTTTCAAAACTAATTTCTGCTACTAATAAGCCTGTTTCATCATTTGAGATTTTTAAATTACCTTCATTAGTTCTTTTAAATAACCTAAGCAATAAATCAAGTAGTATTTTTTCAGTTTCTTTTGAAGGAGGTTCATTTTTCGAATCTATTCCAGAATAAGTTTTTCCTCCAAGAGGCATTAACCTTTTATTATTTTGTTCAGCAAGGGCAATAGCTATTAAATATTTTTGTTCTTCCATTTAGTTTTAACAACCTATAGATTTTTCTTTACTTAGATTTTATCTGCTATGTAGGCAAAAATGTTTTATCTTAATGTTGAAGCATTCGACATTTAATTGCCTAATAATACTAGTGACTTGATCCTTGTAGATCAGCTGAGTAAATATTATCGAGTTGCAAACAAACAGCCGGGGTTTAAAGGTACTCTCAAGCATTTTTTCGATCGAAAGACTTATGACGTCACTGCTGTAAGGGATATAAGCTTCAAAATCACTCGAGGAGAAATAGTTGGGTTTCTTGGAGCTAATGGAGCTGGTAAGACCACATTATTAAAAATGATGTGTGGTCTTATTCATCCATCGACAGGGTTAGTTGATGTTGGTGGTTTCTCTCCTCAAAGAAGGCAAAAGGCTTTTCTAAAGGAGATAACTTTGGTTATGGGGCAAAAGCAGCAGTTAATTTGGGACCTTCCTCCCATGGACTCTTTGTATGTAAACGCTGCTGTATATGGTTTGTCTGACCAAGAAGCAAAAGTAAGAATTAATGAATTAGCAGAAATGCTTGAACTAGGAGAAGAACTTACAAGACCTGTAAGAAAGTTGTCTTTAGGACAAAGAATGAAATCTGAAATTCTTGCGGCCTTATTGCATAAACCATCTGTCCTTTTTTTAGATGAACCTACTCTTGGTCTAGATGTAAATGCTCAAGCTAGAGTTCGTAGTTTTTTATCCGAATACAACAAAAGAACTGGTGCGACAATTTTGCTGACTAGTCATTACATGGCTGATATCACAGCATTATGTCCAAGAGTTATTTGTATTCATAAAGGAAAGCTTTTTTATGATGGCGATCTTGATTCACTGGCTAATTCATTATCACCATCAAGAGAGGTAAAAGTTGAATTGAAAAATCCATGTGCAAGTGAACAATTTGAAAAATATGGTGAGATTCAAGATTTAAATGATCGTTTTGTAAGTTTGTTGGTTTCAAGGGATAAATTGACAGCTGTAGTAAGTAATCTATTAACTGATTTCGATATAATCGATTTAGAGATTAGTGATCCTCCTATTGATCAATTAATAGGAGAATTATTTATAAAAGGTGAAGTCAATTGAGAATATTTGGATTGTCTTTCAAGGTTATTAAGACCTTACTTACAACACAATATGCATACATGTTGGAATATCGCATTGAAATAGCATTATGGGCTCTATCTGGAGTACTACCATTTATTATGTTTTCTCTTTGGAGTCAAAGTGATGTTGGTAATTCATTCGGTCTAAATGATATTGGGTTGGCAAGATATTTTTTAAGTGCTTTTCTGGTTAGGCAATTTTCAGTTGTTTGGGTTGTCTTCTCGTTTGAGGAAGATTCTCTTTCTGGTCGATTATCACCATATTTGCTTCAACCTTTGCACCCTCTATTTAGATATGTAGCTTCTCATTTGGCAGAGCAAGCAACAAGACTTCCTTTCGCATTAGCCATAGCTATTACTTTTTTCATATTAAATCCATCATCTTTTTGGCTTCCCTCACTACCTCAAGTTTTTCTGGCGTACTTATCAACTCACTTTGCTTTTACTATAGCTTTCCTTCTTCAAAGTTTAGTAGCTGCACTATGTTTTTGGACTGAAAAATCGAGTGCTCTAGAAAGATTAATATTTGTTCCTTACCTTTTTTTATCTGGTTTATTAGTACCGTTATCAGCTTTTCCTTCTAACGTTCTAAAAGTTGCAATGTTAACTCCATTTCCTTATCTAATTAACTTTCCAGCAAAGATTTTATCCGGAATGCAAGTTGATATATTTAATGGCTTTTTAGCCCAAATCTTGTGGATTTCAATTCTCATCCCTTCTGTAAATATACTCTGGAAACTTGGAGTAAAAAGATATACAGCTATGGGAGCCTAATATGTATCGTTATTTTAAAACTATCAGATTATTTTGGTCTACAGCTTTTGCTTCTCAACTTGAATATCAATTAAACTTTTTAATTGAACTTTTAGCCATGTTGGGTACTCTTTTGGGAAGTGTATTTATATTGTCCCTTTTTTTTACTGGAGGAAGGCAACTGGGAGATTGGACTTGGGAATCGGCTTTAGTTATTCAAGGTGTTTATACATTTCTAGATGGTTTAACTAATGCTCTTTTACGACCAAATTTAACCGAAATCGTTAATTACGTGAGAGAAGGTACTCTTGACTATGTTTTATTAAAACCAATTGATAGTCAATTTTGGTTATCAGTTAAAAAGTTTTCTTTTGCAGGATTACCTGAAATCATATTGGGACTTTCCATTGTCTTTTGGGCGTCTTTTCAAACGGGCTACTCTGTTTCAATTTACTCCCTATCTGTATTCATTATTTCCTTATTTTTTGGTTTTGTTATTCTTTATTCAGTTTGGTTCTTAATTGCTGCATCAAGTATTTGGTTTGTTAAGACATGGAACGCAACAGAAGTACTTAGAGCTTTGTTAGCTGCAGGTAGATATCCCATTTCAGCTTACCCAGTTATTTTGAGATTCATATTTACTTTGGTTTTACCTGTAGCCTTTTTAACCACTTTTCCTGCTAAGGCAATTCTGGGAGAATTAAATCTTATTATTTTATTTTTTGGTCTGATATTAAGTAGTTTATTTTTTATTTTTAGCAGATTATTCTGGAAATTTGCTCTTAAACACTATACTTCTGCCTCAAGTTAATTATTTAACTAATTTAGTTAATGCTTTTATTATTTTCACGATATTTATAAATTTTAGAATTATTGTCCGATCCCTAAGAAGGAATTGAATATGAATAATAAACTAAAGATTGTGAGGAATGACATTCCAAACCAACAAACTGTTTTTAGAACAATGCCATAATGAAATTGGCTTTTTACTAATGAACTATTCATTGTATCCATAGCCATCCAAGCGAATAGAGGAGCCGACAGAAAACTTCCTGTCATAGCCCCAAATACATAGTCTTTAACTCCAATTCCTCCAGATTTGGCAATCAAAAGTGCACAAAGTGATGCAAAAACGTGAAATATGATCCATTTTTTTAGACGTTTTCTTTCTGACAAAGAAGAGCTATTTCCCTTATCTGATCGAGTTATCAAACCATGAGCTGATGAAATGCTTCTGGGATATGCGTCTAGACATGTAAGCGTGGTGCTAAACATTGCTGCAAAGGCTGCAGGAACAATGATCCACATTGCCCATCCGCCAATAGATTCTGTATACAAACGTATTAAATTCTGAGCAAAACTAACGCCTGAACCTGTAAGCATCTCATCGCCAGTGCCATACATTGTGAATGCACCAAGAGTTAGAAAGAAAATAGCAGTAATAACAGTGATGAAATATCCAAGATTGAAATCAAATTCTGCTTCTTTCAACGTAGCGGTATGATCTGTCTCTTTAGCTCTTGAAAACATCCATAGTGATGGCCATATACAAAGTTCTACCGGACCAGGCATCCATCCCATCAAAGGAATTAAAAATCCTAAGTTTGAAAGGGTCCATGGAGAGGGATTGCTATTTAATAATGAAAAATTGCCATCTCCAGCAGGTCCTTTTATTAGTAAAGATATAACAGCAAAAAATGTTAATAATGTAAGCAAAAATACAAGAATCTTGGATATTCTATCAAGGGCTTTATATTGACCTATAAATAATATTAATGAACATACTATTAATATACCTATCGCTAAATCTAAAGCAGGAAAGGATGAAAAAATTACTATATTTTTTAAAAGAAGACCTGTAACAAAACTAACGGCCGAAATAGTAAATGTACCAGTTATTAATCCAACTATTACATATATAGGCAAATAAAATTTATTACGTTTTTGAAATCCCTCTAAAAGCGATAGCCCTGTAACAGCTGTAAATCTTGTGCCAACAAGTAAAAATGGATATTTGACTAGATTCGTTAATAAAATAAGTCCAATAAGAGAAAATCCAAATTTGGCTCCAGCTGTAGTGGATGACATTAGATGTGATCCGCCTATACATGCAGCTGCTAGAAGGATTCCAGGGCCAAGACTTTTTCTATAACCTATGGATTTACTTGAGACTAATTTTTCCATATATTTGGGAAGATATTATTATTTTCACAATAAAAAAAATTTTTTCAATTTAAGTACATAAAGATTATTATTTTATAGAGAGATATCTTTTTATTAAATTAGCTTTTTCTAAGTTCTTTTTATTGCCAAGCTTCTATAGACTTTTCATAATGACTAAATCAGTTAATCTATATTTAGCATCAGGCGTGAGTGAAGGGATAGGCTTTTGGCTAGTTAACTTTACTGAGGATGATGATATTTGTAATTCTCTCGGTACTAAATTACTTGAGTGTTATAGAAAAGAGCTATTTGGTCTTGAAGGAGCAATTGAAGTTAAGGAAGCAATTAATACCACATTAGATATCCTTGCCTTCGATTCAAAATTTGATCGATATAAATTAGAATATTCTAATATAGGTTATTCCTCTGAGATCCCTATTAACATAATTGAGGATATATTTGACCTATGGGCATATAATTATAATAATAAGATTTTATGGAAAAAATATATTGGTTTATTGAAGTTCAGAAAAAAAATAAAAACAAATAATAATTATATTAATATAGGATTAAAAGGTGATATTTATGAATTTGCTATCAAATTAGAAGCATTAATAAATCTGAGAAAAGTAAATGCTTTATCAGGCCTTACTAAATTTAATGAATCAATGTGGTAATTATTATTTAGGCTCTAGATTGATAATATAAATCACTATCAATATCAGCAGCATTTATATTCTCCCATGGGAAAACTATCCATTCTTTACCTTCTATATATTTATATGAATTCCACCAAGTAGGTATTTTTTTACTTATCCATACGTGAGTTTGTGTGCCTTTCAAATGTCTAATTTGTTCAAGAGTTTGACCAGAATCATAAATATCATCAACTATAAGACAATTATTTTTTGGTTTTCCTAGCAAAGGTAATCCAAGTGAATGACTTAAGGCAACAGCAATACAAAGTCCACCTCTCGGAAATCCATATACACCTTCAAAATGCTTATTTTTACATTGTGTATATATTGAATATATACAATCTTCAAATTCATTCCAGCTTAACTTATTCATTTATGGGTTATTAATTTCTATTCTGTACAATTAAAGTTTAATTTTTAGAATTTTCTAGATAAACTGTAGTAGCCCATAAAGCCTCCTATAGTAAGAATCCCTGCGATTGGGGCGGATAAATTTAATGGTGTGGCCCATTCATGAACCATTAAAGAAGCTAAAATAGTAAACATTAAACTAATATTAGAATTTTAATAAAATAGTACATAAATGATTGTTTTGCTTTTTAAGTTTGCAATAATTTACAACTATATGTAATTATTTATGATTTTTTTCGTGATGAATTTATTTTTTATTTGACATTTACAGAAGTATTTAATTTATTTTAATTGTCATTTGATGCATTGTTTTCAAATATTTTCGCTACTTGGCTATATATTTTAGCAAATAGCCAAGAAATGAATATTATACTAAAAATCCCTAGAATTATTGTTATTGCTGATATCCCAGCATCATTTGGACCATAATTAATAGCGGGATCAAATCCTTCCACGATAATAGGCTTTTAGAATTATTAATATATTAATATCTTTTTTGATGCGATTAATCAATTTTAACTTTTTTGAAATCTGTGTAAAATATTTTTTTTGATATGATTTATGTATAATAGAAATTATCTAAATACATATTGATGAAGTGGGAATATCACGTTGTTCATCTAAATGTTGATGATACGCCAAGTGACAACATAGAAACTTCCAATCCTGAAGCTGCAAGCGAAAAACTTAAGGGATCACTTAGTCCAGATTTTCTTAAAGATCAATTTCCTGAACAATTTCATGAAAATGGAAATTCGGAACATCCTGCTATTCAACTTAGTAAGTTTCTGAATAAAAAAGGTCATGAACAATGGGAACTTTCCCAAACAGTAAGACTTGGACAAATGTTATTTCTTATTATGAAACGACCAATTGATTAATTAGAATATATCTTTTAAAGTGAATATTAACCAATTAAATATATTAAGTGGATTTGTTATAGTTTTTATATCTCTGTTTCCATCTATTTTGTAGTTGACTTTAATGATGCCTAAAATATGTTCGGCACTTTTTGATTTTGATGATTCATCTATAAAGTCGACTTTATATGCTTCTTTTGTCTTTGCATCTAATTCATTGCTGAAAATCCAAACTTTTTGATTGTTATTCGTTATTAATACATATCCAATACCCATACCATCTGTCATTTTATAATCTATGATATTACCAATAATAATTTGAGGTAAATTATCGAATAATTTTTCAGGTATCACATTTTCTATTTTTGACTTGTCAACTTTTATTGTTGTTCCAATTGGTATAAGTGGATTGAAGTCCATTATGAATAACTCCGGATCTAACTAAATTAACATATTTTATCGATCTTTGAATTAAAATACTTCTACTAATGTTTAATAGCTCTTTTAGGTGATATATTTTTGGATTTATAGTCAATCAATCGACTTCAGAATCCTTTATTCTTACTTTTAGGTTTCTTATCTAATTCTACTGCTTCTTCTTTTTGTAAGAAGTTTTCCTTTATATAATTTACTCCAATTATAGTTAATCTTATGACGACAAATCCAGTTGCTATAAATCCAATTAAGATGAATGTTGATAAGAGGGCTGATCCTAGATCTATTTCAGATATTTTGGGCATAAAAATAGCCTTAACTAAATAATTTAATATTTTATAAATTGATTTATAATTCCATAACTTTTTTTAAATAATTTTAATTTATATTGATTACAAGACATGTGTAGAAAAAAAAATCAAATGGATGCATAACAGAAATAGGAAAATAAATTGAAAATGAATCAGACTCAATTTAAAATCCCACTCTCAGGCCTAAGACCTTATACAGTCCATTACAGAGACTGTGAAAATCACCGTCTTGAAAATTGTTTTTATGCATGTGATGCATATGAGGCAAGATTGCTTGCAATGGAATTTAATAGATATATTCATGAGCACCCAAACTGTATTGATCTTATTAGAAGAGAAATGATCAAGAATATTTAGTATGATAAAGATTTAATCATCTTTATTTTTAAATTAATTTTTTAAATTTATATGTTTAATAATGATATTTTTTCTCAAATTTTTTTTGGGATTGTATCTTTTGTTTCAAACTTTATTTCTGCATTGTCCGGTGGAGGTGCAGGCCTAATTCAACTCCCAGCACTTTTACTTTTTGGCTTGCCTTTCTCTAAAGCTTTGGCTACTCATAAAGTTGCTAGTGTCGCTTTGGGCGTAGGAGCTTCAATACCACATCTTAAGCAAGGTAATTTACAACGAAAATATGCCCTATTGATTTTGATATCTGGAATACCAGGAGTTTTGAGTGGGGCATATATAGCTTCAATTATACCTAGTAATCTTTCAACTTCATTATTAGGTTTTTTGACTTTATTTATTAGTTTTTACTCAGTAAATAATAAAAAACTTGGTAATTCTAACTCAAGCACATCAAATTATAAGTTAAGAATAATAATTGGTTCTTTGGGACTTTTTGTGATTGGTTTTTTAAATGGATATCTTTCTTCTGGTACTGGATTATTTGTTACGATTTGGATGATAACTATATTTAATCTATCTTTTACTGTCGCTGTAGCCTATACCTTGATTTTTGTAGGAATTTTTTGGAATGGCGTAGGCGCTCTCTCTTTGGGATTGAGAGGCAATATTATTTGGAATTATATTCCTATTCTGATTTTAGGTTCTCTTGTTGGAGGCTACTTTGGAGCTTATTTCTCAATAGTTAAAGGATCTAAATTTGTTAAATTATTTTTTGAAATAATCACTTTTTCTGTTGGAATTTCGTTACTTATAAAAGCTTTTTTATGATTATTTAAATGTTTATAAGCCTCCAGCTTTTTCTAAATCATCTTGTAATTTACTCTCACAATCTAAAACCCTTGCCCAACATGGTAATTGTTGTTTTACAGGTGATTCGAGGAATTTATTAATTGCAGGTCTTAAAAGTTTTCCAAATGTATGTACAGCTAGTTCTTCTTTATGTCTACTATATGGCAGTTGATTAACTGAGGAATCTAAACTGAATTGCTTTACTCTGTCTTCTCCCGCTCTTCTATATAAAACTTCTAAATTTGCTAATTGAGAACTAGTAAGTGTCTTTGCTTCATGTTCCATTAACCCTCTCAAAACACTTGAAAGAATTTCTGTAGACATTTTTTGTAATCCCTCAGTAGCTTTAGAACCTATTTCTTTATGTTTGTGGTCAAAAATCCCTAAATCCACCTGAGCGATTCTTGATATTCTTACATTTTTATATACTTCTGATAGTAACCCTATTTCTAAGCCCCAATCACATGGGATTCTTAAATTCATTGCTAAGTCAGTAGTAAAAGCAAACTCTCCTGCTAATGGATATCTAAAAGACTGTAAATATTGGAGGAAGGGCACATTTCCTATCAATTGTTCCAAGCTAGAAAGTAATGGTCCTACAAATAGCCTTGTTGCTCTGCCTTGAAGTGCATTTGTCTCAAGTGATAAACGGCTATAAAAGGCTTTTACATATGAAATCCCATTTGATTTTTCGAGCAAAGGACCCAGCATCCTTGATGGATAATTTGAGTTGAATGTTCTTATATCAGCATCAAACAATGCTACAACTTCAGAGTTTTTAGTAGCTACACCGACACCTTGCCAGACAGCCCATCCTTTTCCAGGAACACCTAATAGGTCTAGTCCGTTTTTTTCTTGATCTTTTAGTAATTCAATTACTTTTGGACTATTAGTCCATTGGACGTGGACTGGGAAGGGCATTTCTTTAAAGAAATGCCTAGCCTTCAATACATCATCATGATTACTGGCTGAGAGGGCTATTACTAATTGATTTAAATTTTTTAATTCTTTTAAAGTATTTTTAATAATCTTTAAAGCTGGCCTATTGAATTCATCGAATAAGCAAGGAATAAGTATTGAAGTGGGTCGCTTTAGGAGGTCTTTATTTAATTGAGATACTGGATCTTTTGCTAATCCGTACTCATGAATAGTTGTGATTAAACCTTGCTGAAAGTCCATTCAAAAATAAAGTGCTACAGATTCAAGGTGAGAGCTACGATGATGTAGAGAAGATTGTTTTCCTTTTAAGAGTGTCTGAGTTGGATAGTAAATTAAAAGAGCTGAGACTGTCTCTCAGAGAAATTTATCCTGATCACTCTGAACAAGAAATCAATTCAGTGTGGTCTCAATTGTTGCAGATTCTCGATCCATATTATGTTAATCATGACAGTAATGATGTAGAAAACAAAACGATTTGGGATTCTTCTAGTGTTGTTTTGATTACTTATCCTGATTCAATTTATAGGAAAGGGGAATCAACTTTAAAAACATTAGCTGAATTCGTTAGGGACCGATTGAATGGACTTTCCTCCGTGATACATGTTTTACCATTCTTACCTTCTACAAGTGATGGGGGGTTCGCTGTATCTGATCACGAAAATATAGATGAAACTTTTGGTGATTGGAATGATTTAAAGAATCTGTCAAGTAATAAGAAAATAATGGCAGATCTTGTTTTAAATCATGTCTCATCTTCTCACCCTTGGGTTCATCAATTTATCAAATCAAATGAACCTGGTTCGGAATATATTGTTTCCCCGTCTCAAACAGATATTTGGGAAGAAGTTATTAGACCTAGAAATTCATCACTCTTCACTAATATTAAAACTAATAAAGGTTTTCAAAAGGTATGGACAACATTTGGCCCTGATCAAATTGATGTTGATTGGAGAAATCCCCATATCTTTTTAGAATTTTTGAAATTATTGGTTAGATATATTAATAATGGAGCTGAATGGATAAGACTTGATGCAATTGCTTTTATTTGGAAGGAACCGTATACAACTTGTTTACATTTAGACCCTGTCCATTTAATCGTTAAATTGTTAAATAAATGCTTAAAGATTATTAAACCATCGGCTGTATTAATAACAGAAACAAATGTTCCTGAGGAGGAAAATCTTTCTTATTTAATTGACGGAAATGAGGCTAATCTAGCCTACAATTTCACCCTGCCTCCTCTGTTATTGGAAGCAATTTATACTGGTAAAACTGATTTATTAAATAATTGGTTATCTAATTGGAATGAGTTGCCAACTTCTACATCTTTACTCAATTTCACTTCTTCACATGATGGTATTGGTCTAAGAGCTTTGGAGGGGATTATGGATGATACGAGAATGCATGACCTCTTGGTCGAATCAGAGAAACGGGGGGGATTAGTTAGTCATAGACGTTTGTCAAGTGGACAAGATCAACCATATGAATTAAACATTAGTTGGTGGAGTGCAATGTCAAATAGCGGATCAGATTTTACCTTCTTACAATTTGAACGTTTCTTGCTCAGTCAGGTTTTAACATTATCTTTAAAAGGAGTACCAGCTTTTTATCTTCCATCAATATTAGCTTCGCCTAATGATTTGGATACTTTTAGGAAGACTGGACAAAGAAGAGATTTAAATCGAGAGAAATTTGAAGCTAACAAATTACTTGAGCGACTTAAGAACTTTGATTCTCCGGCAAGTAAAAATATTTCATACCTCAGCCACATTATTAAAGTCCGATCAAGGCTATGTGCATTCCATCCTGAGGCGTATATGAATTGTATCTCAACAAATATTGATAATTGTGTAGTTATTCAACGAGGATTAGATGAAAATAGAGTATATGTAATTTGTAATATGTCTGACAAAAATCTATGTTTTCCAATCTTAAATGAAATAGATTTATTTAAATCAAGTTCTAAAAAGCGTTTAATTGATAACATATCCGGCTCTTATTTAAACTGTAATTCTTTTGACCTTAATCCCTATCAAGTAGTCTGGATCTCATTAACAGATTAGTCTTATGTCAAATAATTCAAAATTATGGATAGTTACAGATCTTGATGGGACATTAATGGATGAGAATTATGATATTTCTCCTGCAAGAAATACTTTAAACTTATTGAGAGAGTTAGCTATACCAGTAATACCATGTACAAGTAAAACAGCTTCTGAAGTAAGATTTTTCCGAAATGAGAATAGATTATTGGATCCTTTCATTGTTGAAAATGGAGCTGCAGTCTACGGTTGTCATGAGAATAATACTTCCGAATGGGAATTGCTATTAGGCAAAAGTTATAAAGAATTGAGAATTATTTTGATGAACATATCAGAAAAAGTTAACTACCATCTAACTCCTTTGAACGACTTAAATAATAATCAGATATTTGAACTTACTGGTTTATCAGATCAAGGAATTAAACGAGCGTTAGATAGGCAATGGAGTGTTCCATTCTTAAATCCTCCGGATGAGATCTTTGAAAAAGTTAAGCTTATTTGTGAGTCTTATGATGTGCATGTTTTTAAAGGAAATCGAATGAGTCATCTTCTTTCTAACGAGAGTCATAAAGGTAAGGCTGTTAATAAGTTAAAGTTATATCTAAATAATAAGGATGTAAAAGTTGTAGCACTTGGGGATTCTCAAAATGATCTTCCGTTACTTGAGTATGCTGATATATCAATTGTTGTACCTGGTATAAATGGACCAAATAAGTATTTACAGAATGGTATTGATAAAGGATCCTTTAGATTAGCCAATGCCCCTCATGCCCAGGGTTGGTCAAATAGTGTTGAAGATATTATTAATAACATTAATGATTTATAATGCTATATAAAAATGATTTACACGAATTCAATAATATTTTCCCTAGAGATATAAGTGATGAATTCCTTTTCTCTTTTGATGAATACTGTCTATTTCTTCAAGCCTTATCTATAAACCCATTAACTTTCCTAAGTACATGGTCTGATATTAACAGACAAGATATTATTTCTAAATATTGGAAGGAAAATACAAAAATAGATTGGAAATGGTCATTATCATTTCCATTGTTTTCTGTTTTGGAAAAATATATTGAGAATTTCACTAATCCAATAATAATAGGTTTTTCTGGTCTACCTGGATCTGGTAAATCGACTCTAGGCTTTTGGATTGATCAGGTCGCTAAAGATTTAAGTTTAGACATCAATGTAATATCTTTAGATGATTACTATTTACCTGGAAAAGAAATGGATATTGCTATGCAAGGCAATCCATGGAATGTTCCTAGGGGCTTTCCGGGAAGCCACTCTATTGATTTATTGAATCAATCATTAGATACTTTTTCCAAAACTGGGTTTTTGAAGTCTCCAGTTTTTGATAAATCTTTGAGAGAAGGTAAAGGTGATAGATCAGGATGGTGTGAACTAAGACCTAAAGTTTTGATTTTGGAAGGATGGTTTGTAGGTTGTGAGCCAATATCAAATCTAAGTGAAATTGATTATATATTGGAAGACAAATTTAATCTATCTCTTAATAATGTAGAAAAGCAGTTTCGTATTTCTATTCAAGAATCTCTAATTAGATATAGTCATATATGGACAAAATTTGATAAGATCTGGCATTTAAAATCTTCAAATTTTAATAATACAATTCTTTGGAAAACTCAGCAGGAACAGGAGATGATTAAATTAAAAGGATCTGGTCTAAAAGATAATAGATTAACTGATTTTATTCGTATGATACAAGCATCTATTCCACAAGAAACCTTATCCTGCATTAAGGCTGATACTAGAATTGAAATTAATCAGGATCGTAGGATTGAAAAACTTTTTAGTAATAAATATCAATTCTAATATCTAGTTACTGATTTACTTTTAATTGATTAGTAAATTTATCAATACCTTTTTTTATGTTTTGTTAAACTTATTTTTTTTTTCCTTTCTTCTACTATCATGATTAAATATATCTATTACATGCCTATAAGATGACTTCCTATGTTTACTTAGTTCAAAATGGTGATTTATTCAATATTGGTGTTTCAAATAATCTTGAGCGCTCTCGAATTAGTTTAAGACCAGGTGAATTGATTGCTTTTTCAATAACAGATAAGCCTGAAGTACTTATTAATAATCTAAGGAAAATATATGTTGATAATAGATTGCCAGGATCTGATTATTATCGATTAGCTAATTCGCAAGTTAAGGAATGTCGAGCATTATTAGAGGGAGATGGATCAAATAACTATTTCCAACCTTTTTTTAGGGGTCCAAGTTTATTTTTATTATTTATTTCTTCTTGGTTCTTAATTACTTATATAATTATTCAATTTGCTGTCAATCCTATTCTCTCCAAGTTTAGCTAATTTTCCTTTTTATTTGAATTGATAGATTAATATTGTTTACAGAATCTAGAGTTCATATACATGTTTTTTTTGTTAGATTATATTTGTAAATATTTCATTCGGATAATAGATTGATCTTATCAAATTTCTTGATTTTTGTGGCTGTACCTTTTGTTTTGTCTGCTGTTTTCTTTGGTACGAAAAATGGTTACTACAATAGTGATGACTATGAGGGTGATGGTTGTGCACATGATGTGCAGAGATAATATTTTGATTATTTGATATTTTTAATTATTGGAATTCTTGATACATGTCCACTTGCTATCAAATTGCCATACTGGTTTGTAGATATCATTCTCAATTTTCCTTCCAGCTTCGATACACATTTTTTCTGTTCCAAAGGGTATAGCAAATAATGATGGACTTGTAATACCACTTACTTGTGGTTTGCCACCTGGACCTTGTCTATAACTACCAATTACGAGCCAGTAATTGCCTTTAGCTAATGCTTGCAAACCTAATAATGAACTAAAAATAAAAACAAGTGAGATGACAACTCTTTTCCCCATGATTTATTTCCATTTTAGTATTCATATATATACTAATTGAAATTCCATGCAAATTAGTAAGAGTGTGTTTTTTTTGTTTTTTTAAGATTCCTGAGTTAAATCATTTTATAGTCGATTGTTTTCAGTCTTTTTTATTAGGAATTATTCAAGGTATTACTGAGTTTCTACCAATTAGCAGTTCTGCTCATTTAAAAGTAGTTCCTTATTTCTTAGGATGGAATGACCCTGGAGTTTCTATTTCTGCTTCTCTTCAACTTGGAAGCGCTTTTGCTATTGTATATTATTTTCGAAAGGATATCGGTTTAATAATTAATTCATTTATTGCTATTTACAATCATCGACAACCTTTTAAGGATGAAAATACCAAACTTGCAACATATATCTTTGTAGCAAGTATTCCTATTATGATTTTAGGTTTACTTATAAAAATATACTGGCCAGGTTTCTCTGATTCCTATTTTAGAGGTTTATTTTCAATAGCAATAATTTCAATAATTATGTCTTTATTATTAGCAATTTCTGAACTTTGTTGTGATAAGAAAAAGTTATTTAATGACATTAAATTATCAGATATTTTCTTATTAGGAATTTCTCAATCTCTAGCAATATTTCCTGGAGTATCAAGGTCTGGTATTACTTTGACATCGGCGTTATTTTCAGGAATCGAAAGGAAAACAGCTGCTAGGATATCTTTTCTTGTTGGTATTCCTGCTATTTCTATTTCTGGTTTTGTTGAGTTGTTTTCTATATATAGAACGTCCACAGCAATAGACATTCTCCCAACAATTATAGGTATAATTTCATCTTTTATTTCATCGATAATTTCAATTGACCTACTACTTAGATTTTTAGCAAGAAATAATACTTTTATTTTTATATATTATCGCTTGGCTTTTGGGACTCTTATATTATCGATTATGTAGATTTAAATTTTAAATTTGTTTGCATTAGTATTATTATTAGTTTATTGTGTTTGATTTTTTAGATTTATGCTTTTTGCAACTGATTTATTTTTAGTCTCTTTTGGTGAAATTGATATTCCTCCATTTGTTTTTGGATTGATTGTCTTTTTAAGTGTATTTGTTTTCTTAGCTGTTCTGATCAGTACAACAAAGTTGATTCAATCTTTAGTGAATGATTCTGATTAAGCATGAAATGAATTTTTATCGGAACGGCGGGATTTGAACCCACGACCCCCACTACCCCAAAGTGGTGCGCTACCAAGCTGCGCTACGTCCCGTTTTTTTAAATTATCACAACTACTTCCAGATCTTTTAGTTATTTAATGATTTCCATTTAATCCTTCTTTTTGTCTTTCTTACTATGCGCCTTATGAGAGAGTTCCTATTATCGCAAGAATAACCATGAATATGAAGTTGTTTAGCCATTTTCCTTAACTGATATATATTCATTTTCGAAAGTTTCAATTCAGTATTGTTTTCCCACTCTTCTCCTTCATCAGGCAATACACTTTTATATTGTGATGCTTCAATTGTATATATCAACTCCGCAAATAATTCAGGTATAATTACAATTATAATTGCAAGAATATTATATATATTTATTCTTGCTTTCTCTATTCTTTTCTGATAGTCAATATTTTTCATTTTGGTTAATTTACATTAAAGTGATTAAAAAATATTTTTAAACTGGAGATACAAATTCAGTATTTAGAGTACTATCCATCCATTGGATTGTTCTTTCTTGATCAATTTTCTTAGATTTAAAAGTAAAGGCTAAAAAGAATACCAATAGCAATGTTGCTAAAATTATTAGTATTACTGTCCTATCTGGTAATTGATCATTCATTATTAATTGGATTTAATAGGTGTATTTTCACCTCTAAGAATACAATGACTAATATCCCAATTGTAATAAGACCAAATCTTTTCATTAAGTTTAAAATTTGCACCTTTAAAATTCTTAAATATTACTTTGGTTGGCATTGCTGAGCAATATGGCCTGCTTCCTGGCTTTGCTAAATATTGTTGGTGGTATTCCTCAGCAAAATAGAACTTTACATCATTTGTAATCTCGGTGGTGATTTCACCAAAGCCATTGTTTTGGAGTTCTTTTTGGTAACTTTTTTTGCTTTCTATTACTTTATTTAATTGATTTTTATTTGTCGTGTAAATTGCTGATCTATACTGAGAACCAATATCATTACCTTGACGATTTCCCTGCGTTGGGTCATGACATTCCCAAAATAATTTTAACAAGTCACTTATATCAATTTCATTATTATTCCAAACAACTCTTACTACTTCTGTATGACCTGATAGACCAGTACATACTTCTCTGTAGGTTGGGTTTTCTTTATCTCCACCTGCATAACCGACTGCTGTTGATATTATTCCTGGCAGTCTCCAAAAACCTTTTTCTGCTCCCCAAAAGCAACCACATCCAAAAAGAATCTCTTGTTCATTAGCTTTTAATTCTGCTGAAAGATCATTTTTAAATATTGTATGGAGCACTTCTTTTTTGATTTTGATACTATTATTGATTAAATATAGCTTATTAAATATCTTTGATAAATATTCTCTTAGATTTTTAATCATGTTATTAATTTATAGTTTCTATTCTTATATGATTTATTAGTGTGGTAACAAATGCAAATAATAAGAATGGAAGGCTTAGTACAAGGATTAAGCCAACACCTAATAGTGCAAAAATAGGCCTTGAAGATCCCATTAAGGCAAGTCCTGCAGCTAAACTTACAAAAATTACTCCCATCCAAGCAAGAATTTGAATGTATATATCACCAAATTCAAGGTCACAAATAAGTCTATAATTTGTAAATGAGCTCATGATTTCTTGATTAATTTATTGAACATAATAGTTTTTCATTATTTTATCTTATTTATAGTGAATTGATTAAAAAACTTTAATAAGTAATAATTAGTTCTAAGATTGAATTTGCTCTTTAGCTTTTTCTCTTTCCCACATGCTTTTATACAAACCATCCTTATTAATTAAGTTTTGATGAGTTCCTTCTTGTATGATTTTTCCATCATTCATTACTAATATACGATCACATGCAGCAGCTGCTGATAGTTGGTGACTAATCATTAATACTGTTTTGTTAAACTGGCTTTTTATTGTTTGCAGTATTGCTGAGGCAGTTTTATTGTCGACACTTGCTAAAGCATCATCTAAGACTATTATTTTTGAATCTACTAATAATGCTCTACTTAAAGCAGTTCTCTGTCTTTGTCCGCCGCTGAGTGTAATACCTCTTTCCCCAACAAGGGTTTTTAACCCATCTGGAAACCCTTTAATGTCATCTGACATTCTGGCTTCATAGGCAGATTCCTCAACTTTTGATATGGAAGCTTCTGGATCTCCGTACCTAATGTTTTCTGTAAGTGTTTCTGTAAACAGGTATCCCTCTTGAGGTACTAATGCTATAAAGCTTCTTAAATCTTCCAGCCTTAAATTAGTTACATCGTAATCATCTAAAAATAAGCACCCCTCATCAATATTAACCATCCTCCCTAAAGCTCTTGCCAAGGTTGTCTTCCCACAACCTACAGGACCTACTAAGGCTACTATTTCGCCAGACTTTATTTTGAATGAAATTCCATCAAGTATCTTTCTTTGTGAATCTTCATATCTTATCGATAAATTTTTTGCCTCTAATTCACCAGATATAGGTTTATTTATATTAATAGCATTATCTTTATCTTTGATAGTTGGCTCATTATTTAATATTTCTTCTATTCTTTCTAAACTTACCTGCCCTAATTGAAAAGTATTAAGTGTAAAACCTAATAAAGCTGTTGGGAAAACGAGTCTTTCAACATAAAGAATTAAAGCAACTAGACCTCCTACAGTAAGACTTCCTTTAGAAAGCTGTCCACTTCCAATAGCAATAAGAAGTAGCAATGATATTGAGGATAATCCTTGAAGTAATGGAAATAATGTACTAGCGGTTCTTGCAAGATTAATTGCAGCATCTCTATATCTTATATTTAATTTCTTGAAAGCATTTTGCTCTGCTTTCTCTTGACCATATATTTTGATTGCACTAATACCTGAGAGATCTTCTTGTATCAATTCACTTAGTTCAGATAATGCTTTTTGTTGTCTCTTTCTTTGTTTAACCATTCTCCCACCAAACAATCCAACTGTGCCAAGCAATGCAGGATAAATGGATATGGCAAAAAAAGTTAGAACGGGGTCTATTGAGAGCATTGCTGGCAATGTGAATGTATAAGCCAATAAAGTATTTGTGAGGCTTAAGATGGTAAAACCGAGCAATCTTCTGATATTTTCTAAATCACTAGTAGCTCTAGTTATTACTTCTCCAGTTCCTATTGTTTGAACCCATGCAGGATCTTGTCCAAGCATGTGATCAAACAGCTTTTGTCTTAGTGAGACTTCTACTTGTCTTCCCACTCCAAAGACTAATTGTCTAGAGATGAGTCTTACTCCACCCATAACAGTTGCTAAAATTATTAACCATGTCGACTTATTCAAGACATCTGAAAATGTAAATCCCTTTTTGAGATCATCGACGATACTTCTTACTTCCATAGGAATAGCAACACTCAGGATATTTACAAAAATCAGACATAGGCCACCAATCAGCAACTCCTTCTTATGTGGTCTTAGATAGTTTTTTATTAGATCTAGTCTTAATGCAGCCATTCTTTTATTAATATGCTCATTAACCTAGGCAATATAAGCCCATGGACGTGAGCAAAAACTAATTAAGTTATTTATGATTGAAGCTCAAAATCATCCACTGTATTCAACAGACCGTGAAAATCTTGACCGATTAAGTGGTATTGATACTCCAGCACCTACTGATTTTGTTGAGCTTGCTAGATTACTAATTCGCTATCAAGACTTCAAAGGAGCTGATGATCTTAATTCTGACATGGATAAATTATTAAAAAAATGGAAAATCAACCGAGAAAAGTTAGAGACAATAACCAGAAAAATATGGTCCGATGGATTTAGACCTACCAGCTCTTCAGGTTCTGATAACGTCGGTTCTGGATTTGACACGTCCGATTCATCTCAAAACTAATGTTATGAAATTATTTTTTTATTTTAATAACTTCTATGACTTGTAATATTTATGTCTAAGTTAATAAAAATATTCATCTTGAAATTCTAAGCAAGCAGCTATTTTCAAATATATGAGCTCATCATTTCCTATAACTTTTCCACTAATTCTTGAATCCCTTCTCTCGTCTAATGATTTAACCAGTGATCAAGTTAACTTCTTAATGAATTCATGGTTAGAAAATAAAATTGAACCAGTTCAAACTGGGGCATTTCTAGCTGCATTTAGAGCTAAAGGGATTTCTGGGGATGAACTTTCTGTAATGGCTAAAATTCTTCAAGATGCGTCGAAAACTCCATTAAATCTTCCGTCTTTTGATTTGGTTGACACATGTGGAACTGGTGGAGATGGAGCTAACACATTCAATATTTCTACCGCGGTCGCTTTTGTTTCTGCTGCTTTAGGGGTGAAAATTGCCAAACATGGAAATCGCAGTGCAAGTGGCAAGGTTGGATCTGCAGATGTTTTAGAAAATCTAGGTTTGCCTTTGAAAGTTTCTTCTGAAAACGTTATTGAGGCTTTAAAAACTTTTGGTATTACTTTTCTTTTTGCACCATCCTGGCATCCTTCTTTAGTTAATCTTGCACCTCTTAGAAAAAGCTTAGGAGTTAGAACTATTTTTAATTTGCTAGGACCACTAGTTAATCCGCTAAGGCCAAAATCTCAAGTATTAGGTGTAGCTAAATCTAACTTGCTTGAGCCTATGTCCATCGCCTTAAAAGGAATGGGTCTAAAAAGAGCAGTGGTTGTTCATGGTGCAGGAGGTTTAGACGAGGCTTCCCTCGCTGGAGAAAATGAATTTCGGTTTTTAGATAATAACTCAATAAGATCTGAAATTATTCATCCTAGTGATATTGGACTTGATGAAATATCTAATGAAAGTTTAAAAGGGGATGATTTGCAAACTAATTCGAATATTTTGATGTCTTTACTCAAAGGAGAAGGAAATAAATACCATAAAGAAGTTGTAGCTTTAAATACTGCATTGGTTTTATGGGCTTCAGGCTTTGAAGATAACTTATCTTTTGGTGTCAAAAGTTCTTTAGATTGTTTGAATACAGATAAATCTTGGCTTCTTTTTGAGGAATTAAGAGATTTTTTAGCTAACTAATATTTTTTACCTTATATACCAATTTTATTATGTTTTTTGATACTGAATGCTCTGCTATATTGTTATTAGAGGATGGAACATATTTTGAAGGAATATCATTTGGTGCAGTTGGTACTATCTCAGGAGAAGTTGTATTTAATACAGGTATGACTGGTTATCAAGAGGTTATAACTGATCCAAGTTATTATGGTCAACTTATTACTTTTACTTATCCAGAGATTGGTAATACTGGGGTTAATCCAGAGGACAATGAATCTTTACATCCATCAGTTAAAGGTTTAATAACCAGACAAATATCAAATGTTTCTAGTAACTGGAGAAATAAAATAGATTTTGATCAATGGTTGAAAAATGAAAATGTTGTTGGTATTCGTGGAATAGATACAAGGGTTTTAGTTAGACATCTTAGAGAGTCTGGTACTTTGAATGGAATTATTTCATCAGATTCGAGCCTCACAATAACTGAACTATTCTCAGATTTAAAAAAATCTCCCAATATGAGTGGATTGAATCTTGTAGACAAAGTAACCACCAAAGATTCTTTCAAAGTCATTTCAAGTTGTCCTGTTGCATTTGATAAAAGAATCAAAAATATAAAAACAAATCCATACAAAATAATAGCCATAGATTTTGGAATAAAAAAATCTATCTTGGATCGACTAGTAGCTCATGGCTGTGAAGTTACAGTTTTGCCTGCAAGTGCATCTATATCTGATGTTTTAGATTTGTCTCCTGAAGGTGTTTTCCTCTCCAATGGCCCTGGAGATCCAGCGGCAGTTGATAGTGGTATTAAACTCGCTAAAGAATTAATAAAATACGAAAAACTACCTGTTTTCGGGATCTGTCTAGGCCATCAAATTCTTGGTTTAGCACTTGGAGGCAAAACATTTAAATTATCTTATGGACATAGAGGCTTAAATCATCCTTGTGGGTTGAATGGAAAGGTTGAGATTACAAGCCAAAATCATGGTTTCGCATTAAATTCAGAATCTTTAAATTCAGAAAGAATAAAAATCACTCGATTCAATTTAAATGATCAAACTGTAGCGGCTATTTCTGTAATAGATAAACCTTTCTTTGGGGTTCAATATCACCCTGAGGCTAGCCCTGGCCCTCATGACGCAGATCACCATTTTAATCATTTCGTAACCTTAATAGAAGAACGACGTAGATTCGTGGATTAATTTGGTTTCTATCACTACACTTCCATCAAGAAGTAATAGGGGATTGATCCCATAGCTGAATTACAACGAATTACTGTTTCTCTTAGAGGTGGTTTTAACCAGCAAAGTGGTTGTTTGGTGATAAATTTCACCGGCCAACTGGATGCTTATTCTGAGAAGCAATTCACTACATTTATCAATGATGTTTTAGACTTAAATCAACTATCAGTAGTTATTGACTTAAGTAATATCGATTTCATTGACTCTTCTGGATTAGGAGCAATGGTACAAGCAGTGAAAAAATGTACTCAGTCTAAAAGAGCATTTAATGTTGTTGGTAACCCTAGAGTTGTTCAAACTATTAAACTAGTACGGCTAGAAGAGTTCCTTCATCTTTCACCAGATTTGAATACTGCAATTAGTAAATTATCAGCTTGACTGATTGGATTCGCTCTTACAAATCAAACATCTCTCCAGATGGTTTAGGTCCATTGCAGTTAGCTTGGTTGGGAGATTCTATATGGGAAATGCATCAAAGGTTGCGTTATTGCGTTAGTCCAATGCGTTCGAAGGATTTTCATAATGCTGTCGTTAACGAAGTTAATGCTTCTAGTCAAGCCAGGGCAATTAGCCAAATAGAACCATTTCTTACTGATGCGGAAAAGGATTTACTTAGAAGAGCTAGAAACAAGGCTGGACGAGGCCCTAAAAATGTAGATGCTGCGACATATGCCATTGCTACCGGTTTTGAGACTATTGTTGGGTGGTTGTTTTTAAAAAATCCAAATCGACTCGCTGATTTATTTGATCTGCTTGATCGACCCAATAACTGGAAATAGTTTAAAAAAATGAGTTATCGTTTCAATAAAGATACAAAGAATTCTAAAGACACTTCTTTTAATAAACGAAGTAGTAATTATTATCGCAAGGATAATGATTCAAGGAAATCTAACTTTAATGATCGCAGAAGAACAAATAATAAAATTAACCGTCTTTCATCTGATCAAACAAATGAATATTCATATGAGAAACAACCTTCTGAAGATTTAAGAAGTAATAACAACTCTAATACCAATTACAGAGGAGCTAATCGATTTGAACGAAAAACTTCAAAGCCCTCTTATCGAAATCTTAATGCTCAGATAAGTAAAAATGATAAGAGAAGAGTGACAAATGACCCTATTGCATATTCTGAAAGCTTCACTAAAACACTAAGTGACGACTTGATTTGGGGGCGTCATTCAACTGAAGCAGCGCTTTTGGGTGGCAGAGCTATTCATAGGATTTGGTGCACGTCTGAATTAAGAAGTTCACCTAAATTCTTTCAACTTCTAAAAGATGCAAAAGCTTCTGGGGTGTTGGTTGAAGAAGTATCTTGGTCCAGGCTTGGTCAAATCACTAATGGAGCCGTTCATCAAGGAATAGTTTTACAAATTGCCGCATCAAAAACACATACTTTGACGAATTTAATTGAAGCTTGTAAACCATTTGGAGATACATCATTGCTTTTGGCTTTAGATGGCTTAACTGATCCTCAGAATCTTGGAGCAATAATTAGATCTGCAGAAGCATTAGGTGCCCAAGGTTTGATTCTTCCGCAAAGGCGAAGTGCAGGCTTAACAGGCTCTGTAGCAAAGGTTGCAGCAGGTGCTTTGGAACATTTGCCTGTTGCAAGAGTAGTTAATCTAAATAGGTCTCTTGAGAAATTGAAAGATGAAGGTTATGCAGTTGTTGGGCTTGCGGAAGAAGGAGCCTCAACCCTTTCTGAGATTAAATTTCAAGGTCCTTTAGTTGTTGTTGTTGGCTCGGAGGATAAAGGAATTTCTCTAATAACTAGAAGATTATGTGATCAACTTGTAAGAATCCCTCTTAAGGGAGTAACAACAAGTCTTAATGCATCTGTTGCCACTTCAATTTTCTTGTACGAAGTTGCTAGATGTAGGTGGATGCGTTCTATCTCTGGTCAGGATCCATCTCCTAGGTTATTGAAACCTCAGATTTCAACTGAAGTTAATAATTAATCTGTTTAAAACCCACTTTAATAGCTACTGTATAGTCTTTATAGTTTAATTATATTTTGATAAACTGAATAATTAAATAGAGTATTAATTACTTTGGGCACTCATTTTTACAAGTAACAATATGCTTCTAAAAAGTTTTGCTTCATCATCAAGTGAACATAATTTTGCTTTTTATTTGATAAATTTATGCTTAAGAAAGTAAAATAATAAAAATGCACTTTACTCATGGGTCCCATTAGGGCTCTTCGAAGCTTAGGTAATAGTTTTGGCTTGGCCTGGTGGGCCAAGGTTGAGACAAATCAACCTGATGTAACTTATTGGTTTGGTCCTTTTTTGACTCGACGCAGTTTAAAAGTCAGGTTAAATGGTTTTGTAGATGACTTATCTGCAGAGTCACCTCAGAAAATAAACCATAGTTTAGTTAGATGTCGTCGTAAAGAGCCTTTGACATCATAAGCTTGATAACAATTTTTTTATAATTTAATAATGACTTTTGCAGACTTACGCCAGAAATTGAAAAGTGGTGAAGTCTCGTCTAAAGAGCTAGTTCAAGAAAAAATTTTAAGAATTAAACAGCTTGATCCAAAACTAAATTCTTTTTTATCTGTCAATAGCGAGCAAGCTTTAAAACAAGCTGAGTTCATCGATAATCAACGATCTGCAGGAGAAATACTCCCACCTTTGTCAGGTATACCATTAGCGATCAAAGATAATCTTTGCACGAAAGGTATTAAAACAACTTGTGCAAGCAAGATTTTGGAGGATTTTGTCCCTCCTTATGAATCCACAGTCACAAAAAGGCTTTTGAAATCAGGTGCAGTAATGATTGGGAAGACAAATATGGATGAATTTGCAATGGGGAGCTCTACTGAAACTTCAGCATTTGGTCCAACCTTAAACCCCTGGGATATTTCCAAAGTGCCTGGAGGAAGCTCTGGTGGTAGTGCTGCTTCTGTTGCTGCAGGATTATGTTTTGGATCTTTAGGTTCTGATACTGGAGGTTCAATTCGTCAACCTGCTTCATTTTGTGGTGTAGTCGGTATGAAACCTACATATGGCAGAGTAAGTAGATGGGGCCTAATAGCTTTTGCTAGTTCTTTGGATCAGGTGGGACCATTTGCAAATAATGTTTCTGATGCAGCTGAAATCTTGCAAGTTATATCAGGCAAGGACGATTTTGATTCAACTACAGTTGATGTACCAGTACCAAATTATTTAGATAGTCTCTCTAAGTCAATCAAGGGGTTGAAAATTGGTTTGATTGATAATTGCTTTCAGCATGATGGCTTGGCAAAAGATGTAAAAGAATCTGTTCTGAGCGCAGCATCTCTCCTAGAAAAACAAGGTGCTGAAATTATCAATCTTTCGTGCCCTCGCTTTAACGATGGCATTGCCACTTATTACGTTATTGCTCCTTCTGAGGCATCAGCTAATTTAGCCAGATATGACGGTGTTAAATATGGATTTCGTTCTGATGATCCAAAATCACTTATAGAAATGACATCGAAAAGTCGAGCAATTGGCTTTGGAAGCGAAGTTAAACGAAGAATCTTAATTGGCACATATGCACTATCTGCTGGTTACGTTGATGCATACTACAAGAAGGCTCAGCAGGTGAGAACTTTGATTCGAAAAGACTTTGATAATGCTTTCAAAAAAGTTGATATCTTGCTGGCTCCTACCTCTCCAACTACTGCTTTCGGATCAGGAGAAAATGTAGATAATCCTATGGCTATGTACTTATCAGATTTATTAACTATTCCAGCTAATTTAGCTGGATTGCCCGCTATCAGTTTGCCTTGTGGTTTTGACAAAACAGGTTTACCAATTGGTTTACAGCTGATTGGCAATGTTTTTGATGAAGCCAAGCTTCTTCAAGTTGCGAGCCAATATGAAATAGCTGCTGATGTCTTTAAAAATAAACCTAAGAGTGATTTCACTTTTTAAATTTAAACACTTTATGTAGTGACCTGAATTCTGGCTACACTATATGCAGCGTTTCTCGCTGGATATTTATGTCTTTTGTCCCTATACACAATCATAGCGATTATAGCCTTCTTGATGGAGCTAGCCAGCTTCCATTAATGGTTGAACGAGCAAAGGAACTGGGAATGCCTGCACTGGCTTTGACTGATCATGGAGTTATGTATGGAGCTATTGAATTATTGAAGCTATGTAAGGCAGCTGATATCAAGCCAATAATTGGCAATGAGATGTATGTTATTAATGGTTCCATAGATGATCCTCAACCTAAGAAAGAGAAAAGATATCATCTTGTTGTTGTTGCAAAGAATCAAATTGGATATGAAAATCTCGTTAAATTAACAACTCTCAGCCATTTAAATGGAGTTAGGGGAAGAGGGATATTTTCACGACCGTGCATAGATAAATCATTATTAAAACAATATAGTGATGGATTGATTTGTTCAACAGCTTGCTTAGGAGGAGAGATCCCGCAAGCAATTTTAAAAGGAAGAAATGATGTTGCTAGAGATATCGCATCTTGGTATAAAGAAATTTTTAAAGATGATTTTTATCTTGAAATTCAAGATCATGGATCAGTTGAGGATAGAATTGTTAACAGTGAAATAGTCAAAATATCTAAAGAACTTGATATTCAGATTATTGCTACAAATGATGCACATTACGTCTCAAAGAATGATATTGAAGCTCACGATGCATTGATATGTGTATTGACAGGGAAGTTAATTAGTGACAAAAAAAGATTGAGATATACAGGTACCGAATATATAAAATCTGAGGAAGAGATGAGATGTTTATTTACTGATCATTTGGATAAAGTTATAATAGATACATCTATAGAAAATACCGTAAAATTAGCAAACAAAGTTGAAGAATATAAAATATTAGGAACATATAAGATGCCAAATTTTCCTATACCAAATGGATTTAATGCTATCGATTATTTAAAAGAAACTAGTATAAATGGACTTTTAGATCGATTAAATATATCTGATTTTAATTTAGTTCCTAATGTCTATAAAGAAAGACTTGATTTTGAATTAAATGTTATCGAGCAAATGGGATTCCCAACTTATTTTCTAGTCGTTTGGGATTATATAAAATTTGCAAGAGAACAAAATATTCCTGTTGGTCCTGGTAGAGGATCTGCAGCAGGTTCTTTAGTGGCTTTTTCACTTCATATAACTAATATTGATCCAGTCGAGAATGGATTATTATTTGAACGTTTTCTTAATCCAGAAAGGAAGTCAATGCCAGATATTGATACTGACTTTTGTATTGAGAGGCGAGGTGAAGTTATAGATTATGTTACTAAAAAGTATGGTGAAGATAAGGTTGCCCAGATAATTACATTTAACAGAATGACATCTAAGGCAGTTTTGAAAGATGTAGCTCGTGTACTTGATATTCCTTATGGAGATGCGGATCGTTTAGCGAAATTAATACCTGTTGTTAGAGGCAAACCTGCAAAATTATCTTCTATGATCTCCAATGAATCTCCAAATAAAGATTTTTTAGAAAAATATAATAATGATCTGAAAGTAAGGAAATGGGTTGATATGGCAATGCGAATAGAAGGAACAAATAAAACTTTTGGTGTCCATGCAGCTGGAGTAGTAATAGCCGCTAAATCTCTTGATAATTTAGTACCTCTACAACGAAACAATGATGGCCAAATTATTACTCAATATTTTATGGAAGATATTGAATCACTTGGTCTTTTAAAAATGGACTTTTTAGGACTAAGAAATCTTACAATGATAGAAAAGACTATTAACTTAGTTCAGGAATCAATAGGTAAAAGATTAGATCCTGATTCTTTGCCTTTCACAGATAAGAAAACATTTGAATTACTTACTAGGGGAGATTTAGAAGGTATTTTTCAACTTGAATCTAGTGGAATGAGACAAATAGTTAAAGATTTAAAGCCTTCATCACTTGAAGATATTTCTTCTATTTTAGCTCTTTACCGACCTGGACCTCTTGATGCAGGATTAATTCCTAAATTTATAAATAGAAAACATGGTAAGGAGAATATTGATTTTCCACATCAGTTACTTAAACCCATTTTAAGTGAGACTTATGGAATCATGGTTTATCAAGAGCAGATCATGAAGATTGCACAGGATTTAGCTGGATACTCTCTTGGTCAAGCCGATTTATTAAGAAGAGCAATGGGAAAGAAGAAAGTTTCTGAAATGCAAAGACATAGAGAACTCTTTGTTGCGGGTGCTGTTGATAATGGAGTGACAGAATTGATTGCAGATCAGTTGTTTGATCAAATGGTTTTATTTGCAGAATATTGCTTCAATAAAAGCCACTCGACTGCTTATGGCGCTGTTACTTATCAGACAGCGTATTTGAAAGCACATTATCCCGTTGCCTATATGGCGGCATTGTTAACAGTTAATGCTGGTTCAACTGACAAAGTTCAGCGTTATATCTCGAACTGTAATTCGATGGGCATAAATGTAATGCCACCAAATATAAATACTTCTGGTGTTGACTTTACTCCCAAGGATAATTCTATTCTTTTTGGATTATCTGCTATTAAAAATTTAGGTGATAGCGCAATTAGAAAAATCATTGCTAGTAGAGAAACAGATGGAGAATACAGATCATTAGCTCAATTCTGTGACCGCATTTCATTATCTTCTGTTAATAGAAGGGCTCTTGAAGCTTTGATTCATTGCGGTGCTTTCGATTGTCTTGATGAGAATGCTAATCGAGCTCAACTTATATCTGACTTGGATTTAGTAATTGAATGGGCTTCTTCAAGGGCGAAAGATAGAACTAGTGGCCAAGGAAATCTTTTTGATCTGTCTACCTCCTCCTCAACTGAAGAATCATCAACTAATGATTATCTATCAGTTCCCAAGTCTAAAAGTGTTAATGAATACCCCCCATCCGAGAAACTTAAATTAGAAAAAGAACATGTTGGCTTTTATTTATCTGATCACCCTTTGAAACAGCTATCTGAGCCTGCAAGATTAATTGCTCCAATTAGTTTGGGATCTTTAGAAGATCAAAAAGATAAGTCTAGAGTTAGTGTCATTGCCATGATTCCTGGGATGAGAGAGGTTACAACTAGAAAGGGTGACAGAATGGCGATCATTCAACTCGAGGATCTAACTGGTTCTTGTGAAGCCGTTGTCTTTCCGAAAAGTTATGAAAGGTTGTCTGATCACTTGATGGTTGAAACGAGGTTATTAATATGGGGGAGCGTTGATAGGAGAGATGAAACTGTTCAATTAATTGTTGATGATTGTCGTGAAATTGATGATTTAAGATTTTTACTGATTGACCTTCTCCCTGATCAAGCAACTGATATAAATGTTCAGCATAAATTAAGAGAATGTCTTTCAAAAATTAGGCCTGATAGAAATGAATTAGGTGTTCGTATCCCAGTTGTGGCTTGCCTTAAGGATAATATTAATACTAGATACGTAAGATTAGGTGATCAATTTTGTGTAAAGGATACAGAGCTTGCTTTGAATATTTTGTCCAAGAATTCCTTCAGTGCAAGATCTAGTAAAAGACTTGTAAATTAAATTTAATTGTTAACTGGTTATTTCATTTTTAGAACTCTTGAATGCATCCTTCATCCTATTGATATTTGGTTTTATGTTTTCAAAACCTAAAAAACTGCCTGGGCTGATATCCCAACTAGCAGAAAGTATTCCGTAGCTTAGTCCCAGTAAACCCACAAGGAAACACATTGCTGAACTGACGAGCGTAACTGTCGGCGAGATTTCTGCGATACCTTTGCTTATAAGAAAATAACTGCCAATAAATACTCCCATACCACTAATTGTTGGTATTCCTGTCGTAAATACAATCCTCCTCGCCATTCTGTTGGCTACATATTTTGGTATTCCAGATTTAGTATTAGAATTTTTTGAGGGAGTTTTAATTTCAATCTTTGGTGTCGAGCTGCTACTCGAAAATCCTATTTTTGCTTCTTGAGATTGTGTTTTTTTGGTTTTTTTTGCTCCTTTCATTAGCTTTTAACTACGTAATACCCGTCATTATCCTCTAATAGATAGTTTTTCTATTATCTCAGTATATCTTTTTTCACTTTTATTTCGCACATAACCCAAAAGTCTTTTGCGCTGACCAATCATTTTAAGTAAGCCTTGTCTTGAGGAAAAATCATGAATGTTTCCTTGAAGATGTTTGCTTAATTTCGAGATCCTTGTTGTCAGCATGGCAACTTGAACCTCTGCTGAACCAGTATCAGTTGGATGTATTTGATGTGAGTTGATTAGCTTTTGTTTCTCTTCTGTGCCAAGTGACATTTTGATTTGAATTCTCTTAATACAATAAGTCTATTTTAATCCCTAGCCTTCTATCAAGTGCTCTTTTGACTTAATCTTATAAGAATCTCTTTAAGATGCTTATCCATCAGCTCTTTTTTAGCTTCTGTGGATAGTGTATTTATTAGCAATGTATTTTCTTTTTCGTTGATTGTTAAATATTTTATTGAATCTTTTATTTCATTATCCATATAGCCCAGTGAATTTAGAATTGATCTAATTTCTTCTATATATGTACCAAAGCTGTTTAAGTTTGAACTTTTTTGATTATCTACATTTATTTTAGTATTATCAGTAAATTCTTGAAGTTTATTTTTGAGTTCCACTACTAATCTTTCTGCTATACGTTTACCAATGCCCTGAGAATTAGTTAATAAACTTAAATCTTGTTCTTCAATAGCATTAACTAATTGATAAACCTCTAAGTCCTGTAATAAAACCATAGCAATTTGAGGGCCAATACCATTAATGCTAATGATTTTTCGAAATAAGTCCCTTTGATTAATCTCCCTAAAACCATATAGGTTTGTACAATCCTCACGATTTATTTGGTGAATCCAAAATTCTTTAAAATCCGAATTCTCAATCTTATCTATTTGCTTTGATAATAGTTGTACTTCATAACCAACACCACCAACATTTAGAACTACTCCCCTTTTGGAGGATATATGCCAGTTTTGTATTATTTGACCTTTTAACCAACTAATCATTATTTATAAATTTATTTGAAATTATTTTGATAGCTAAGTTGATTTAACCACCGTCTATTTCACACCCCACCATTGACCCCCCTATTATGCCGGCTGGAATTGCCCACCAACGATCCTTACCTCTGGATATTGCTGTGGCTAATCCACCACCTAATATTCCTCCAGCAATTGTACCCTCAGAGCAATCATTGTTATCAAATTTATTTTTATTTGTCGTTGAACTAACTCCTGGGCAAGGCACCTCCACTGTCTCTTCCCATTTCTTGATATATCCAGGATTATTTCTTGTCCCTGGTATGTATTCCTCTCTATATTCATTTCTAGTGCAAGTTCTGCTAGAGGAGAACCCCTTTTGATAATCATCAGCAAAAACAGATGTTGATCCAGTAATTAGAACCATTGATAAGATCGCAGAATTTATTTTCATATGTAATTTACGCTTTTGAACTTTTTGATGCACTTATACTAATAATAGTGGATATAAGTACGCAAAGACCACCCAAATAAACTGAAGTTGATATTGTATCTTTAAAAATCAATAGACCCCAGATGCTTGAGAAGATTACTTGAGAATAATTAAGTGAGGTAGCTTGCCCTGCTGGAATAAGTCTTAGGCCCTCAGTTATGCAAACTTGACCAATTTGTGTAAAGAAACCAATACCTAATATCCAAATCCATTCAAATCCAATTGGTAATACAAAATTATTAATTATAAGTGGTAAAGATAATGGAATAGATACCAATGGAAAATAATGAATAATAACTAGAGGGTGCTCTTTAGCAGATAATTTTCTTACGCAAATATAGGCAAGCGATGTCAATAGAGCTCCTATTATTGCTATAGTTAATGCTATAAAAGTATCTATTACATTTCTATTTGAAATAAATTCTGGTTGACTAACTAATATTATTCCTATCCATCCAATGATGATCGAATAAACTATTCTTTTTAATATATCTTCTTTTAAGATAAAGTGTGCACATATAACTGTAAATGTAGGATAAATATATTGTATTACAGTAGCTGTTGCTATAGGTAAAATTGTTAGAGCCTTAAATATACAAAATAGAGCTAATGTTCCAAGTAAACCTCTAATAATTAATAATTTTTTTTGATTTCCCCAAGGATTTATATTATTTTTAAATAACACTAGTCTAGTTATCACCAAACTAATTGATGCTCTCGCGAACACCAATTCTGAAACTGGTATTCTTCCATTAATTGATTTCACACATACGCTCATAAGACTAAATGCAAGACCACTTGCTATTAAAAATTTGATACCTCTAAAATTTCTATCTTTTTCAATTTTTTTTAGAATTTGTTTTTCTCTCAATTTCTAAAACTCTTAACTAAATATTTCTGTATCAATTAAAATTATCATATGGCTTCAGTTCGACTTCATCCCAGGACAATAGAATCTGTAAAAGATCGTGTAGACATAGTTGATGTTGTTGGAGATCACGTTGTTCTAAAGAAAAAAGGAAAAGAATTTGTTGGCATTTGTCCTTTTCATGATGACAGTAAGCCTTCGATGTCAGTGATTCCTGGTAAACAATTTTATTACTGTTTCTCTTGTGGTGCAGGTGGAAATGCAATTAAATTTTTAATGGAGTTTGAACGGAAAAGTTTTAGTGATGTTGTTCTTGAACTCGCCAAAAAATACCAAGTTCCCGTTGATACAGTTGAGGGGCCACAACAGGAAAGACTAAAACAACAGATATCTCGTCGTGATACTTTATACCGTGTTTTAAAACTCGCTACTGGTTGGTTTCGTAATCAATTAAATTCTTCGTGCGGAGAAAATGCTCTTAACTATCTTCAAAATTCACGTAATTTGAGTGATGGAGCTCTAATTAACTTCGAAATCGGGTATGCACCAGATAATTGGGATTCATTACTTAATTATTTTGTTGATATTGAAAAAGTTAGTGTTGAAATACTTGAATCCTCTGGATTGATTGTTCCTAAAAAGGGAGGAAATGGTTTCTATGACAGATTTCGCAATCGTATTATTGTTCCAATACATGATAGACAAAAAAGAGTTATTGGTTTTGGAGGAAGAAGTCTTGATGGATCTGAACCTAAATATTTAAATTCTCCTGAGACTGAAATCTTTGAAAAGGGAAAAAATCTTTTTGGGTTAGATAAAGCTGCTCTTTCTATAAGAAAAAAAGACTATGCAGTTGTGGTTGAAGGTTATTTTGATGTGATAGCACTTCATGATTCCGGTATTACTAATGTTGTAGCCTCCTTAGGGACAGCATTAAGTCGTAATCAAATAACGCTTCTCTCACGATCAACAGATAGTAAAAAGATCCTTTTAAATTTTGATTCAGATAGTGCAGGAATACGAGCAGCCAATCGAGCCATCAATGAGGTTGAAAACCTTGCTATTCAAGGACAGCTCGATTTACGAGTTCTCCAATTACCCTCTGGTAAAGATCCAGATGAATTTCTCAGAGATAATTCTTCTTCGGAATATGAAGCATTAGCTGCTAAATCACCACTTTGGATGGATTGGCAAATAGATCAATCACTGAAAGATTTAGATTTAAGTAAATCTGATCAATTTCAGATTGCTGTTAGTGATTTAGTAAGTCTTCTTGGGAAGCTACCGCAAACTGCTATAAGAACACATTATCTACAGAAAGTTGCACAACGTCTTAGTGGAGGTCAAGGTAGATTCGCTTTACAACTTGAGGAAGATTTACGTAATCAAATTAGAGGTCAAAGATGGCACGGTCGATCTAAGAAATATGAGAAAGATCAGGAAATAAGTCATAGAGAGCGAAGTGAGGCTGATATATTGTTTATATACATTCATTGTCCTAACTCTAGATCTTTCATTCGTAATGAACTCCGATTAAGAGATCTAGATGATTTTGCTATTAATCATCATCGAGTAATATGGTCGACAATAAGTAATATTGAGGAGAAAAGATTTGGTTTTGATAAAGTTGAGAATATTAATCGTGGCAGTGATACAACTAACGTCTTAGCAGAGGTCGATTTAATTAAACATCTGTTAGATACTTTCCTTGTAAGTAATAATGAACATCTATCAAAACTAACTCTTTTACTTGAGGCTGATGAGCTTCGTCAGGCAACTTTAAGTGAGCCTGAGATGCAAATTCGTGGTTCATTAGCTGTCCTTGAAAAACAAAAATCATTAAAACGCTGTCGACATTTAATTGATGCGTGGAGCTCACAGAGATTACAGACACTAGAGAACTGTATTGCATCTCTTATTGTTCAAGAGAACTCAGAGCCTAGTAATTCATCAGATATGGAAGAACGGGTGATTAAAATGTTTGAAGAGTTAAACAATGATGCTATTAATTTTCAGGATCTTTACTATGCTGAAAGAAAGCACATTTTACATCTAGATCAGCAGAGATGTTTTAAATAATATTTTTACAGTTATATTTTTTTTTAATGAAAAATTCTTCCTATTTTGATCTAGATAAATGTTCTTTATCTAACCATATTTGGCCTGATTTTATTAATAAAATTGGTATTTTTAAGGCAAAATTAGCAGTTCGTCAGGCTCTCGATCTTCAGAAAATGCAGGGCAACTCTTCTACCTTACCTGTTCTTATTCTTGAAACATGCGGAACTGCTCTTATCAGCTCCAGTGCTATCAAGACCTATATTGGCTTAACTTGTGTTGAACAAGGAATGCTTTTGATTTACAGTAAAAAGTTAGATGCTATTCAATTACTTAGAGATTATTAAAAACGAAATAATTATCATAGACAATACTTTATTAATTCTTTTTCTACTAATCTTGGTTTATCTTCTAATATATATGCTTGTCTTTCTTTTTCTTCCTCTCCTGATATTTTTGTAGAACCTTTTAAAGCTTCAATTTTTGCTGGATTCATCGTTAAATTTTTATTTATTTTTAATAAGTTCCCGTTATTGCATTCTTGTGTTACGTGAACAGCTTCATGTCTTAATGCTTTTTTTATAAGTGTTGCTGTCCGCTCATAAGTATCAGTATATTTCTTACTTAGACTTTTATAGCCTCCTATCCTTTTAACATTATCTGTACATATAACAATCTTTTTTTGTCTCTTTTTTAAAAAACCTACGTATTTTTGACTTAATAAACATAGAGATGTATTTTCCTCTGTTGAATATCCTGCTTTTTCAACATGCTCTATTATCTTAATTTCTATTTTATCTAAATATTGAATGAACTCCATTATTCTAATCTCTAATAATTATATTATTTTTAATTTACCATATTTTTTTCACATATGTTTATTGTATATTTTAAATCTCATAGAAACTTTAATTTGCAAATACAGTAGGAATACTTTCTATATTAGTTACTTTTGAACCGGATAGTTTACTACGACGTGGCCTCCATTCCCTCTCTATAATAGATGAGCCCCATCCTAATAAATCTTTTCCATTTTTTTTGTTAATATTATCTATTACACTATTTAGTCTTTCTAGATAGAATTCTTCTTGTAAATCATTATTACAAAATAATAGTTTTTGTTTGTATTGATTGCTACTGAGGTTATGCAATATTACACCAGCTTTTATAAATTTCTTATATGGTTTAAATATTCTATTTGTTAATTCAATACTGTTTTTCTGGATAATTATTGAGTTCGAACTTGGTGTCTGTAATTTTATACTTGCTTCACTTCTATAAAAATCTTTTGAATGAGTATTGGTTGTTGTAAAGACTGTAATTGCAGAAGATAATTGATTGTATTTTCTAAGCTTTGCAGTTGCTATGAGAACATATTTACTTATTGATTGACTCAGCTCCTCTAAGCTATCTATTGGATATGCAAAACTCCTACTCACGCAGATTTCTTTTCGAGCTGATGATTTTTCATTAATAGGAATACAGTATGTACCTTTCAATTCATTTTGTATGCGTAAACCAATTACACCATATTTGGATTTAATTTGATTGCTTGACATATCTCTAAGTTCTCTTGCGTTGTTTATGCCTCTAACTTTTAGCCATGTCGACATTTTTTTTCCTACACCCCAAACTTTATCTACCTTGATTTGTTGAAGATAAGGATTCTTATCTTCAACTATACCTATATCAAATATACCTGAATTACTTTGTATTTCCTTTGCTATATAATTAGAAATTTTTGATAGAACTTTTGTTTCACCAATACCAATAGATATTGGTATTCCTATGTTCTGATAAACTAAGGCTCTTAAATCTTTTCCCCATTGATATAGACACTTATCTTTTGGTCGTTTCATAGTCGCAAATGCTTCATCTATAGAGTAAATTTCTAGCTCTTCACAATTTTCTTTTAGTATCTGCATTAATCGATTGCTTACATCACCGTAAAGTTCATAATTTGAACTTCTTACATTTATATTTAATTGATTTAGTTTGCTTTTTAATTTGAAATAAGGCTGACCCATAGGAATTCCCATTTTTCTAGCTTCTGAGCTTCGGGCTATAATGCATCCATCATTATTCGAAAGTATAACTAAGGCCTTTCCTCTAATTGATGGATCGATCATTTGCTCACACGAAGCATAGAAATTATTGCCATCAATTTGAACTATAGCTTTGCGCATAATTATTTATTTATCTTTCTAGTTTGTGTATTGAATAAATTGCTACTCCCCAAATTTGTATATCTAAATATTCATATAAATTTATTGCTGGATAGTTTTTTTTATCTGCTTTTAGATAATAATTATTTTTTTCTTTTATAAGTCTTTTTAATGTGAATTCCCCATCCAACAGAGCAACTACAACATGTCCAGGAGTCGGATTTATGCTTCGATCTATTATTAATAAGTCATTATTATAAATTCCTGCGTTATTCATAGAATTACCACAAACGCGTAGAAAGAACGTACTTATGGGGTTTTTGATTAAGTATTGGTTTAAGTCGATGCCTAGCTCTATATAATCTTCTGCGGGAGAAGGGAACCCTGCCGAAATTGTTTCTTTTACTAATGGAACTAATAAGTTCGACGGCATCTCTTTTGAAGAAGAGTGAGAGATCTTTGAATACATGAACCCAGCGTGACCTGATTTTATTATAGTTCACTTGTACTATCGCGTATTGTGTCGGTGTAGTCTTTATTCTTTGTGGTATGGGGAGCCTTGAGTAATAGTTTTTGCCCGATACAGTTGCTCTATAAGGAGAAGACGAGCTATTTCATGCGGAAAAGTCAGTGGTGAAAGACTTAATTGCAAAATAGCGAAATTATTTAGGGACTGGCTAAGACCGGTAGCACCTCCAATAACAAAAGTAATGTTTTGATTATTAAAATTAAGCAGCTTTCTTGCTAATAGTTTTGAAGAGAAAGATTGTCCATTCTCGTTGAGAATGACAAGGGCCTCATTTTTTTTTAAGATTCCTTTAATCGTATATTCTTCTTTTATTTGAGTACTGTCTTTGATTTCTATGACTTGTAAACCAGGCAATCTTTTCAAGTACATTTCTATACCTGTCTGAATCCACTTTTTCTTTATTTTCCCAATGGCAATGATTTTATATCGTGAAACATTAAGCATAAAATTTATATTTATCTAATAATTATCATCTTCAAGGAGAAATTGTTTAAATTGTGTATAAAGCTCTAGTGATTCGTTAACAGAAAGTTCTTGAGGATTTTTATTCTTATCTGGTGTAATATTTGAATGATTTTTTACAGTATTTGATTCAAGTGTTTTCAGTCGATCTAATAGATGGGGTGGGACGTTCCCATCTGGGCTTATTTCCATAAGTTCTCGAAAAAGTTGTTGAGGATTGGTTTCAATTTCAACTGGATGAAGTTTGTGTTGTTTAGTCGAATTAGTTTTTTTTGATTCTGTTTGTTGAGATTTGGATATCTCTTTAGGAAGTTTACGTCCAAGTTCTTTTAAACGTTCAAGGCTGTGACTATCAAAACTCATTTTTCTGGAGAAGGATATATTGATTGAAAATCTTTTTATGATTATATTTTAAATAATTTATTTTTACTTCAGTAAAAAATGTGATTATTTCTAATGTGGTTTGGAGATTGTTCGTGTGGGTGATAAAACATTGAATGATTTTAGACATATTCCTCGAAAACGCTTTGGCCAGCATTGGCTAAAAGATCAGGGTGTTCTAAATAAAATAGTTAAAGCTGCCAAATTGAATTCTGATGATTGTGTATTAGAAGTTGGCCCAGGTAGAGGTGCTTTAACTGAAAAATTAATTGAATCTCAAGCAAGATTCATTCAAGCAATTGAACTTGATAGAGATTTGGTAGCTGGTTTGAAAAAGCGTTTTATTGATCAAAACAAATTCAGTTTGAGAGAGGGAGATGTTCTATCTGTTCCATTGAATGCAGCTAATGGAGAAATTATTAATAAAGTTGTTGCTAATATTCCTTACAACATAACAGGACCAATATTAAGAAGATTAATTGGTGAACTATGCAATCCACCAGAAAATAATTTTGAAACTTTAGTTATCCTTATGCAAAAAGAAGTGGCTCAAAGAATTTTAGCCCAACCAGGCAATAGCAATTATAGTGCTTTAAGCGTAAGAATACAGTTGTTAGCAAAATGTCAATTTGTATGTGATGTTTCTGCTAGATGTTTTCAACCTTCTCCAAAGGTGGATTCCAAAGTCGTGCTGTTTGAACCTCATTTATCTCTTGGTCATGAATTTTATGAAATTGGGAATTTATTAGAGAAACTTTTAAAACTTGCTTTTTCTGGTAGAAGGAAGAAATTACGTAACACGATTGGAAGTTTTGTAACTTCAAACGATCAAATAAAAGAATTTTTTGCCTATAGAGGTATTAGTCTTGATCAACGACCACAGGAAATTTCTCCTTCCAATTGGTTTGCCTTAGCCAAAGCTTTAAAAGAAACTTCTGTTATTAAAAATGACTTCTAACAATGTTAATGATAATTCTCTCATAGCAATTGCAAATGCAAAAATTAATTTGCATTTAGAGGTTTTAGGTATGAGAAATGATGGCTTTCACGAATTGGCAATGGTCATGCAAAGTATTAGTCTAAGCGATAAATTGAAGATGATAAAAAGGCAGGATAATAATATTAGCCTTAAATCTAATAATAAAGAGATCAGTAATGGTGATGATAATTTAATAATAAAGGCTGCAATGATTTTGAGAAAGGAAGTTGGAAATACAAAATTAGGTGTTGATATAGAACTTGAAAAAAACATACCAATTGGTGCAGGATTAGCAGGAGGATCTACAGATGCAGCAGCGACTTTTGTTGGTTTAAATAAACTCTGGAACTTAAATCTAGAGGGTTATCAATTAGAGAAAATATCACAGCAGATTGGATCAGATATTCCCTTTTGCGTATCAGGAGGTAGGCAAATTTGTTTTGGACGTGGTGAAGTTCTAGAAAAATTAAAGTGTAAAAAGTTTGATCTGGGTCTTGTTTTGGTAAAAGATCCTTCAATTCAAGTTTCTACGCCAGTCGCATATAAAAAATATAAAGAACAGTATGGTCATACTTATCTTGATGATGATAAGGATTTTGATCTCAAAAGAAATATGATCAGGTCTATAGATTGGTCTGATAAGTCTATATTTGATAATCGAATAGAAATACAAAATGATTTACAAAAAACAGTTCGCCCTATGACACCAGAGGTTGAAAAGTCATTGAAAATATTGTCTGGTTTGCCAGGTTCTCGCCTTGTATCTATGAGTGGCTCTGGACCAAGCTGTTTTGCTTTGTTCCCAAGCTATGATGTTGCAAATAAAGTGTTAACAGAACATTTTAATGAATTTGAAAGAGCTGGTTTATCAGCTTGGGCATGTTCAATGATGTCTAATGGAGTTAACTTGGAAAATGAATTTACCTAGTAATGGATTTAAAAAAGAATCAGAAGAATTAGGGAATTCAGAATCAATTCCCATTGATAGTATTAGTGCTGATGTGCAAAAGAAGGGACCATTCAGCTTTTTTTCTGGTTCGATTACGAGTTTAGCTTTTAGTTTTTTAAGCCTATTTATAAGTAAGAAAATAGTTTTGTATTTCTCTATACATAGTCCTAATTACTCTTCACCAATTGCTCAAAGTATAGCTTCCGGTTTTAAAACGCTAATTATAGGAATTAGCTTTCTTGCAACTTTTACATTTGGTTTTATAGGTCTTGGTTTGTTTTTAGTATTTATTCGAAGTTTGATAGCAGGCAATAAGGTTAAAACGGACTAGTATTTAAATATTAAATTGTAATATTTAGGTCTTTTTATGACCCTTCATGATTTAGGACTTCTTGTTTTATTACTCGCTCCTGGTATGTTGCTTTCCATATTGCTGTTATCTACTTTTGCGGCGGGTGGGTAATTAGGCACAGTTTGAGATAGCTTGGAATAACAAACCGGTAATCCGGGCTTTCTGTTAAAGCTGTGAAAGGTACTCTTTTATTTAATGCTCTTCGTGAAGCTATTGATGAAGAAATGGCTAGAGATCCTATGGTTTGCGTAATGGGTGAGGATGTTGGCCAATATGGAGGTTCTTATAAAGTCACGAAAGATTTATATGAAAAATATGGAGAGTTCAGAGTATTAGATACTCCAATTGCTGAGAATAGTTTTACGGGAATGGCAGTTGGTGCAGCCATGACAGGTTTAAGACCAATTGTGGAAGGTATGAATATGGGTTTTTTGTTGCTTGCTTTTAATCAGATATCAAACAATATGGGAATGTTGAGATATACAAGTGGTGGTAATTTTACAATTCCAACAGTTGTTAGAGGCCCTGGGGGGGTTGGAAGGCAATTAGGAGCTGAGCATAGTCAAAGGCTTGAAGCGTATTTTCATGCAGTCCCTGGAATAAAAATTGTTGCTTGCAGTACTCCTACTAATGCGAAAGGTCTCATGAAAGCAGCTATTAGGGACAATAATCCGGTGCTTTTCTTCGAGCATGTCCTTCTCTATAACCTCACTGAAGAATTACCTGAAGGTGAATATGTTTGCGCTTTAGATCAAGCTGATCTTGTAAAAGAAGGAAGTGACATTACAATTTTGACTTATTCAAGAATGCGTCATCACTGTTTAAAAGCAGTTGAACTTCTTCAAGTGAAGGGAATTGATGTTGAATTGATTGATTTAATTAGTCTTAAGCCTTTTGATATGGATACAATTTCTAAGTCCATTAACAAGACCCATAGAGTTATAATTGTTGAAGAATGTATGAAAACAGGTGGGATTGCTGCAGAATTGATGTCCTTAATAACTGAGAATTGTTTTGATGATTTAGATTATCCTCCTGTGCGTTTGTCCAGCCAGGATATTCCTACTCCTTATAATGGAAACCTTGAAAATTTAACTATTATTCAACCTCATCAGATAGTAGATGCAGCCGAGAGAATTATGGGAAATGACGGAGTTGATTAACAATGGGACGAAAGAATTATTGGTTTCTTTTTGTCATTATTTTTGCAGTATTAAGTATATTTATCTGCATTAATATACCTTTTCAATTAGGACTTGATCTTCGTGGAGGTAGTCAATTAACATTAGAAATTAAGCCTACTCCTGAAGTAGCAAAAATAACTCCTAATGAAGTTGAAGGAGTTAAGGCTGTTCTTGATAAGAGAGTTAATGGATTAGGCGTTTCTGATTCTCAACTTCAGACTATTGGAACAAATCAATTATTATTAGAGCTACCAGGAGAACAAGATCCTTCAAGGGCAGCCAAAGTACTAGGAGAGACCGCTCTATTAGAATTCAGAATTCAAAAAAATGGGTCAGAGCAGGAATTAAGAAATTTACAAACACAGAGAAATAGTATTGAATCTATAATTAAATTATTAGAAGAAAATAATAATTCAGCCCAATTGATAAAAGAGATCAATACAAATAATGAAATTAACAAATTGTTCGAAAAATATAATTTTGATACGAACCAAATTCTTGAATTAGATAAATTTATTCTCCTAAGGAATAATTTAAATACTGATATTGCTGCTTTGTTTGACTCAACATCTTTGACTGGTCAATATCTTACTAATGCAGGTAGAAGACAAGATCAAAATACAAACAATTGGGAAGTAACTTTGAGTTTTAATAATGAGGGAGGTGAAAAATTCGCAGAAATTACTAAATCAATAGCAGGTACATCTAGACTGCTAGGAATTGTTATTGATGGGATGTCATATAGTGAGGCAAGTGTTGGTAGACAATTTCAAACAGCAGGAATAACTGGTGGTGCCGCGACAATAAGTGGAAACTTTACTGCAGATGACGCTAGAAATTTAGAAGTTCAGCTTCGAGGAGGTGCTTTGCCTCTCCCTATAGATATTATTCAGATAAGAACAATTGGTCCTTCTCTTGGAATACAAAATATTCGACTTAGTCTTTTTGCTGCTTTAACAGGTTTGCTTTTTGTAGGTATTTTTATGATTTTTATATATAAATTGGCTGGATTTGTATCTGTACTTGCTCTGTCTTTTTACTCTTTATTTACTCTTTCCATTTATGCCCTACTCCCCGTGACTCTAACGCTTCCTGGTATCGCTGGATTTATATTAAGTATTGGAATGGCTGTAGATGCTAATGTTCTTATTTTTGAAAGACTGAAAGAAGAATTACGCAATGGTAATACATTAATTCGATCAATAGATGCAAGTTTCAAAAATGCTTTTTCTTCTATAATTGATGGACATTTAACTACTTTAATTAGTTGCGTAACTTTATTTTATTTGGGCACTGGATTTGTTAAAGGTTTTGCAGCTACATTAGGTATTGGAGTTGTATTGAGCTTATTTACAGCCTTAACCTGTACAAAAGCAATATTGAAGTTTCTAATGAGTTATCAGGGGCTTAGAAAAATTTCTAATTTTATTAATCTTAATCAGATTCCTAAACCATCTATCAACATTCAACAGTAACTAATTCACATAAAATAAATTATGAACTCTAATTTAAATGTACAACTTTATAAAAATCGAAAAGTAGTTTGGCTTATTTCTTTATCTTTATCTTTATTATCAATAATGGGAATGTTGATATGCTATAAAAATCCTCGTATTAATGCCCCTTTAAATCTTGGCTTAGATTACACGGGGGGTACTCAAATAATCTTAGACAGAAGTTGCAGTAACGAATGTCTTGAATTAAATACAAGTGACATATCCAAAAATATTATTGCGTTGAAAAATGTAGATAAAAATTTTGAATCCAATTCCTCCCCTAATCTTACTAGATCTCAAATACAACTACTCGACAATTCAAAATCAATTTCTATTAGATTACCTTTCCTTTCTGCAAGTCAATCGGAATCTGTAGTAAATGAAGTCACTAAATCTTTTGGACCATTTATAAATGAAAATACTTCTGTGGAAATAATTGGCCCTAGCCTAGGCAAGCAATTGCTTAAAAGCAGTTTAATATCATTATTCTTTGCTTTTCTAGGCATAGCTTTATATATAAATTTTAGATATGATCGAAGATATTCTTTTCTAGCTCTATTTGCACTTTTTCATGATGTACTTATTGTTTGTGGTGTATTTTCGTGGTTAGGATATTTTTATAATATAGAGGTAGATTCTTTATTCGCTGTTTCATTGTTAACCATTGCAGGTTATTCAGTTAATAATACTGTTGTAGTATTTGATCGGATTAGAGAAAAAAGCATAGTTGATAATAAATTGAGTTTTAAATATCAAATTGATAAAGCAGTTGGTGCAACTTTGACAAGAACTCTATATACAAGTTTTACGACATTACTTCCATTGATTTGCATATTGATTTGGGGTGGATCTACATTATATTGGTTTGCATTTGCTTTGGTTATAGGAGTTATAGCTGGTTCCTGGTCTAGCATAGCTTTAGCACCCTCCCTCTTATCAATAACAAGTAATAAAGAAATTGATTGATAGACATGATATTTATTTTTAGACTTTATAGATTTTTTAAATATAACTGGCTTCAAATTACATTAATTATACTTTCATTATATGATTTAAGAATTGACATAAGACTTCTATTTGACTTTTTTACTTTATCTACACTTTTTTATACTATTTCAGACCATCCGTTAGCAATAACTATTTTAATTATGATTCCATCTAGGTTTAATTCGTTAAAGACAATTAATAAATAAAAAAATTATATAATTAATAATAATTTTGCCTCTCTATAATAAAGTAAAAAGTATAATATTATTTTTTTGATTTTTTTGATGACTTTGGTTCAATTACTGTAAGAAGTTCCTCCATTTGAGTCATTAATTTTTTGACTTCTGTTGGTTCTGGAAGAGTTAGTTCTTCTGTAACACCTAAATGCATTTTTCTTAGCTCAGCTCTTAAAATCTTTAATGAGGCTTTTACCTCCTCCTTTTTTTCCTTAGCAGTAGCCATCTTTTATAGCTATAAAACTTTTTTATTATACATTATATTATTATTAATTTCACTCTTTGATTCCCAAACCAAATAACAAAGGATATAATTTTGTTTAATGCATAGTTCATTTTTAAGTGAACTTAGGATTTCTAATCATATTTGATTATGAAAAAGATTGAAAATAATCCTTTAATCTATAGGAATAATAAACTAGGTATCTTTAATTTATTTTTAAGGCATCAAGGTATATTTGTTACTTTACTTTTTATCCTTTCATTTGTTCTACTTTATTTTTCGATAGATTTCTCGACTCAAAGTCTAGTAGCCCATGATGAAGGACTTTATGCAAGAAGATCGCGATTAGTTGAAGAATCATCTAATTGGTTCTCTCCAACATTCTCTTCTGTTCATCATAAGACACTAGGGAGTTATTGGTTGATTGCATTATCAATAAGATTATTTGGCTTCAGTGAACTAGCACTAAGACTTCCTAGCATTTTATCCTCATTTATTTGTTTATTTATTTCATATTTGATTGCATGTAAAGTTACAAATAAGAAGTCTGCTTTGATCTCTGTTTTTTCACTAGCATCAATGCCACTATGGATACAATATTCTAGATATGCCAGTCCTGACTTACCCTTTGTATTGTGTATACTGCTTGTTATTTTTTTCTTTTTGAGTTTTCTAGATTCTAATAAATATATTTATAAGTATTTTTATATTTTCAATTCTGGCTTGTTTTTTACTTCTGCTTTTTTTATTAGAAGTTATATGGCATTTGTTCCTCTCATAGGACTTTCACCATTTCTTCTATTTCACTTAATTAGATCAAAGAATATATTTAAATATATCTTTTCTTTCGGAACTTTATTTGGTTCTATCCCCACTTTGCTTAATCTTTATTTCTCCTATAAAAAATATGGATTATCAGGTATTACAACTCTTTTTGATTTTGCAAAGAAACAGGCGATTGGAGGATTTGATCTTAATAATTATATATTTACTCCTATTAATTTTCTATACCTGACTTTCCCTATTGGTTTTTTATTTATACTTCTTATTGTTTTTACTAGAAGTACTAAATCTCAAAAATATCCTTTATTAGTATATTTTTATCCTATTTCCTCAGTATTAATTCTTTTGTGTATGTCTACTTCATATCCCCATTACTATTTATTCCTACTTCCATCTTTGTCAATTTTATTCTCAGTCAAATTAAATTATGAAGACTTTCGATTTTCGTTATCAGCATATTTTATTAAATATTTATTATTTTTCATTTGTATATTAATTATCTCTATTTTATTTTCATTTTTATTATTTTTAAAAGATTCTCTTATAGAGTATTCTTATGGTAACCTATTTATAGTATACTTATTACCTTTAATATTAATCTTATCCTATATATCGTCAATTTATATACTTTTAATAGATAAAAATTATAAGACTCAATTACAAAATTTCTTCTATACTGTTGCCATTCCTCAAGTTATTTCTTTATCATTTTTATTTAATTTTGGTATTCTTGGTAATCCAAATTATAGAATAAAGAGTTTTTTAAATGATGTATCTGTCTCTTCTATCATAAATTCAAATACTATATATTTATTAAACGTAGAGAGTAAGATACAGACTTTATTATCTTATTATTTACCTTCATCTAAGATTATCAACCAAAATCATGATTTCTCTGAATACAAGTATATTATTACTTCTAATACTAGTGATTTTGAAACTTTCAATGACAATATCATCTTCAAATCAATTAGTAGATTTCCCAATCATGTTTTATTAATTAATATTAGTAAATAATGTTATATAATTAGAAGTTTTAAGCTAGAGTATTTAAAAATAATTAAATGCTAAAAAGCGCATACAAAAATTTCTGGGTTCCTGTTATGGGAAGGCTAACTTCCAAATTAATTCCATTCCTTGAAGGCAAGGAACCTGATAAACATCCAACCTATGATATAGATGGTGATAAAAAAGGAAAAGCTAGATAATTGTGATTACTTTGGAAGTGAACCGCCATGACAATATCCAACTGCTAGAGAATTAATATCCATTTCATTTTGAGACTTATTTATATTTTTGGACTTTAGATATTTTGTTGTATTATTTATGCAT